>CACZIT010000035.1 GCA_902781315.1 uncultured Prevotellaceae bacterium
CTTGCGCCGATGGTACTGCAATGCAATGTGGGAGAGTAGGTAGCCGCCATCTTTTAAGAGTGAGCCCTGAGGTCATCGTGATCTCAGGGCTTTTTTGTTTGATGAGCCTTACACCTCAGCAATGATGTGTACGGCTCTTTTTTTTGCCTATTCGTTTAGTTGTATTTGTTAAAAAACGCTTTGAAGGTGGAATGTAAATAGGTGAGTGCAGGTGTTGCTTTTCTGGTTGTAGTAGTGGCTTTACAGAGTTGATGTAAATCAAAAAGCATTGATTTTCAATGGTTTATAATTCTTAAAAAAGTAGAAAAGGATGCATAATACTTGTTTGTTTAAAAAGTTTTTCGTACCTTTGCAGCCGAATAAAAGATAATGCTTCCTTTTGTTTCGGAAGGTTATCGGTTAAAATTCTAATGGAGTTAGAGTGATTAAAGGATTCACGGAATAGGTTTTTATTCGGAAACCATCGTTATTCTCTCCTTTTGCAATCAATGCTGATCGCTCGTGGGCATGTGCTGCTTTTTCTGATGCCTGTGACTCCCTAAAAATAATGTTATGAAGAGAAAGTTTTTTTATGCCTTGGTGGCATTAATGATTTTACTGGCGAACCCACATTCTGCTCTGGCAGCAGGCAATGGTAGTAGGACAACGGCTAAGAACTTCGATTGGACTCCAGTGATGGAAGCTATTATTGAGGTAGAGAGCAACGGAAATCATCGTGCAAAGAACGGCAATCAAGTCGGTGCAATGCAGATAACTCCGATTTTGGTGGCAGACTGTAATGAAATACTGAAGCAGAGAAAAAGCACGAAACGCTATCAGTTATCAGACAGGCTGGACGTGAAGAAGTCGAAGGAGATGTTTTTGCTCATACAGTCGTGGTATAACCCGAAGAATAACGTGGAGAAGGCTATTCGTTCTTGGAACGGCGGCGTTAACTACAGCGTGAAGCATACGCAGCGTTATTACGAGAAGGTTATGAAAATATTGAGAAAGCAATAAAGTGTATAGAAGCCGGTCATGATCCTGCGATGGGATTGTGGCCGGCTTTTTTTGTAAAATGAAAAAAATAGCAATGTTTTTGTTGTGTAATCTATTTTTTTTGTATCTTTGCGGTATCTTTTATCTATCATAACTAAAAAAGTAACTTAGACCATGACAATTCTGTTGATTATCATTGCAGGCGTCGTACTGCTGGGACTTTGGGCAGTTGGTGTGTACAACAATCTTGTGAAGTTGCGCAACAACCGCGAGAATGCATTTGCCAATATCGATGTACAGTTAAAGCAGCGCCATGACCTTGTGGGACAGTTGGTGGCTGTAGTGAAGGGTTATGCCGAGCATGAGAAGGAAGTGTTGACACGTGTCACTGAGGCTCGTTCAGCAGCTATCAATGCCTCATCGATTGGCGAGAAGATCAACGCTGAGAATGCGCTGACACAGGCGCTGTCGGGACTGAAGATTTCCCTGGAGGCTTATCCAGATCTGAAGGCGAACCAGAATTTCCTGCAGTTGCAGACCGAGATTGCCGATATCGAGAACAAACTGGCCGCCGTTCGCCGTTACTTCAATACCGCTACTCGCGAATTCAACAATGCCGTGCAGACGTTCCCGTCGAACATCTTTGCCAATATGTTCGGATTCCACAAGGAGCCGATGTTCGAGGTGTCGAAGGAAGAGCGTTCCGACCTTGACAAGGCACCGGAGATCAATTTTAATTGAAAAATGGGAATTGAAAGTTCTGGTTTGGCGTAGCTGAATAAGATGAAGTACGTTGGCATACAGACGCAAATTCGTCGCAACAACATGAAAAGCGTTCTGTTGTTGCTGTTGTTTCCTGTCATTATCCTCGGCATGGTCTGGATATTCCTGGCCGTGCTGAGCTATATGGGAAACGGCTACTACGATGACTACGGCAACTTTGTCAATCAAGTGGATATGGCCCATGTCAACTACTATTTCTTGCAGTCGTTGCCGTGGGTGGTAGGTGGAGTGGGGCTGTGGTTCCTTATAGCCTATTTTTCCAATGCCGCTATGATACGTCGAGCCGTTGGAGCCCGGCCGTTGGAGCGTCGCGAGAATCCACGCATATATAATATTGTGGAGAATCTCTGTATGACGTGTGGTATGGAGATGCCGAAGATCAATGTTGTTGACGACCCTCAACTAAACGCTTTCGCCAGTGGAATCGACAAAAACAGTTACACCGTCACCGTGACAACGGGGTTGGCCAGTCGCCTTACAGACGACGAGCTTGCGGGGGTGCTGGGCCATGAGTTGACCCACATTCGCAATCGCGACACGCGTCTGCTCATCACGAGCATCATCTTCGTGGGTATTGTCTCTACGGTGTTGAGCGTCTCGGCTCGGCTGATGAACAACGTGATGGTGTTTGGCCGATATAGTGACAGCGACCGCGACGGGCGTGGCACGGGGCTTTCGCTCATCCTCATCATGATTGTGGCAATAATCTGCATGGCCATCGCCTATTTCTTTACATTGCTCACGCGCTTCGCCATCTCCCGCAAGCGCGAGTATATGGCCGATGCCGGTGGTGCCGAGCTTTGTGGCGACCCACTGGCACTGGCTTCGGCTCTGCGAAAGATTTCAGACGATCCTGGTCTGCAAAACACGCAGCGCGACGATGTGGCCCAGCTTTTCATTATCCATCCGCAAGGCCTTACTTCCGGCTTTTCCTCTTTCTTCACTTCGCTCTTCTCCACTCATCCTCCCACGGAGAAACGCATCCAGGTGCTTGAGCAGTTCTGATGAAGGTTCTCATGAGTGGCTGAGTCATGTCAGCAAAACAGGCTGTTTTGTTGCGTAAAATAAGTTGTTTTATCGTGTAAAACAACTTATTTTGCTTTTATAAAGCATTCGTTTCGTGAGGATTTTCCCTACATAAATAAGCCCCCAGAAGTCTATACAAAGCTTCTGGGGGCACTATTATGACATGGCTCTACAGCCTACTGTGCAGGGCGTTTTATTCGTCGGCTGCTTCTTCCTTTGGTTGATGGGCCTCGAGGAACGAGCGGTTTTGCTTCAAATCTTCCACAAACTGGTCGATTTTCTGCAGTTCGCGCGGTATGCGGATGTTCTGGGGACAATGAGGCTCGCACTGGCCACATTGGATGCAGTGGTTGGCCTGTCGCAGGCGAGGCACAGCACGGTCGAGTCCGATGAGGTACTGCCGGCGCAGTTTCATGTACTCGGGGTCCATCACATCAGTGGGCAGTGTACCCTCGTTTTTGCATTTATTATAATGTACGAAGATGCCGGGAATGTCGAGTCCGTAGGGGCAGGGCATGCAGTACTTGCAGTCGTTGCAGGGAATGTTCTGCATGGAGAACAGCTTGCGGGCGATGTCGTCGTCGAGGAAGCGTTGTTCCTGCTCGTTGAGAGGCTTCAGGGGACAGTAGGAAAGGAGGTTGTCACGGAGGTGCTCCATATAGGTCATGCCCGAAAGCACGGTGAGCACGCCCTCTGGCGTACCGGCATAGCGGAATGCCCATGAGGCTACGCTGTGTTCGGGATCGCGCTGCTTCAGTTCGTTGGCCACGAACTGCGGCACGTTGGCCAATCGGCCTCCGATCAGAGGCTCCATAATGACGGCAGGGATGCCGCGCTTCTGTAGTTCGGCATAGAGATAGGAGGCGTCGGTGTTGCTGTCGTTAATCTCGTTGGCGTAGTCCCAGTCGAGGTAGTTCAGCTCGATCTGCACGAAGTCCCACTTGTATTTGTCATGCCAGGAAAGAAGCGTGTCGAACACCTCGACGTCGCCGTGGTAGGAGAAACCGAGGTTGCGTATGCGCCCTGCTTTGCGCTCTTCCACGAGGTAGTCGAGCATGCCGTTTTCCATGTAGCGGGTGTTGAAGGCATCCATGCCGCCACCTCCGATACTATGCAGGAGGTAGTAGTCGATGTAGTCGACCTGCAATTCCTTCATAGAGTTGTGGTACATTTCTATGCTGCCTTCACGCGTCTGCGTCTCGGGCGAGAAGTTAGAGAGCTTCGTGGCCACAAAGTACTCGCTGCGCTTGTGGCGATGAAGGGCGATGCCCGTGCAGCGTTCGGAGAGTCCGCGGCAGTAGGCGGGGGATGTGTCGAAATAGTTCAGGCCGTGCTCAATGGCATAGTCCACCTGTCGATTGATCATTTCCTGGTCGAAGTCGGGGTCCTCGCCTTCCTTGGCGTTAGGCAAAGTCGGAAGTCGCATCATTCCGTAGCCCAGTAGCGACACGCGGTCGCCGGTAGTGGGATTCTGGCGATAGGTCATCTTGCCCTTAGGGGGTTCCACTTGCTTCTTATATTCGTCGGCAATGGCCTGTTGCTTCTTGCTCTTGCAGCCTGTGACGGCGGCTGTCGTTGCTATGGCTCCAGCCCCGAAGAGCTTCAGGAAGCCGCGGCGGGATATGTTGTTGTCTTTCGTCATTATCTTGTTGATTTTTGGAGTGTAGTTGAGAACCTATTGTGGTTTGTTAAACTTCGCGATGGACTTCGTGTCCTTCGACATAGATAGCCGGGAAGGGCCGGGAAGGACAGAGATTTTCGCAGGCACCGCAACCAATGCAACGGTTTTCGTTGACGGCAGGCACGTAGGGCGATTCTTCGTTGTCGGGATCGCTGGGCACCATCTCAATGGCACCCGTCGGGCAGTGGCGTGCGCAGTTGCCGCATTCCACGCCGTCGGTCAGCACGAGGCAGTTTTTCTTTATCCATACGGCATGGCCAATCTGCGTGGATGCTTTCACCTCCGGCGTGATAGGCTTGATAGCTCCAGCCGGGCATACCTCAGAGCAGCGGTTGCATTCGGGGCGGCAATAGCCCAGTTCGTAGCTCATCGTAGGCAACATCAGGTGCATGAGGTCGGTCGACGGGCGCAGCACTTGGTTCGGACATTCCGAGACGCAGAGCTGGCAACCCGTGCAGTGCTGGGCAAAGTTTTTGGCAGAAAGCGAACCTGGAGGCGTGATGGGTGTTTGGCGTGTGGGGATGGCCTTTTCCTTGATCTCGGCGAATCCGCCATCAACCTTTTTCTTCTCCTGAGCGAGTGCTGACGTGGCAATGAGCCCACTTGCGAGAAGGAATGAGCGGCGTGAAGAGTCGGCGCTATGATTAGGCTGGCTGGCCTGACTGGTTTTCTTTGCGTGGCTGGGCTTCATGGAATAATGCAGGGCATCGAAGTTACACTTGCTGATGCAGTCGCCACAGACCACACAGCGTGAATAGTCTACCTTGTGGTTTTTGAAGTCGATGCACGAGGCTTTGCAGTTTTTGGTGCAGAGCGAGCAGTTGCGGCATTTCTCTTCGTCGAAGCGAATCTTGAAAAGCGAGAAACGGGCCAGGAAGGAGAGCACCGTGCCCACGGGGCAGATGGTGTTGCAATAGGTGCGGCCGTTTCGCCATGCCAATGGGAAGAGTATCAGAACGGTCAATACGGCAATAGCCAGGACTGCTCCGAACGACGGCAGCAGCACGTCGACCGAATAGAAGGCATAGCTGTCGATGCGTTCGGCAATGGCAGCCAGACCGTTGTTGCAGAGTTTCCAGAGGGGCTGGAAGATGGTGGTGGCGATGCGGCCAAAGGCAGAGTAGGGGGCCAGCAACTGTACGATAGTGCCCACACCAGCTGCCAGCGCCACGATGAATACGGCGAGCACCGAATAGCGCAGCCACGTAAGAGGCTGCGAGTAGGTGTAGCGGTTTTTCTTCGCCCGCTTGCCCAGTCGGGCAATGAGGTCTTGGAACACGCCCAGAGGACAGATGACCGAGCAGTAGATGCGCCCGAAAACTAGCGTCAGCACCACGAGGGCAATGACCACGAGGGCGTTCAGCGCCAGAACGGCGGGCAGGAACTGCACCTTTGCCATCCACGAGAGCCAGCGATGGGCTGTGCCCGTGAAGTCGAGGAAGAGCAGCGTGATGCCGATGAAGAACACCAGGGCGAGAATGGTACGGATTTTCTTTAACATGGGATTTTGGGGGATTTATGATTTACTGATTTACGATTTCACTAAAAGAATGCTCAGTTCGTAGAGCAGCCAGATGGGTAAGGCGACAATCAGGAGCGTGAAGGCATCGGTGGTGGGGGTGATGATAGCTGCTACGATGAGGATTGCGATGACAGCATGGCGCCGATATTCGCGCATCTTCGAGCGGTTGAGCAGCCCCATGCGACCGAGTATCCAGCAGACAACGGGCAGTTCGAACACCAGTCCCATGACGAGGCTCATGGTGATGAGCGTGTCGATGTAGGACTGTAGCGTGAGCATGTTGGCCACATCGGGACTGACCTGATAGGTGCCAAGGAAGCGCACGGTGAGCGGGAAAATGAGTAGGTAGTTGAGCAGGGTGCCGATGGCAAACATCACGTAGGCCGACCCCACAATCTGCACGGCATAGTGGCGCTCCTTCTCATAGAGTGCCGGCGACACAAAGGCAAACACCTGATAGAGCACGTAGGGCGAAGCAACCAGCAGTCCTGCATAGAGGGCCACCTTCAGATGAATCATGAATTGTTCGGTCAGCCCCGTGTTCATCAGTCCTACGACAAACGGCTCCACGCCCAGCAGCCGATAGGTCAGGAAGTCGCTCGATCGCGGTGCCAGCACCACGTCGAAGAGCGGTTCCTTCAGTGCGAACGCCACCACGCCCAACACCGCCGTCAGCGCCAGACAGCGCAGCAGTCGCGAGCGCAGTTCGTCGAGATGATCCCAGAACGTCATGCCTTCAGCCAGCTGCTGCGGTGACTGCGTCGTCACCTTTTCAGCATCGTCGCTCATTCCTTCTTAGCCTCTTCCTTCTTGTCGTTCAGGTCCTTCAATTCGTCGTCGACTTCCTTCATACCGTCCTTAAAGCTCTTCACGCCCTTTCCCAGTCCCTTCATGAGTTCGGGAATTTTCTTACCGCCGAAGAGCAGCAACACGATGAAAGCGATAATGAGGATTTCTTGCATGCCTAGTCCAAACATAATGCATTTGTCTTTAAAAGGTTTATAAACGTAGTGCAAATGTACATAAAAATCTGGAAACTACAAAATATTCAACAAAAAAAGAAGCCTAAACCTAGTTTAGACTTCTCTGAGTTGCGGAGGCAGGACTCGAACATGCGACCTCCAGGTTATGAGCCTGGCGAGCTACCAACTGCTCCACTCCGCGATGTTATTTCTTGTAAGCGGGTGCAAAGGTACTGCTTTTTTTTGAAATGTCCAAATATTGCGCGTATTATTTTTCAAAAAGATTGATTTTTCTCATTTTTAACCAGAATTATTTGTGTGTTAAAAAGAAAAAGATTACTTTTGCACACAGCAATAGTGGTGTGCAATTTTCATACATAAAAGAAAGGAAGACATCATGTCGATATCAAAGACTAGACAAAAACTTGTAGAAGTGGCCCGTCAGCTGTTTGCAAAAAACGGCCTTGCCAACACGACAATGAACGACATTGCTGTGGCATCGGGTAAGGGCCGCCGCACGCTTTACACCTATTTTAAAAGTAAGGAGGAAGTCTATTATGCTGTCATCGAAACCGAGCTGGAGCGTCTGAGCGACAAACTCGACGAGGTGGCGGCCAAGAAGATTCGTCCGCAGGAGAAGATCATCGAACTCATCTACACCCATCTGAGTTCCATTCGCGAGACGGTGGTCAGAAACGGCAACCTGCGTGCCGAGTTCTTCCGCAACATATGGACCGTCGAGAAAGTGCGCAAGAACTTCGACGACGAGGAAATCAAACTTTTCCGCAAGGTGTATGCCGAAGGCAAGGAGGAGGGCGAGTTCGACATCGACAACGTCGACCTGGTGGCTGATATCACCCACTACTGCATCAAGGGCCTTGAGGTACCCTACATCTACGGCCGCATTGCCCACGGTATGACCGAGGAGGCTACCAAGCCTCAGGTAGCCAAGGTGGTCTACGGCGCTTTGGGAAAGCGTATCATGAAATAAAACATCAACAAAACATATTGTTAACAATTCAAAGAAACACTTATGGGATTATTACAAGGTAAGACAGCCCTGATTACAGGTGCTGCACGTGGCATTGGCAAGGCCATTGCACTTCGTTTCGCCGCTGAAGGCGCCAACATCGCATTTACCGACCTCGCCGTGAACGAGGAGACACAGGCCGAAATCGAGGCTCTGGGCGTGAAGGCCAAGAGTTATGCTTCGAATGCTGCCGACTTCCAGCAGACGGAAGAAGTGGTGAAGCAGGTGAAGGAGGAGTTCGGAAGTATCGATATCCTCGTCAACAACGCCGGCATCACTAAGGACGGCCTGATGCTGCGTATGAGCGAACAGCAGTGGGATGCCGTGATTGCCGTCAATCTGAAGTCGGCTTTCAACTTCATCCATGCCTGCGTGCCCATCATGATGCGCCAGCGTGGCGGCTCCATCATCAACATGGCCTCGGTCGTGGGTGTTCACGGCAATGCCGGACAGGCCAACTATGCAGCCTCTAAGGCTGGACTCATTGCTCTTGCTAAGTCTATCGCCCAGGAAATGGGCCCCAAGGGCATCCGTGCCAACGCCATTGCTCCGGGCTTCATCGATACTGCCATGACGCAGGCCCTTCCTGAGGACGTGCGCAAGGAGTGGTGCCAGAAGATACCTCTGCGCCGCGGTGGTACCGTCGACGACATTGCCAACACAGCCGTCTATCTGGCCAGCGACCTCTCCTCGTATGTCAGCGGTCAGGTCATCCAGGTCGATGGCGGCATGAACATGTAGTTTATGAGAAAAAGCATTCTTCAAGGCATCAGTTCCAGGCGGCGCTCGTTGCTGCTTGGCATGCTGATGCTTCCTGCCGTGTTGGTGCAAGCACAGACGCGGCAAGTGGAAAACCTCAACTGGGGTTGGCGGTTCCAGGCTGGTGACGTGCCTGGGGCAGGCCGGCCCCTGTTTGATGATACGCGTTGGCGTGAGGTAGACCTGCCTCACGACTTCCAGATCGAACAGCCCTGGGTGGCTCCTGCTTCCGACGAGAAGGCCGACAACACCGACGTGGCGGCCAACATCAAGAGTCGCCTGTCGAGCCGTGGCTTCAAGGAAATGGGGCAGGGGTGGTACCGCTATCACCTTACACCGGATGCCTCGCTGAAGGACAAACGCGTGGTGCTCGACTTCGGTGGCATCATGTATGTGGGCGATGTCTACCTGAACGGTGAACGCATCGGCGGCACCGACTATGGCTACGTGGGCTTCGAGATAGACCTGACGGGGCGCCTGCGCTGGGGCGAAGACAATGTCATCGCCGTGCGGGCCGACACACGCGAGCCTCAGAACTCCCGCTGGTATACGGGTGGCGGTTTGTTTCGCAGCGTAAAGCTCATCACCACCTCGGCCGATCAGTTCTTCACCCGCCATCCTCTTTATATTACCACGCGCGAGAACCGCTATGTCAAGATCTCTGCCGAGTTCACAAATCGCGGCCGCGACCGTCAGTCGTCGTTGCGCGTGCGCATATTGGATCCCGATGGTCAGCAAGTGTATGAAGGCACGGCCACACGCTGCCGCAACACCCAGTCGCGCACGATGGAGGCACAGATGCCAGAGATAGAGATTCCCAGTCCGCAACTCTGGGACATCGACTCGCCCCGCCTCTATACCGTTGTGGCCCAGCTTCTTCGCGAGGATGGCACAGTGGCCGACGAGGTGAGTGAACGCTTCGGTATCCGCACCGTCGAGATAGGGCCTGACTATGGCTTGCGGCTCAATGGGCGCAAGGTGCTCCTGCAAGGCTATGCCAATCATCACTCGCTGGGCGCGCTGGGGGCAGCCAACTATCCACGTGCCATCAAGAAGCGCCTGGAGTTGATGAAGCAGTTCGGCATCAATCACATCAGGACTAGCCATAATCCCTATAGCCGCGAGTTCATAGAACTCTGCGACGAGTGTGGTATCCTGGTGGTCGATGAACTCTACGACAAGTGGACGCGGCAGCACACCGGCGGGCGCGTGCCCTTCGAGCAGCTCTGGCAATACGACGTGCCCGAGTGGGTGAAGCGCGACCGCAACTCTCCTTCCGTGGTGATGTGGAGTTTGGGCAACGAGTTGCAGCAAGACCCCAACATGCCTTTCAACGACTTTGGCGTGACGATGTATAAACTGCAGAAGGCGCTCCTTCAGCGTTACGACTCCACACGCCTCGTCACCGTGGCCATGCATCCCCGCTATCGCAACTGGGACACCGACTCGCTGCCTTGCGACCTGGCCATGCAGACCGATGTGCAGGCCTACAACTATCGCTACATGTACTTCCCTGGCGACGGACGCCGTTTCCCCTGGATGACGTTCTATCAGAGCGAAGCCGCTGTGGCAGCTATGGGGCCGAACTTCTTCGAGATGGACCTTGACAAAGTCATCGGCCTGGCCTACTGGGGCGCCATCGACTATCTGGGCGAATCGCAGGGCTGGCCGGCCAAGGGCTGGGCACAAGGCGTGTTCGACATCGCGCTCGAACCAAAGCCCAAGGCCTACCTGATGAAGAGTATGTTCAAGCCCGACGAGCCCCTTGTTCACATCGCCGTGGTCGACAGCCGTGGCGACCAGATGTGGAATGGTGTGCAGACGGGCAACGACGGTCTTTCCGACCATTGGGACCGCAAGCCTGGTACGCACCTGCAGCTCATCACCTATACCAATGCCGACGAGGTGGAACTCGTGGTCAACGGTAAGAGCCTCGGCCGTAAAGCGAATCCTACAGGTGATGCCAAGCGTCGCAACCAGATACGCTGGGACGACGTTGAGTATCAACCAGGAAAGGCCGTTGCCATTGCCTACAAGGGTGGGCGAGAGGTGGCCCGCCATCAGGTAGAGACTCCGGGCAAGGCTGTGAAGTTGGTGGCCGTGCCCGATCAAGACGGCTGGCGGGCCGATGGTTTGGACCTGCAGCACGTGCGCATCTATGCCGTCGACAGCAAAGGCCGCCGTGTCTATAGCGCCCAGCACGAGTTGCAGTTCGCCACTGAGGGCGATGCCCGCATCGTTGCCGTCAGCAATGGCAACATTCGCAGCGACGAACTCTACTGCACCGACCATATCCATCTCTATAACGGTTCGGCCATGGTCATCCTGCGCGCAGGCCGCCAGGCAGGCAGCGTTGTGCTTACCACCCGGGCCGAAGGTCTGAAACCATTGAAGACGAAACTGACATGCAAGTAGTCTACGAGGATAATCATCTGATCGTCATTTCGAAGAGCAGTGGCGAAATCGTGCAGGGCGACAAGACTGGCGACAAGCCGCTGTCGGAGACGGTGAAAGACTATATCAAGGAGAAGTATCAGAAGCCTGGTGCCGTGTTCCTGGGCGTCACCCACCGGCTCGACCGCCCCGTGAGTGGTCTGGTGATTTTTGCCCGTACGTCGAAAGCTTTGGAGCGCCTGAACCGGATGTTCGCCAATGGCGAGGTCCGCAAGACGTATTGGGCGATTGTTCCCAAGTTGCAGTCCAACGATTCCACGACGGCCGACGACGATGGCTTCCATCTTCTGGAGCACTGGCTGACGCGCAACGAAAAGCAGAACAAAAGCTACGCCTACAACCGCGAAAAGCCGGGGGCCAAACGCGCCGCTCTGAAGTATAGAGTGATTGGTGAGTCAGATAAGTACAAACTACTGGAAGTCAACCTCTTAACGGGGCGCCATCATCAGATAAGATGCCAGCTCTCAGCCATCGGCTTGCCCATCAAGGGCGACCTGAAATATGGTGCTCCCCGCTCGAATCCCGACGGCAGCATCTCGCTGCTTTCCCGCCGTGTGGAGTTTGTACATCCCGTGTCGAAGCAGCCCATCAGCCTCGAGGCTCCGCTGCCCGACGACCCGCTGTGGAAAGCATTCAGGTAGAATCTGGGCACGTAGCCATCAGTAACAATCAGCCTCCCTGCACACAAAGGATGTGCAGGGAGGCGTTTCTTTTTTTGTACCACTACGTGGTAATACTTGTACCAGCGCGTGGTAAAGGTATTACCAGGCCGTGGTACAAGTATTACCAGGCCGTGGTACAAGTATTACCAGGCCGTGGTACAAGTATTACCAGGCCGTGGTACATAGTTGGTAAACACGTTCTGTAGCTTTCAGAACGGCGGAACGGCGCCTGCAGAACAGCGGAAAGGCACCTGCAGAACGGCGGAAAGCCGATTTTGGTTGCTCGGTTTTATAAAACTGAAAGAAATCCTTGGAAGTATCGTCAAAAGTCGTTATCTTTGCAGTCAGAAAGAACAACAGGCCGACTTATGAAGAGAATCCTGAAGTGGATGGGAGCAGCCGTATTGGTTCCCATAGTGCTTGTCTCGTCAGTAGCAGGACTGCTTTACTTCCCTCCGTTCCAGCGGTGGGCAGTAAAGCAGGCTTCGGCCTATGCATCAGAGAAGACCGGCATGGATGTCAGCGTAGGCAACGTGCGGTTGAAGTTTCCCCTCGACTTATCCTTGAACGACGTCAGCGTCGTGCAGCGCGACAGCGTGACCGGGCAGCCTGGCGACACGCTGGCCCGCGTGGGCAGCGTTGTGGCCGACGTCAGGCTGAAGCCCCTGCTGAAAAAGCAAGTGGTCGTTGACGAGTTGACTTTTGAGGATGCCTATCTGAATACGGCCGATTTCGTGCAGGCCGCCCGCGTGAAAGGCCGCGTGGGGAAACTGAGCGTGAAAAACTCCGACGTGCTGTTTAAGGGGAAGGACGATCCCAACGTGAGCGATGTGAACCTCGACGACGTCTTGCTGAAGGATGCCGACCTGAAAGTGGTGCTGGCCGACAGCGTGCCTGAGGACACCACGAAGAGCGAAACCCCATGGCGCATCCTCGCTAAGAAAGCAAAGATTGAGAACTCCAACATCTGGCTCACCATGCCCGGCGAGAAAGACTCTGACGATACCTTCATTGCAGCCAACTTGGGTGATGCCACGATTGAAAACGGCTCGTTCGACCTGAAGAACGGGCATTACGAGGTGGGGAGCATCGACATCAAGAACAGCAGTGGCTGCTACAACGACATCAAGGTGAAGGACGTGGCGATGAGGGCTGAGGACATAAGCTACAGCAACGACGGCAGCCCGAAAGCGACGGCTAACCTAAAGTCGCTCAAGTTGAAGGAAGGCAGCGGCTTCGACGTGAAAAATGTTTCGGGGCAGGTGGCGCTGGCCGACAACCGCTTGAAACTGAAAGACGCAAAGATAGAAACCTCTGAGTCGTCGATAGGCGGCGACCTCGACATGTCGCTCGACTCTTTCAATGAGGTGCATCCCGGCACGCTGAAAGGCACCGTGCATGCCTCGCTAGGCAAGCAGGACCTGATGCGCTTCATGAAAGACATGCCTGCCGGTTTCCGCCAGAAGTGGCCCAACCAGCAGCTGAAGGTTGACGGCACGCTGCGTGGCA
Organism: uncultured Prevotellaceae bacterium; assembly: GCA_902781315.1. Classification (GTDB taxonomy): domain Bacteria; phylum Bacteroidota; class Bacteroidia; order Bacteroidales; family Bacteroidaceae; genus Prevotella. The sequence goes on from CACZIT010000035.1 coordinate 13,367, forward strand.
ACATGCAGAACATGGCGTTCAGCGACCTGAGTGTTTCGCTGCCCACTGCTTTCCGTATGAAGGCAACGGGCTCTGTGCAGAACCTCGATAACCTTGACCGCCTGAAGGCAGATGTCGACGTCGATGCACATGCCTGCAACGCCGCTTTCCTGAAAGAGCTGATGCCCAAGGATCTGCGCAAGGACGTGAACATACCGAAGAACCTGGCGCTGAAAGGCAATCTGAAGGCCGACGGGCAGAAGTATGCCGCCCGTTTCACAGCCAGCGAAGGTAGCGGCACGCTGGGCGGCAACGTCAGCTATGATGCCAGTCGTGAGGCTTACGAGGCCAAACTGAAAGCCAACAAGCTGGCGCTGCAGCATTTCCTGCCAAACTACGGACTGTCGCCTCTTACCGCCACCATCGACCTGAAGGGGCAGGGCACCGACCTGATGTCGCCCCGCACGACGCTTACTGCCAAGGCCGACGTGCAGCAGTTCCGCTATGCGGGCTACAACCTTGCAGGCATGAAGGCCGACGCCAAGGTGCGCAACGGGCGCGCCCTGGCCACCGTGAACAGTAGCAACAACCTGCTCGACGGCGTGGCAAGAGTAGACGCGCTGATGAGCGAGAACCGCCTGCGTGGCACGGTGGTGATGGACCTTGCCAAGGCCGACCTGCAACGGCTGGGATTCGTAGACAGCATGATGGTGGTGAGCGGCTGTGCCCACCTCGACATCGACAGCGACCTGAAGCAGTATCATAAGGTGCAGGGATCGGTTGGCGACCTGACCCTGCGCATGAAAGATGAAGTGTATAGGCCTGGCGACATGTGGATTGATGCCCTGACGTCGCGCGACCAGACACGTGCTGTCGTCGACTGCGGCGACTTCCATCTGGACCTTGATGCCAAAGGCAACTACGAGCGGCTGCTCGATGCCGGCAACAGACTCATGGCAGAGGCCCAGCGCCAATACGACGAGCGACTCATCGACCAGGGACGTCTGCGCAGTGTGCTGCCCGACGCCCGACTGACACTGAGCAGCGGACGCGACAACTTCTTCGTCGACCTGATGCAGCGCTATGGCTACGGGCTGAGCAACCTGAACTGCAACGTCACGTCTTCGCCCCTCGTCGGACTGAATGGCAACCTGCATCTGGAATCGCTCGTCGTCGACAGCATGTTGCTCGACACCGTGAACTTCTCCATCCGTTCCGACTCCGTGCGCACGTCGTATCAGGCTCAGATACGCAACAACGAGAAGAACCCGCAATACACCTTCAACGCCCTCGTTGACGGCATTGTGCAAGACCGCGGCACCACCTTCGGCACCCGCCTCTACGACGCCAAGGGCGAGCTGGGCGTGCGCCTCGGCCTGCAAGCCACGATGGAGAACGGCGGCTTCATGTTCCGCACCTACGGCAAGGAGCCAGTGTTGGGCTACAGGAAGTTCACCGTCAACGACGATAACTACGTCTTCCTGGACAGCGACAACCGCGTGTCGGCCGATGTGGTGCTGAAGGCTGCCGACGGCACGGGTGTGCAGATCTATACCAACGACGACAACGAAGATGCCAAGCAGGACATCACCGCCTCGCTGCATCACTTCGATTTGGAACGCATCCTCTCCGTGATACCTTATACGCCTGCCGTGCAAGGCATGCTCAACGGCGACGTCCACTTTGTGCAGACCGACGAAGAGGTGAGCGTGTCGAGCGATTTGGCAGTAAAGAATCTCGTCTATGAAGGTAGCCCCGTTGGCAATCTCGGCACTGAGTTTGTCTATATGCCGAAGGACGACGGCTCCCATTACGTCGACGGCATCCTCTCGCTCGAGGGGCAGGAGATTGCCACTGTCAGCGGAACCTATTATAATAAGGAGACTGATAGCCAGGGCGGATTCCTCGATGCCCAGGTGAACCTGGCGCGCATGCCGCTTTCGCTCATGAATGGCTTTATTCCTCAGCAGATAGTGGGCTTCGAAGGCTATGGCGAGGGCTCCGTCACCGTGCGCGGCCCGCTCTCGAAGCCTGTGGCCGACGGCGAGATTTACCTCGATTCAGCCTATATGGTGAGCCAACCTTACGGTGTGCGCCTGCGCTTCGACAACGACCCTGTGGCCATCAAGGGTAGCAAGCTGCTGCTTGAGAATTTCAACATGTATGCCAATAACTCCTCGCCGCTGACCACCTACGGCACGCTGGACTTCACCAATCCCTCGCGTATGCGCCTCGACATGAAGATGCGGGCCCAGAACTTCCTGCTCATCGACTCGAAGGAGAATTCCCGCTCGGAAGCCTTCGGCAAAGCCTACGTGAATTTCTACGGAACGGTGAACGGCCTGTTGTCGAACCTCATGATGCGTGGTAAGCTCGACGTGCTGGGCAGTACCGACCTGACCTACATCCTGCGCGACTCGCCTCTGACCACCGACAATCAGCTGGATGGCCTCGTGCGCTTCACCGATTTTGCCGATACCACGCAGACCACCGTGGAGCGCCCCGAGCTGACGGGCTTCTCGATGGACATGACCGTCGACGTGTCGAAGGGTGCCCACATCATGGCTTATCTGAATACCGACAAGAGTAACTATATCGACCTGATGGGTGGCGGCTCGTTGCGCATGATCTACAACACGGCCGACAACCTGCGACTCACCGGCCGCTACACGCTGGCCAACGGCGAGATGAAATACTCGCTGCCCATTATTCCTCTGAAGACGTTCACGATTCAGGACGGCAGCTATCTGGAGTTCACGGGCAATCCGATGAATCCGAGGCTCAACATCACGGCGACGGAACATGTGAAGACAGCCGTCTCGGGTAGTAATGGAGTAGGGCGCAGCGTCGATTTCGACTGCGGCGTCATCATTACAAAGACCCTCGAGGACATGGGCTTGGAATTCACGCTTGACGCTCCAGAGGACATGCAGCTGCATTCCGAACTGCAGTCGATGAGCAAGGAGCAACGCGGCAAGCTGGCCGTGACGATGCTCACTACGGGCATGTATCTGGCCGATGGCGATACAAACGGCTTCTCGATGAACAACGCGCTGAACACGTTCCTGCAAAGCGAAATCAACAACATCACCGGCAACGCCCTGCGCACGTTAGACTTCTCAGTGGGTCTCGACAATACGACCGATGCCACGGGCAACGTATCGACCAATTATTCCTTCAAGTTCGCAAAGCGTTTCTGGAACAATCGTCTGAAGATAGCCGTGGGCGGAAAGGTAACTACCGGAGCCGACGTGCAGAACCAGAACCAGTCGTTCTTCGACAACGTCACGTTTGAATATCGTCTTGACGACACGGCCAACAAGTACGTCACGCTTTTCTACGAGAACAACGTCTACGACTGGCTCGACGGCTATACGGAGAAGTATGGCGCAGGCTTCATCTGGCGTCGCTCGTTGCAGCATTTTAAGGATATCTTCAACCTGCGCGGCGAGAAACAGCAGTTGTTGCCCAGCGTGCGCCGTGACACGCTGCAGCGCGACAGCATCGAAAGAAAGGAGGTTGTAAAGAAAGATGAATAGGAAATACCTGCATATCGGTCTTGGGCTGTTTTCGGCATTGGCTATGTTGTTGCTCTCGTCGTGCTCGACAACGCAGAACATTCCTGACGGCGACCAGCTTTTCGTAGGACTGACGAAGATTGCCTATGAGCGAGGCGACAGTGGTGTGCCCTCTGGCGTTGCCAACAAAAACTTCTTCACCATGCAGGAGGAAGTGGAGGCAGCCCTGGCCACGGCTCCCAACGGTGCCCTCTTCGGCAGCAGCTACTTTCGCACTCCCTTCCCCTACGGACTCTGGATATGGAATGCTTTCTCGGGCAAGGAAGGAAAGGTGGCCAAATGGCTCACGGAGTCGTTCGGTAAGCAGCCCGTGCTCATGAGTTGGGTGAATCCCCAGCTGAGAGCCCAGGTGGCGCAGACCGTGCTGCGCAACTACGGCTATTTCCACGGCGCCGTTGACTACGCCGTCATCACGCAGCGCAATCCGAAGAAGGCCAAGATAGGCTACAACATCACTACCGGACCGCTACTCACTATCGACAGCATCAGCTATCAGGGCTTCCCGCTCGAGGCCGACAGCCTGATTGCCGCTACGGCCGACCAGTCGCTGCTTCACACGGGCGACGCCTTCACGGCGGCTGCCCTCGACGGAGAGCGACAGCGCATCTCCACCCTCTTCCGCAACAACGGCTACTACTTCTATCAGCCTGCCTACGCCAGTTATCTGGCCGACACGGTATCGGTGCCCGGCAAGGCCCAGCTACGCTTGCAACTGGCCGACGGCATTGCCGAGGAAGTTAGAAAAAAGTATTACATCGGCCACATCACCGTGAACCTGCAAAAAACCTTCATGCAGGAACTCACCGACAGCCTGCACCGACGCACGTTCACCCTCCGCTATCGGGGTAAGCACTCGCCCGTGAGACCCCGCGTCGTGATGGGAGCTATGCGTCTACGCTCGCGCCAGCCTTACAGCTACGACCTCTATCTGGAATCGGCCAACGCGCTGAATGCCACAGGGCTGTTCTCGATGACCGATTTCCAGTTTATACCCCGCACCTCAAAGGATCTCTCCGACATCGACTTCATCCGCGAGTTGCAGGCTCCCGCCGACCTGCTGAAGCTCACATCGCAACTGTCGGCCCGGCAGACGCCGCTCTCCCTGCTTCAGAATGAAGACACGCTCGACCTCGTTGTCAACTGCGTTTTCGACCGTCCGTACGACGTCTATCTCGAAACCAATTTCACCAACCGCACCATCGGACGCATGGGCCCCGAACTGAAGCTGGGCTTCACGAAGCGCAATGCTTTCCGTGGCGGCGAGAAGCTTGACATCAACCTGCACGGCTCCTACGAGTGGCAGACGCGTTCGTCGGGCGGCGACATGAACACCTACGAATATGGTGCTGACGTCTCGCTGGAATTCCCGCGCCTCGTGGCACCCTTCATGGGCAGCAACCAAATGCGTCGGCGCATGGAGCGCATGTGGGCCCGCGGCATCAGGCCCAATCCCCGCCGATGGAGACGCGTGGCCACCACGCTGGCTAAGGTGTCGAGCGACATCGTGCGCCGTCCGGGCTATTACAAGATGCACATCGTTTCGGGTGAGTGGACCTATCGCTGGCAACCCTCTGCCACCAGCCGCCACGAGTTCTCGCCACTCACGCTGAAGTATCAGTACATGAACTCCCACACGGCGGATTTCGACAGCATCATCATCAGCAACCCCTATCTGGCTGCCACTATGAGCGACTACTTTATCCCGCAGATGCGCTACACCTACGTCTATGCCAGTCCTACTGACATGCTCAACCCCATCCGCTGGGAACTGACGCTCTCCGAGTCGGGCAACCTCACGTCGCTGGCCTATGTGGCTGCCGGGAAGAAGTGGAGCGAGAAGAACAAGAAACTCTTCAAGAATCCCTATGCACAATATGTGAAGATAGAGACCGACTTCACCAAGACGTGGCAGCTGGGCCTGCACTCCCAGCTCGTTGGCCACCTGAATGCCGGCCTCGGCATCTGCTTCGGCAACAGCAACGACCTGCCCTTCAGCGAACGCTTCTACGTGGGCGGTGCCAACAGCGTGCGCGCATTCCCCTTGCGCAGCATCGGCCCAGGCCGCTTCGAGGGCGACTTCAAGGGCAACCGCCAGATATCATATCTCTTGCAGAACGGCGACGTGAAGTTCCAGGCCAATCTTGAGTATCGCCAGCGACTGTTCGGCAACCTGCATGGCGCCGTGTTCCTCGATGCAGGCAACGTGTGGCTACGCAAGGACATCGACCTTGGCGTGAAGGAAATCTCCGACCTGTTCGACGACTCGAAGTTCCGTTTCGGCGACTTCTTCAAGCAGATGGCCGTGGGCACGGGTGTTGGCCTGCGCTACGACCTCGATTTCCTCATTCTGCGCCTCGACTGGGGCGTGGGTTTGCACGTTCCGTTCGAGACCACGAAGAGTGGTTTCTACAACATCGATCGTTTCAGCCGCTACCAGACCCTGCACTTCGCTATTGGCTATCCCTTCTAAAGAAAGTATAAAAGGTGTGAAATGTTTTGCAGATTGGCAAAAAAAATAGTAATTTTGCCAGACGCTCATGAAAACGAGTCTACGTTGAATCATTTTTTTATCATATAATCTAAAAAAATCGAATAAATATGAAACCTACATTGTTTCTGCTGGCTGCCGGCATGGGTAGCCGTTACGGAGGCCTGAAGCAGCTCGATGGGCTGGGCCCCAATGGTGAAACCATTATGGACTATAGTATCTACGACGCCATTCAGGCAGGCTTCGGCCGCATCGTATGGGTTATCCGCAAAGATTTCGAAGAGCAGTTCCGCACGCAGATTCTCGCCAAGTATGAGGGACAGGTGCCTTGCGAACTGTGTTTCCAGGCTCTCGACTCGCTGCCCGAGGGATTCTCGGTGCCCGAAGGTCGCGTGAAGCCGTGGGGAACCAACCACGCCGTGCTCATGGGTAAGGATGTCATCAAGGAGCCGTTCTGCGTCATCAACTGCGACGACTTCTATGGCCGCGACGCCTTCATGCAGATTGGCAAGTTCCTGAGCGAGCTGCCCGAAGGTTCTGAGAATAAATATGCTATGGTGGGCTTCCGTTGCTGCAACACGCTGTCGGAGAATGGTTCCGTGGCTCGCGGTGTGTGCGAATTCGACGACAACCACCACCTTGTAGAGGTCGTGGAACGTACTGAGATTATGCGCAAGGAGGATAAGGGAAATGCCATTTGCTTCAAAGACGAGCAGGGCGAGTGGCAGCCGCTGGAGGAAAACGTGCCCGTGTCGATGAACATGTGGGGCTTCACTCCCGACTACTTCGCTCATTCCGAAGCTTACTTCCGCGAGTTCCTCAGCGATCCGAAGAACATGGAGAACCTGAAGGCCGAGTTCTTCATCCCGCTCATGGTGAGCAAGCTGATTAATGAAGGTACGTCGACTGTTGAGGTGCTTGACACCACGTCGAAGTGGTTCGGTGTCACCTACGCTGCCGACCGCGAGGCCACTGTGGAGCGCATCCAGAAGCTTGTTGACGAAGGTGTCTATCCTAACAAGCTCTTCTAAATGCAAATCGACATCCTAAGCGAACAGGAAGCTGCCGTCTTGCAAGAGCTGACTGCAGCTTCCTCTCATATTGTTGTCACTTGCCACAAATCGCCTGATGGCGATGCCCTGGGCTCCTCGCTTGCATGGGCCGACTACCTGCGCTCGCAGGGCAAGGATCCTGTGGTGCTCATCCCCGATGCCTATCCTGACTTCCTGCAATGGCTGCCCAATACCGAGAAAATTATCCGCTACGACAAGCACCGCGAAGAAGGCGACCTGCTGTTGAAGACGGCCGATCTCATCTTCTGCCTCGACTTCAACGAGCCCTCGCGAGTCGACGAGATGCAGGCATCGCTTGAAGCCTCGCCAGCTCGCAAGGTGATGATTGACCACCATCTGAATCCGCAGATGGATACCGCTCTCACCGTGTCGCATCCCGACCTTTGCTCTACGAGCGAGCTCGTCTTTCGCATCGTGTGGCAGCTGGGAGCCTTCGATGCTATGCCCAAGACGTGGGCCGTGGCCATCTATTGTGGTATGATGACCGACACAGGCGGCTTCACGTTCAACTCCTCGCGTGCCGAGATATTCTTCATCATTGGACAACTGCTCACGAAGCACATCGACAAGGATAAGATTTTCCGCAAGGTCTACAACAACTACTCCTCATGGGCCATCCGCATGCGAGGCTACGTCATGTGCCACAAGCTTAACGTCTTCGACGACCGTCATGCAGCCTACTTTGCCATTTCGCGCAAGGACATGCGCGACTTCCATTTCCTCAAGGGCGATGCCGAGGGACTGGTCAACGAACCTCTGCGCATCAAGGGAATGCGCCTCTCCATTTCGCTGCGCGAGGACGACCGCAAGCCCAATCTCGTGTGGGTCAGCCTGCGTTCCGTAGACGACTTCCCCTGCAACCGCATGGCCGAGCGCTACTTCAACGGTGGCGGTCATCTTAATGCCAGCGGTGGTCGGCTCTTATGCTCGCTCGACGAGGCTGAGCGCATCACCCGCCAGGCCATTGCAGAGTTCGAGCCATAGAAGGGAAAAGAACAATGAGAATAGATAATTGAAAATAAAAACTGTAAATCAATGAGACTTAACAGCATTCTGGCCATAGCCGCCACAGTACTGCTGCTCGTATCGTGCAGCAAGACCGAGACCTACCAAGAGAAGCGCGACAAGGAGATTGCCGCCATCAATAGCTTCATTGCCGAGAAAGGCATCAAGGTCATCAGCGAAGAAACCTTCTTCGCCCAAGACAGCATGACCGACGCCACGAAGAATGAGTACGTGCTCTTTGAGGCGTCAGGCGTCTATATGCAGATCGTGCGCAAGGGCTGCGGCCAGAAACTCCGCAAGGGCGAGACTGCCACGGTGCTCTGCCGCTTCAGCGAGTACAACCTCAAACTTGGTGCCGACTCCCTGTCGCTGAGCAATGAGTTCTACATCAACGACGAACTGAAGGACTCCTATATCGTCAATCCCGACCGAATGACCATCACCAATAGTTCCGGTTCCTATTCCGGCAACTTCGACACCACCAGCTATATGTATCTGGCTTACGGGCTCAGCACAGGCTCCACCGTAGTGCTTTCGGGATGGCTTGTGCCCTTCGCCTACATCAACCTCGGCCGACCTGCTGAAGACGGCGACCAGCCGGCCAAGGTGAGACTCATCGTTCCTCATAAGGAAGGTCATCTGACGGCCTCCAGTAGCGTCACGCCCTACTTCTATGAGCTCACACTCCAACGGGGAAGATAAAGGGGGAATAAAAATTGAAAATTGTAAATCCGTTAATCGTAAATATCCATGACTCTCATCAAATCGATTTCAGGCATCCGCGGAACCATCGGCGGACGTGCGGGTGACACACTCAATCCGCTCGACATCGTAAAGTTTACATCAGCCTACGCCACCCTCATCCGTCGTGCAGGCAAGTCAGCTAACAATCGTATCGTCGTCGGCCGCGACGCACGCATCTCAGGCGAAATGGTGCGCAGCGTTGTTTGCGGCACCCTCATCGGTATGGGTTACGACGTTGTCGACATCGGCCTCGCCACAACCCCCACTACCGAACTTGCCGTACGTTGGCTCCAGGCCGACGGTGGCATCATCATCACCGCCAGCCACAACCCGCGCCAGTGGAACGCGCTGAAGTTGCTCAACTGCGAGGGTGAGTTCCTCAACAAGGCCGAGGGCGAGCAGGTGCTGCAGATTGCCGAGGCCGAAGACTTCGACTATGCCGACGTTGACCACATCGGACACTACTGTCAGGACAACACCATGGACCGTCGCCACGTAGAGAGTGTGCTCTCACTCGAACTGGTCGACGCTGAGGCTGTGCGCAAGGCTGGCTTCCGCGTCGTTGTCGACAGCATCAACAGCGTGGGCGGCGTCATCCTTCCCGAATTGCTGAAGGCGCTGGGCGTAGAGGCCAAGTTCCTCAATGGCGAGCCCACGGGCGATTTTGCCCATAACCCCGAGCCCCTGAAGCAGAACCTCGGCGGCATCATGGACGAACTGAAGAAGGGGGGCTACGACCTCGGCATCGTTGTCGATCCCGACGTAGACCGTCTGGCTTTCATTCAGGAAGACGGCGAGATGTTCGGTGAGGAATATACCCTCGTCTCCGTGGCCGACTATGTGCTGACCCACACACCGGGTGCCACCGTCAGCAATCTCTCATCGACGCGTGCCCTGCGCGATGTCACCGAAAAGCATGGTGGCAAGTATCAGGCATCGGCAGTAGGCGAGGTGAACGTCACCACGCTGATGAAGCAGGTGGGTGCCGTCATAGGTGGCGAAGGTAATGGCGGAGTCATCTATCCCGCCAGCCACTATGGTCGCGACGCTCTCGTGGGTATCGCTCTGTTCCTGACACAATTGGCTCAGAAGGGCTGCAAGGTGAGCGAACTGCGCAAGACCTATCCCAGCTACTTCATGGCTAAGAACCGCATCGACCTGCAGCCCTCTACCAACGTCGATGCCATCCTTGCTCGCGTTAAAGAACTCTATAATCCAGCTACGGCTGAAGGTGTTGAGGCTGTGAACGACATTGATGGCGTGAAGATCGACTTCAAGGACCGTTGGGTACATCTGCGCAAGTCGAATACCGAGCCTATCATCCGCGTCTACAGCGAGGCTCCCACGACTGAAGAGGCCGATGAACTTGGCAAGCGGCTCATGCAGGTAGTCTACGACATGCAATAAGTTTCAATAAGAATTCTAATCAACAAATAAGGTTGACACGTTTGGTGCCAACCTTATTTGTTTTGTATAAGCTATATCCTTATTTGCCTATTTTTCTTCCCCCCTCCTCTGGTGTCTTTATCCGAGAACGGTTATAACGGAAAAGTTTGCCGCGTTCCTTTATTTCATAGTCTGAAGGACCGGTTAGGAACTATGAGAATAAGGCGGTGCCAAGGGTCTTTGTGAGCCAAACGAGCCCCCAGAGCAGAAGCATGATGGCGATGGCAAGAGATATGAGGATGGCGGCCGATTGAGTAGCCTTGCGATTGACTTCGTGGATGACGATTTCATCATCATTGATGAAACCGTCGATGAGCGCCATGTTGCGTTTGTTGGCTTTGTGGAAGAAGTCGATGACATCGCCAACGAAGAAGGGCAACATACCGAGAAAGATGTCGCGTAGGGTGTTGTTGAGGATGGCCAGCGTCAAAGGTATGGAGCGCAGGCGGAAAGCAGAGAAGTAGACGTGGACGACGGCGAAGCCTGCCGACACGATGTCGCCCACTCCTCCCGGCACGAGTCCTGCCACACCGTCGACGTTGTAGCGGTCCATCCAGAGCGTGACGGCCTGAGTGGCTCGATAGAGGCGCGACGAGCGCAGCTTCTCGCTGCGGTCGGAGGAGGGCCTCCTCTTGTTCCCGTCTGCCGAATGCTGCTGCTCGCTACGGTCGGTGCCCCCTTCCTGCTGCGGCATTTCCTGTTGCGGGATGACGGGAAAGTCTTCAGAATGTTCGAAACTCATAGCCTTGTTCTTTTAGCCATTCCAACGACCGGGGTAGGGCAGTGCGCAGTTTGTCAATGCTCTTCAGCGAGTCGTGGAAGGTGATGATGGAGCCGTTGCGGGCATAGCGGCGCACGTTCTCGAAGACGTCGTCGGCCGTGAGCCACTTTGAGTAGTCGCGCGTAACGAGGTCCCACATCACGATGCGGAACTCCTTCGACAGCCAGTAGTACACGCTGTGTCTCAGCCAGCCATGAGGAGGTCGGAACAACAACCCACCCTCGCCCCTCGGGAGGGGTGGGGTGGGTTGTGTTGGTGCAAGCTTTTCTATCGCCTGCTGGCACTTGAACGTGTCGATGATATAGGTGGCAGTCCAGTGTTTGAAACTTCCCAGATGGTGGTAAGTGTGGTTGCCCACGCTGTGCCCTTCGGCGAGCAACTGCTGGTAGAGGTCGGGGTGCTTCCTTACGTTGTCGCCCACAACGAAAAAGGTGGCGCGTGCGCCATACCGTCGGAGCGTCTCAAGCAGGAAGGGCGTCGACTCAGGTATGGGCCCATCGTCGAACGTCAGGTAGACAGCCCGTTCCGATGGGTCCATACGCCACGTGGCATGAGGGTAGAGCCAGCGCAGCCATTTGGCAGGTTGCTCAATAATCATATTTAGAATACCTGCCCGCCGCGTGCTGAGTAGGCAGCGGCAAGACTGTTCAGCTTCTCCTCAAGTTTGCTGGCCATTCCTTCGTCGATGAGCGATGCAATCTGCGTGATGCGCTGCATGACATAGAGTTGGGTGAGGCAATCGCTTTGCGACTGGGTGAAGCGGCCTTGGCTGAGCGAGAGGTAGAACTTCATGTATTGTTCGGCATTGGTCCAGAGGCGGTCAAGAATGCGCGTGGTTTCGGCTTTCTTGCCCAGCAGGGCGTAGGTCTCAGCCATGTCGAACGAGCCGCTGCGGAAGTTCACGGGCACGTTGTAGTAGGGCAGTTCCTTTTCGCACTTCTGCAGCACGGCGAGTGCCTTCTGGTCTTTACCTTCCTTCAGCAACGTCTTGGCCAACTGGGCCATGAGGGTGCGGTGGGTGTAGCACATGCGCATGACAGTCTCGTCGATGTAGAGTCCCGGACGCGACACACCGCCGAACTTATACCGCTCCATAACGTTGCGATAGGTCTTCTCGGTGTCGAGCTGCTTCACGCCTTCGTTAGCCACGAGATTACCGCGCTCGTCGGTGTGGAAGGTGCTGAACGGCGTGATGCGGTTGGCCAGACCTTCCTGCACGAAGTTCTCGCCCAGGTTCATGTAGTTGTCTGAGCCCACGGTGGTGGCCACGTAGATGGGACGCACCCAGTTGGCCTGAGCAATCATTTCGAGAATCATCAGCTCGTGCTTGTAGAGCGCGCGCTTACCAGCCAGCGAGATGACCATCTTGTCAGGTATCGAGTCGGCAGCCATGAGCATACCGCTCTTGCGCACGGCGTCCTTGTCGATGGTGACGAAGACGGTGTCGGTGGGAATGAAGCGCTGTTGCGGATTGCTGGAGCGCACCCAGTTCTTCAGGATGTTTTTCAGTTCGAACGGCTCGTCGCCAAACTGCTTGCGGGCTGCTTCGGGATCCTCGGCATAGAACTGCTTCAGCTGCTCCTCGGCCTGTGGTTCCACTTCCACATATTCATTGGTACCCGAGCAGTATTCCAGTCGCGGCCAGGTGATGGGCAGCGACGGCGAGTCGTAGGCCGGACGCACCATCTGGTCGATGTACCAGTCGGTCTGCAGATACGAGAGGTTGCACACGCGGGCATCGGTTCTGACGCCTTCCACGTCCTGGTTGTACCAGAGCGGGAATGTGTCGTTGTCGCCGTTGGTGAAGATGATGGGGTTGCCTTCGTCCTGCAGCGTCATGAGATAGTTCTGTCCGAAGTCGCGGCAGGTGTAGCGGCCCGAGCGGTCGTGGTCATCCCACGTCTGCGAAGCCATCTGCACGGGCACCAGCAGGCATGCTGCGCCAGCTACGGCAGCCAGCGCCGTGGCGTTGACTTTCTTGAGATATTTCTTCAGCAGGTCGATGATGGCAGCTACTCCCAGACCACACCAGATGGCGTAGGCGTAGAACGAACCGGCATAGGCATAGTCACGCTCACGCGGCTGCTGAGGAGTCTGGTTCAGGTAGACGACGATGGCCAGACCCGTCATGAAGAACAGGAAGAAGACCACCCAGAACTGGCGTATGCCGCGACGTCCGCGCCAAGCCTGCCAGAACAGTCCGATGAGACCCAGCAGCAGGGGCAGGCAGTAGAACACGTTGTGGCCCTTGTTCTGCTTCAGTTCGTCGGGCAGCAGCGACTGGTCGCCCAGCATCAGGTTGTCGATGAACGAGATGCCCGTAATCCAGTTGCCGTGTTCCAGCTCGCCGTTACCCTGAATGTCGTTCTGGCGTCCGGCGAAGTTCCACATAAAGTAGCGCCAGTACATGAAGTTGCATTGGTACGAGAGGAAGAAACGCAGGTTCTCCAGCATTGTGGGCATCTTCACGTTGACGGTCTCGCCGCAGCGGTCGAAGGGCACGGTGCGCCCGTCGACACCGCCCATCCACTGCTCGTAGGCCTGCTTGTGGGCAGACGAGTACATGCGCGGGAACAGCATGTTCTGAGCATATTGGTAGCGGTTCTTATGGCTGACGATGAAGTAGCTGTCCTTCTCATCTGCGCTTGCCTTTTCCTTGCGGCTGTAGATGGGAGCTCCCTCGTCCATCACGGGCTTGCACATGTTGCCTTCCACTTCAAGCGCCACCTGCGAGGTGTAGGCCTGTCCGTAGAGCAACGGGCGGTCGCCGTACTGGTCGCGGCTCAGGTAGCTGCCCAGGGTGAAGATGTCCTCGGGCGAGTTCTGGTCCATGGGCGGGTTGGCGCTGGAGCGTATCACGATGAGTGCATAGCTCGAGTAGCCAATCATGAGCATCAGCAGGCAGCAGAGCACCGTGTTCTTCAGCCTTGCGCCCACCACGGGCACGGCCTTCTTCTCAACGGTCTTCTTGTAGTTCAGCACAAACCACAGCAGGGCCAGCACTACCACGCCGATGGCGACGGCCGACCAGCCGTAGCCGTAGAAGGGAATGCCCAGCAGGGCTATGGCCACCACGAAGGCAAGGTTCTGCCTACGCTCGTGGCCTTCCTGATAGGTTTCCCAGATGGCCCAGCAGACGGCTGCCACAAGCAGCACGATGTAGACAATCTCGCCCGTGTTGAACGGCATGCCCAGCACGTTGACGAACAGCAGCTCGAACCATCCGCCCACGGTGATGATGCCGGGCACGACGCCGTAGAGCACGGCGGCCACAATGGCAAACGACACCAGCAGGGCAATGAGCGAGCCTTTGGTCTCTATCTCCGGATAGCGGCGATAGCAGTAGACGAGCACGATGGCCGGTATGCACAGAAGATTCAGCAGGTGGACGCCGATGGAGAGGCCCGTCATGTAGGCGATGAGCACCAGCCAGCGGTCGCTGTGAGGTTCGTCGGCATGGTCTTCCCACTTCAGGATGAGCCAGAACACTACAGCAGTGAAGGCGCTGGAGTAGGCGTACACCTCGCCTTCGACGGCCGAGAACCAGAACGTGTCAGAGAACGTGTAGATCAGTGCTCCCACCAGTCCGCTGGCCTCGATGGCTATGAGCTTGGCGGTTGTCAGCTCGCTCCAGTCCTTCAGGATGAGCTTTCTCACCAGATGGGTGATGGTCCAGAACAAGAACAGGATGGTCATCGCCGAGAGTAGTGCGCTCATCGTGTTCACCATGCGTGCTACCTGCGAGGGGTCGCTGGCAAACTGTGAGAACAAGTTGGCGGTGAGCATGAAGAAGGGTGCGCCTGGCGGGTGACCCACTTCCAGTTTGTAACCAGTGGAAATGAACTCTGGGCAGTCCCAGAACGAAGCCGTAGGCTCGATGGTGGAGCAATAGACGAAGGCGGCAATGGCAAATGCCAACCAGCCTACAACATTGTCCACAATTCTGAATTGTTTCATTCTTTTATTAATTATGATGTTTGTGATTTCGCACGTTTCAACCTGCAAAGATACGAATAAGTGAGGAGAAAACAAAATAAAACAAGATTTTTTATTTTTTTCTCGAACGTGAGTATCTTAAACCGCAGGTTAAAGATAGTGCAAATCGAGCGAAATACATTTGAGTTTCCTTAAAGCTACCCTCCCTTTTGGGGAGGGGCTGGGGGAGAGGCCGGAAACGGCGTAAGCAAAGGTTTCCCTAGGTGTAGCCTATCTAAAACCGCAGGTTAGGAGTGTGTAGCACGGCTACGAGCGCCGAAGGTGCGACATAACACAGGCAGGTGGTGAAGTGCGAAGCACGAAACCCCTGCTAAACGGTGAGAGGGATTTCAAACCCCGAAGGGGTGACAGAAGACGATGGTGAAGAATTCTGTCACCCCTTCGGGGTTTGGTTTGTTGCTGACACAATAAGCAGGGGTTTCGCTTCGCTCCACCCCTGCCTGTGTTATGCCGCACCTTCGGCGCTTGTTGGTTGTCCCTACATTTGGTAAACACACCTTCGGCGCTTGTCGGTTGTCCCTACATTTGGTAAAGTCGGGGCTGATGATTACCTCACCACCACCTTTTTCCCACCTTGGATATACACACCCTTGGGGAGGAGGGAGGGGAGCTTGAAACTAGAACCTTGAAACTCGGTACTATTTGCCAGTTTCCTGCCTTGCAAATCATAGATGGCAGTCGAGGCATTCTTCAAAGAGCCCTCCACCTGCTGAATGCCACTTGTGAGCATCAGCTCGGCGGCGTTCAGAACCTGATTGTCGCGCAGGTCGCTTTTGTTCACCTTGTAGACCAAGGCCACCAGTCGGCGAGCCGTGCCGCCGAAGCCCTTCTTCTCCACTTGCGGGAAACTGACGCTGTAGCGGCCTTCGGCATCTGTGCTGATGACGTCGCCCAGGGCGTCGGCGTTGTAGTAGTGCAGGATGACACCGTTGTGGCGGAACACTTCTTTCAGGTCGGCGGGTGCGTCGGCGTCGTCCATGCCCGTCTGGGGATAGAGGTCGGTGCTGATGCCGTCTTCCACGAGGTAGCACGACAGGCGCAGCGGCTGGCCCACGAGGTCGCGGGCAATGCGTCCGCTGACGGTCACCTGACTACCCTCGTCGCCGATGTTCACCTCAGCCATTGCCGGCATTTGGGCAGCCTCGGTGAGTGCTTCCAGATAGGGTGTGGGCGACATGTCGCGAATGCCCTGTATGATGACGTCCTCGCCTTCGAGCACGGCGCGGTTATACATGATGGCGGGATTGTACTCGTTTTCATAGCCGCCGAAGACGAAGAGCACTTCGCGGTCAGGATCGGTCGTGAAGACGTCTTCGCGGAATCCGCTGTGATGGGAGAGATACACGTACGGGCCGTCGAATTGTTCGAGTGCTTTGTCAAGGAAGTAGGCCATCTGCGGGCAGTTGACGCAGCGTTGGCTCGTAAACTCCTCGATGATGGGCACGCGCTGGAAGTTGTCTTTCGTCACGTAGAGTGTCGTCACACCTTTGCGGGCCTCTTGCGCCACTGCCTTGTTGACATTCGTGGCCCAGCAGGTCCAGGTGGCAGTGGTGCTCTCTGTAGTGCCAGCCCGCAGTTGGGCCGTCACGACGGTGCTGCCGTAGGGCTCCACGGCCTGTGGCAGGTCGATGTGCTTGTAGGTGGGTTCGGCGGCTCCTTCGCCCTGCATGGCGATGTCGATGTTGTCGACGGGGTAGGGCGTGAAGTTATGGATGTAGAGCCCGCCCGTGAAGTCCTGGTCGGGCGCCACGGTCTGCGGGTGGGTGGTGTTCTGCACGAATACGGCGTGGTCGAAAGCCTCGCTGGCATCGTCGTCCAGCAGGGCCAGCACGAGCAGCGTGCCGCGGTCGGCATATTCCTCCCACGACTTCTTGGCCTGGTTCACGTAGCACGACTGCCCCACCGTGGCCTTGGCGTAGGCAACGAGCGGGTAGGGGGTGCCGATGGTTTCGTAGGCTTGCAGGCCGAGGTAGAAGTCCTCGTCGCCGATGACATAGGGTTCGTCGAAGAGCACGTCGTTCCAGCCTTCCGTGAGGTCGGCATAGGTCTGGCGTATCAGATTGTCGGGTGAGCCCTCGCTGGCCAGGATGCCCGACCGTTTCTGCCGCGCCTGCTTGTAGTCAGCCCTGACGTAGCAGCGCACGCCTTTCACCTGGCGGCCTTTCAGCCGTTGCAGCACGGGGTCCTGGGCAGGCGAGAACTTCACCAGTCCTTGCACGAACTGATTCTTGTTGCCGCCCAGTGCCGAGAGGTCGTCGGCACCGATGCTGGCCGGCGCGTAGCCGTAGGGCACCTGTGACCAAAGTACCAAAGTAACAAAGTTACAAAGTAACAGTGTGACAATCAGTTTCTTCATTTCACTACGAGTTTTTTACCGTTGACGATATAGACTCCCTTCGGGAGCACGGAGGTAGCAGAGGAGGCGGAGACTTTCCGTCCGCTCAGGTCGTAAATGTTCCGTCCGTTTTCCTTCGAGGTTGCGAGTCCCTTAATGCCCGTCACGTCGCTGATCTGTCCCTCGGCGCTGTTGAAGACGTGCATGAACTTGCCGCCCTTCTGGCCGTTGCGATGCACGAAGGCCACCAGGTAGAGGTTCTCAGTGTTCCAGAGCGGGTCGGGATCGGCGAATGTGGTGCTCCATGTGAAGGCTCCCTCGGCGGCGATGGGCTCGGCGTTGCAGAGAATGTCGCGAATGACGTTCGCATGCGTGTATTCGCCCTGCCGTGCCTCTTTCTCTTCGTCAGTCCAGAACAGTTGGCTGTCGCTGAAGACGTCCTTCTCCATCAGATACACCGTCAGGCTGGGCTGCTCTCCCTGGGGCAGCACGCCGCCAGCTACCTCGCCGCTGACCGATGCCTGCAGGGCTGCTGCCGAGGTGTCGATGGTTCCGCTTGTGCTCAGGCTCACGAAGGTGGGCTGGCTGATGGCGGCCTCATAGGCTTGCGTGGCATAGGGGTCGTAGAGCACGCTGAACATGGGGTTCCATGCCGAGCTCATCTGGTAGAGAATGTTTCCGGTAGCCATAGCGCGGTCGATGGTCATAGCGGGAATGCTCAGTGCGCTGGAGTCGTTGTCGCAGAGCTGCAGCGCCAGGATCGTGGCGTCGTCGTCGCCCGTCATGAACTGGTCGTCCATATGCTGGCAGACGAAGGTCAGCCGGTTCTCCTTGCCCTCAAGGCTCGGGGCCACAATCTCGTCGTAGTAGCGTGCCGAGCGGTAGTTGTTCTCCGACTCGTAGTACTCCACCAGCGGCCGGCGCACGTGCTGGGCAGCCACGTCCTTCGGCACGGCGATGACGTTCAGCGTCTGGCCCACAGGCTCGGCCAGCTTCTTGTCGTTCACCTTCGTGATGCTCAGTTCCACGTCGCCGCTCTCGTAGCACATCAGCGGTACGAGGAAGGCGCTGCTCGTGGTGCCTGTCGAAATGGTTTTCGAGAGCGTCACCTTCTTCGAGTACGTCTGCTCGCCCTGTCGCGAGGTCACCTCGATGTTGCGTATGGTCTGCGCGCCCAGGTTCTTCAGTCGCATCAGGCAGTCGGCAGGCGTGCCGGCTGTCACCACGCCGTCGGGCATCAGCAGGCTGATGACGGGCACGTAGCTGAACTTTCCTTCCGTGTCCTTCACGATGAGCAGGATGGGCAGTTTGCCGCGCTCCTTCATGTCGTACCAGAGCGGGTCGCCGTTCTCGTCGGTGTCGCCCTCCACCCATAGGTAGCAGCTGTTTGCCACGTTGTTCGGATAGAGCACCGGGATGGCGCACACGTCCTTCTTCAGCGTCGTCGTGAAGCCCACGACGAGCTGTTCCACGTCGGCCGGTATCACGTATTCCTTCAGTGTGAGGTTGTTCCAGCCCGGGTTGGCGTCGCTGTAGCTGTACTTCACCGTAGCCTTGCCCGTCGTCAGGTCTTCACCGTTGAACGACGTGCGCACAAAGCCCTCGTAGGTGCCCGTCATGCTGCTGGTGTCCCAGCCCACGCGCATGCCCGTGATGGTGCCGCCGGCGTAGGGTGCAATCATTTCCTTCGTCAGCAGGATGGCGCATCCCACCTTCGCGTCGTGGTCGAGCGACAGTCCGTCGTACTCCCAGATTTGGTCGTCGTACTTGGCATAGCCTACGTACACGCTTCCGCCCGTCTGAGCCAGAATGCTGGTTGGTGCTGCTATGAGCATCGCGAGCAGAATGATGATGTCAGAGTAGATTTTTTTCATAAGCTTGTCAGTTGTTTTTGTTAATAATTATTGGTGTATAGGCTTCGGTTGCAAAGATAGCGAAAAAAAAGCAATGCGCAAAACTTTTCTGGTATTTTTTTTCTTCTGTTTTAATGAAGGCGAGTTTCGCAAGCTTTGTAAGTACGGCCGCTTTGCCAGGTGTAGAGCTATGCTCCGTTTGGTGTAGAGCTATGCTCCGTGGATATTGAGCTGTGTGCCCGTTTGGTGTAGAGCTATGCTCTGTTTGGTGTAGAGCTATGCTCTTTTTGGTGCAGAACTATGCTCTTTTTGGTGCAGAAGTATGCTCGTGCGACGCGGCGCGAATGTCTTGACGGTCATTTTTGGGGCAAAACGGGGGTTGCTGGTGTGTCTTGATTGATACTGCAAAGATACGAAAAAATTTTGAAACTTCCAAATCGTAAGCACGAAAAACAGCACTTTCGGGGACAAAAACTGCACTTTCGGGTCCTTTTGATGTTTTCTTGGAGAATGTAGAGTACAAAGGTGTTTCAGGCGATTTGCAACCCCATGCAAACTACCATTTTAACCCCATTCTTATCACAGATGACAGATGACAGTTTATTTATGAGCCCAACGTCAAAAAATGTAAGTAAAAATATTTACTATTTATATATAATATATATATATATTATATATAAATAGTAACCTTCATTTTCGCCCTCTTTTACCCCTTCCCTACATAACTGTCATCTGTCATCTGTGATAGGAGAAGGGTGAAATGAGAGTAGCAAGGGGTAAGACCTGCAGCTTGTAAGGCCTGCGTTGTGTAAGATGGGCCCACCCTGTAGCACGAAAGTGCATTTTTGGGGCCCGAAAAGTGCAGTTTGCGCCCCAAGAATTTGCACATATCAAATTTTTTTTGTAACTTTACATCGTAAATCAAAGTACTGCCTTAAACCCAGCGAGAACATGAAAACCACAGGAAACAAACCGATTTTATTCCAGCTCCTCTGCCTCATCGTGGCAGGCGTGCAGCGCGTGCTATCGCTGCTTTTAGAACGTCATGCGCAGCATGAAGCGGACGCCGTGCTTGTGGGCGGTGGGCAGGGAGTTGTAGTTCAGTCGGCGCACGTACTCCACGTGGAGAATCTTGAAGATGTTGTGAACGCCGGCCACGATTTCGACATAGGGCTTCTTCGGGTCCATGACGTTGCAGCCAGCGGGGAAGTGCATCAGCAAGGACGAGCCCTGGTTCTGCTCGAGGAAGGGGTTGTTCTTGTCGGTGAGGTCGCCCCAGAGAGCCTTCACGCCGATGTACTCGCGCCACTTCAGCTTCTTGAGCAGGGGAATGCGGTTGAAGATCTTGCCGTTGAGGTCCCACGACACGTCGAGCGATGCGAAGCGGTCGTTGAGGAACTCCATGTTGTTGATGAGGTTGAACGTCTCGTCCTCTATAATATAAGAGAGGTTGGCGGCGGGCATGATGAGCAGGGGGTAGGGCACCTGGTCCCACTGGATGCCGCCCTTCAGGTAGCAGTCGATCTTTCCCCAGGAGTTCATCCA
This sequence comes from uncultured Prevotellaceae bacterium, assembly GCA_902781315.1. Classification (GTDB taxonomy): domain Bacteria; phylum Bacteroidota; class Bacteroidia; order Bacteroidales; family Bacteroidaceae; genus Prevotella. The sequence goes on from CACZIT010000035.1 coordinate 34,190, forward strand.
GAAGCGCTTGTAGATGCCCAGCTCGGTGAGGTTGTAGCGGTAGTCGCCGCCGAGGAATCCCTTCAGACCCATGGTGTGGCCGAGGGTGAAGACGGGAGCGTCGAGGTTGATGGGCAGTCGGCGCTGCTTGGTGTTGATGTAGGTGCGGCCCGGGGCAAACTGCAGTTCGGCATGCAGCTCGGTGGTTCGAATCTTGCCGTTGTGCAGGTAGCGGTGGAGGTCGTCCTCGGGAATGTCGATGTTGCTGTTAGGTTCGGAGAGGGGTGTGAAGAACAGGGCGCCGGTGGCCTCGTTCTCTTCGGCCTTCAGCGAGACGGTGGTCTTGAATCCCCATTCCTCCTCGCGCTCGAAGGTGAGCTGCTGGCGGTTGTAGAACATCATCTTGTCGACGGTGGCCCACTTGAAGGCGGTGAAGACGTTGTCCTTGTCCGTATGCACGAACTTGTCGCTGGGCGAGGCGATGTCGTAGGTGGAGGTGAAAGAGAGTGTGCGCTTGGGGAACTCGCGCGGCAGGTATTCCTTCTTGTTGAACGAATAGGTGAGGTCGCCTTTGTAATAGACCTTCTTAGAGTCGAGACCATAGGCCACGTAGCCCGAGGCGAAGAGGTGGGGCGAGAGGTTGGCGGTGGTCTGTCCGGAGAGTCGGAAGCGGTAGCCGTCGATGAAGTTGTGGGTAATCATCGTGTTGACGGGGCCTATGTCGAACTTCGAGGGGTGGCCGGGCGTGCTGGTTTCGACGAAGTTCTCGGCCAGGGCCTTCACGCCGAAGAGCACGTACTTGAAGCCCTTGAGCTGTTCAATCTTGTGGATGAAGGCATCCATTGACGACTCGCTCTTGGTGAGTTCCACGGAGCGGTACTGGTTCCAGAAGGCTTCGTCGCGCATCATGGCATTGGCGTCGCGTCGCTCCTTGGCCTTGCCCTTGAAGAGTTGCTTGGGCAGCGGGTCGAAGGCATAGTCGGAGAGTCGCGTGGTGCGGATGACGATGGCCTTGGTGATGAACTTCGAGACCTTCAGCTCGACGATCATGTCGTCGACGGAGAGCGCCCACTCGCCGTTGGGCAGTCGCTTGTATTCCTGCTGCACCTGCAGGTTCTCGACGAAGTTCACGTCGGAACGCTTCGGGATGGTGAGGTTGCAGCGCTTCACGTGGAGCGTGGAGTCGGCGATGATGAAGAGCTCGCCGCGGAATCCGAAGTCCTGCTGGTTGTTGGGAATGAACTGCAGGTGGTAGCAGAGGTCGCGGTCGACGTAGACGGTGTCCTCGATGTAGAAGCGGTAGAAGGCGATGGCATCCTTGCCGATGGGCGAGGTGAAGGGGTACTGCAGCAGTCGCACCTGGTCATCGTAGATGTCGACATCGGTGAAGACGTCCTTCATGGCGACGTTGAGGATGTCGCCGGTCTGAATGAAGTGATTGATGCCCGTGGAGTTGACGCCGCGTATGATGTCCTTCTCGTCGTGCGGGTCGCGGCGGTAGATGTGCTGCGAGACGGTTTCGTCGACGGAGATGGGCAGGATGAGCTTGTTGTTGTAGGGGCAGGTCTCCACCTGGTCGAGCAGCCACTGGCGCTTGCCGATGAAGCCGCTGTCGACGAGTTCGTCGGGGCCGATGTCGTTCATGGCCAGGGTGATTTTCTGATACTTGTCGTACTGATAGTAGTCGTGGTTCTTCAGGTCGGTCTTCTTCTTGGCTGCGATGACGCGGCGCATGAGCTCAACGGCGGGATTGTCCTTGCGCGAATACTTGCCGCGCTTCTTGTTGACCACGACCTCCTGCAGCTGCTTGGTGTCGGGCTTCAGCTTCACGTCGAGGCGCGAGGGTGTCTTCTCGCTGATCATGATGCGCTTCGACTGATAGCCCACGGCCGAGAACGTGAGGTACCAGCCGTTGTGGCGCGCAATGCGATAGCGTCCGTTGGCATCGCCCGACACGGCCACGTGGTTGCCCTTGTAGGAGGCGCTGGGGTAGAGGATGGTGTCGCCTGTCTGCGCATCGGTGATGACGCCACTTATCTGTGCCTGCGTGGAAAGCGAAAGGGCTGCGAAGAGAGATATGAATAAATACTTGAGTTTTGTCATTCTGAATGTCTTATTTGATAACCAGCAAATCAGCGAGGTCGGTGATGACCATGTCGGGAACCGTCTCGTCGTAGGTTTCGTCGGTCCAGCCTTCGCCCTTGAACCAAGCCGTGTGGCAGCCCGCCTTCTGCGCAGGCAGGATGTCCTTGTAGAAGCTGTCGCCGACGACAAGCACTTCGTTTGAGTGGAGAGGAGAAGACCCACCCCCAACAGACCCACCCCCCTGCCCCTCCCGTGGAGGGAGGGGAGTAGTATGCCATTCTCCTTGAACTCCTTGCACTCCTTGAACTCCTTGAGCTCCTTTCCTCAGCTCCTCCACGCCTAACTCGAAGATGCGGGGGTCGGGCTTGCGGATGCCCACGACGGCCGATTCGACAATGCGGGGGAAGAACTTGCGGAGACCGAACTCCTGGAGCACGCACTCGATGTTGCCGTAGAAGTTGCTGACGAGCACCATCGGGAAACGCTCGCTGAGCTGCGTGAGCACCTCGGCACTATGAGCCGTCGTGGCCAGGACCTCGGCGTAGACATCGTCGAGCACGGCCTGGTGCTTCTGCTTGAACTCCTCCTCCGAGGCATCCCATGCACCTTGGGTGCAGAGGTGCTCCATCTCGAGGCGAATCTTCGTGGCGAGCGTGCGGTGGAACGTGTAGTCGGGTTTGATGATGGGGTTGCGGCCCAGCGTGCGCTCGCCGTAGACGTAGGCGTCGCGAAACTGCTGCTCGCTGACGGGCACGTGCTGGCGCTCGTAGGCGTGCCAGAGCTTCTTGCCCCAGTGCTGGCCGCACGTGTCGAGGGTGCCGCCGTAGTCGAAGATGATTCCTTTAATGCCCCCTAAAATAGGGGGTTCTTTCTCCGCTTCGCTATGAAAGCGTCCCTGCAGGCCGAGCGGGGGGTCTTGTCTGTTGTTATTCATTGTCGGTGGGGGTGTAAAGTGATTGGCAGAGCGCCTCGTGCTTGCGGTGCATGTAGACGTAGAGGCCCTGCATGACGGTGATTTCGAAAACGGGATAAATCCACGGCTGGTTGATGAGGCACGTGATGTAGACCACGATGGCGCGCGTGTTGAACGTCAGGATGTTCGTGAAGGGCATCAGCGGCCGCGAGCCCTCGAGGAACTGTTGGCGCGTCTGTTCGTCGCGCGAGGCCTGCCACTGCTTGAAGAACTGCTGGAACCGCGGTGTGCGCTTCTCCTGCGAACGGCAGTAGTTGGCGTAGTTGTAGAAGAACAGCTGGCCCACGACGTTGCCCTCGCGCTTGTGTTGCTCGTAGACGCGGCGCTGCTGCTCGTAGTGGTCGAGTTCGCTGCCTTCCTTGCCTTTCAGGAAGAAAAGGTGAATCTGGCGATAGTAGTCGCTGAGCGACGACTGCGGCGAGTGGAACATGAAGCCAGCCACAGCGCAGAGTGCCCAGCTCCACGGGCCCCACTGGTCATCGGTGAAGGGGATGAACTCCGACCAGAGTCGCCAGGCGATGGCGGCATAGACGGCTACGAACCAGACGTCGCCCGAGAAGCCGTCGAGCATGCGGCCGATGAGCGTCTTCTTGCCGGTGAGGCGGGCCATCTGTCCGTCGGTGGAGTCGCAGAAGTTGGCGAACATCAGCAGGACGACGCCCCAGATGTTGTGTGCCAGGTCGGTGTAGTGGAACATCCAGCCCGCTCCCACGCCGAGGAATATCGAAAGGATGGTGATGACGTTGGGATGCACGCCGAGCTTGTTCCAGAACAAGGCGAACACCAGTCCGATGGGGCGTGTGAAGTGAACGTCGAGCCACTCTTCGGTGTCGCTCGACTTGAATGATGCTTGTAATAATACTTTAAAATGGCCCCCTGAAACAGGGGGTTGGGGGTCTTGTGATTTATTCATTATTTCAAAATTTTAAAGTTATGTTGGGGAGTCATGATGTATCTCAAGACCCCCATCCCCCTATTTTAGGGGGCAATTGGCGATGGCCTCGGCTGCCTCGTCGCGGCAGCGTGAGAAACTGGGCCAGTCGTTGAAGTCGATGATGTAGAAACGGCCCTCGCTGTCGATGATAGCGTCGCCGCCATAGACCTCGATGCCAACGAGACGGGCGAGCCGTTCCACTTCGCTTTGCAGCGCCTGGGCGTCGAAGGTATAGTGGTGCGACGGACCGTTGTGCTGAGTCTCGTCGCCGAACTTCGTCTGTCCGTCGTCGGTGGGGTAGAAGTAGCGGAAAAAGCCTATCCCCAGCCCTTCCCTAAAGGGAAGGGGGGCCGAGCCGGGCTCCTCAGTTGAATGGAGGTCGCTGACTCCGTAGAACTTCACGACGTCGCCTTCCACGTGGCGGCTGACGACGTAATCGCTGATGCCGCGAGCCTTGAAGTCGGCAAGAGCTTTCTGCAGGGCGTCGGCATCCTGGCAGAACACCACGTCGGCCTTCGACTGGGCAGCAGCATCGCCGCGCTTCAGCCAACAGGGCGACCCACCCTCGTCGCAGGGCTGTGGCGCCGAGACGTGATGCTCGCGCATCAGCTTCTCAAGCACGCTGCGCTGGCAGTTCATGACGCCGCGGGCACTGTTGACAACACGCCGCCCTTGCTGCTCGAAGCCTTCAAGCACCTGCAACGCCTCGGGCAGGCGGGCCATCGAGAGGTAGAGGTCGGCCTCGTCGGCGGGAGTGAGCTCCGCTTCGTCGACCCATCGCAGTGCACACGGCACGCCCTGCTGCTCGAACTGCCGGCAAACGTTGTTGCAGGCGGCTTCGAGAATCAACCGGTCTTTCTCAACGGAGTTGGGCGAGAAGCGGTCGTCGCGGCGTACGGCTATGAGTATCATTTGCGTAAGAATTCTTCGGCCTTCAGGATGTCGCTGGCGTGGTCGATGTCGAGGACTTTCGTGAACGGGTAGGCGCGCAGCTGCAATCCGTCGCGCACGAGGGCCCGCTGGAAGTTGCGCATGCGGCTCTCGCCCCGCTCTATGCAGGCGTTCAGCGTGGTGATGGCGCGGGTGGTGAGTCCGTAGATGCCGCCCGAGATGAAGTGCGGATGCTCGCACGTGTCGAGGAAGCCCGTGATGCGAGGCCACTGGCTTGCCTCTTGCTCTTTATCTTTATCACTTGCTCCGCTAACAGTCTCCACATAGAGCGGCTTCTCGTCGTCGATGTAGTCGGTGACGCCCATCAGACCGTCTTCTCCTGCGGCCAGCACCTGCTTCAGGGCGGCGATGTAGTTGCCGAACTCCTCGTCGCGGAAAATGGTGTCGACAGTGGTCAGCACGAAGGGAAAATGGCTGCCGTCGGTCGTGAACTCCTTCGACAGCTCGTAGAAGCTGTGCATCGAGCTGGGCGTGTTTCGCTCGATGAAGCGCAGGGGCACCGGCTTGCCGTCGAGACCCTCTTGCTGGATGTGGGCCAGATGGCTGACCACGTCCTGCATGACAGAACGGCATATCACGACAATCTCCTCGGCATCGTTCGCCATGAAGATGCGGAGGAGACGGTCGATGAGGTGTTCACCGTTGATTTTTACCAGAGGTTTCGGGCTTTCGATGCCCTCTTGCTGGAGCCGCGAGCCTTCGCCAGCGGCTATGATAGCATATCTCATATTGATTAATGTGTACTTTTGAAAACGGGTGCAAAGTTACACATTATTTATAAGATACGAAAACTTTTCAGAAGGTTTTTGTTTTCTTTAAGTCGCTTTAAACGTTGTTTAAGAGTGAAAAGGGGAGAAGAGGGGCTCTAAATCTTCCCTTTAAACTTTTATTAATGGAGATAATATAGCAGATGACCTAGCATACAAGTTTTTTGCGTAAAACCCCGAAGGGGTGTTAAGATTACAGGCAGGTGGTGGAGTGCGTAGCAGAGCGGAGCACGGAACCCCTGCTAGGTATGTCAACAGCAAATTAAAAACCCCGACGGGGTGACAGAAATTCGGTTGGCCCTTCGGGAAGGGTTTTTCACCCCTCCCTGTATTCGGTCGGCCCTTCGGGACTTATTTACCTGTGGCCCTTCTTAGCAGGGGTTTCGCTTCGTTCCACCGCCTGCCTGTGTTCTCGCCGCCCCTTCTTTAACTTTGCAGTCTGTAATAAGAGTTCTCAATAACTCTTAAATTATTTAACGTTCAATATACGA
>CACZIT010000036.1 GCA_902781315.1 uncultured Prevotellaceae bacterium
CGACATTTCTGTTGTGCAAGAAATATGTACAATAAAATGAATTTTGTCGCTTTGCAAGCAAAATCCCACTAAACCCTATAGGTTGCGGATTTGAGGATTTTAATTCCAACGGTTGATACTGATGAGGATTGGAGATGATGACTACCCCAGCGACACTGCTCACGTTATTGCCTGCTGAGTTAAAGCTGTTCTCCACATAGCCGAAGGCTGTCATGGGGTCAGGGGCATAGTAGGTGGGATCTTTCAGGTAGCGAGGATTGCCCAGCACCTTCTTCTTGTAGGAAAGGAACTTAGAGGATTTCATCTCTTGGTAGTCCACTCGCTGGGCAGCAAACTTGCCTCGACCGTCAGGGACAATCCAGGTGACGTAGCGGGTAAAGATGATTGGCGTTTCCTCCTGATGGAAACCATAAAGCGTGAAAGTGTGTATGCCCTTCGCATTGGTGGCTTTCGTGATGAGACCTGGCAAGCCTCCCAGCTTCCACGGCCCGATGCTGGCCGGCACGTCCTCTGTATAGAAGACATTCCACGTCAGGCCATGGTACTTGGCAGTGGCCGACTGACATGCGTAGCCGCAGATGCTGTCCTGCTCATTCGTCAGTGTCCAGTCCTGCTTTTCCAATGGCTCGTCTGTCATGTAGCGATACGGATAGAGCATTTCCTGCGTCGTGATGCTGCCTTCAGGGTAGTTCGTGAAGACTGTTCCCATGTGCATCTGGGCAGCCAGATAGCCATCGGCAATGCGCGAACTGCCCTTTTTCTGCCTGTCGTACTCTTCGTAAGGGAAACTCTTTGTGATGCCGCCCGATGTCTGCACGGCAATGTACATCGAGTCCGTCACCGGCTGTCCGTCGGCATCAGTGGTTCTACACTCATAGCGATAAATCGCCGTGAACAGTGACACGCCGATCGTGTCTCGCTGCGCCTGCGCTGCTATCGTCAGCGCGAGGGCCATCATGGTTGCTAAAATCTTTTTCATTGTTTACTCCAGTTCCAACGGTTGATACACATGGCTCTTCTGTAGAATCATCATGTGGGAGTTATAGCCGACAGAATAGAAAGTTCCATTTACATTGACTTCCAGCACCTCGTCAGCTCCTTCGGGCACATAGTACGTTGGCTCCTTGGGGTAGCGGGGATTGCCCAATGTCTTCTTCTTGAAATCCATCAGCTTCTTGCGGCTCAGTTTCTGGTACTCAGGACTGCCAATCATATTGATGTCAATCACCTCGTTCTTCGTTTCATACAGCGTAAAACAGTGGATACCCTCAGCATCCTCGGCTTTGATAATCAGTCCCGGCAGTCCGCGCAACTTCCACGGGCCGGCCGACGAGGGCATTTCCTCGGTGTACCACGCCGTCCACTGCTTGCCGTAGAGCTTACCCGTAGCCCGATGGCAGGGCAGTCCGCTGATGGTCAGCGTGTCCTCCGTCAGCGTCCAGTCCACCTTGGCCATTGGCTCATGGGTCTCGTAGCGATAGGGATAAATGGGTTCTACGGCTACGACCGACGACTTTTCCACATCGGTCAGCACGTTCTGGAAGTGCATGGAGAACGCATCCAACATTTCCTGACTTGCCCGTCCGTCCTTGTTGTAGGAAAGTACGGTAGTGCAATACGTGGCACGTGTGCCCACCAGCAGAGCCAGCCGTATCGAGTCCGTGACGTTCTGCCCTTCCTCGTCCTGCGTCTGAATGGTGTAGTTGTAGAATGCTACAAACTGTGTTGAGTCGATTCTCTCGGCCTGCGCTGCTATCGTCAGCGCGAGGACCATCATGGTTGCTAAGATCTTTTGCATTGTTGTTAATGTTTACTTGATTTAACTCTATATGGATATCGTTAATTTTAGGGCATAATTAGGGCTGTCCACCATTCTGATGGATTACGTAACTAATTGATTATGTGACTGTTATTTTTTATCTGAGAGCGTAGTTCACCTTTTTTGTCAGCTGCACGCGGACAGGTTTTCCGCTCTGCCGTCCAGGCTCAAAAGGCGGCATGCCACGAAAGAGTTCCTCGGCCGCCTCACGCAGGGCACGACGGCCCTCGTCGTCTTCAGCCTCCGACGGCTGTTTGTCCGATGTCCCGTATGCATAGACCTTCGCATCGGCCTCATCCGAAGGTGAGTCGACGGCTTGCACATGGGTGATGCGCCCGTCAGCCTCGACGATGAATTTCACCGTGATGGTACCCTCCACACCGTTCTCAGTGGCAACCTTCGGATAGCGCACATGCTGGGCCATGTACTGGTTGAAAGCAGCGTCGCCACCGGGGAACTGGGGCATCTGCTCCACCATGTCGAAGTAGGCATCCTCAGGCTTTACCCCAGGCATCACTCCACCTGTGTCTACCGGTTCCGTGGCTGCCTCTACGAACACCTTTTTTTGACTGTGAATCACATCCACACGCTCTATGGTGCTGGGATCAATGGCCACAATTTCTTCTTGCGTCACGAGTTTACCGTTGAGATACGTATCGTATTCCTCAGCCTGTGCCGACACCCACAGGCAGGCGACGAGGGCAGGGACGAGATACAGCAGCTTCAGCCGTGACCACCGCGACGAAGGTCCGCTGTGCATCATGGCGAAGCGCTTCTTCAATGCCCCACGGCGCAGGGTGTTCACGATGGGCAACACCTGTGTCTGCACGGCCTTGCGCACCAGCAGATGTTCGTATTCGTCGAGCGTCACGCCGCCCCGCAACACAGCCTCGTCGGCCTGAAACTCATGCACGTCGACCAAGTCTTGCCGTAACATCCAGGCGAAGGGCAAGCACCACAGCAGACGGCAGGTGAGGTCGCAGAGCACTACGTCCCACGAATGCCTCAATCGCACGTGAGCCAGCTCGTGCCGGAGCACGGTCTCCGCGTTCTGCTTCAGGTCGATGGGGCCGATGAAAATCCAATGCATCCAACTGCTGGGCTGTGTGATTCGCATGTCCAGCATCAGATGAACGCGGTCGGGAACCATCGGATGGGCGATGCGACGACTTCGACGAATGACACGCACCAGCGTCAGCATTCGGAACAGGTAAGTGGCGAGAGCGACGGCTATACCTATTATATATATGTATGCACCGTAGCGCAGCCAGAGGCCAGATGTTGCCCCTTCGCTTTCTTGGGCAGCGAGCGCGTTTCCGGCAACATTCTCATCAGACGGCAGACTCGTCAGCGGCACTTCAATTCTCGTAAGCACCGCATCCATAGCCGTCGGCCTGTCGGTATGCAGCGGCACGAGCGGCAGCAGCGGACTCACCACGAGGATGGCCAGCAGCACGGCGCGGTTCAGGCGGTGGAACGTCTCGCGCCGGAGCAGCAGCCTGTAGAGCGAGTAGAGCAGCGTCAGCGTCACCGCCCAGCGGATGGCGTAGATAATGAATGCAACCATACGCGTCAGCCCTCCCCGCTGCTGTGGTCCTTACGCTTCAGGTCGGCCAGATACTGCAGCAGCTCGGCCTCGCTGACCTTCTCCTCTTGCACCAGTGCCGAGACCACGCTCATGTACGAGTCGCTGAAGAAGCGACTGACGACACTCGACAACCGACCGCGCCCATAGGCCTGCTTGTCGACAATCGGCCGATAGACGAAGCCGCGCCCCTTCGGCTCGTGTGCCAGGTAGCCTTTCTTCTCCAAAGCCTGAAACACCTGGGCAATGGCATTCGCACTGGGCTGCGGTTCGGGATAGAGCGACGCGACGTCCTTCGGCGCACAGCAATTTAACTGCCAGATCAACTCCATCACTTCCTCTTCTTTGCTTGTCAGTTTCTCCATGATTCTGATAACTTTTAGGTGAGTATTAACAGCTTTTTCTATTGATTACGGTGCAAAGATAGGTAATTATTTCCATTCTACCAAACAAATCAGGCACTATTTAACAGAAAATATTGTTGAAATGTGTTTTTTGAAAAGATTATGTATGATTCTAAACCAAATGTCGGGTTAAACATGGAATTATAATTCCTGATAGAACAATCCCCAGCCACTCTTAAGACAGATGGCTGGGGATTATTCTATTTTGGGGATTAATACACGCGGAGCTTATCGCCTACGCGGAGTTGGTAATCGGGCTCGAGATGGTTCTTCTTGTAGAGGCTCTTCAGGCGGATACCGTACTGCTGTGCAATGCCATACATACTCTCGCCTGCCTTCACGACATGCGGACGCTTCTTGAAGGCCTTGTCGGCACGGCTCTGCTTCTTCTTCAGATAAATGATGTCGCCTTCAGAAAGAACATCGTTTTTGTCACGCTCGTTGTACTTGGCAAGTTTGCGGGCCGAGATGCCCAGTTCGCGACTGAGGGAGCGGAAGGTATCGCCTTGACGGGCATAGAGATAGAGATTCTTGTTGTAGATGCGGATGATATGCTCGTCGACTCCTGCCACTGTGGGGCGCTTGCCTGTATGGCTGTTCTTTCCTGCTGAACCGCGGTCGTATTCATAAAGGCGGTAGAGTTCGATGAGTTGGATGAGTTTGTCGGCATACTGGGGATTAGTGGCATAACCGCATGCCTTCAGGCCGCGCGCCCAGCCCTTATAGTCAGTTGTCTTCAACTGAAAGAGGCGACTGTAGCGTTGCGAGGAGGAGAGAAACTTGCTGTGGTCCTCATAACTCTCGAGGGCAGAGTTGTAGGCGCGGAAGCACTCCTGCGAGGCATCATCGTCGTGATAAACGGTGCGGCCGGTCCATCCGTGGCACTTGATGCCGAAGTGGTTGTTGCCCTTCAGACAGAGCTCGCTCTGCCCTGCCCCACTCTCGAAGATGCCTTGGGCCAAAGTGATGCTGGCGGGGATGCGATAACGCTGCATCTCCTTGATAGCAATGTCCTTATACTGGTCGATATAGTTCTGGAACTGTTGGTTCCACTTCATCTGTGCCGAAACTGCAAGCACGGTCAGCAACAGGGTGAAAGAAAGAATTGTACGTTTCATCGCAACAAAATTACTATAATTCCTAAAAAATCACAAAAAAATAGTTTCTTTTAAGAATAATTAGTAATTTTGCAACTGATGAAAGAAAGAGTGGAAATCGTGATAGCCTTGGGCACGAACAACGATCATGAAATCAGCATGTTCAAGGCGCGGCAACAGCTGGAGGTGCTGTTCAAGGATGTCGTGTTCACTCAGCAACTCTGGACCGACCCCATTGGGAGCAAGGGCCAGAACCTGCCGATGGGCACGCCTTTCCTGAATTGTCTGGCCATTGCCCACACCAATCATGGGGCCAAGCAGGTGGCCAGCGCGTTGAAGCGCATTGAGGTGCGTTGCGGAGACACGCGGGCTCATAGGATGATCGGCGTGGTGCGCATGGACGTGGACCTGCTGCTTTACAACGGCGAGCGCTATCACGAGGAAGATTGGAACCGCTCTTACATTCAGACATTGATGAAAGAGATTGAAGCTATTCGCAACACGGCAGAAGACGAAGGATAATCAACGATAAATATGAAACGTTTTTTTCTTTTCTTGTTTCTTTTCACTACTTTCTGTGCCGCAGAGGCACAGGTGTTCAGCGACTATTTTGAAGAGCGCACGCTCAGGATTGACTATACGTTTGCAGGCGATGCCACCCATCAAGTGATAGCTCTTGACCAGCTGTCGCAAATGCCGGGATGGTATGGCAAGCACAAGCGGCTGGCCGAGTTGCCCGTGGAGGGAAACGGCCAGATCAGCGTGCGCTGTCATCGCACGGGAGAGGTCATCTACCGCAACTCCTTCTCAACGCTATTTCAGGAATGGCAATCGTATCCTGAAGCCGAGCAGGTGTGGAAGTCGTTTGAGAACGTATTTCTGGTGCCTATGCCAAAAGACACAGTGGACATTACCATCGACCTGCGCAACAACCGACGGGAGGTGACTTCAACCATGACGCACCAGGTGGTGCCTGGCGACATCCTGATCAGGCATATTGGCGAGAACGACGTGACGCCATACACCGTTGTGCAGGAGGCAGCCGACCCTTCGCACTGCATCCACATAGCCTATCTGGCCGAGGGATACACGGAAGAGGAGATGGACGTGTTTCTGAAGGACGTCAACATTGCCGTGGAGGCTCTCTTTGCTCACGACCCCTTCAAATCGATGCGTTCGAGGTTTAACATCGTAGCCGTGCAGGCTCCTTCGGCAGAAAGTGGCACCAGTGAGCCGTCTAAGGGAATATGGCGCAACACGGCCCTGAAATCACATTTCGACACTTTCTACAGCAACCGCTATCTGACAACGCTGCACCTGAAGACAATGCACGACTGGCTGGCGGGAACGCCCTACGAGCACATCATCGTACTGGTGAACACATCGGAGTACGGCGGTGGCGGTATTCTGAATTCTTACAACCTGTCGATGACCCATCACGAGATGTTCCGCCCAGTGGTGGTGCATGAGTTTGGCCATAGCTTTGCGGGATTGGCCGACGAATATGCCTACGATCAAGAGCAGATTCCCATGTACCCCCACGACGTGGAGCCCTGGGAGCCTAACATCACGACACTTGCTGACTTCTCGAAGAAATGGCAATCGATGGTAGCAAAGGGGACGCCTATTCCAACCCCTATCAAAGCTGGCAAGGAACGTGCAGGACTCTATGAGGGTGCAGGCTACAGTCTGAAGGGAGTATACAGGGCCTACCCCGACTGTCGCATGCGCACAAATGAGAACCCAGAGTTCTGCGAGGTATGCAAACAGGCGATTAGCCGTCTGATAGATTTCTATACGAAATAAGAAAAAAGGAATCCGAACAACGTCGTATCCGAGATAATGAAAGCATTGCCTTGCTATTTCCTCCTGTTGCTGCTCGTGGCACTACCGCCAAGGGCTGGTTTTCTGCGGTCGAACGTATCGCCTCAGCATGTAGAGGAGGAGAAACCATCGGATTCCGAACTGTTTGGAAAAGCCATTGAATACTTCCAGAGTGGGAAATTCCATGAGGCCCTGCTCCTGTTTGACAAGCTGGATAGCAAATACAAACTGAACCCGCGCTTCAGGGCTTTCCTGGCTGTCTGCCACTACTACGACTGGAACGACAAGGAAACGAACCTGCTGCTGGATTCCATTTTGCCCCAGTTGGAACCATTCGCCCCGCACGAACGCTCCATCTACTATTACATCAATGCCGAAAGCCACTTCAACCTGGGGGAATACCAGAAAGCCGTGCAATACTACGAACAGGCGCTCAACGTGTGCTACAACAACGAGAAGCCTGATGCTTTATACAGGCTGGGCTACTGCTACCTCTTCAACAACGACACTACGACGGCCTACGAATATTTCAACTCGGCACTGACCTACTATCGGCACTTCCGCAACACCGATAACGACCAGCCCCGCATTGCCCAGATAGAAAAGATTGTGCACTACCTGTCGCCAGCTCCACTGCTGGCTGAGGAGGAAAAGGCTGACCTGAATTCAACGTTGCAGACCGACCAGCAGATGGCACGCGACACCCTGCGCGGCCGAATTATAGACGACATCGACCTCTCTGATATTTACGAGAACCAGATCATCATCAGCGACGAGGAGTAAATGCTGAACGTGGATGACTGCAAACGTCTTTTTTTGCTGCTTTTTTCATACTGAAGAAAAAAAAGTTGCTTTATTATTTGGTGCTACGGAAAAAACTTTGTATTTTTGCACCCGCAATCGAGTAAAGGAAGGTTGGCAGAGTGATCGATCGCGCTGGACTCGAAATCCGGTATACCCCTTTCGGGTATCGGGGGTTTGAATCCCTCACCTTCCGCAAAGAGAGAAGAAGTCGAAAAGGATTTCTTCTCTTTTTTTATGTTTCAATGAAATAGCTGTGATAATGAAAGAAACAGGAAGCACCGCCTACGCTTAGAAAACAAGACCGTTCAGGCGGGCACGCAGACGGTCAGCCTCGCTCTTACGAATGGCCAATTTGATGCTACAGGTGTTGTCAAAGGTTTGTGAAACAATGCGGGGCGACATCTCCTTGACAATGCGCATCACGTCGTTCATCATGGGATAAGAGAAAGAATAGTCGACCACCTCTTCGACCTGGCGCGACTCAACCACGGCGTGAGCAATGGCATCGGAAGCTGCCTCGCGATAGGCTACAATAAGACCGCTCGTGCCCAGGTTGACGCCTCCATAATAACGAATCACAACAATAAGGATATTTGTCAGCTCGTTAGAATTAATTTGCCCGAGTATGGGTTTTCCTGCTGTCGACGAAGGTTCACCATCGTCGTTGGCCCGGAACTCCTCCCTACCCGCTCCCAGCATGTAGGCATAGCAGACATGGCGGGCATCGTAATATTTCTTACGATACTGAGCCAGTAGCTCCTTGATTTGGTCAATCGTCTCTACATGATGAGCAAAGGCGAAGAATTTACTCCGCTTTTCAGAGTAAAATCCTTCGCCTATTTGAGAGGTTATCGTTTTATATTCGTCGGTCATTCCTGATGATTTGGTCAGTTTAGCTCAGTTTGTGAATGACCAAGCCCGAACGAAGTTTCGGCTCAAACCATGTAGCCTTTGGCGGCATGATCTTTCCGCTGTCGGCAATGTCCATGATCTGCTGCATCGAAACGGGATAGAGAGCCAGGGCGGCACGCATCTCACCAGAATCAACACGACGCTTCAGTTCAACGAGCCCACGCAGTCCACCCACGAAGTCGATACGCTTGGACGAACGGAGATCGCCAATCTGCAGAATCTCATCGAGAATCAGGCGCGAGGAGATGTCGACGTCGAGCACTCCGATGGGGTCGTTGTTGTCGTAGGTGCCCTCCTTAGCCGTGAGAGCATACCAATGGCCATCGAGATAGAGTGAGAACTCATGTAGCTGGGCTGGTTTATAGATGTCAGTACCCTTGTCTTCCACGACGAAGTTCTTACGAAGAGCATCGAGGAACTGTTCACTGGTGAGTCCGTTGAGGTCCTTGACCACACGGTTGTAATCGAGTACCGTGAGCTGTGAAGCCTGGAATGCAACAGCCATGAAGTAGTTGTACTCCTCGTCACCGCGATGGTTGGGATTCTGCTTAGCCTTCTCTGCACCCACGAGGGCTGCAGCTGCCGAACGGTGATGACCATCGGCTATGTAGAGGGCAGGCATCTTGCGGAACTCCTCGGTGATGGTCTTGATGTCAGCCTCGTCGGAAACAATCCAGAACTTGTGTCCAAAGCCATCGATGGGAGCAATGAAGTCGTATTCAGGCTCAGTTGCAGCATAGCGCATGATAAGTTTGTTGAGCACCTCATTGTCAGGATAGGCAAAGAAAACGGGCTCGATGTTGGCATTGTTCACGCGGACATGCTTCATGCGGTCTTCCTCCTTGTCGCGACGAGTGAGCTCGTGCTTCTTGATGATGCCGTTCATGTAGTCGTCGACGTATGCCCCGATGACGAGTCCATACTGCGTCTTGCCATTCATGGTCTGGGCATAGATGTAGTAGTTTTCCTTGTCGTCCTGCACGAGCCAACCCTTGTCCTGGAACTTCTGGAAGTTCTCTGCTGCCTTCTCATAGACGCGTGGATCATACTCAGAAGTACCCTCGGGGAAGTCAATCTCAGGCTTGATGATATGATAGAGACTCATCTCGTTGTCACCAGCTTCGGCCCGAGCCTCGTCGCTTTCCAGCACATCATAGGGGCGGCTTTCTACTCTTTCAACAAATTCTTTCGGCGGACGGATGCCGCGGAATGGTTTGATTGTTGCCATCTTTCTATTATGCGATTAATGGATTACTAAGAATTACTTGTTCACCTGGAAACGAGTATCACCATCCTTGAAGAATGCATTGATCTGGCGGGCTGCGGCAATACCGGCATTGATGTTGGCCTCAGCAGTCTGGGCACCCATCTTCTTCGGGGTGGAGAAGTAACGACCCTCGAACTTCAGGAACTCGTCGTGAGCATCGGGCATGATGTCTGTGACGAACTTCAAGTCCTCACGCTCTGCCATGAGCTTCAGCAGCTCCGGCTCGTTGATGACTTCCTTGCGGGCTGTATTGACGAGGATGCCACCCTTGCGCATCTTACCCACAAGCGCATAGTTGATGCTCTGGCGTGTCTCATTGGTAGCAGGGATGTGAAGTGACACAACATCGCACTGCTCGAAGAGTGCCTCCTGATTGGCCACGGCATGCACACCGGCAGCCTCGATGACATCAGCAGGACAGTAGGCATCGTAGGCATAGACATCCATACCGAAGCCCTCAGCAATGCGAGCAACGTTGCGGCCCACATTTCCAAATGCCAAGATACCAAGTTTCTTGCCTTTCAGTTCTGAACCCGACTTACCGTTGTAGAAGTTACGTACGGCATACACCAACAGACCGAATACCAACTCAGCCACAGCATTGGAGTTCTGACCGGGAGTGTTCTCGGCCACTACACCATGAGCCGTAGCAGCAGCCAGGTCGATGTTGTCGAAACCAGCACCAGCACGAACCACTATCTTCAGCTGCTTGGCAGCTTCGAGCACTTCAGCATCAGCCTTGTCGGAACGGATGATCATAGCATCGGCATCCTTTACGGCGTCGAGCAACTGAGCCTTTTCAGTATATTTCTCAAGCAGCACCAGTTCGTGGCCTGCACCTTCGATTTCCTTGCGAATGCCTTCCACAGCAGCTGCTGCAAACGGCTTTTCTGTTGCAACTAATACTTTCATAGTTTATCAGTGATCAAGAATAATAATTATTTGTACTGTTTCTCGAAATCCTGCATGCAAGCAACAAGTGCCTCTACAGCCTCAAGCGAGCAAGCATTATAAAGAGATGCACGGAAACCACCAACAGAACGATGACCCTTGACACCTACCATGCCACGCTCTTTGGCAAACTCCATGAAGGCATCCTGCTTGTCTTCGTGACCAGGAGCCATCACCCAGCAGTGGTTCATGATAGAACGGTCCTCCTTGTTGGCAACAGTTCCGACAAACATGCTGTTACGGTCAATCTCCTCATAGAGCAGATTAGACTTCTTCACGTTGAGTTTATTCATTTCCTCAAGACCACCAACTGTGTTCTTAATCCAGGTGAGCGTTTCGTGCATGACGAAGATGGGCAACACGGGCGGTGTGTTGAACATCGAAATGTTGCGAGCTTCAGCAGCTGCATGGGTACGATAGTCGACCATAGTGGGCAGCGGGTTCATGTAGGCGCGGTCACCGATTTGTCCAAGAATATCCTTGCGAACGATGACGAAGGTCACACCAGCAGGACCTACATTCTTCTGGGCACCACCATAGATCACGGCATACTTAGTGACATCAACGGGACGGCTCATGATGTCGGATGACATGTCAGCAACAAGCATGACGTTATTGCACTCCTCTGCAGTGAAATCCTTGCGAATCTCGGTACCATAGATAGTATTGTTCGTGGTAATGTGGAAATAGTCTGCATCAGCAGGAACAGTCCAATCTTTCGGGATATAGTTGTAGGTCTTGTCTTCCGACGAAGCCACCACTTCTACCTGACCGAAATTCTTTGCTTCTTTCATGGCTTTCTTGGCCCATACACCTGTCTGAAGGTAGGCAGCCTTTGTCTTCATGAGGTTGGCAGGCAACATGAAGAATTGCGTGCTGGCACCACCGCCGAGGAACAACACCTCATAAGTGTCAGGGATGTTAAGCAAGTCGCGCCAGAGTTGGCGAGTCTCTGCCATAATACGTTCCCAGCCTGGTGTGCGGTGGGATATTTCCATCAAACCGATGCCTGTGTTGTCAAAATCACGAATAGCGTTGATTGTGGATTCGACGGCCTCTTTAGGAAGGACGCATGGACCTGCATTGAAATTGTACTTTTTCATAAGGCTTTTTATTGATACGTTTAAGATTAATGAATGATTTTCATATTGACGTGACAAAGTTACAAATATTATTTGAAACTTCCAAATATTTTTTCACTTCACTTCTTCAATTATAGTTTTAATGCCTTTTATCTTCTCGCCAGCGGTGTTTTTCAGCACCTGACGCAGACGATTGCGAGCAATTGCAACATAAGTGAAACGCTCTTCTACACTAATCTTTCCTATCTCTGAGGCCTGGATTCCTCCTTTCTTACATAAGAATCCGACAATATCGCCTCTAGAAATCTTATCACGCTTACCTTTTCCTATATATAATGTCACCATTTTGGGCGGTAAGGGACGTATGGAAGAAGGGCTCTCGATAGGAACTGGTTTCAAATCGTAAGCAGTAGGTTGCATGTCAACATAGTCAGGCACCTGTTCGCCAGGCTTCAACAGGAAGAAGGCACGTCCCTCCTTGTCCCATCGGGCCGTTCGGCCTACACGATGCACGTAGTTCTGCTCCGTCTCTGGCAGATGATAGTGTATAATGTTATCAACATCGGGAACATCAAGACCACGGCTGGCCAAATCTGTACAGACCATGATGTTGGCAGAGCCGTTGACAAACTTGTAAAGGGCATCTTCGCGCTGTTTCTGCTCAAGTCCACCATGAAACATGCTGACAACAAATCCTGACTGGCGAAGGAAGGCTGCCACACGCTCAACGCTCTCACGATAGTTTAGGAAAACTATTGAACTTTCGTCGCCACGCTCCAGCAATAACAGACGGAGGGGCTCAAGCTTATCATTTGTGGGACTCATGATGTAATGAATCTGAACACGGTCTGAGACCTGCTCCTCGTCAACCCGATAGTCTAGGCGATCAACTTTCCCCATGCGAACAAAGCGTGGCATGGAATCGCATTCAGTAGCGGAAAGCAGAAACCGCCTTTCTACATAAGGCAGACTTGCTACAAGCTGCGACATTTCATTTTGGAATCCCATCTCAAGGCATTTATCGAACTCATCGATGACAAGAAACTTCACGTCATCAACAGAGAAATTGCTTTTTGCAATATGATCGTTGATACGTCCAGGAGTTCCAAAGATGACGTGAGGAGCCACCTTAAGCATCTCACGATGCTCATCCATAGCAGGGCGACCACCATAAACAGCCATCGCACGCAAGCCGCACTTCATGGACGTGAGTACTTCGGCTGACTGCAGCGCCAACTCACGGCCAGGAACCACCACAATAGCCTGAACAGAAGGTGCACCCTCGTCTAACAACTGAACCAATGGCAGCAGATAGGCTAAAGTCTTACCCGTACCCGTCGGCGAAAGGATGATGATATCATGATGTTTCCTAAGGATGACATCCATTGCCTCTTCCTGCATAGGATTCAGCTCTGCAATACCTAATTGTTGGAGGATTTCAAACGTTTTCTTCATCTACTTAACTACAATAAACTATTTACCTTTTTTGATGAGACGGTCGATTTCATCAAACTCAGTCCCCATATTAAGATTCAAATAAATGGTATAGAGAGGAAACACCCATCGTTCTTGCTGGTCGGGAGCAAGTTGGCGGAAACGCTTCATATAGGTCATCGCCTTCTTATAGAGTTCCTGCATACGCAGGCGTTCCTTATTGCTTAAACGAACATTCTTGTCAAGAGCGACGGCCTGATTGAAATACGACATGCCGGCACTATACCATGGTTCCGGCAAAGAGTCGTTGCGGGCTATCAGTTGGTCGCTGGCTTTAATGCATTCATCATAGCGGTTAAGATTTAGCAAAGCCGTACCCTGCACCTGAGGATAGTAAACACTGGCCGTGTCCTTCTTCATGGCAATCTCTGCTATTTCCAACACCTTATACCATTCTCCCTGATGGGTATAAGCATCTAAGAGACGTGGGAAGAAGAAGGGAAACAAAGGATACTTCTTAAAACCTTCGTTCAGGGTTTCAAGATAGCGTACTGTATCATTTTCCAGTTTATAGGTTTCAGCCAGATATTGCAACATCATGCAGTAATGGGCTGTATCTTTCAAGGCCAGATAGGTATGATGCAAGGTTGCCTTGGGATCTTGGTTTTTGTAACCGCAATAAACAGCCCAATAGGCTGCTTCAGGCATCATAGAATCGGTCTCACTATAGTTGAACTGGCCAAAAAGAGGTTGGATGGCACAGTCAATATACTTATCAAAAAAGGAATAAGCTTCAACATACTTTTGCTTTCTTACGAAGAAGATGCCCCCATTAAACAAATTCTGACGATAATCATTCAGGAACTCTGCATGTTTCCGTCTATACTGAGGTTTGACCACGCCAGCCGAATTGGGTCTGGCATCGATGGAGTCGACTGCCTCAAGTATGGTAAACATCTTCTTTGTCAGATTGAAGAAAGACGATGTGTCATAAGCTTGCTTCAAATAGAGTTTCTCGTTCCCCTGATCATATTGTTTGCGGACTGCATCAAACATGATGAGCCAAAGTCGTTCGTTGTTACGATTCGCAGAATCCTTCAGATGCTTCTCCATCAGTTGCTCAGCCTTGGAAAGATTATTGCCGGCTTTTAAATAAGATTTTGCCAGAGAAATATCCTTTTTCAATGCAGCAGCAGCCTTTTGCTTGAGCTTTGCATCGCTGACAGGCTTCTTCGAATCAGCCTGAGCGAATACCCCTAATAGGACCACCCAACTCAACACTCCTAATGCTATTATTTTACGAATCATAACTTACAAAATATCTTTTTAAATAACGTTATTCCTTAACACAATCTTTTCCTTCCTTTCAAAAATGCAAATAGGGACGGAGAATCGAGCCTCCGCCCCTATTCTATATTATATAAAGAGATTACTTCAGTATTTCCTCAAGCTCCTTGGTACGAGGATCGTTAGCGCTATAATTGATGTAGTAGCACTGATAGAGAGGATATGCCCAGTTAGCCTTCATACGGTCGGGATCAATTTCCTTTGCACGCTCCAGATACTTCATCGACTCCTTGTAGAGAGCCTTCTGAGCAGGAATGTCGCCTTCGATACCGGCAGCCTTGTTGTTCATGCAGAAGCCAAGATAGGTGAGCACCACAGGGTTGGTGTCGTCAATCTCGCAAGCCTTCTTGAACGACTCGATGGCATTGTCGTAGTCCTGAGCGTTCATCTCATACTGCCCCTTCAGAGCCCATGCGGTGTGGTTGTTGGGATCGCGCTGGATCTTTTCGCCAACGAGAGCCTTCACGGCTTCGTTGTCGTTCTGGCCAGCATAAAGGTTGCAGAGTGTTCCGAAAGCAGCCTCATTGTCAGGATTAGCGGCATAGAACTCCTTCAGCTCGCTGATGAACTTCGTCGTGTCAGCCTTTGTCTTCAGATTAGCCTGACCGATAGCGAACTTCTGAGCCTGAGCCTCCTTGGCCTGCTCGGGATCCTTCATGGCAATGTCGAGATACTTCAAAGCGCGGTCTACCTGCTTATTCTGGTTGGCATAGAGAGCGGTGAAGTAAGCCACCTGACCGAGGAAACCAGCCTCGCCAGTCTTGTCATAACCCTTCAGGAAGTCGCAGTCCTCGGTGTCGAGGAATGTGCCCCAATACTTCAGCACACCTTCATCACTGCCAAGCTGAGCTTCACGCTGACCAGCATTCACCAACTGAATACGAGCGTTACCGACACGCGTCATGTTGGCTTCGTGGAACTTAGGTTTCACCTTACCTTTGGCATCAGGCATGTTGTCGTACTTGTCGCACTCAATAGCATTCAGCAAAGCATTGTAAGCAGCCTCATAGTAACCAGCTGTGTCGTAGGGCTCTGCAGTCTTACCTGTCTGGGCAAGAGCCTGGCCTTCCAACTGAGCCGTTCCTTCTTTATCGAATTTCTCCATAGCAAGCTGAACCAAGTGGTTGTAAGCCTTTGCCTTCTCAGCATTGCTGACCAACTGACCGAGAGATGACTTCAGCATAGCTGCAGCCTCAGCGTAGTTCTTAGATTTCAGAATGCCCTTCAGAGCATCACTGTCACCTGCAAATGCGGTAGATGTGGCAAACATCATCAGAGCCGCAAACATGATTTTCTTCATAAGCTAATTTAAATAATTAAAGGTTATTAGTTACATTTTCTATTCATCCACCAATTCAATGGCTTCATCATCATCTGTTATGTCAACAAGAGGGTTGCCCTCTTCTATGTCATTTGACGATTCTTGTTCGTTTTCGTTTATTCCTGCAGTATCTTTTTGGAATTGTTCGTTATTCTTGAGCCACTGAGCACGGCTTTCCTCGGTCACGGTGGCTTCCAGTTCAGAACTCATTACCTTGCAAACACTGGCGATTACGTCGTTCTTCTTAGTCAAGTTGATCAGACGCACGCCTTGAGTTGCTCTGCCCATCACTCGGCACTCTGCTACAGCCAAACGAATCACGATGCCACTCTTGTTGATGATCATCAGATCGTTTTGGTCTGTCACATTCTTAATAGCAACGAGTCTTCCTGTCTTTTCGGTAATATTGAGCGTCTTCACACCCTTACCACCACGGTTGGTCTTGCGGTAGTCTTCCACCTGTGAGCGCTTGCCGTACCCACTCTCGCTGACCACCATGACGGTTTCGGCCTCAGCATCGTTGACGACAATCATTCCTACTACAGCGTCGTCACCACCGTCGAGACGCATACCGCGTACACCTGTGGCAACACGACCCATTGTACGAACAGTATTCTCATGGAATCGAACAGCACGACCATTACGGTTGGCAATAATGAGTTCATTCTTGCCATTAGTCAGTCGAACGTCGACAACCTCATCGCCATCAACAATATTGATAGCTATCACACCATTTGTGCGTGGACGCGAGTAGGCTTCGAGCAGCGTCTTCTTCACAGTTCCGTTTTTGGTGCAGAACACCACGTAGTGGCTGTTGATGAACTCCTCATTTTCAAGTCCACGACCACGAAGACGAAGGATGTTATTCACAGCATCGTCAGGCTCGATATTGAGCATATTCTGAATGGCGCGTCCCTTAGAAGTGCGGTCGCCCTCAGGTATCTCATAGCACTTCAACCAGTAGCAGCGGCCCTTCTTCGTGAAGAACAGCAGTGTCTGGTGCATCGTTGCCGGATATATATATTCGGTGAAATCTTTGTCGCGTGAAGCAGCACCCTTAGAACCGACTCCACCACGTGCCTGCTCACGGAATTCAGAAAGCGGTGTACGCTTGATATAGCCAAGATGGCTCACCGTGATAACCACAGGATCGTTAGGATAGAAGTCCTCAGCGTTGAATTCATGCTCATCAGGAATAATCTCAGTGCGGCGAGCATCGCCGTACTTCTCTTTTACTTCCAAAAGTTCATTCTTCATAACTTCCTTGCAACGCTCAGGATTGTCAAGAATCTCCTGCAAGCTCTCAATCAGTTTCATCAAGTCGTCATACTCCTGATGCAGCTGATCAACACGCAGACCTGTCAGTTGCGACAGACGCATATCAACAATGGCCTTCGACTGAACCTCGTCAAGATTGAAGCGACTTTCCAAATTGCGCTGAGCATCAGTAGGCGTCTTCGACTGGCGAATGATGTGCACCACCTCGTCAATATTATTGACAGCAATAATCAATCCTTCCAAAATATGAGCACGCTCCTGTGCTTTCTTCAAGTCATAGCGCGTACGGCGGATTGTCACATCATGACGATGTTCCACAAAATATTTCACGCATTCTTTCAGAGAAAGGAGGCGAGGTCTTCCTTTAACGAGTGCAATGTTATTGACTGAGAATGAGCTCTGTAGCGCTGTCATCTTGAACAGCTTATTCAAAATGACATTGGCATTTGCATCCTTCTTCACGTCGACTACGATACGCATGCCCTGACGGCCCGACTCATCGTTTGCATTAGAAATACCTTCAAGCTTGCCTTCCTTGACGAGTTCTGCAATATACTCAATCAGCTGTGCCTTGTTTACACCGTAAGGAATCTCTGTGATAACGATTTTATCATGCGTATCATGGCTCTCGATCTCAGCCTTCGCACGCAGGATGATGCGACCGCGTCCTGTCTCATAAGCATCCTTCACGCCCTGCAGGCCATAAATGTAGGCACCTGTAGGAAAGTCGGGAGCAGGAATGTACTGCATCAGCCCCTCCGTATCAATGTCGGGGTTGTCGATATAGGCACAACAGCCGTCAATAACTTCTCCAAGATTGTGTGTCGGTATGTTTGTAGCCATACCAACTGCGATACCATTACCACCATTTACTAGAAGATTGGGCACCTTTGTAGGCATTACGGAAGGCTCTTGCAGGGAGTCGTCGAAGTTATTCACCATGTCAACGGTGTCCTTCTCCAGGTCATCCATAATATGCTCGCCCATCTTAGAAAGACGGCACTCCGTATATCGCATAGCTGCAGCCGAGTCACCGTCAACAGAACCGAAGTTACCTTGTCCATCAACCAGCGTATAACGCATGTTCCAATCCTGGGCCATACGAACCAAGGCTCCATATACTGACG
Source organism: uncultured Prevotellaceae bacterium (assembly GCA_902781315.1). Classification (GTDB taxonomy): domain Bacteria; phylum Bacteroidota; class Bacteroidia; order Bacteroidales; family Bacteroidaceae; genus Prevotella. The sequence continues at coordinate 18,253 of CACZIT010000036.1, forward strand.
AGTCGCCATGGGGATGATACTTACCAAGCACTTCACCCACGACACGTGCACATTTCTTATATGGTTTGTCACTTGTATTACCAATGCCCGCCATACCATAAAGGATGCGACGGTGAACAGGTTTGAAACCGTCTCTGACATCGGGTAAGGCGCGAGCCACAATCACCGACATGGAGTAGTCGATGTAAGAGGATTTCATCTCCTCTTCAATGTTGATTTTAATGATTCTGTCATTGTCGATGGTTTGCATACCATCAAAAGTCTGATTTTCGTCCATTTTCTTCTAAAATGCCGTTTATTTTCGTTCTAAGCCATTTTGGCTTTGTTTATAGCGTACAAAATTACTATTTTTTTGCGACATCAAAAAACTTTTAGACGCAAAAAAACGCTTTTTCACGAATATTTCAGATTTATTTCATCTTTCTACTTTTTTCCTATGGGCACAACCCTATAGCTGCCATTTAAGCCACATAGAAATAAGCATAATAAATATACCCCAAAACAGCAAGGACAACAAGGGCCACGATGGCCTTGATCAAGCAGCTTGCAACTTTTTTGACAATCAGGAAGCCGATAATCACTGCCAACAATGCAATAACATAAAGGATATAATTCTCGCTCATACGATATTTTTATTTAAATAGGGAATGGCTACTTGAATAGCATACGGAACTGAGAAGGAATAGGAGTGGAAAACTCCATACGCTCACGAGTTCTTGGATGCCAGAAATTGAGTACGTAAGCATGCAGACAAAGGCGATGCAGCGGATCGTCACCATTGCCGTACTTGGGATCACCACAAACAGGATGCCCCATATCTGCCGAATGCACACGAATCTGATTCTTACGCCCCGTTTCCAACTGATACTCCACGAGAGAATGATCTGTAGTTCTGTCGATAACGTGGAAATGGGTTACGGCATATTTACCTCCATTATCCACTGGCGATGAATAGGTCACATAAGCTTTGTTATCTTTCAGCCAGTTGGCAATGGTGCCTTCGTCGTCAACAATTTCTCCACTGACGACAGCCACATACCGCCTGTCATATACAATGTCATGCCAATTATGCTCCAGTATCTGCTCTGTATCCATATCTTTGGCATACACCATCAGGCCACTTGTATCCCTGTCGAGACGATGCACGACATGGGCACGGCATTTTTGGCCTGAGCGCTTGAAATAGTCATCTAACACCGACTTCACATTCAGCGACCGGTGACCGGCAGCCATTGACAAGATGCCGATGTTCTTTTCCACAACGACAAGCCAACGATCTTCATATACGATTTTCACATAACGACTCTTGAACGTATCGTTACGCTTCGTTTTGCTAACAGACACATGCATGCCAGCCTGCAAGGGAAAGTCGAACTGAGTGACAACCTTTCCGTTGACTTTGATTCCTCTACCCTGCAAAGTAGCCTTTACCTTACTTTTACTCCCTTTCAGATTGGCAATAAGCCACTCAAGAAGAGGAGCATCTTCGTGTACTTCGTAATGATCGTAACGGTCCTGCGGATTGTTATACATATATTATAATATACTAACTGTTTATGTCATTCTTCACCTGAAAACTGCTTGATGCGTTGCTCCTCGCTGAGTTTGCATATAAGAAGCGTTCCATCTTTCTCTGCAACGATGTATCCATCCAGCCCCTGCACCACGACCTTTTTACTTTCTGTGGCATGTATGATGCAATTATGACTGTCAAAGACTGAAATGTCGTTGCCGATAAGGGAATTGCCATAGAGGTCATGACGAGTATGCGACAGCAACGAACCCCACGTCCCTAAGTCACTCCAACCGAAATCAGCAGGACATACGAATATTTCATCGGCCTTCTCCATGATAGCATAGTCAACGGAGATGCTTTCACACTCAGGGTAGAGCCGGTCTATTTGTTCTTGCTCTTCCGGAGTACCGTAAAAGCCCTGCAATCCCTCAAAGATCTTACTGATGGCAGGCTGATAAATGCGGAAAGCATTGACGATGGTCGATACACTCCAGATGAAAATACCAGCATTCCAAAAATAATTGTTTTGCTGAATATAGCGTAAGGCTGTAGCCAAGTCTGGTTTTTCACGGAAAGAGTCAACTCGGTAAATACTTTTGTTTCTCGGAGAACTGGAAGTCAAGTCTGCCTGTATGTATCCATACCCTGTTTCCGGACGGTTTGGCTTCATACCCAGCGTGACAATAGCATCGGTTTGGCTTGTGAAACTCATGCAAGAAACGATGACGCGACGGAACTCCTCTTCATTGGTGACAATATGATCGCTGGGGGTAACGACAACATTCGCCTTCGGATCCAGCGTCTTAATACGCCAACTGACATAGGCTATACAAGGCGCCGTATTTCTTCTACATGGTTCCAGAAGGATGTTTTCTCGTGGAACTTCTGGCAACTGTTCGCATACTATATCTGCATAGCGTCGATTGGTTACAACCCACACATTTTCCGGATTGCAGATACTACGGAAACGCTCATAGGTAAGTTGCAACAGCGAACGGCCCACTCCAAGCACATCAATGAATTGCTTCGGACGTTCAGCAGTACTCATAGGCCAGAATCTGCTGCCCACTCCACCTGCCATGATAACCAGATGATTGTTCTTTTGTGCCATATAGAAGAGTCTTTGGGTGAATGAATCTATTTCCTATATAAAAAGTTCTGCAAAATTAAGAAAAATAATTGTCACAAAAGAATCTTTATACGAAAAATGACGAAAAATTTAAAAAAGTGGCAAAGAAAGCTCCAGAGAATCAGTAGAATCCGATGAAGACAACCCATCGTTTTCGCCCGTGTGTTCCTTAAACTGAAGCACCAACTGCTGACTTTGCTGATTGGCCAGGTTCAGGCAGTATACCCCCCTGAGGGAAGTGCGAGTGATCAGTGAAGTAGGAAGCTTTGAATTTTTCTGTAAATACTGCAACACATATTCATGAACACTGTTGTAATCAACAGGATTGAAGAACGAATTGCACGCATTGAACACGTGGCGTGAGATTTTCTGTACAGAAATTCCCTCGCTACCTGCTTCAAGGAGTACTTGCAATATTTCCTTGTCGTATTCGTTCATCAGTTGTTCTCGTTGCCTATATAATACAAAAAAAGAGAGCTGTAACAAAGATTTCCCTTATTGCAGCTCTCTATAAAACTTTTCGTTCGCAATGCTATTAAGCAAGTGCTACGAGATTGTTCTCACCTTTCACCTTGCCCTCCTTGAAGAGCCAGCCGATTCCGAGGTAAACCTCCTCGGTTGCAATCTTTGCAGTTTTAGCAATCTCAGCAACAGTCAGTGCCTTGCCAGCAGCGGCGAGAGCCTGATAAACGTCACCAGCCTTGAAGCCAACGTTCTCTGCGTTGATTGCGACTTCTACCTTCTTTGCAGCTGCCTTCTTTGCGGGAGCTTTCTTCTCAGCTGCTGCCTTAGGAGCAGCTTTTGTCGTTGTTTTCTTTTCTGCCATAATTACTTTACAAATTAATAAAAATGTTGTATCCTTTTTAACAACCTTATTTATTTGCGTGCAAAATTACGACAAAATGTTGACAAAAAGCCTTTACTCCAAGGAAACATCCAGAAACTACTCGTTTTCTTGATTTAGGTCAAGACGAATCTGCAATTCCTCTAATTGTTTGATATCCAGTTCGCTAGGAGCATCAAGCATAACGTCGCGTCCGGAGTTATTTTTCGGGAAGGCGATGCAGTCGCGAATCGAGTCCAAACCAGCCATAATGCTCACGAAGCGATCAAGACCGAAAGCCAGACCTGCATGAGGCGGCGCTCCATACTTGAAGGCGTTGATCAGGAAGCCGAACTGAGCCATTGCACGCTCGGGCGTAAAGCCAAGGATCTCAAACATCTTCTCCTGCAACTTGCCGTCGTGGATACGCAGCGAGCCGCCACCCACTTCGATGCCGTTGCAAACGAAGTCATAGGCCACGGCACGCACCTTCTCAGGAGCGGTGTCAAGCAGTGGGATGTCGTCGGGATTGGGCAGGGTAAACGGATGGTGCGTAGCCATGAGACGCTGCTCTTCGTCGCTCCACTCAAACAGGGGGAAGTCAACAATCCACAAGCACTCGAAACGGTTCTTGTCGCGCAGTCCAAGACGGTCACCCATCTCCAGACGCAACGTGCAGAGCTGAACGCGGGTCTTGTTGGCATTGTCGCCACTGAGGATAAGCACGAGGTCGCCGTCCTTGGCACCCATCACTTCCTTCAGCTTCTGCCAAACCTCGGGTTCGTAGAACTTGTCGACAGACGACTTCACTGTGCCGTCCTCGTTGAACTTCACGTAGACGAGGCCCTTGGCACCCACCTGCGGGCGCTTCACGAAGTCTGTCAGCTGGTCAAGTTGCTTGCGGGTATAGTTGGCACATCCAGGTACGCAGATACCACCGATATACTCAGCTTCGTTGAACACGGGGAAGGAGCCAGTACCCTTGAGCACATCCATCAGCTCTACGAACTCCATGCCGAAACGAAGGTCGGGCTTGTCGGAACCGAAGCGACGCATGGCCTCATGCCACGTCATCTGCTGAAGTTTCTCAGGCAGGTCGACGCCACGTATCTCCTTGAAGAGGTAGCGGGCCATGTCCTCGAAAATCTGGAGCACATCCTCCTGGTCGGCAAACGACATCTCGCAGTCAATCTGCGTGAACTCCGGCTGGCGGTCGGCGCGCAGGTCTTCGTCACGGAAGCACTTGGCTATCTGGAAGTAGCGGTCGAAGCCGCTGACCATGAGCAGCTGCTTCAGCGTCTGCGGGCTCTGAGGCAGAGCATAGAACTGGCCGGGATTCATGCGCGAGGGCACCACGAAGTCGCGTGCGCCTTCGGGTGTTGAACCTATAAGGATTGGGGTCTCCACCTCAATGAACTGTCTGGAATCCAGGAAATTGCGGATGAGGATAGTCATCTTGTGACGCAGCTCCAGATTCTTGCGCACGCAGTTGCGACGCAGGTCCAGATAGCGATACTTCATGCGCAGCTCGTCGCCGCCGTCGGTGTTGTCCTCAATGGTGAAAGGCGGTGTCTGGCTCTCGCTGAGCACATTCAGCTCAGAGACAAGCAACTCGATGTCACCTGTAGTCATCTTGGCATTCTTCGACTGACGCTCACTCACTTCGCCAACTACCTGTACGCACCACTCGCGTCCCATTTTGTTGGCACGTTCACAAAGAGCTGCATCTTTCGACTCGTCGAAGACCAACTGTGTAATACCATAGCGATCGCGCAAGTCAACAAAGGTCATACCACCCATCTTGCGCACTCGCTGTACCCATCCTGCCAGCTTCACTTGCTTGCCAGCGTCCGAGAGTCGTAGCTCTCCACACGTATTTGTTCTATACATATTATATATAATATATTAATTTTCAAACCGCAAAATTACAACTTTTTCCCGAAATGGCAAAAGAAAATGTGCCTTCTTCTGTTATTTACTCTTAAAAAACACTCCTTTTCTTGCCTTTTATTAAACAAATAAAGTAACTTTGCGTCGAAAATAATAAAAACAAACATTTAGAAGATATGAAAAAGATTCTATTGATGGCCTTTATGCTGGTGGCATGCATCAGTTTTGCTTCTGCTCAGGCAAAGCAGGCCCAAATTAGGTTCGACAAGGTGTCACACAACTTCGGCACCTTCTCAGAGTCAACCCCCGTACAGGAGTGCACCTTCACATTCAAGAATGCCGGTGATGCTCCTCTCGTCATCAATCAGGCTGTTGCCTCTTGCGGCTGCACGGTACCTGCCTACACGAAGGAACCTATCGCTCCTGGCAAGTCCGGAGAGATAAAGGTAACCTACAATGGTAAAGGAAAATTCCCCGGCCACTTCAAGAAGAGCATTACCGTTCGCACCAACGGACAGCCCGAGATGACACGTCTTTACATCGAGGGAACTATGGAGGAGGCAAAACAATAAGTTCTCCCCGATAAGACTTAATCCATAACGATATTACGAAGAGTGGGTGTGTCAACTTGACACACCCACTCTTCTTTTTTTATTGTTACCTTTCTTTTATTCTGCATTCACCAGTGGCGACAACTGGTCCAGAGCTCGCTTGATCATGTCGGTCGTACCACTACCGTCGTTCACGTAACGCGTCACCATCTGGGCATAGCGCAGAGCCTGACGCATGGCATCGCTCATCTCCCTGCGATCCAGCCCGCGGGTCTTTTCAACGAGTGCGGCCAGCGGTTCCAAGTCTTCAGGTTCGGCCAGATTGCCAGGGCGCATCGTGTTCAGGGCTGCATTCAGGGCAGCCGAGGTCTTGTCGAGTTCGCCTTTCGAACCATTATCGACAATCTTGCAAGCCTGCTCATATTGCTCGGCCATACGGGCATAGCCGTAGGGAGCCCAGGGAGCATGCTCGGGCACCTTCACCTCCAGCGCCTCCCAAGCCTTCTGGGCTTTCATTCGGTTCTTGGCCATCTGCATCAGGCTACGCAGAATAGTCGGATCGGCCGCCCCACCCTCTTCCACAGGTGCGTTGATGCGGAAGTAGTGCGTCACGTGACGGTCGGCATCATAGTCAGCCACAAAGTGCAGACTGCTCAAATCCTGGCCGGGCTTCAGTGTTGCTTCTTCCCATGTCGAAAGACCTGTGGCAGCCATCACCAACGGACCTTCCATCAGCGCGGCAGCCCAACGAGGTTCGTAGGCTGTCCGACGCTGGTCGATCTCCATCTTGTCGGGAGCGAAATCCAGATGCTGCCCATAAGGCATGATGACCTCCACAACATCTTTCTTCGACCACTTGCGAACAGGAATCTCCACATAGCTGCAGGGAATGTAGTTTTCAGCCAGCGACTTGCCGTTCAGTTTCACGTCGAAGCCCTTCGTTGCCCAATAGGGCACACGCAGTTTCATGGCAAAACGTCCCTTGCCTTCGACCACACGGATCGTGCTTCTCTCGGCAGGCCATTCGCAGTCTTGCTGCAACGTCACCTTCTTGGCATCCCACTGGGCTGTTGTAGGCAGATAGAGAGCCACCCAGAGCGTGTCGGCACCCACATAGTAGGCTGCTTCCTGATACTTCACGTGGTTTTCTGCACCCGTACCGCCGCAGCAAGTGCTCTGCGGTGTCTCGTTGCCCCAAGGCTTCGAGGCATTCAGACCCACGGCATACTGATAGAGCACGGCATATTCATGCTGATTGAGCGAACCTACCAACTGGTTGTAAAGCAGGCGCTCGTAGTAGTCCATGTAGCGTGCATCATTGGGATGATAGCAGTTCAGGTCTTTCGTCAGCTTGGCCAGGTTGTAGGCACAGCAGGTTTCGTTGAGCGTAGGATCGAAGTTCGTTGCCATCGAGAGCATCTGCGTATAGGGCTGGCGGAACATTTCTCCGTTGCCCACACCACCCATGGCATAACGATAGCGTCCCTGAATCATCGTCCAGAAGTTCTGGGCCACCTGATAGTAATAAAGAGGCGATGCTTGAGATGATTGTGGCAGGAGTCCGGGAGTGAGAGGCGACTGCTGAGATGCGCGGTAAATGCGCAAGGCGCCCGTCACCATCGGGATGTGCTGATTGGCATGGCGTGTGCGGATGGCATCCACGTTCTTTGCCAACGGATCGAAGAAAGCTGGGCTATCAAAATAGGTGGCAGCCTGCAGCAGGCGCAACTTTTCAGTTGTGTCCGTGACCATCTCTGAGAGGCGCGACAGGGCTTCGGCCATGCCACCCACCTCGCCGGCAATATACATGTTCCACATCTCATAGCGGTTGCCGGGACGACTACGACGCTGCTCCTGCGTGCCTTCCTTCGACACGAATGTGCGATAGGTCAGTCGGTTCCAAACCCATAGTCCCATGTCCTTGGCTATGAGCAGCGCCTTGGCAGCTATCTCCTTGTCGTCCACGTAGTTGGCAATATCAATCAGTCCTGCCAGCTGCTTATGCACGGTGTAATAAGGAGCCCACACCCAGTCTTCGTTGTTGTAGGCACGATACATCTCTATCAGCGCACAATGCTGAGCCGGAATGGCATTCAGATAGCCGTAGCCATAGTGGCGGAAATCTTTTTTGTAGCGGTCGAAGTCAGCCCAGGTTCCTTTCAGCTGTCGCAGCTCTTCTTCCGGTGCCAGATCGCGAGCCTCGAAGTAGCGGCCCAGCGAGTCACTCCAGACGAAGGTGCGCTCCTGACAAACCCTCATCTCATCAATCATAGTCTTGATGCGACTGCGCAACTGGTCGCGCTTTGCCCCATCGGCACAACTGGCAAAAGCCTGCGCCAGTGCCGACAGGTAGTGGCCTGTACCATGTCCCTTCAACTTGGTCGTAGGCGAATCCCATCCATCGGCTTCCGGATAGCCTTCCGTGGGCAGTCCGTAGGTATCGTGGTAGTTATAGAGCTGCTGCTTCACATCGAGCGACAACAGATGGTCGATGTCCATATCGCGGTTCTTCGTCAGACGGTTCGTGCCGATGAGGCTCACCTTGTTCAGGGGCAGCGGCTCAGCCATCGGCTTGCCGGGGCCTGCCTGCAGGCTGCCGGCCACCACGCTGACCTTCGCTATCACAGGATAACCGCCCGACGTGGCATTGTCACCAACGACGTAGCCCAACACCTCATACTCCGAACCGGCAGGCGTCACCTTGGCATCGGCTTCGTCGTTCTCCACGTCCTGGAGCGCATTCATCCACCTCACCAACCGCCATTCGCCAGTGCCGTCTTCATATTGTGCCCACACCTGATAGGGAAGTTGAGGGGCATTGCCTTCATAGGCCACCACCTTCACTTCGTCCACATGCTTCACAGGACGCAGCGTCAACACCGAAGTCTGGCCGTTGGCACTCAACACAGCCAGAACAATTGTCAGTAATGTAAAAAATCGTTTCACTTTTCGATATAAAGTTTCTGGTTTGTCTTCTTCAAACGAATGCGGCAAAAGCCCATTGCGCGTTGTGCAAAATTACGAAAAAAAAACGAGTACACAAACTATGTACCCGTTTTTTTATACCTTATTTTATTTGATTGTACGATTTTGCAATCTTTCTGGACAATCTTTCTATTACATCATGCCGCCCATGCCGGGAGCACCGCCCATCGGCATCTGGGGCTCCTTTTCGGGCTTGTCAACAATGAGGCACTCCGTGGTGAGGAACATGCCGGCAATCGAAGCGGCATTCTCCAGAGCCACACGGGCCACCTTGGCAGGATCAATCACACCAGCCTCGCGCAGGTCCTCATACTGGTCTGTACGGGCATTGTAACCGAAGTCGCCCTTGCCCTCGCGCACCTTCTGCACGACCACTGCACCTTCCTCGCCTGCATTCAGCACAATCTGGCGCAGCGGCTCCTCAATGGCACGTTCTACAATCTTGATACCAGTCTGCTCGTCGGCATTGTCGCCCTTCACGGCTTTCAGGGCCTCCTGGGCACGGATGTAGGTCGTACCGCCACCAGCGACGACACCTTCCTCAATAGCAGCACGCGTAGCGCACAAAGCATCGTCGACGCGGTCCTTCTTCTCCTTCATCTCCACCTCAGAGTTGGCACCCACGTAGAGCACAGCCACACCGCCTGCCAACTTGGCCAGACGCTCCTGCAGTTTCTCCTTGTCGTACGAGCTCTTGGTGTTCTGAATCTCGTTCTTGATCTGGTTGACGCGGTCCTGAATGGCCTGCTTCTGGCCAGCACCGTTCACGATGGTGGTGTTGTCCTTGTCCACGGTCACCTTCTCGCACGTACCCAGCATCTCGAGCGTAGCCTGCTCAAGCGTCAGACCCTTCTCCTCGCTGATGACGGTACCGCCAGTCAGCACGGCGATGTCCTCGAGCATGGCCTTACGACGGTCGCCGAAGCCAGGAGCCTTCACGGCGCAAATCTTCAGACCACCACGCAGACGGTTCACCACGAGTGTGGTCAGAGCCTCTGAGTCAACGTCCTCGGCAATCACCAACAGCGGGCGTCCGCTCTCGGCGGCAGGCTGCAGGATGGGCAGGAAGTCCTTGATGTTCGAAATCTTCTTGTCGTAGAGCAGGATGTAAGGATTCTCCATCACGCACTCCATCTTCTCGGAATCGGTAATGAAGTAAGCCGAGAGATAGCCACGGTCGAACTGCATACCCTCGACCACACCAATGTGGGTGTCGCGGCTCTTCGACTCCTCGATGGTGATGACACCGTCCTTCGACACCTTGCGCATGGCATCAGCCAGCAGCTTGCCAATCTCGGGATCGTTGTTAGCCGAGACGGTAGCCACCTGCTCAATCTTGTCGTAGTTGTCGTCCACCTTCTCAGCCGAAGCTGCGATGTGCTCAACGACTGCCTTCACGGCCTTGTCAATACCGCGCTTCAGGTCCATGGGGTTGGCACCGGCGGTGACGTTCTTCAAACCTTCGCTCACGATGGCCTGTGCCAGGATGGTAGCCGTTGTCGTACCGTCGCCGGCATCGTCGCCAGTCTTCGAGGCCACACTCTTCACGAGCTGTGCACCAGTGTTCTCGAAGTGGTCTTCAAGCTCCACTTCCTTTGCCACGGTGACGCCGTCCTTCGTGATCTGCGGTGCACCGAACTTCTTTTCAATCACTACGTTACGGCCTTTCGGGCCCAGTGTTACTTTCACTGCGTTAGCCAACTGATCGACACCCTTCTTCAAGAGGTCGCGGGCTTCCATATTGTATACGATTTCTTTTGCCATAATAAATAACCCACCCCCACCCCCTCCCGAGGGGAGGGGCGCTTGGTTAGTTTTGGGGGTTCCAAGCAACCTTAATTATAAATAAAAAAATACTACTACCCTATTATAGCCAATACATCCGACTGGCGCATGATGAGATACTTAGTGCCGTCGAGTTCCAGCTCCGTGCCGGCATACTTGCCATAGAGCACTTCGTCGCCCTCTTTCAATACCATCTCTTCGTCCTTCGTACCGTTGCCGGTTGCGATGACCTTGCCACGAAGGGGTTTCTCTTTTGCTGTGTCGGGAATGATGATTCCGCCTACCTTTTCTTCAGCCGCTGTGGGGAGTACCAGCACGCGGTCTGCTAATGGTTTGATGTTCATAGTCTTAATGTCTTAAATGTTATTTAATTAGTTTCGAGTTTCAAGTTTCAAGTTTCGAGTTTCGAGAATCTAACGCTCATCCTTCTTCATAACGAAAACCGTGCCAAACTGTCAAGACTGACAATCTGGCACGGTTTTTATCGATAAAGGAACTAATGATTTCCTGCGAATTGTCCTATCATTGTGTTTTTCCAAGAATGATATTCACCAGCGCCGTCACGTCGGCAATCGAAATCGCCTTGTCGCCGTTCACGTCCGCCGCCTTGTGGTTATACACGTATGGCTCCTCATTGTCCTTTCCAAGAATGATGTTCACCAAGGCTGTCACGTCGGCGATGGTAACCTCTGTGTCGTTGTTCACGTCGCCCGGCATGGTTTCACTAGTATTTCCAAAGTAATAAACAGAAGATGCAGATGCCTTCGGAACCGCAAGGTAAGCATGATATGCTGGCAGATACGTGGGAGTACTAACCAGTTGGAAAGTATTTCCATCCTGTATGTAGTAACTCTTTTCCGCATCTTCTGAAGGTAATAATGTTTTGCTTAATATCCCATACAATTCATTTATTTCAACGTCCACTTCGTTTGAGGAGATGGTAACCTCTATTCGTTCACCGGGTGATTCCGTATGCAAAAGCAGTCCCTGCCCTTTATTGATGTTCGATATTTCCTGCAGATGTAATTGGTCGCCTGCTATTAGCCTAACCACATAAGCAGTTATTCCTAATGGAACATTCAAACTAGCTGATGAGCAATAGGTTGACCATACATCTTTGGGTTTAATGACAGGGTGCATTTTCATTCCTTTCACATGACTGCTATTTCTGACGCAACTATTCTTCGAGTAGGAACTTGCAGGATAATAAATATCCTTTAGATTTGTACAATATTCAAAGACTTTCTCACCGGTAGGACCTTCTCTGAATGTTGGGGTTCCGCATTCGAAATCAACTTCAGTCAAATTCTCACAACCCGAGAAAGCCATAATATCAATGAGTACTACATTCTCTGGAATTACAACAGATGATATAGATAAACCTGAGAATGCCCCTGCACCTATGGTTTGAAGACTTCTTCCCATAATTAACTCAGTAATGTTGCTGTTATTCGAAAAAGCATTTTTGCCAATCGTTTTTACTGCATCGGGAATAACAACTTTTCCACTTAGTCCTGCTCCATTATTTGAAACACAATGAGCAAAGGCATGAGGACTAATACTCTCTACGGTTTCTGGAATAACAGTGGTACTCCAGCCTATGACCAAGGCATTCTCCTGAGTGCTAATTAGAGCATTGCAGTCATCTCTACTATCCATGTATTCATTATCAGGACTAATGCTAAATGATTCCAAATTCTCACACCACATGCCAGGCTCTGAGCAATATGAGCCTCCTGTACTACTATCGTAATCGCCAAAAACCTGTAAGTCTTTCCCTATAGTCACTTTCTTCAGTTGGCTACAGCTGGTAAATGCAGAGGGTTCTATCGTAACAACACCATTGGGAATATCAATCTCTTCAAGAAGAGGGATGTTCCAAAAACTTCCGGTGGCAATTGTTACTACTGTACCGTCTGACGGAATCACAGTACTTTTGCAACCTACAACAAGTCTGTTTTCATATTGATCGATGACGCAATTAGCAGAAACCCACTCATCCTTGTCCTCATCATACCACTCAGGACTAATATAGTGCTGATTGTTCGGATCTACGGTAATTTCTGATAAATAACGACAGCCCGAACCTATACCTTTTCCTATGCTATCTACGTCTGCACCAAATGAGATGCTGTTGATATTAAAACAGTTGGTCACGGCATCATCTTCTACAACTCTGACACCATCAGAAAAATTAAGGCTATAGAGGCTAAGACAATTTTCAAAAGCATAGCTGCATACCCGCTCTACAGTAGATGGAATTATGAATTTAGAAAAACGGGATGAGACGAATGCTCGCTCACCAATTTCCACCACGGAATAATCGTTGACCATAGAAGGAATTGTGACTGGTCGATAGTTGGTTGAAGTCTGACTATCGATGTACCCTGATACCTTGCAAGTCTTTTCATCTTCACTAATTACTGTGTAGCAGAGGGTTTCACCTTCTGTTGTCACTTCTTCGAAGGTGTCGCCATCGTATCCCCAGGTTGTCGAGGGAATACTTGTAGCAATCATAAATAGTACAAATGCTTTTTTCCTCTTTAAAAAGTTCATGAAACTTTTGAACATGCCTTTACGGTCTTTTAAAATCACCATGACTCCCCTAAGAGTGACGAGTATTACAAAAAGATGACCTTATGATACAAAAAAGGCGTAGGAGTCTGTTTCTCTGCCCATCCTGGAACTGTAGGCCTTCGCATTGCCCCCGTCACACAGGATAACAACGCAGTTAGCCCACGCCAGCACGGACTATATATAAAAGTATATAGAAACGCGCCACGTAGACGTCTCATTGCCATCTGCCTGTTGTGATGGTTGAGTTTGCGAAGTTCACAGCTCACAACGACAGACGTTCGAAAACGTCTTTCTCATATATAAGACCGCCCGCCGCCCACGAGTGGGCTAACCAAGCGATGCTGCAAAGTTACGAAAAAGTGAGGAAAAAACAAAGGAAAAAGAAGTTTTTTTGGCTGTCATTCGTGGATAAAACAAGATTTTGAAGCGGATTTTGTCAATATCGAACATGTAAGTATAATGAATGACAATTGGGGAAATACGACGAAATAGGTCATATTTAAATCAAAATGACTTAAAATAATCAAATATCTTATGCTTTTTCGTCAAAACTCTTGCAGAAAATCTCAAAAAGGTGTATATTTGCATCGTGTAAAATCTCAAAAAGGTGTAGAATATGGAAGCTCAGAAATCGCAAAAAGGTGCGGATGACATCATTATGAAGCGTAAAATATATCAGCAACTCCTTGATTGGAAGGAGAAAAGAAACGGTGAGGTGGCACTAC
>CACZIT010000037.1 GCA_902781315.1 uncultured Prevotellaceae bacterium
CAGAGAGATTAGTCAACAGAATCAGTATAATAAACAGTAATTAACAAAACAGCAACAAATCAAGGCTCAAAAGGAGTCAACACTATACAGGGAAAGACATGACGGAAACCCGTCACTCGCCGCTTCCTGTGATGCAAGAACGTTCCTCTTCTGCTTTCGGAAGCATTCTTTCATGAAGTAATATATCATATATTGCAAAGTAATATATCATATATTACTAACCAATATATCATATATTACCGAGCAATATATCATATATTACTTTACACAATAGTATATATTATCTCATCAAGACACTGTTTTCGACACATTAGAAGTCATTAACGTGGGTTAGAGAAATGCAAAATAGTGCGAGTTGTGTGTTGACGCGAGCCGTAAAGTTCAGTGCGAAGTGAAAAGATATCATCCAACTCTCAATACAATGGTATGATGACGGGAGGGGTGCAGGCGCGCCTGCGTCCTACCTTGATTCCTCTCTTCCCTAGCGATATAAAAGATGAAAAACGGAATGAAGGAAAAAGGGGAAGAACTGTTAAAAACGTAAAAAGGCTTGCAGGACAAGAAGTAAAATGCTAACTTTGCCCTCGGTCAATATATGAAATTAACACCATCAATGGATATGAAAAAAATATATTTTATTTTAGTGATGTCTGTTTTTTCTCTAACAAGTTGTATTACAACAAAGCCTGTGCTGTTTGGAGAATTAGATGCTAAGGAATTGGAAAGAGCAAAGCCGTATGTATGGAGAGAATTGCTTAAAGAATATTTTCTTTACGTATGTATTACGGAGGGGTTTAAAGACAAGAGCCTCGTTGATGATGACATATCAGGAACCGTGTACTTTGATGTTCTCCCATATAGCCCAGAGGCTTTCCAAGAGATTAAGGCGTACGCAAGCAGTTTTGTTGAAACCATAGAACCTTCTCCGATTATGGATCATGGCGGGAAAAGGACTGTTATTTCTTCTTGTATAGATAAATATAAAAGCAAGGAGTTAGACAAGTTTGTTAAGTCTATGGACAAGTACTTGCTGAAAGATAGCAATAAAAAAAGACACTTGTGCAAATAAATTGGCGATAAAACACTTTGACAAAAAATATGGTGAGGAATCAGACAATTACAAAGAAGGTAAGATTGAAAAATTCTTTGATAAGCGTATTTTTGAGACAGGCTATGACCACTCATCGGGAAACATAAGATTAGATAAAGGCGTTCACCCAACAAAAGGGATAAAATAAAGCTTTTATGATTTGTTAGGTTTTTTATTTTGGATATAAAACTACACGTATGAAACAAGTATTATCGAAGCAATGGTTTTACACAATACTACTTTGTAGTATATTTGCCCTGTCCAGTTGTGACGGTGAAGACTATGGGGAAGAAGGAAAGGAGCTCCTGTCTTTTGAGATTTATAACAGCAATGACCAATTAGTCTTTGTTCGTGTTGTAACATGTAAGAAATCGGATGGCAAGGCTGTAGCACAAGAGACTCCCAATCTGTATTTACCTGTTGAACCCAAGGATAGAATAGGCGTCCATCTACTACGCCAACAGATATATATCTATAACTATAAAGTGTTTTTCTACAAGCCAGCTACCATGATTGCCATTGCAGAGAAAAGAAATTTAACTTATGGAAGCGATGGCATTTATAGAGACGATAAATGTCGGATGTATGAAAATGACCAAGATTGCGATTCTTGTGTAATCGTTAAGACGTGGGATTTCATTTTGGAAAGGAATGATACAATAGTTTACAAATGAAGAAAGCATTGCTTCTCGCTGTTCTGATGCTGGTGGCATTGGGCAGCAACGCACAAACAGAGAAAGGACGAGGGGCGTAGGCGCATCTGCGTATCTCCTTGTTCCCCTCTTCCCTAGAGATATAAAAGATGAAAAACGGAACGAAGGAAAAAGGGAAGAACACGTTAAAAACGTGAAAAGGCTTGCGTGACAAGAAGGGAAATGCTAACTTTGCAAACATAACAATCATATTGAACGATAATAATAAAAGAAGTTTATTATGAAAAAAGTTCTACTATTCGCAATGAAAAGACACATAGCTATTGCTATGCTACTATTCCCCCTGTTTGCCCATGCAGAGGAAGTAGTGATTGATGGACTTTGGTACGACCTGAATAAAGAAAATAAGACCGCTGAGGTCATGCTTTCCAAAAGTGAACCCTATTCAGGCGATATCGTTATCCCCGAGAAGGTCTCTTATGAGGATGCAGAATACAGCGTGACAAGCATTCGCTCTGCCGCATTTCGTGAGAGTACTATCACCTCCATAGAGATTCCCAACAGTGTGGAAAACATCGGAGTCCATGCATTTGAGGACTGTTCGTCACTTACGTCGGTTGACCTCCCAAATAGTTTGACGAGCATTAATAATTCTACGTTCCTGCTCTGCTCTGCTTTAACTTCCGTTGGTATCCCAGAAGGAGTGAAGAAGATAGGGGAGGATGCGTTTGGTTACTGTTCCTCCCTCACCTCTATCACCATTCCCAAGAGTGTAACAGAGATAGAGGAAGATGCTTTCGCAGGCTGTTATGGCCTAACGGCTGTACATATCACTGACCTTGCTGCTTGGTGCAGTATTACGTTCTGGTTTAGCGAATCTAATCCTCTATGGTATGCTAAGCATCTCTTTCTGAATGGGGAGGAAATCAAGGATATGGTCATCCCAGAAAGCGTAACAGAGATAAGCGAATATGCTTTTGTGCGTTGTCTTGGTCTGACCTCCGTCACCATCGGCGATAACGTAACAGCTATTAAGGCACTTGCGTTTTACAATTGCGAAGGAATAACCTCTGTTAGAATTGGAAATGGGGTTACAACTATTGGAAATAAAGCATTCGAAGAGTGTAATAGCTTAAAGGCCGTTCATATCCAGGACATTGCCGCTTGGTGCAACATTACATTTGCATATAGAGGCAGCCCGTTATGGTATGCTCGACATTTGTACCTGAATGGAGAAGAAGTCAAGGACCTGGTTATTCCTGACGGTGTGACTGCAATAAGCGATAAGGCATTTGAGAATTGTTTAAGCCTGACTTCCGTCACCATTGGCAACAGCGTGACATCTATCGGAGCATCCGCTTTTGCTAACTGCTTATCACTGGCGGCAATCATCATTGGTAACGGTGTGAAAACAATTGGCAAGTCTGCCTTTGCCCGTATTTGGAAACCAAGTAAAGTGTACTGTTATGCAGAAGAAGTTCCTGAAACCGCAGAAGATGCTTTTGGAACTATAACCCCAATAGACGGAACTCTTCGTGTACCAGCGAACAGAATGATATATTATGAGATGAAAACACCTTGGAGAAAATTCGATACTATTAGGAGACTGACTGACGAAGAACTCGGCATAGACGGGAAGGAGTATCAGAACGAAACTACGGTCTCTTATTATCGGCCTGACGGCAAGCAGCTGCAGTCGCCGCAGCGCGGCCTGAACATCGTGCGCCATGCCGACGGCACGACGAAAACGGTTGTAGTGAAGTGAGCGATATAGTTAAATTTTGCGATTTTCTTGCATTCGCCGTCAAAATGTTGTATCTCTGACATTCGTCGAAGATACTCCCGCTCGGAAAAACTCAAATTCATTTGGTTTTTCCCTCACTTATTCGTATCTTTGCAGGCAGAATCAATGAAAACTGTATAGATAGACAGAACGGTCATTTTGAAGGCGATGCAAAAGAAACTGAGATTTGCCCTGTTCGGCAACGAATTTCAGACGAAGAAGTCAGATTCGGCAGCTCTGTTGCTGGGCGCGTTGCAGCAGCGTGGAGCGCAGGTCAGCGTGGAGCGGGCGTTCCACGAGTTCCTGCTGCGCCATCACGGCAGCGAACCTGCGATGGCAGCCCTGCTGGCAGGGGTGAGGGTGTTCGACGTGCTGGACTTCCCGGCCGACTATGCCATCTCGATGGGTGGCGACGGCACGTTGCTGAAGACCGCCAGCCACGTGGGAGCAACGGGTGTGCCCATCATCGGTGTGAACACGGGGCGGCTGGGCTTCCTGGCCGACTTCCTGCCAAGTGAGATGGAGCAGGCACTCGACGAACTCTATGCCGGCCGGTGCCGCGTGGAGGAACATGCCGTGATACAGTTGTCGCTACGCGACGAGCAAGAGTTCAAGGTTCAAAGTTCAAAGTCGCTGCGCGACGAGCAAGAGTTCAAGGTTCAAGGTTCAAAGTTCAAAGTTCAAGGTTCGATTGGCTACCCCTACGCATTGAACGATATCGCGGTGCTGAAGCGCGACAATGCATCGATGATTACGATTCATGCCCGCGTGGGCGGCAACGATCTGGTGACGTATCAGGCCGACGGACTCGTGGTGTCGACGCCGACGGGTTCGACGGCCTACAACCTCTCGAATGGCGGTCCGATCATGGCGCCGGGCACGGGCATACTCTGCCTGACGCCTGTGGCTCCTCATTCGCTGAACGTACGCCCCATCGTCATCGGCGACGAGAGCGAGATAGAGCTCAGCGTGGAGAGCCGCACGCATAGCTTCCTGGTGGCTGTCGACGGACGTTCGGAGTCGTTCGACGAGGGCACGCAGCTCGTCATCAGCAAGGCTCCCTACGCGGTGCGCATCGTGAAGCGTGCCTCGCAGCACTACTTCGCCACCCTGCGCGAGAAGATGATGTGGGGCGTGGACGCGAGGTAGTGAAGCCCCACCCCGGCCCTCCCCAAGGGGGGAGGGAGAGGAGATAGTTAAAGGTTTCTAGTTTCTGGTTTAGACTATAGAATATAAAAATTGAAAGGGCTAGAGAAATATTCGGCGCGGAGCATCCTGAAGTGGCTGTGGTGCGCGTGGCGAGGCAACCGGTTGCAGGCAGCACTGAATGCCGGCATCGGACTGCTGTCGGTGGTGGTGTCGCTGGCTCAGGTGTGGGCGGTGCAGCATGCCATCGAGGTGGCCGAGGGCGTTGACGAAGGGTCGCTCTACGTGGCCGTGGGCATCATGGCGGCACTCATCCTGACCGACTTTGCCCTCCACATCTCGAGCATCTGGATCAAGAACATCCTGGGCATCAAGGCGCAGAACCGCATGCAGCAGCACATGCTCGACCGCATCCTGCGCTCGGAGTGGCACGGCAAGGAGAGCCGCCACTCGGGCGACGTGCTCAACCGACTGGAGTTCGACGTGACGAACGTCGTGAACTTCCTCACCGAGGTGATACCCAGCACGCTGTCGGTGGCAGCGCTCTTCGTGGGCGCCTTCTGCTATCTGTTCACGATGGACAGGGTGCTGGCTCTCATCACCGTGGCCATCATCCCCGTGTTCGTGGGCCTGAGCAAGATATACGTGGGGCGCATGCGGCGGCTCACCCGCGAGGTGCGCTCGAGCGACTCGAAGGTGCAAAGCGTGCTGCAGGAGACCATTCAGAACCGCATGCTCATCAAGACGTTGGAGAGCGACGACCACATGGTGGACCGCCTGGAGACGACGCAGAGCGAACTGCGCCACAAGGTGGTGAAGCGCACGGCGTTCAGCGTGGTGTCGAACCTCATCGTGAACTTCGGCTTCGCCCTGGGCTACCTGGTGGCATTCCTCTGGGCCGCCCTGCGCATGTCGAGAGGCACGCTGTCGTTTGGCGGCATGACGGCCTTCCTGCAACTGGTGAACAAGATACAGAGTCCGGCACGCTCGTTGACGAAGCTCGTGCCGCAGTTTGTGTCGGTTTTTACGGCTGCCGAGCGACTCATGGAGCTGGAGGAGAACCCGCTGGAGGAGCAAGGCGACCCCATCTATATGGATGAGCCGTGCGGCATCAGGGTGAGCAACGTGAGCTACGCCTACGAGGATGCCCCCGTCATCAGCAATCTGTCGTTCGACTTCCTGCCAGGCAGCTGCACGGCGGTGCTGGGTGAGACCGGTGCGGGCAAGACCACGCTGGTGCGCCTCATCCTGGCACTGCTCACGCCACAGCAGGGACAGGTGGAAATCTACGACCGCCGCCACGCCTGTGCGGTGTCGCCCCGCCTGCGCTGCAACCTGGTCTACGTGCCGCAGGGCAACACACTGCTCAGCGGCACCATACGCGACAACCTCAGGCTGGGCAATCTCGATGCCACCGACGAGGATATGCTGGAGGCGCTGCATGCGGCCTGCGCCGACTTCGTGAGCGAGCTGCCCGCGGGCCTCGACACGCAGTGCAGCGAGAAGGGTGGCGGACTGAGCGAAGGACAGGCACAGCGCATCGCCATAGCGCGTGCATTGCTGAGAAACCGTCCGGTGATGCTCTTCGACGAGGCTACGAGTGCTCTCGACCCCGACACCGAGCGGCAATTGCTGCAGAACATCCTCGGCAAGAAGGGGCACACGGTGATCTTTATCACCCATCGGCCCGCCGTCGTGGAGTACTGCGACCAGGTGCTGGAGGTGGGAAAGCCTACCCCCGGCCCCTCCCTAAAGGAAAGGGAGTGAAAGCCTACCCCCAGCCCCTCCCTAAAGGGAAGGGGGGAATAGTAGAATAACAAGAGAAATAATAAGATATGAAAAGACTTACGATTCTTAAGATGGTTGGCATCTTTCTGGGCTGCTGGATTGCTATGCCGGCTGTGGCGCAGGACCTGGACTCGCTCTATGCGCAAGATATGCTACACAACGGAACGGAGGCACCCGACTTTATGGTGGACAGCACGTCGAACACACGGCTGGCTGACCTGCGCGGCCGATACGTGGTGTTGCACTTCTGGGCATCGTGGTGCCCCGACTGCAGGAAAGACATGCCCGAGATGGTGAAACTGGAAGAAATGTATGCCAACGACAGCATCACCTTCATCCACATCTCGTACGACACCGACCGCGAGAAGTGGTGGAATTACGTCACGGAAAGTGGCATGCAGGGCCTGCAGTTCTGCGAGATGAAGAAGATGAAGGAGTCAGTGACGGCTCAGGCATTCGGCGTGAAGTGGATTCCGTCGATGTACGTGCTGAACACCGAGGGCAAGGTGTTGCTTGCTACTGTGCAGATAGAGAAACTGCGCGAGCGGCTGCGCCATCTGGACTACTCGCGAGTGAAGATACCCCGTTCGCGCCGTGCCTGTGAACCCACTTTTCCTGGCGGCGACAATGCGATGATGGTGTATCTGGCCCGCCACATACGCTATCCGCGCACAGCCTCTAACTACGGACTGGAGGGGCAGACGGTGGTGAAATTCCTGGTGGGTACCGACGGAACGATCAGCGATGTGCGCGTGACGCAGAACCGCATCACAGTGGAAGACCGCAAGCCTTTCCAGCGATTGGCCGGCGACGAGAAGATGCGCACTCGCGAGAAGGTGCTGGAACTGTTTGCCGAGGAAGCCATACGCGTGGTGTCGGGCATGCCGAAGTGGAAACCCGGCGTGAGAAACGGCATTCCGATGAAGGTGGAATATGAGTTGCCCATCAACTTCCGAATAGACTATGGTGGCAACGTGACAGGGTAGGCGCCTGCGGCGCGGATTAATGTCGCTTCGCGACGGTTCAAGAGGGTTCAAGGTTCAAAGGGTTCAAGGTTCAAAGGGTTCAAGGTTCAAAGGTTCAAGACGTGATACAACTAAGAAATATCAACAAGACTTACTTCGGCGCACAACCCCTGCACGTGCTGAAGGGCATCGACCTGCACATCGGGCAGGGCGAGTTTGTGAGCATCATGGGCGCAAGCGGTTCGGGTAAGTCTACGTTGCTGAACATACTGGGCATCCTCGACAACTACGACGAGGGTGAATACTACCTTGCAGGGACGCTCATCAAGAACCTTTCGGAGAAACGTGCTGCCGAATACCGCAACAGGATGATCGGCTTCATTTTCCAGTCGTTCAACCTCATCGGTTTCAAGACGGCCGTGGAGAACGTAGAACTGCCGTTGTTCTATCAGGGTGTGTCGAGACGGAAGCGCCACCAGATGGCGATGGAATACCTCGACCGGCTGGGCCTGAAGGACTGGGCCACTCACTATCCCAACGAACTCTCTGGCGGCCAGCGTCAGCGAGTGGCCATCGCCCGTGCCCTCATCACGCAGCCGAAAATCATCCTGGCCGACGAACCTACGGGCGCGCTGGACTCGAAGACATCGGTGGAGGTGATGCAACTGCTGAAGGAACTGAACCACACGGAGCACATCACGGAAATTATTGTGACCCACGACCCCAATGTGGCGGCGCAGACCGACCGCGTGATACGTATTAAGGATGGAGTTATTGAATGAAATATGGCAGACGGCACGGCGCAACAAACTGCGCACCGCGCTGACGGGCTTCGCCGTGGCGTGGGGTATCTTTATGCTCATCTTCCTGCTGGGTGCCGGCAACGGACTCATCAATGCCGTGACGAAGAACTCAGGCCGTTTCCTTTCGAACTCGATGAAGATTTTCGGTGGTCAAACCTCGAAGCCCTACGACGGGCTGAAGGAAGGACGCAGCATCAGCCTGCGACAGGCTGACCTTGATGCCACGGGGCGCGACTTCACGGCCCATATTGACGAGGTGGGTGCCCAACTGTCGCAGGCAGGGCTCACCGTGAGCCTAGGCGAAAACTATATCAGTGTGCAGCTCTCGGGTGTCTATCCCAACGATGCTGCCATCAGCAAGCGTGAGATGCGCTATGGCCGCTTCATCAACGACATCGACATGCAGGAGAAACGCAAGGTGCTGGTCGTGAGTGAAGATCAAGCGAAGGAACTGCTGCCCCACCAGCCCGAGATGCTGGTTGGGCAACACGTCAACGTGGGAGGCATAGCCTTCAACGTGGTTGGCATTCTGAAAGCCGATCAGAGCCGTATGTCGTCGGAGGTGTTCACAGCCTTTACAACGCTGCGCACAATGTATAACCGCGGCGACCAGGTGGGCACGCTGCAGTTTTCGTTTCACGGGCTGAACTCCATGAAGCAGAACGAAGACTTTGAAAAGGAATACCGAGCAAGGCTGAACCAGAACCATCGTGCGGCTCCCGACGACGAGGAGTCGGTGTGGATATGGAACCGCTTTACGCAGAATCTGCAGATGAATAAGGGCATGGGTATCATCCGCACGGCCCTCTGGATTATAGGTATCTTCACGCTGTTGTCGGGCATCGTGGGTGTGTCGAACATCATGCTTATCACCGTGAAGGAGCGCACCCGCGAGTTTGGCATACGCAAGGCTATCGGTGCCACGCCGTGGGCTATCCTGCGTCTCATCATCATCGAGAGTGTGCTCATCACCACTTTCTTCGGTTACATCGGCATGCTGATGGGCATTGCCGCTAACCTCTATATGGATGCGACGATAGGACATGAGAAAGTGAGCACAGGACTCTTCGAGGCTACGATGTTTGTCGACCCGACGGTGGGTCTGGATGTGTGTATCGAGGCGACGCTCGTCATGGTGGTGGCCGGAACAATTGCCGGACTGGTGCCTGCCCGCAAAGCCGCCCGCATCCGCCCTATAGAAGCACTGCGTGCAGAATAAAATCCCCCCGTAAACCCTCAACAACGTTTCTAAAGTGAAAGTCGACATTGATACATATCGCGAGATTCTGGACACGCTGACGCGCAACAAAAGCCGGTCGCTGCTGACAGGCTTCGGCGTGTTCTGGGGCGTGTTTATGTTGGTCGGACTCATGGGAGGCGGCGACGGACTGAAAGAGTCGCTGTCGCGGCAGTTTGAGGGTTTTGCCACCAACTCAGCCTTTGTGTTCGCCCAACCTACCACCAAACCCTACAACGGTTTCCGCAAAGGACGGCAGTGGACAGCCGACATTCGCGACGTGGAACGACTGAAGGCGCAGGTGCCCGAACTTGACATCGTGACGCCTGCCCTGTCGAAGTGGGGACGCACCATCGTGGCCGGCGACAAGCGATACAGCTGCAACGTGAAAGGTCTGCTGGCCGACTATGCACAGGTGGAGGAACCGCAGATGTACTACGGCCGCTTCCTGAACGACATGGATATTGCCCAAGGACGCAAGGTGTGCGTATTGGGCAAGAAAGTGTATAAGACGCTCTTCCCAAAGGGCGGCGACCCCTGTGGCGAGATGGTGCGCATCGACTCCACCTACTACCGTGTGGTGGGTGTCGACTATAGTGCGGGCAACGTGAGCATCAACGGATCGGCCGAAGAAAGCGTGTCGATACCGATGTCGCTCATGCAGCAGGCTTACAATCTGGGCGACAATGTCGACCTGATTTGCTTGACGGCGAAGCCTGGAGTGACGATGAGCAACATTGCCCAGCACATACGTGATGTGGTGGCTCGTGCCCATCAGGTGGATCCTACTGACGAGAAAGCTGTCACGGTATTCAACACCGAGGTGCTCTTCGGCGTGATGGACAGCATGTTCCGCGGTGTGAACTTCCTGATTTGGCTTGTAGGCATCGGTACTTTACTGGCCGGCGCCATCGGCGTGTCGAACATTATGATGGTGACTGTGCGCGAACGTACTACGGAGATTGGCATCCGCCGTGCCATTGGTGCTACGCCACGCATGATACTATCGCAGATTATCAGCGAGAGTGTTGTGCTGACAGCTGTGGCAGGCATGAGCGGCATTCTGTTTGCCGTGGTGATTTTGCAAATGGTGGAGATGGCTAACACGACCGATGGCATTGTGACGGCCCACTATCAGGTGGGCTTCTGGACTGCAGTAGGTGCCGCCGTTTTGTTGAGTTTGATGGGAGTGTTGGCAGGTTTGGCACCAGCAGCCCGTGCCATGAGCATCAAACCTGTGGATGCCATGCGAGATGAATAAAAAAAGAATCGGAATATGAAAAAGTATTTGAAAGTTTTCCAGGCTGCCTTGGTGGCGCTGGTTTTTATCGGAATGTTTGTTTTCCTGTGGCTGAAGTCGCAGCCGCAACCCGATGTGTATGAAGAATTCACACCAGAGGTAATGGACCTGAAGAAGACAACTGTTGTGACGGGAAAGATTGAACCGCGTAACGAAGTGAACGTGAAGCCCCAGATTAGTGGTATTATTGCCGAGATTATGAAGGAAGCAGGCGACCACGTGCAGGCTGGCGAGGTGATAGCCCGAGTGAAGGTTATCCCCGACATGCAGCAGCTTTCATCAGCTCAGGCTCGAGTGCGGCTGGCTCAGGTGAATGCCGGGCAGGCCAAGACCGACCTGGATCGTGAGCAAGTGCTGTTCGACAAGGGATTGGTGTCGGCCGACGAATACGATAAAATCCGGCAGGTCTATCGGCAGGCTCGCGAGGAAGTGACGGCTGCCACTGATCAGTTGCAGGTGGTGCGCGACGGCGTGTCGCGCAGCAATGCCTCGGCTTCGTCGACCCTTATCCGTTCCACTATCACAGGACTGATACTCGATGTGCCAGTGAAGGTGGGTAATTCCGTGATTCTTTCGAATACGTTCAACGATGGTACGACGATAGCCACCGTAGCCAATATGAACGACCTGATTTTCCGTGGAAACATTGACGAAACAGAGGTCGGCAGTCTGGTGGCAGGCATGCCGATGCAGATAACGATTGGTGCGATGCAGAACCTGCAGTTCGATGCCACGTTGGAATACATCTCGCCGAAGGCTGTGGAGAGCAATGGTGCCAATCAGTTTGAACTGAAGGCCGCCGTGCTTCAGCGTCAGATTGCGAATGGGCAGAAGGCCCCCCAGCCGCTGGGTGAGGGGCGCACAGGAGCAGCCCAGATTCGCAGTGGCTACTCAGCCAACGCAAATATCGTGCTAGCTGAGGTGAAGCAGGCCCTGACGATTCCCGAGAGTGCCATCGAATTCAGCGAAGGAAAGACGTTCGTGTATGTCATCAAGGGCGATGGCGACAAGAAGGAATATGAGCGTCGCAGTGTGAAGACGGGCCTGAGTGATGGCATCCGTATTGAAATCGTGAGCGGAATCACAAAAAAGGACCGCGTGCGCGGTCCTAAGATTCTGAAGACGGAGGAGACGGAAGAATAACGTTTTTCCGTACCTTTCATCCCAATAAGGTCATTATAGAATTATTTGTTATTTGAGAATGGGCCATCCATCCTTGGTCCATTCCACTTCTTTTTGTATGAGGATGGCCTGTCCGTGCATCTTCTTGCTATAGCCGTGACAGATGAAAAGCGTTCGTGGTCGCAGGTTGAGAAGCGTGGTGGGAAGGTCGTAGACGGCGCAATGGCCTGTCCCTTCAAACTCAGCTTTGTCGCCCTCAATGAACAGTGTGCCGCCCCCTTCTGTCATTTTCTTTCCGTTGCGGTCTCGGTAAGGTCCTGCAACATTCTTGCTGCGTCCCACGACCACTTTGTAGTCGCTCTTTTCGCCGCGGCAACAATAATCCCAAGAAACAAACAGATAGTACCAGCCATTGCGCTTATAGATGAACGGCGCTTCGATGGCATTTACTCCAGCATATTTTGACGTAGGATTCTCCAACCCTGCAGGCGCTTCCTTGTAGCGTCGGGCAATGGTGAAGGGTTTCTGCCCTTGGGCCACGTGCATGGTGGTGTCGAGTCGCACAAGCTGTATGCCGTCCCAGAAAGATCCATAGGTGAGCCAGGGCGTATCGTTGTCGTCGATGACGAAGCAGGGATCGATGGCATTCCAATCGTCGCGCAGGCTCTTGTCAGCATTGGGCGTCGGGGAGTTGCTGGCAACGATGCAACCGAGGTCCTGCCACTGCGGGCGGGCCAGCGTAGGGGTGCTCATGAGTCCGATGGCAGAGGTGTTCTTGCCGAAGGTGGAGCAGCTGTAGGAGAGCCACCAGCGATTGTGCCAGCGGATGATATCGGGTGCCCAGACATGTTCCTGGAATCCGGGAACGGCCTCGTGGGTCCACTCAGGAATCTCGGGCATGACCCCTGATGGCCATACGCGGAACGTATGAAGATCATCGGTGGTCATATACTGCAGTCGCCTGCCAGTGCTGAAGAAGTAGTAGGTGCCGTTCTCGTAGGCCATGACGGGGTCATGAACCATCGCCGTATCGGTTTTGAACGGGCGCATGGGACGACGGCGCTGCTGGGCGTCAGCTTGTTCTGTGGCAGCGCATAGCACTACCGTGCAGAAAAGAGTGGGGAGGAGTCTTTTCAGTTTCATGTATTGGTAGTTTTGATGGTTCTATTAATACAGTAGAATGAGGCCTGCAAAGGCGGCAAAGAGAATCATCTTAATGGGATTGATCTTCACGAATTTTGTTCCCACAAACGTAGCAACGAAGAGTGCTACGCTGATCCAGAACTGCCAAGGATTGACGGACGGCAGTGAGAAATTCTCCTTATTCATCAGCAACAGCGTGGCGGCGGCGAGCAGTCCCACCACAACGGGGCGCAGGGCAGTGAATATGTTCTGCACGACAGGTGTGTCCATGTATTTCAGGAACATCTTGCTGATGAGAATCATCAGGATGAGCGAGGGCAGGACGAGGGCGAATGTCGCAGTGAACGAGCCGAGCACAGCCATCGCACCATTGTAGCCGGCGTTGTGGACGGCGGTGTAGCCGCAGTAGGTGGCCGAGTTGATGCCGATAGGGCCTGGCGTCATCTGCGAGATGGCGACGATATTGGTAAATTCGGCTGTAGAGAGCCAGTGGTGGTGGACCACGGTCTCGGTCTGGATGAGCGAGAGCATACCATAGCCGCCACCGAACCCGAAGAGTCCGATTTCGAAAAACGTGATGAACAGATAGAGATAAATCATTGTGGTTTGCTGATTACAAGTTTACGATTTTTCCTATTCTGTCGGCTTGATGAACTGTCCGTAGAGATAGCCGCAGAGGGCGGCAGCGATGATGATAATCACGGGATTGACCCCCATGAGCCAAATGAGCAGGGCCGTGACGATGGGAATCCAGCAGGTAGCCAGCGTGATTTGTGCCGACTTGGCCAGATTGAACGTGGGCACGGCGATGAGGGCAACGACGGCAGGGCGGATGCCGCGGAACATGGCAGCCACCCAAGGCACGTCCATGAAGCGATGGAAGAACATCGCGATGAGCAGGATGATGAGGAACGACGGTAGGGCTGCTCCCATTGCCGAGACCACAGCACCACGCTCTTTGCGCAGTTTGTAGCCAATGAACGTGGAGATGTTGATGGCGAACACCCCCGGACAGCTTTGTGCCACGGCGATGAGGTCGATGAACTCTTCGCGCGATATCCAGTGGTGCTTGTCGACCACCTCGGCCTCGATCATCGGTATCATCGCATAGCCACCTCCGAAGGTGAATGCGCCAATCTTGCTGAATGTCTTGAATAATTCTAAGAGCATATCCCTCTCTATCCTGTTACTTTGTTACTTTGTCACTTTGTTATTTTGTCACTTTGTCCTCAATCCACTTGCGGGCGTTGACGAAGGCTTCCATCCACGGAGTTACCTCGTCCATGCGGCGCTGCTGCGGATACCAGGCATTCTGCCAGGGGAAGAGTGCACGCTCCAGGTGGGGCATCATGGCCAGATGGCGACCATCGGCCGAGCAGATGCCTGCCACGTCGAAGTCAGAGCCGTTCGGGTTGGCGGGATAGCCGTGTCGGTTGTATTTGGCCACGACGTTGTATTTCTGCTCGCCTTCAGGCAGGGAGAAGCGGCCTTCGCCGTGGGCCACCCAGATACCGAGCTTCGAACCGCCGAGTGAGCGGAACATCACGCTTTCGTTCTCGGGTATCTGCAGCGTGAGATAAGCACTTTCAAACTTCCTCGAAACGTTGTGCAACATGCGCACCTGTGCCGACTTGTCGATGAGACCCAGTTCCACCATCAGCTGGCAACCGTTGCAGATGCCGAGCGACAGCGTGTCCTCGCGGGCATAGAAGCGGTCGAGGGCCTCCTTGGCCTTCGGATTGTAGAGGAATGCGCCAGCCCAACCCTTGGCCGAGCCGAGCACGTCGCTGTTGGAGAATCCGCCGCAGAACACAATCATGTTCACCTCGTCGAGCGTCTCGCGGCCGGTAATGAGGTCGGTCATCATGACGTCCTTCACGTCGAAGCCGGCCAGATAGAGGCAGTAAGCCATTTCGCGCTCGCCGTTGGTGCCCTTCTCGCGAATGATGGCGGCCTTCGGGCGCGAACTGTTCTCCTTGCGGTCGAAAGAGAGCCCGTACTGGCGCAGGCTGCCGGTGAATCCGCGCGGGAACTTCACCTCCAGCGGCTGTTGCTTGTAGTTCTTGAAACGCTCCTCAGCCATGCCGTTCATGCTCTGGCGGCAGTCGAGTTCGTAGCTGGTCTTGTACCAGACATCGCGCAGATGGTCGATGTCGAACTCGTATTCCTCGTCGCCGTTCTTCACCACGAGCGTGCGACCGCTTTCCACGGGGTAACCAATCTTGGCAAAGCCCACGCCCACATCCTCCAGATATTCGCGCAGGTCGAACTTATGCTCGTCGCTCACCTGGATCACCACGCCGGGGTTCTCGGCAAAGAGCGTCTTCACGATGTCGCCGTCGGTGCAGATGTCGTGCAGGTTGACGTGCATGCCGCCCTTCGTGTTGGCGAAGGTCATTTCGAGCAGCGTGGTGATCAGACCACCTGCCGATATGTCGTGTCCGGCCATCACCCATCCGCGGCGGATGAGTTCCTGCACGGCGTTGAAGCAGTCTACGAAATATTCAGGATTCTCTACTGTCGGCACGTCGCTGCCCACCTTGCCCAGGCTCTGGGCGAAGGCCGAGCCGCCGAGTCGCTGCTCGCAGAACGAGAAGTCAATGTGGTAGAGGCTCGACCGCTTGTCGTTGACCAGCACGGGGCTGACCACCTTGCGCACGTCGTCGACCTCGCCACCGCTGCTGACGATGACCGTTCCCGGAGCGATAATCTTGCTTCCGTCGGGATATTTCTGCGTCATCGAGAGCGAGTCCTTACCCGTGGGCACGTTCACGCCCAGGTCGCAGCAGAAGTTGCTCAGGGCTTCCACAGCCTTATAGAGGCGGGCGTCCTCGCCCTTCTGCGAACGGCAGGGCCACATCCAGTTGGCCGAGAGCGACACGCTCTTGAGACCTTCTGCAAGCGGTGCCCAAACGATGTTGGTGAGCGATTCGGCCACCGAAAGCACGCTGCCAGCCTCGGGCGAAGCCAGACCGGCCTGCGGAGCATGACCCAGTGCCGTGGCAATGCCCCTGCGGCCGCGGTAGTCGAGGGCCACCACGCCACAGTCGGACAGCGGCAGTTGAATCTCGCCCTGGCACTGCTGGCGTGCAATCTTTCCCGTCACCGAGCGGTCTACCTTGTTGGTCAGCCAGTCTTTGCAGGCCACAGCTTCCAGCTGGAGGACTTTTTCCAGAGATTCCAGTAGTACTAGATGGTCTAGTTTTTCTAGATTATATTTTACGGGTTCATAATGGCGCTCCACCGTTTCGTCGCGCATGATGGTCTTCGGCGAGTGGCCGAACATCTGGGCCACATCGAGGTCGAAGGGCTTCACGCCGTCGCCCTGTCGGAACGAGAAGTGGGCATCGCCTGTGGTCTCGCCGACGACATACAGCGGAGCGCGCTCGCGCTCGGCTATCTGCCGCACGTGGTCGATGTGCTGTTCGTCAATGAGCAGTCCCATGCGCTCCTGGCTCTCGTTGGCAATGATTTCCTTGGCCGAGAGCGTCTGGTCGCCGATGGGGAGCTTCGTCATATCTATTTCGCCGCCACATTCCTCGACAAGTTCCGACAGACAGTTCAGATGGCCTGCCGAACCGTGGTCGTGGATGGAAACGACGGGGTTCTGGTCTTCCTCAACCAGGGCACGCACCAGGTTGTAGGCACGCTTCTGCATCTCGGGGTTGGCACGCTGCACGGCGTTCAGTTCGATGCCGTTCGAGTAGCGACCCGTGTCGACCGACGACACTGAGCCGCCGCCCAGTCCGATGCGATAGTTGTCGCCGCCCACGACGACCACCTTGTTGCCTTTCTGCGGTTCCTTCTTCAGGCAGTCGCGCTTCTTGCCGTAGCCCACGCCGCCGGCCAGCATAATCACCTTGTCGTAGGCATAGGTCTCGTCGCCTTCCTGATGTTCGAACGTCAGCACCGAGCCCGTGATGAGCGGCTGGCCGAACTTGTTGCCGAAGTCGCTGGCACCATTCGAAGCCTTAATCAGAATCTGCTCGGGTGTCTGGTAGAGCCAGGGACGGTCCGACGTGCGCGGAGCTGTCATGTAGACCGCCGTGCCGGCAATGGGCCACGAGCCCGTGCCACCGCCCATGCGGTCGCGAATCTCGCCACCCGTGCCCGTGGCGGCACCGTTGAAGGGCTCCACCGTCGTGGGGAAGTTGTGTGTCTCGGCCTTCAGCGAGATCACGCTCTCAATGTCTTTCACCTGGAACCAGTCGGCCGTCGACTGATCCTGCGGAGCAAACTGCTCCACTACCGGACCCTGGGCAAACGCCACGTTGTCCTTGTAGGCCGACAGAATCTTGTTGGGATTCTCCTTCGTGGTCTTCTTAATCATCTGGAACAGTGACGATTCTTTCTCTTCGCCGTCGATAATAAAGGTGCCGCCGAAAATCTTGTGGCGGCAGTGCTCTGAGTTGATCTGAGCAAAGCCGAACACCTCAGAGTCGGTCAGCGGGCGACCGTTCTGCTTTTCGATGTCGTGCAGATAGCTGATTTCCTCGGCCGACAGCGCCAGTCCCTCCTGTTCGTTGAAAGCCTCCAGGTCGTCGATGTGGCGAATGGGTTCTGGCTGTATGTCAACGGTGAAGATGTCCTGGTCAAGTCCCTTGTACATGCGCTGCAGCATAGGGTCGTGCTCGGCGTCGGCCGAGTCGACGGGGAAGAACTCTTCTATACGCGAAATGCCGCTGAGACTCATGTTCTGGGTAATCTCAACGGCATTCGTGCTCCAAGGGGTAATCATTTCGCGGCGCGGGCCCACAAAGAAGCCCTCCATCTGCTGGGCCTCCAGCAGCGTGGCGTCGCCATAGAGCCAGCAGAGAGCGCTGACTTCGTCCTTACTCGGTGAGTGGTTGATTGCCGTTGCGATGACGGTCTTCTGGGAAGTTTGGAAGAAAAGAATCATACTTGTTCCTGTGAAAGTGTTAACGGTTTTATTTTTGCAGTTGCAAAGGTACAAAAAAAGTTTAAACCGTACAACAATTCCACTTTTTATTTGTACCTTTGCACAAGATAATTTGTTCAACCACCTGACCAGCATGGAAACAAGAGTCTTGCACGAGATACCGCCTTTGGCCGAGCGCGACTTCATGTATGTGGCCGATCGCCACAAGACAGAGTTCAACTATCCCATCCACAGCCACGACGTCTGCGAACTGAATTTCGTGGAGAATGCCGCCGGTTGCCGCCGCGTGGTGGGCGACTCCAGCGAGGTCATCGGCGACTACGACCTGGTGCTCATCACAGGCCCCGAACTGGAGCATGTGTGGGAGCAGCACGAATGCCATTCCGACGACATCCACGAAATCACCATCCAGTTCCAACTGGACTACAACGGACCCAACGGTGCCTTCATGACCAATCCGCTCAGCCCTATCCGCAAGCTATGCCACCGGGCTCAGCGCGGGCTGGCCTTTCCCCTGCAGGCCATCATGAAAATCTATCCGATGATCACGGGGCTCTCGTCTATCAAGGAAGGCTTCTACGCATCGCGCGAACTGCTCACCATCCTCTACGAACTCTCCAAGTGCGACGGCGCGCGCGAACTGGCCTCCAGTGCCTTTGCCAAGGTGTCGGTGGAGAGCGACAGCCGCCGCGTGCTGAAGGTGAAGACCTTCATCGACAGCCACTACCGCGACG
Organism: uncultured Prevotellaceae bacterium; assembly: GCA_902781315.1. GTDB lineage: Bacteria > Bacteroidota > Bacteroidia > Bacteroidales > Bacteroidaceae > Prevotella. Next base: position 18,665 of record CACZIT010000037.1, read on the forward strand.
AGATACGCCTGCAGCAGGTGGCCGACCTCGTCAGCATGACGCCCTCGGCTTTCAGCCGCTTCTTCAAACTGCGCACGGGCAAGAACCTCAACGAGTACATCGTCGACGTGCGACTCGGCAATGCCGCCCGCCAGCTCATCGACACCACCGACTCCGTGGCCGAGGTGTGCTATTCGTGCGGCTTCAACACGCTCAGCAATTTCAACCGCCTCTTCAAGAAACGCAAGGGCAGCAGCCCCACAGAGTTCCGCGAAAAGTACCGGAAGACCAAGGTCATCGTATAGTCTCGCTGCCGAAACTCATCTGTTATGCTGCGGAAAACAACTCATTTTGCCGCGGAAAACAACTCGTTTTGCCGCGGAAAACAACTCATTTTGCTGAAAAAGATAATAGAACTATAATAATAAAAGGAATGAAGAAACTATTGCAACGTTTGTGTGCACTCTGCGCCGTATGCGCCGTTTGTGCCACCACTGAAGCCAAGATTGTGCTGCCCGAGATTGTGGGCGACAACATGGTGCTGCAGCAGCAGACCGACGCCCGCTTGTGGGGTAAGGCTGCGCCGAAATCTACAATCACCGTCACCGTCAGCTGGACGGGCGACAAGTTCACGACCCGTGCCGACCGCGACGGCAAGTGGCTGCTCTCGGTGCGCACGCCGGCTGCTTCCTACGACGAGCACACGGTCGTCATTGAGGAAGCCGACGGCAAGAAGCCTACCGACAAGGTGGTGCTCTCGCGCGTGCTCATCGGCGAGGTGTGGTTTGCCTCGGGACAGTCGAACATGGAGATGCCGCTCAACGGTTTCTGGAACTGTCCCGTAGAGGGCAGCAACGAGGCCATCGCCACGGCTGCCGAACATCGCTACGTGCGCATGGCGCCCATTCCGCAGAACGGCAAGACCGAGATAGTGGAGGAGGTGCCCGGCAAGTGGCAGGTAGCTTCGGCCGAGACTGCTCCGTGGTTCAGTGCCACGGGTTGGTTCTTCGCCACGATGTTGCAGCGCGTGCTGCAGGTGCCCGTCGGCGTCATCGCCTGTGCCTGGGGTGGTTCGCGCGTGGAGGGCTGGCTGCCCGAGAGCATCGTCTCGCAGTACAGCGACGTCGACGTGAAGAAGGAGCAGGAGAAGGGCTGGAACGGGCAGTGGTGGCACTACCACACGCCCTGTATCATGTACAACGGCATGCTGCATCCCCTGCGCCACTACTCGGTGCGCGGCTTCCTGTGGTATCAGGGCGAGTCGAATGTGGGCAAGCACGACACCTATCCGCAGCGCCTCAAGACGATGGTCGACCTCTGGCGCTCGGAGTTCGGCGGCACCGCCGAGCAGATGCCGTTCTTCGAAGTGGAGATTGCCCCGTGGGGAGGCAACGACGACTGGAGCGGCCCGCGCTTCCGCGACTGCCAGCACGAGGCTGCCCGGCTGATTGAGAATGCCGGCTGCATCTGCACCAACGACCTGGTCTATCCGCATGAGCGCGGCCAGATTCACCCCGCACAGAAGCGCGAGGTGGGCTATCGACTGGCCTACATGGCGCTGAACCGCACCTATGGCTTCAAGACCATCGCCTGCGATGCGCCGGAATTCGACCACATGCAGGTGAATGGCAGCGAGATTGAGGTGTTCTTCCGCTATGCCGACGACGGTCTGTCGCCTTGGCAGGACATCGTGGGCTTCGAGATTGCCGGCGCCGACGGCGTGTTCCACACTGCTACGGCCCGCCTCAACGAGTCGAACAAGAGCATCCTCGTCAGTTCGCCCGACGTGCCGCAGCCGAAGGACGTGCGCTATGGCTATCGCGCCTTCCTCTCGGGCAACCTGAAGAACCATCGCGGCCTGCCCGTGGTGCCGTTTTCAACAGAGAAAAAGTAACAAGGTAACAAAAATATGAAACTTAAGGAATTTTCAAGAGTATTGTTAGGACTGTGCGTGTGCTGTGGCATTGCCGCTGCATTCACCTCCTGTGGCGGCAGCGACGACCCGGAGCCCGATCCCACGCCAACGCCCAGTGTCACCGTGTCGCTGAAGTCGCAGTCGATTGCCGAGGGCAGCGAGGTCGATGCCAAGGAAACGACTGAACTTCAGCTGACCTATTCCACCAGCGTGAAACTTTCGGCCAGCGCCGACATCACCCTTAACGGCACGAAGCTCACGGCTTCGCGCAATCCGAAGGATGTCACGGGCATTCAGATTCCCCTCTCGCTCGAAGAGGGTGTCGACTACACGCTCGTCGTGCGTGCAGGCTCCGTCGTGGCCAACAGCGACGCCACGGCTTCGGCACCGGAGTTCAAGCTGAACTTCAAGACCAAGCCCAAGGCACAGCCCGTCAACAACGATGCCACCGCCCTGACCAAGAAACTGGGCTGGGGCTGGAACCTCGGCAACCATTTCGACACCAGCACCGGCGAGGACGGCAAGCCCTACCAATGGGGCTACTGGGACAATGCAAAGCCCACACAGACGCTCTACACCAACCTGAAGAAGGCTGGGGCCAGCACCGTGCGCATCGGTGTGACCTGGGGCAACCGCCAGACGGGCGCCGACTGGACCATCGATGCCGACTACATGGCTGAGGTGCGCCAGAACGTGGAATGGGCTGAGGCTGCCGGCCTGAACGTCATCCTGAACACCCACCACGACGAGTATTGGCTCGACATCAAGACGGCCGCCACCAACAGCATCGTCAACGAGCAAATCAAGGACCGTCTGCAGAAGACGTGGAAGCAGATTGCCGAGGCCTTCAAGGACAAGGGCGACTTCCTCTTCTTCGAAACCTTCAACGAGGTGCAGGACGGTCAGTGGGGCTGGGGTGCCAACCGCACCGACGGCGGCAAGCAGTACCGCACGCTCAACGAGTGGAATCAGGTGGTGGTCGATGCCATCCGTGCCACGGGCGGACAGAACGCCACCCGCTGGATTGGCGTGCCCGGCTACGCATCGAGCCCGACCTTCGTGCTCGACGACAACTTCGTGCTGCCCTCCGATGCTGCCAACCGCCTGATGGTGAGCGTCCACTTCTACGACCCCAGCGACTTCACGCTGACCCCCGAGACCAGTGGCAAGAACCAGTGGGGTCACACGGCTGAGGCTGGCAAGTCGGTGGCCGACAGCAACGAGGAGCACGTCGTCGACGTCTTCAAGAAGCTGCAGGAGAAGTTCATCCTCAACAACATTCCCGTCTACATTGGCGAGTATGGCTGCGTGATGCAGACCAGCGACCGCTCCAATAAGTTCCGCAGCTACTACCTGGAGTACGTCTGCCGCGCTGCCCACACCTACAACCTGCCCGTCGTCATCTGGGACAACAACGTCACCGGTGGCGGCAACGAGCATCACGGCTACTTCAACCACAACGACGGTACCTACCTGAACAATGCCGAAGGACTCGTGCAGACCATGATTCGTGCCACTACCAGCGACGATGCCGACTACACGCTGGAGTCCATCTACAACAAGGCGCCCTAACCACGCCTGCCACCATAAGAAATGGGGTGTCTGCAACGATTGCAGACACCCCATTCTGGTTTGTTTCCTTTCTTAGCTGTTGTCCTTACGGCAGGCTGATGGCCTCGTTCGGGCAAACACTTGCACATGTGCCACACTCAGTGCAGAGATCGGGATCAATCTTGTAGATATCGCCCTCAGAAATAGCCTCTACGGGGCACTCACCAATACATGTACCGCAAGCGATGCAGTCTTCTCCAATTACATATGCCATAATTCTTTCCTTTTTTAAGTTAATACTATAAATTTGTGGTGCAAAGATAAGATATTTATTCTTTAATACCTAAAAATGATGAGAAGTTTTTCTTTGTTTCTACATTTTTTAACATTTTTGTGATGACTTTCGGGCCTTTATGCAATAATGTGACGTTTTCTGCGTTATAAAGTAAAATGAGAAAGTCGATTTTTCTGATCATACTGGTGTTTACGGGCGTTCAGTCGCTCTGCGCACAGATGAGCAGGACGGTGCAGAACCGCCCCTACACCGACTTGCGCCCCTTCCATTTCGGTTTGTTCATAGGTACCCACCTGCAGGACTTGGAGTTGCAAAACGTTGGCCCACAGGTTATTCAGAATGAGGATGGCAGCGAGACCACGCGCATGATCAGTGGCGACCAGGACCGCTGGGACAATGGTTTCATGGTGGGCGTGCTGGGCGAATTGCGTCTGAACCGCCACTTCCAGTTCCGTGTGGCGCCTGCCATGTATTTCGGTGTGCGCCACGTGTCGTTCTACGATTTCACCATGCCGAAGTCGGCCAATCCTGTAGCCGACGACGAGGAGGCGCCGACAGGCGTGCTGCTCAACGAGCGCGTGCAGAATATCAAGACAGCCTACATCACCTGTGCGTTCGACATGATTTTCGGTTCCGAGCGCAACGGCAATGTCAGGCCCTACTTGGTGGCTGGTCTGAATCCCGTCATCAATTTGTCGGGCAGCGAGAGCGACATCCTGAAGTTGAAGCGTAGCGACCTGTATTTCGAGATTGGCGCCGGCTGCGACTTCTACATGCCATTCTTCAAGTTGCGTCCCGAGCTGAAGTTCATGTTCGGCCTGACCGACTGTCTGGACCACAAGCATCCGGCCAATCTGCGCGACGCCAATCTGCGTGCGTACGCCAATAGCGTGTCGAAGGCTACCTCGAAGATGATAGCCCTGACGTTCTATTTCGAATAAATATGCTTAACGGATGTTGGATGGGTTAAAGGAAGCCCTTTAACCACAAATAGGTTGAATACCTTATTATTTTTTTGTGAGCGTGATGCCGAGGTCGCTGATGCCCGGCAGAATCTCGCGTTTCATGTCGTGGCGGATGTTGATGCGCAGCGAATCGCCCTGCGCCAGCGGCAGGTCAGCCACGTGGAAGTTGTGCTGGTAGTAGTTGACGCCTTGCCCTTGCGTGTGGCCCTGCTTGTCGGTCAGTCGGCACTGCAGGGTGGTGACTACGGGGTGGGCCGTGAAGGCTGTCGCTGCCATCGTGTCGGTGCTGACCACCTCTTTCTCGAACACCAGCGTGAGGCTCATGAAAGGGTAGAGGCCCGTGGTGCGTAGTCCCAGGTCGATGCTGTAGATGCCGGCTGTAGCCATGGGTGGCACCGTGAAGATGATGGTGTCGTTTTTCTCCCAGCCTGCTATGGGCAATTGCTCATAGTGGTCGTAGACTTTCCCTCGCAAACAAGCAACGCATACTCCTGCCACCATCAGTAGCAGGAGTATGCGAAGGCTATATTGGCAGAGTCGTCGCGTGCTGGTCATGACTCTTTCTTATTCTCCGTGTTGCGGTGCTCCGCATTGCGGTTGTTGTTGCGGTTCTCGTTGTTGCGCTGACCGTTGCCGCCCCGCTGGCCGCCCCGCTGCGACTTGCCCTGACGGCCTTGACCGCTGCGGGCCTCGCTGTTCGAGGGACGGCGGTTCTTGCGGCGCTTGCTCTTGTCGAAGCGGCTGATGTCGGCCCCCTCCAGCAAGTCCACAGGACCCTTCGGTGCGTTCTGCGCGGCGTCGCCCTGCAGCGACAGCGGCTTCTCGCCCTGCTTGTTCATCTGGATGACCTCGTGGGCACGGCGTACGGTGATGGTCTCCAGGTTGGCAGCCACGTTTTTATCGGTGGAGTAGGTGACGAGTCCTGCCAGGATGTCGGCCTTGAAGTAGTAGTAGTCGCCGTCCTGTGTCTGCAGAATCATGTCCTTGGCGGGCAGTCGTCGCGATGCCTCCACGTAGGTGTCTATTTCGTAGTTCAGGCAGCACTTCAGCTTGGCACACATGCCGGCCAGCTTCTGCGGGTTGAGCGAGATGTCCTGGTATCGGGCTGAATTGGTCGACACGCTGACGAAGTTCTTCATCCACGTGGCACAGCACAACTCGCGGCCGCAGGGGCCTGTTCCGCCGATGCGGCCGGCCTCCTGGCGCGCACCAATCTGCTTCATCTCGATGCGCACGTGGAACGTGGCGGCCAGGTCCTTGATGAGCTGGCGGAAGTCCACGCGCTCGTCGGCGATATAGTAGAAAATGGCCTTGTTGCCATCGCCCTGATACTCCACGTCGCCAATCTTCATGTCGAGGCCCAGGTTTTTGGCTATCTGGCGGCTCTCGATCATCGTGCTGTGCTCGCGTGCCTTGGCCTCGCGGTACTTGTCCATGTCGATTTGGCGCGCATGGCGATACACGCGGCGAATGTCGTCGGGCGACTTGATGTTGGCCTTCTTAATCTGCAGGTTCACCAGACGGCCCGTCAGCGTCACCACGCCGATGTCGTGGCCGGGATTGGCTTCCACGGCAACGATATCGCCCTTCTTCAAGTCGAGGTTGTTTACGTTGTGGTAGTATCCCTTGCGCGTATTCTTGAACTGCACCTCTACGAGGTCGGTCTCGTCGGTGTTGCCCGGCACGTCGGCCAGCCAGTCGTAGGTGTTCAGCTGTCGGTCCTGGCGTCCGCAGGCCTGGCGGCAGAGTCCTCTGTCGCAGCCGCGGGCTATCTGGAATTTCATGTCTTTGAAGTTCATACTTGAAAGTTGAGAGGTTGTGAGGGTATTTTATTTCTTGATGAGTAGCACGATGGTCTGCATGGCCAGGTCGAAGAACACAATCTTCGGGTTGGCATTCTGGCCTATCTGTACCATTGCTTTTTCCAGTTGCTCGTTGATTTCTATGATGTTGGCCTCATTGATGAAGCGGGCGAACTTGCTTGAGAATTCTTCTTCCTCGCGCGTCTGATAGTTCAGTTCGGGCTGGTGGAAGTTGTACATGAAGTTCTCGCGCAGCTGGCGCATGAAGTAGGCCAACATGCGGCGCTGCTTCTCGCGGCCGAAGGCGCTCACGGTCTCTGTCCAGGCCTTCAGTTCCCTGACATTGCGCAGGTAGGCCAGTCGCATGAGCATGATAAACATGTCGAGAAACTGCCGGCTCTCGTTGTCGGTGCTCAGTTCCTCCAGCGCGGCGTTCCAGCTGCCGTTGGCCAGTCGGGCGATGCGGTGGGCGTCGTCGCTGCCGATGCCACGCCGCTCGGTGAGTGCCTGCTCGATGTCCTCGGTGCTGATGGGGCGCACGTCGATGCGCTGCGTGCGGCTGCGGATGGTCTCCAGCAGTTGCTCGGGCTGCTCGCTCACCATGATGAACACCGTCTGGCGGGGCGGTTCCTCCAGCAGTTTCAGCAGTTTGTTGGCACTGGTCAGGTTCATGCGCTCGGGCAGCCATATCACGCTCACCTTGTAGCCGCCCTGGCTCGACTTCAGACTGAGCTTGCGCGTCAGTTCGTCGCTCTCGCCGCCGGTGATGATGGCTTGCTGGTTGGCAGCCCCCATCGCCTCCATCCACTGGTTCGGACTGAAGTAGGGACCCTGCTGCATCAGCAGGTCGTGCCATTCGCGGGCAAAGTCGCTGCTCACGGGCTGGTGTTCGCTGCCCATCGACGGCAGTTTGATGGTGGGGTAGGTGAAGTGCAGGTCGGGGTGTTCCAGCTTGGCCAGCATGGCCAGCGTGTTGGCATCGACCACCGGCTCCTGTGGCGCTGCGGGCTCGTCGCCGAACATGCCGAACATCGACGGGGCCTCGGCTGCTGTCTGCCGACTGCTGTGCTTGATGAGCTCGCAGGCCAGCGCAATGGCCAGCGCCTTCTTGCCGCAGCCCGCGGGGCCGCAAAGCATCAGCGCGTGAGGCACGTGCTCCTCGGCCACCATCGTGCGCAGCCGTTCGCACATCTCTTTCTGTCCTATGACGTCGTCGAATGTCATCTGCCTTTTCCTTGTTTTCCTGTCTACGGAGCGCAGTTCTCGCCCGTTTAGCTTGCAAAGTTACGAAAAAAACTGGACTAACCGCCATTTTCTCGCCAAAAAACTCGCGCAAGTGTAAATAATAATCATTTTTCTTTGCCATCTCGCTGAAAAATCATATTTTTGCAGGGAAATTGGGTGGTATGGCCCAATGGGATATAATTGTAACCTAACAACTGACTTTATTTATATGAGACATTTTTCGCTTCTGACACTCCTCGTGTCGCTCTGGCTGCCTCTTGCTCTCGCAGCCTCCAATACCAAGACCACCGTCGAACAGGTGACGGGCACCGTGGTGCTCAACGAAGACGTCGACTACCACATCACTTCCAAAGAGCCTTTCACCACCACCGGTAGCATTGATATTCAGAACACCGAGCATGCTGTGGTATTCCTCGACAACGTGAAGCCCAGCAAGGCCACCAGCTACCTGCCCTTCATCAAAATCAACGGTGAGGCCGCCAAGAACAACGGCAACTGCCAGATTCGCATCTACAACCAGGGAGCCCTCATCCTGCCCTACAGCACGTCGGGAGCGCTCACCGTCTACTCCGAGGAGAACTTCCAGGGCGAGTCTACCTCAAACTTCAACTTCGGCAACAATCAGGGCTACATGCAGACCCTCAATGCTGGCCAACTCAACAACCGTATCAAGAGTTTCCGCCTGAAGCGCGGCTACATGGTCACCTTCGCCATCGGTTCCCACGGCCGCGGCTACAGCCGTTGCTTCATTGCCGACACCGAAGACCTCGAGATGGCTTCGCTGCCCCCCATCCTCTCGGGCCGCATCTCGTCCTACCGCCTCTTCAAGTGGCAGAACACCAGCAAGAAGGGTGTGGCCGACTTTGTCAGAGACGAACTCACAACGACGCTTAACGCTACTTGGAGCTACACCTGGAGCGGTGGCAAGAGCATGCTGCCCGATGCCGAGTGCGTGCCTCACCACATCAAGGAGAACTGGCCCTCGCCGTCATCGCTCGGCGGTGCCAACTATTCCTGCCACATCAAGACCAACAACGAACCGCTCAACAAGAGCGACGACGCCCCCGTGGGCAGCGTCGATGAGATTCTCGCCAACTGGCAAGACCTCATGCGCACCGGCATGCGACTGCTCACTCCCTCCTCCTGGGACGGCAGCGACCAGTGGAACGGCAACGGCTTCATCAAGCAGTTCCTCGACAGCATCGACAAGCGCGGCTGGCGCTGCGACGTCGTCGATGCCCACTGTTACTGGCCCGAGAGCAACTTCGGCAACCTCACCACTTGGTTCAGCACGCTGAAGCGCCCCATCTGGATCTCGGAATTCGTGTGGGGAGCCTCTTGGAACAACAATGGTGCCTTTGCCAGCGGCGTCACCGAGGCTCAGAACAAGGAGGCCATGGCCCGCATCTGGACCCGCCTGAACGAGATGGAGTGCGTGGAGCGCTATGCCTACTGGAACGGCGAGCGCGACCCGTCGAAACTCTATAAGAACGGCAACCTCACCGCTGCCGGCAAGTACTTTGCCGAGATGAACACCGGCGCCGGCTATCTGGCCAAGAACGAATTTGTGCCCCGCTCCCCGTCGGTGAAGAATCCGCAGAATGCGTCGCTCAAGTACGTACCCCTGCGCTCCGAAGGCACCATCGAATGGACCGAGCCCAATAGCGAACTCATCGACTCGATATTCGTAGAACTCAGCACCGACGGACGCACCTGGGAGCGCGTCGCCACCGTTCAGGTTGATGAGTCAAAATCCGCCTATTCTTATGCGTTCACGTGCGAAGAGCCCGGCAACTACGTCTATCGTATCCACACCATCGACTATAAGAAAGCCGACCATTACTCAGCCGAGCTTTACAACATCATCGCTGCATCCGAGACACTCGTCGAAGGCACCGTTCAGGTGGGAACCATCACCACCGGCTCAGCATCGCCCTGCTACAGTTTCTACTCGCAGCCCATCGCCGAGGAGCCTGCCGTCGTCTTCGGCAGCGTCAGCAACAGCAATGCTTCGGCCGGACTCGTAGAGCGCGTCAGAGCCAACAACTACAGCCAGGGACAGTACGCCTCGCTCACGAGCAACGTGCTCCCGCTCACCTATGCCACCTCGACCGACTTTAAGTACACCGATTATACCTCGTTCATCGCTGCCGCACAGGGCAACGGCCAGATAGGCTCGCTCGCCTACGAGGCTGCCATCCTGCCCTCGCGCCAGGTGGCCGACACCGTCGACTATACCTTCACGCAGCCCTTCAGCGACGTGCCCGTGGTGATGGCAACACCCATCTATACCACCGACACCTATCCGCTGCTCTGGCGCGTGTTCGACGTCACGCCCACAGGCTGCCGCGTCGTGCTGCAGCGCCAGGCCGGACTCGAGTCGGAGAAACCTGCCCGCAATCCCGCCCGCATCTCGCTCTTCGCCATCCAGAAGGGTAAGACCACGCTCGACGACGGACGCGTCGTCATCGTCGGCGACAGCCTCTGCACCTTCACCAGCACCACGCTGCCCCGCCAGCGCATTGAGTACGGCGACTCCCTCGAGGCCCCGAAGGTGCTCATTCAGATGCAGACCTTCGACCGCCATGTGGCTGCCAACCTGCGCACGAAGACTAACGAGCCCGGCGAAACCTTCACCACCGTTCGCCTGCAGCCCGACTATAGCGACAAGGACAACAACAGCGCCACGACGCGCAATCCCTTCGTAGAGCGCCTCGGCTGGATTGTTGTCGGCAAGCCCTTCGGTTCTTCCAGCGGCATCATGTCGCCCCAGACCCGCGTGCGCCAGCTCATCGCCTATCCTTCCACCGTCAGCACCACCTTCGGTGTGCGCGACGACGAGGCCACCGTGGCCCGCGTCTACGGCTCCAACGGTCAGCTCCTGCTGTCGGTTCCCCTCTTCGAGGGTCAGGCCACCATCGACGCCACCCGCCTGCCCGCCGGCATCTATGTCGTCCGTACCGATGCCCACCACAGCGCGAAGATCGTGAAGCGATAGGCAGGTAAGGCGCTGGCGCGCCGTGTAAGGCGGCGTTGCCGCGTGTAAGGGCCTTCGGCCGTGTAAGGGCGCGTTGCGCCGTGTAAGGCTGCTTCGCAGCGTGTAAGGAGCTTTACCCGTGCCGAAGGCACCTTACCCACTGCGAAGCAGTTTTGTCGCCCCCAGAAGTGTCAAAAAAACTTGCCTGTCAACCCCCTCATAGAATTAAAAATTCCCGACCGCAAAATATTTTTTCCAAAATACGCCCGTATTTCCGCAAAGTCTCTAACCCGTTGCCCGTCAGCTGGTTAGAGACTTTTTCGTTTCTCCACGTTTCTTCCCTCCCCTCTAAACCATAGGTTTGATGTCTCTAACTCATAGGTTTAGTCGCTCTATCTCTATGCTTTAGACCATCTATCTCAATGAGTTGTAT
>CACZIT010000038.1 GCA_902781315.1 uncultured Prevotellaceae bacterium
ATCACACAATCAAAAACCTCTTCGAATTTCGCAAGAAGTCGAGCGGAATAAAGCCCCTTTATGCCTCCACCATCAATACATAATATTTTGAATTTCTTTGTATGCATATACATTATTATATGTAGATACTTTTGCAAATCTCATACCAATTCATCATAACTCTTTTCCATACATGTTTTGTCAGTTTTGACGGCATTATTAGTGACAAACTGTCATGTAATACTCTTCATATAATGACATTAACGGATTCTTCGCAACTCGTTTATAAAAGTTAAAAACGTTAAATCTTCGTCATTTTTTGAATCTACAGAATCAATGCCATCACTTTTCTACCGTTTAGAACAAAATCAATTGAAATACAATGAGTTGCAAATACGCGGGCTGTATATATAGAATCAAACAATTTCTGTGCTGTCGTTTTAACTCTAATGGCAACGTCATTTATTTTTTTGGAGTTAGAATAAATTCTCCACATGGCATCTGATTCACTTACCGTTGTCCAACACTGACCATATACCTGATCGATTAGATTCTTTGCACTTATATGCATGCCATTATACATAAAATCTTGTTTCAGGAGGAAATTATCATATGTGTCTTCCCATTTCTTCACTTTTCCTACATACAATTTATTCGTCTTAAGCATTGTTACGACATGCTTTAACGGTATGTATTTATAAATAGGAGTAGCTAGGTCGAGACCGTTCTTTACGCATCGCATTTTAAAATAATCATTGATAGCCATAATCATAAAATTTTTGTTTGTAAATAATTAAAATATATCCTCTATTATCTCTATTGATAACTGATGTTCAACAAAGCTGTCATCTATATCAATGCCATTTTATAATTTGCCAACATAAACAACCGTGCCGTCCCCGGCACCGCCTTGAACGTCACCACACGCATCGACTGGTTGGCGTCCGTCGTGCTGTCACCCTCGGCAGGCGTGGCAGCACTGGCATGGGTGCTGCACATAAGCAGGAGTGTAATAATTAACTTATTCATTGCAAAACTGACTAATTATCATTCTGTAGTCTTTCTAATGGCATGGATATACTACCCTGTCGGACTTTTTTGATATTACAAGAAAAAATCATGTTCCACTTTTCGTATTTCTCCACTCTTCTTATCAATTTCTATGAGAAAATAGCCAATCTTCCTTAAATCTCCATCAGAAGTCCGATCAAACAAGTCGCCTAATACTACCCAATAGCTATCATCAACAAGATTTACCGAGTAAGGAGGCCTAAGTATGGCCTTATGATTATCGCAAATTTCTGTAATAACAACTTTTGCTAATTCTAAAGCAACCTCTGGAGTTGAAACATGTACTATCGAGTCATCTTTTGTGGAGATGCTGCGAAAATAGTATTCAACAGAATCCACGACATTGATAGTATCTTCTACATTTGTATATCCAACTATCTCGGTCCTTTGTTTTATTTGACAGCAAGAACACAACAAGACCATTTGTAGGACGCTAATTACATATGCTACTCTTCTCATACTCACCTTAATTTATATTCATAGGATCAACCGACAAAATCTTCCCCCTATCCTTTGTCATGGTGACTCTAAATGTTTCACCTTTATAACGCAAACTCTCTTCATGCAGATGATCACTAAACCTCCCCTCAACTTTCCATATCGCACCTCCAATGAAGGTCACTTTACATGGAACGTCAGAGTCAATGCTTTCGTCACCAAAATAACGGCGAATAATAGTTTCTGCAATTTTTACTGCGGTAAGCGGCTCCCTCACGTAGGGGATATTGTCCACTATGGACATTTCTTCTCCCATATATATATAATGAGGTGTATCATCAGAAACCATACTATGTAGCTTTATTTGACTTTTTCTATAATTTTCCAGTTGTAAATAGACATTACTTTTTTTACTTACTCTATAGAGTTTCCAGACATGACCTCCTTGAGTGAGTCTAATTAAAGAATCTGAAACCACGGAAATCTTTTTGGTTATGAACCCTTCAGAAAGTCTAAGCAAAGTGTCCCCTTCTATCGACCATTTATCACTCCAGTGTTCACACTGATTCCGTGTGGACTCAAAACCGATTCCATCTCTTGCATTTTTATAAAGCCATATCCAACTTCCATTTTTATTAAAATAGAAGTACGTGGTTCCTCTCTCTAATCTGTTATCTACATCTACCATCCAATAACTATAATTGCCGTTACATATGATATTATAAGTGTCTAACTTTTTAGAACAACCTTGATACAGAAAACTCATTATCACAAGTGTTAATAATCTTAACTTCATACTTTTTCATTTGAGGATACTATTTAGTTAAACGATATAAATAAATCAATTCTTTTATAAGATATCTTTTTGTAATTGTACAGAGAAAAGCTTAGAGAACAATTCTCAGCTTTTATGAGAGTCATATAGTTGAGCATTTTAAATTCTTAAATGTTTATTAAAGGACTATAGAATGGTTGTCGTTTGTCCAATATTATATAAATTCTCTATTAAGTTGACCAAAATTGTTAATGAAAAAAACAACAAAAATACCATCAGGAATATTAATAGATAGTTAACGGCATCTGCGTAAATAAAATCAATCTTTAACGAACTATTAACGGAAAACAAAAATGAAAGTAACAACGCAAATCCAGCAATCAAAATACATATGGCAAAATCCGAATTCAATGTTCTTATTAGCCTTTTTCCACTATTGCCATTTTCATCATCAACAATATCCTTTAACTTTGCAACTGCTTCGGTTGTTAATAATGTTAGCAAAATCGTATAAGCAGCTACGAGGAGCCCTAAGTATGAAGGTAAAATAGAAATACAAAGGGTTAGGATCTTATCAAACAAGGCATGGCTATCATCGCAATAAGCAATGGATGCCGTAGTCACTAAAAATGCTAATATTGCGGGTAAGATAGAATCTATGAGGAGATTATTCCATCCATATGTTTTTACCATACTCCTCAAACCGATGTTGTTATCTATAAAGTCACTCATAACGCTCATTGATTATTGAAACGAGTTCTTAGAACATTGTATATTGTTGAACAAACATCATTGATAATTTGACGTACTTGTAGAACCAACGGGTGTTCTTCTGTATTAATACGTTCTCTGCCAAGATGGGTGCCGTTTTGTATGGTTGCTTGCACACTGCCATTCTCTTCTGATATATTAACTATCGCCTGAACAAGACCGTCATTTTCTCTATTCAAAGGCCGTTCTTCAGAACCTTGTAATACGATGTCAACAGATGAAGGATTCATTTCTCGAAGTTTTGCATCAAGAAGTCCTCTAAACATCTTCCCACGTCCTGGATTAGAGAATGAAATGTGAGCGCTCAAAGAGATGAGTTTTTCTGCAGTCAAAATACGTTCGAGAGTATCACGGTCTTTTACAGTATCAACATCAAATTCGTCAGGTTCAACTGATTCTAATGCACCTTTTAGATATTGAAGGATATAGTTTAGGGTAATATCAGAATTCTTTCTAACTGCAATCTTATGGACGGAAGGTATAATAATCAATTGTGTTTCTTTTTTGTTAGCGACCACATCGTCATCCCAAGGCATTTCAACATCTTCTTTGCTTCTTCGATTATAAAAAGCACTTGGATCTATCATTGTATATGCAACCAGATTAATCGCCATCCATTCTGGATGCCCATCAATCGTTTGGATATTACTTCTAGAAACGGATCTAATACTGACAAATCTGTTTGTTCTTCTTTCCATCTCAATAAGAGGATCCTGAGTTTCTATACTATCAAAGGCATTCACATAGTGTGAAGGTGTTTGGTTTGAATGTGCTTTTATATTGATAACGTGCCATGTGGTCATACGGTTATCAATTCTGTCATTTTTGTTGTCCATTTTTTGTAATAACATTTCTATGATTTAACAATCCGTTTATTCAATCAATTTTTACATATCCTAGGTATTCTATTGTATTGGGACAGGTTTAGCTTCACTTCACCACGACCTTCCGTCCGTTCTGAATGTAGATGCCCTTGGGCAGCTTGTTACCTTGGTACTCTGTCACGTTGTTACCTTGACAGACCCGCCGTCCCTGCAGGTCGTAGACCGAAGAAGACAAGACTGTAGGGCAGGAAACGTTTTTGACACCTAGTGTAATCTCTGGTTTATCAACAATGACGCCCGAGCCATCCTCACCATACTCCATGTATACCGACCCTCTTCCATACATCTTCAGATAAGAACTTTCATATGAGTATGGCAGAGCATTTAGATAGGCTACTATCAAACCTGCTGCCGATTGTGTACCATAGGCAGAACTTGCACCGTAGCCTTCTGTAAAGATGACACCATTGCTGACCGTAAATGTCTTGCGTCCATAATATGGATCGGGGGTAATCTTCTTGACAAACAAATCATCATGACCAGCTACAGGGCAAAAACGATCTCCCTCCTGCGCATTGAAATCATAGAGCACCATTTCGCCATCGTCAGTAACAGGATATGGTATGTTCTCAGCATCACCAAGACCCGTCTGCCGCATCGCTTCCTGATATTCTTTCAAGTTAACATACACGCGGCCTCCAGCCTCACGGATGCCCATCAAATACGTCGTATTCTTTTCTTCTGCATGAGAACCATCTATATATGACTTGAAGCCATAGAACATCTGTTTATATTCCTTTCCTCCTATTGAAGCAGAACTCTCATCTGGTATATAAAACCAAATATAACGGAAGTCCCTATTCTCACGACAGTTTTGCACAAATAGCCAATATGGCGAACCGCCAAGGAAGGTAAAGGATGATGTCTGAACGAAGAAATCAGCATAACGAATTGATGCTATATTATCTTTTGTTCCGCAGCAATCCAACTGATGGCAGAAACCATTTCTACCCCAACCGCATGGAAAAAGCGGCCCCATGACGCTGCCTACTCCTTCTATCCAATAGGCAGGGCGGATATCATCACCACACCCTTCTGTCTCTATCTGAAGACGACGCAGCCACATGTTGTCCAAGAAAACCGTATCAACATTGGCTATTGTGACAGTCTGACGAGATTCGCCATACCCAACTTCCGCCGTCTCTCCTTTGCCAAGCCCAAAATCATAAAGAAGGAATTCCTCTGTTTCTCCAGCGTAGACACAATACACACGTTTACCTTCTTCGCGGATGTAGGCAACGGTTTCAGATTCTGAATGGCCTGCCAGACTGGTCTGCTCCATTCCATAATACCGCTTACCAGAAATCTCCTGTTGAATTTCCTTGTTGACAGAATATGACCGTGCAGCTCTGTCAAGGCCGTCACTTACAATCCACACTTCCGTTTCAAAGAAACTCCTATGCGTTTTCTGCGGCTTTTGTGCATTCATCGGAACGTTCACACAAAAAAGCAACATAATGAAACATAACCGTTTTTTCATAATCATTCATTTTGATTGTTCACTCATTTCTTATTACAAATTCTGTACCAATATTAACGGTCGTACCAGCATCAAGAGTTACATCATTTCCTATTAAATTAATAGTTCCACCATCAAACACAACGTTTCCTTGAGGTTTAAGATTTGTAACATGATGACCCACTTTGATAGTATCTGCCTGTATTGTCCTTGACCCTGTTATAGTTTCGTTCTGTATGTAATACAATTCACTGGGATCATCAATATATGGAGTTTTATTAGGGGCAGATATGCATACAACGACTTCGTCTGGATTCGCTGTAAGTATAGCCTCCGAAATCCCTTCATAACTTATTGTTCCATGATTTTTATTATAAAAAGAGATTGTTGCATCGGTGTTACTTCCTACATTCACATAAATATTATTCGCATTTCTTTCAATTATAAGATTATCAAATTCAGTAGGTAACTCCGTATATACTCTCATGCTCGGGTCACCAAAACAATGATAGAAAAATAGATTAGGGAGAAAATGATACCATGTAGCACTCCCTTTATAGAATGCTTGTGACAATATCTTTCCCAAGCGATATTCTTGTTTATGAGGGTAGTTAGAAATTGTTGACTTATTAGGAAAGACAGGTATTAAACCTGGTTCTGGCCATATAGCATCAAAAATACCTTCCGCAAGAGCATCATTCATACCTGTATCACTAGAAGTTGTTGCTCCAAAAGCACCAACAATTCCATTTTCTTCTCTAAGAAGACGTTCTATTAGACATTCATTCGGACTGGCAAAATTACCAGAACTACATGTCATGCTTAAGAGAATAGGATATTGATGTGCGTTCGTGAAATGATAACTGCCCAGTGTAATGGTGTTTAATCCAAAATTAGACCATCCAACATCCAAGGAATGTCCTCTGTAAAGAAGCAACAGCGCACCATTGTTTATATAACTCTTGACATCACTCAAGCTACCATTCCAGTTAAAGTTTCCTATCCGAAGAGATTCTGGAATCAGCCCTCCATTTGCATACTCTCCGTCATTCCAATAATACGGAACACAAAAGCTTGATTTATTATAAACTCTATTTACAACATACCCTTTTGGCAGCATATAATTCCTTACTCTTTCTGATGTTAAAACAAATCGACGATCTTCACAACTATCCCTTGGAGATACATCTTCAAAGTATGCACAGTTTAAAAGTGTTTTATAGAAGCCAGAAGATTGTGTAGGATTCTTTTCGTACTCAATAATTTTATTTACCATGTTCATAGCTTCTCCACAAGAAGAAGCAGGAAGACGCCCACTGAAAATTCCAGGAATCTCATCATATTGATCTTCTTGATATACATATCCATAATCAGTGTAGAAAGAGGTGGTACCATTCCCATATGTTATGGTCATATAATCTGCAGGAATATCAGCATGATCGCCGAGAATAAGCAAATAATTGTCTTTCCCGGGGATATAATTCAAACTGTTTTTCAACTCATCTACAGTCCAATTACTTTTTATTAGCAATTCAACATCAAATCCCAAAAGTTGCTTCCATTCCGCAAACAGATGTGCTGCATTGCTATAAGCTGGAACGCTTACGATTATGTATCTCGGTGTCGTTGGATTTTGTGTTGTTTGCAAACTCTTACTAATCTTTTTTGATTCCATCATAGTATAACCATTTAAGGTCGTGTTGGCCAAGAAAGAATCATATGCTGCAATTCGCTCATCATCTAAATTATGGGCATTTGGTATATCATATATCAACTGATACGTTACCTTTGTATATATCCTAAGCATCTTTCTCTGGCAATCATACTTAAATGGATTATAACAAATATCAAAGACGGGGATTCCACGATAGCTTTTCATACGTGTTTCCGATATGATGTTTGATGGGAAATAACCTTCGTAATCTTGAATTTCTTCAACTCGATATTCAAATCCTTTTTCCCCCGTATCGTACATCGTAGGACAAGCGGGAGCCAATGTCAATGGAATATCAACATATGAACTGTCTATAACGGATACTTTTACGCCCACTTTATTGGGAATTACAAATGAATCCCAGCGAAACAACGTACAAGGCTCTGCTGGAACACAATTATAACCAAACCCATCTATCTTAACAAAACTTGCATTTTTGAACAAGGGATCCTTCAGGATATTGACAACCTTCAACTCATAAGTCACAATTATTCCTTCATCTGTCTCCACTATATCCCTCGTCGGTATTGTTTCCTTAATACCTTCCACCATTCTCCCTTCACTCAACAGAAATGATTGTTGGGAATAGATATTACCGCATATAAGCAGCAATGGGAGTATCAATATATGCCTTTTAAGGGTATTCATATACTTATGCGTTTGCAAATATAAATAATAATTATGACTATTCCCAAAAAAAGAAAATTTATTTCACCACTATCATCTTCCTTGTCGTCACCACCTTTTTGTCGGCAATGAGGGAGTAGATGTACATGCCGGCATCCATCCGATCGGCATGGATGGTCATCACCGTGTCGCCACGGCCCTCCACTGGGTGCTGTTCTATTTGCTTACCGCTTAGATCGTAAATGTAAAGTGTGGCAGTCTGGACCGTCTCGGGCAGGTAGATGGCGATGTCTGTCTTCTCTGTGAAGGGGTTCGGAACATTCTGGGACATGGAAGAGCCTACCCCCGCCCCCTCCCTAAAGGGAAGGGAGAGAGTCTCCTGCTCGCCCTCTGCTAGAGGTGCACGTGATGCCTTCGCTGCTGCGGATTTCAACTCGTCGATTTCCGTTTTCAGTTCCTTGATGCTCTGAACGAGAATGGGAATCAGCTCGGTGTAGTTTACGGATAGATAGCCGTTGTCGTTCTCATACACCAAGTCAGGATACACCTGTTGCAACTCTTGTGCTACAAAACCGAAATGCCGTTTCGTCATCACCTGACTGGGCTTCTCCTCAGGAAGTTCCACCTCATTGCCATCCTTGTCAACATAAGTCCCTCTTTCCTTGCCTGCATTCATGTCCTTATAGCGGAAGGAGACAGGGGTGAGCAGTTCCAGCTTGCTGATAACGCTCCCATCTTCACCACGCTCCGTGTCAGAGAGTTCCTCAATATCCTCCTTCAGACGCTCGTCACTGCTGCTTGTTAAGGTGCCATTTATCGTTCCGTTGGTTACCTTAACATTACCATAGAAGAAACCTGCATAGCTACCATCGATATAGTTATAATAGGGATAGGATGATGATCCGAAAAGCCCAGCTCCTTTGACGTTTACAATGGGTATACCAGCTACTCCGACGACATTGGCTAAACTGCTTCCTGCGACATACGACTCAACGCCAATAACATTTAAACCATAATTCGTAATATTTGAAACTTCTGCCCGAATACCTGTTGTATTGAAAGGAGCAGAGTTGTCAGTATTGACAATAAATGAGCCAAGACAAGTAGGGGAAGAAATAGTGTCTCCTATTATTTTCGTAACAGTACCAACGCCTCTAAATGTTGATACAACGCCACTTTCACCTGTACCTCCTACGGAGAGTGTAGAGGAGAATGAGGGGGCAGAATTTCCTATGCCGACATGACCGTTTGCATCGACTTTAACCTGTGTATAACCGATGAATGGTAGGACTGAGGCTATAATAGAAATAAAAACCTTTTTCATGATAATCTAGTTTTGGATGTTTTACGGTTTGCCTGCTAGTGCAAAAATCCCCCATTTTATCGGGAATTTTTGCACTTAAGAGGCGTTGATTGTTAACAATTAGAACTCACCATATAGATGGTAGTCACCATAGTATAGTTCGATGGAGAACATGTCGGCAATGACATCGTTAGAGAGTACGAACATGTAATAGTCAGCAATGGTTGACACCGTATTATAATATAGTACGGTTCCGTCCTCGTCGCGGATGACGATGGTGACATCATCCAGTTCGTAGGGTGTTGCCAGTACAAACGTGTTTCCCTCATAGCCTAGTTCGGGAAGAAGTCCTGTACCACGATGAGGTACAGGGTGCCCTTCATCATCATAATTAAGTTGTACATACGTGGGATTAATATCCACGAAATACCCTCCCCAATTCTGGTCAGCTGAAGTTGTCATTGAAAACATGGCGAGTAGTGCCACGAATAATAAAACTTGTTTTTTCATACTTTTTGTTGTTTAAAGAATCTGTAGCAAAATTACGAACAAAAAGTGATGTCGCAAGCGGCTGCTTGTGGACAAAATTGTGGACAAATGATTGTTGTGGGATGTTTGTAGACAAAAATGGGGCGGGAATATGGTAAATGGAATACTATAGAACTTGTAGAATCTTTTCCCAATCGGAGACAGTTCCTTTATGCTTGGTTGAACGTGCATACATTCTTGCGAAAGCGTGGCCTACGGCAGAACGATCTATCAGCAATAATTTTGCTATGTCTGCTTTTGAAAAACCTGACTTGAACAAAAGGCACATTTTGTATTCGTGTTCGCTGATACGGCAGAGGTTTGTCAAATTATTCTTGAACTCCCTAAAATAGTTTGTTTCTGCTGACGCAATGAATTCGGCCCATTTCTCAGCTGGTACAACTTTCTTCTCCTTGGCTGACTGGGCAAAGAAAATATAAATGGATGTTTCTGAAAAAGAGAAAACAGCCTCTTCTTGATTCTTTTGGCGATTGGATGCGCGCCGAAAAGCATGTTCAAGTGCAATCTTTTCATCTGACAACTTAGAAATCTGAGACTCTAATTCAGTTCGTATGGAAAGACGATCATTGTCAGTTTCCTGTAATTGATGCGATAGAGCAGCTATCTCCTTTTCATACTTGGCCACCTTCACCTTCAACTCTTCGTCATTACCAATTGTAGATAGTTCCTCTAGTTTAGCATTCAGTTCCATAAGTCGCTGATCGGCATTTTTTTGCCGGTGGGCTAAGCTACGAAAGAAAAAGAATGCAGTGATTGCAACAATTATAGATAATATGGATATAATGTTAATTGTGTTCTGTTTTTTTGTATTTGCCAACTCAAGGTCAGCAGCTTTTTGTTTGTGCTTCTGGTAATTGTAGGCTGCATGCATGCGGGCGACGGTTTCGGCATTGTCGCGGGCACGGATGGAATCATCGAGAACTTTATACTGCTTAACATGTTCGATCGCAGAATATATGTTTCCATGTTGCAGCGAAAATTCTGAAAGCCAAATATGGGCGTGTCTTTTCCCATAAATGTTGCCAACTTCCAATAACTGAGTTAAATAATACGTTGCAGAATCTATCTTTCCTAAATTTCTGTATATATTTGATGCAATAGAATAAGTGGCGCTTATATTCGCTGTATCAATATTTAAAATAGCAGGTTGCATATACTTCCATGCTTCCTTGTATTTTCCCAATTCATTATATACTCTGGCTAATTGAAGTTTAATGTCTTTCTGTCGTTTCTGATTCTCTATTTTATCTGCTAAATGCAAAGCCTTATGATAATAGAATATACAACTATCATAATTTTCCAAATATTTGTACTGCTCAGCTATATCACGATAATTGAATAACAAATCAAGAGTATCATTGGCAAGATCAGCCCAATAATTAGCTTCCTTCAGTCTAGAAATGGCTTCAGAATTAAGTTTCTGATAGAAGAATAATTCTGCTATAAAGCTATATAGCAAGCCACGCTGTTTGGCAAGACGGAGGCCTGCTTCGTTCGATAGTTCTCCTTGCCCCTTCTTCTTTCCCGACAGTTGATCAGAAAACGCTAGAACTGAGCGCCCAAAGGAGTGAAGTTCTGAAACAGGTTGTACGTCTAAAGCTTCCTGGAAGTAGTCGAGGGCCTGCGGGGCATCGCCAAGATCGGCAAAGATGCGACCAGCATAGAGGTAGGGCAAAGCTGGGCCAGTGCTGCCGAGCAGGGAGGGAAGCACCTTAGGATGATGCTCGAAGTAGTCGATGAGTTGCAGGATGGTGTCACGATAGTGGGTGACGGGCCGATAGAGCTTGTCGTCCACCTTGATGCGTAGCAGGAGGGCCACCTCGTTCTTCCCTCCCTTCAGGGAAAAGTTAGTGGTAGATATCAAAAGTACGTCGGCAGAGTCGGGATTGACATCGGCCAGAGAGTCGATGTGTGCGAGTTGACCGTCGTAAGGACGATGTTGTTTGCAAGCAGCAAAGCTGACAAGCAAATAACCACCTAATAAGAGGAAAAATAAATGTTTCATCATTGCAAAATTACAATAATGTGATGGAGAGAACAAGGATTTAATAGACATTAACGTTTTGGGTTGTTTTTTTTTGATCTTGTCATGGAAGATGCTTTCATTCTTCAGTTTGATTTTATACAATTTATCTTCTGGAAGATCATGTTGACTTGTGGGGCAAATGTGGAGCAAACAGAAGGTTGTTGTAAAATGAAAAATCTCGCAAGTGCCTTAATATCAGCTGCTTGCGAGATTTTGAATTGTTTTAAAAGGTACCCAGAGCCGGGATCGAACCGGCACGCCTTGCGGCATTGGTGTTTGAGACCAACGCGTCTACCAATTCCGCCATCTGGGCCTCACTTTGGATGCTTGCCTCACGCGGTGAACGGAGGTTTGCGGTTGCAAAGGTACGTGTTTTTTCTGAATCGCACAAACTTTTTCCGCAAAAAATGCACGAAACAGGAAGCCGACGGGCGATTTTCGTCATCGCCATCAGCACGAATTTCCAAATTAATTCACTAAAAATGTAATAAAGATTTTGTCTTTTCGTTTTTATTATGTAACTTAGCACCGAAAATACTGACCTTAACTATAGACATGACAACAACTAGTAAAGATTTTTGCGTGATTCTGGCCGGCGGCAAGGGCCGTCGCCTGTGGCCGTGTAGCCGTGAGGAATATCCGAAGCAGTTCATTGACTTTTTCGGCACGGGTCGCACGCAGCTTCAGCAGACCTACGACCGCTTTGCCCGCATCATTCCGCGCGAGAACATATACATCAACACCAATCAGGACTACGCCCATCTGGTGCGCGAGCAATTGCCGGAACTGGCTCCCGACCACCTGATGTCGGAACCCATCCACCGCAACACGGCTCCCAGCGTGGCGTGGGCCTGCCACCGCGTGCTGCGCGAGTGCAGCGATGCCAACCTCATCGTCTCGCCTTCCGATATGGACGTGCACAACGAGGAGGCGTTTCAGGAGAACATTCGCGAGGGCCTCGACTTCGTGAGCAATAACGACGGGTTGCTGACGATGGGCGTGAAGCCTACGCGCCCCGAGCCGGGCTACGGCTACGTGCAGATAGGCGAACAGGTGAGCGACCACCTCTACCGCGTGAAGTCGTTCACTGAGAAGCCCGACCGCGATTTCGCCCGGATGTTCATCGACAGCGGCGAGTTCTATTGGAATACGGGGCTCTTCCTCTCCAACGCCCGCTACCTGCAGAAGACGTTCATGGAGCTGCTGCCCTGGGTGTTTCGCCGGCTGGACTCCATCAACCCGAACTCCACTGTGGAGGAGGAAGACGAGTTCGTGCGACAGAACTTCCCCATCTACCCCAACCTCAGCATCGATCACAGTATTCTGGAGCGCTCCGAGCAGGTGTTCGTCATGAAGTGCGACTTCGGCTGGGCCGACCTGGGCACGTGGCACAGCATCTACGAGGCCATGCAGAAGTCGGAGGGCGACAACGTGGTGATCGACAGCGACGTGCTGATTGAGGACTGCCGCAACAACGTCATCAAGCTGCCCGAGGGCCGGCTGGCCGTCATCAACGGACTGGACGGCTACATCGTGGCCGAGAAGGACAACGTGCTGCTCATCTGCAAGAAGGAGGACTCGTCGGCGCTGGTGAGAAAGTACGTGAACGAGGTGGGGCTGAAGAAGGGCGCAGGGTTTATTTAAAAGGCGTTTGCTAAAAAAACAATCGTCATCAACTACTTGAAGAAGAATATATTCAAAAACAATATGATGAAAATAACAGACAAGATTTTTTATGTGGGCGTCAACGACCGCCAGAAATCACTTTTCGAAGGACTCTGGCCGCTGCCCAACGGAGTGAGCTATAACTCGTATCTGATAGCCGACGAGAAGGTGTGCCTCGTAGATACCGTCGAGGTGGACTTCTTCACGCAATACTTGGAAAACATCCGCGAGGTCATCGGTGACCGCCAGGTGGACTACCTCGTAGTGAACCACATGGAGCCCGACCACAGCGGATCCATCGCCCTCATCCGCAAGTACTACCCGCAGGTGAAGGTAGTCGGCAACAAGAAGACGTTCCAGATGATGCAGGGTTTCTACGGCGAAGGCCGCGAGGACGACGTGGAGGTGAAAAACGGCGACACGCTGCCGCTGGGCGCGCTGACGCTGAGTTTCGTCATGACGCCGATGGTGCACTGGCCTGAGACGATGATGACGCTCTGCCAGGCCGACGGTGCCGACACAGTGCTCTTCTCAGGCGACGCCTTCGGCTGCTTCGGCGCCCTGAACGGCGGTATCATCGACGCGCAGATTAACTGCGACACGTTCTGGCTGGAGATGGTGCGCTACTATTCGAACATCGTGGGCAAATACGGCACGCCCGTGCAGAACGCGCTGAAGAAGCTGGCCGACGTACATCTCGACTACATCTGCTCGACCCACGGCCCCGTGTGGCACGAATATATCAATAAGGTGGTAGGTCTCTACGACCGCCTGTCGCGCTACGAGACCGAGCCCGGCCTCGTCATCTGCTACGGCACCATGTATGGCAACACCGAGCGCATGGCCGAGCAGATAGCCCGTGCCGCCAGCGATGCCGGCGTGAAGAACATCGTGGTCTACAACGTGTCGAAAACCCACCACTCCTACATCTTGCGCGACATCTTCCGCTATCGCGGCCTTATCGTGGGAGCACCCACCTACAACACCGCACTCTATCACGAGATGGAGGTGCTGCTCGCTGAGATTGCCGGCAAGGACATCAAGGGCAACCACCTGCTGGGTTGGTTCGGCTCTCACGGCTGGGCCTCGAAGGCCGTCGGCGAGATTCAGCGCTGGAACGACGAGCGCCTGCACTTCGAGCCCGTAGGCGAGCCCGTCGACATGAAGCAAGCCCTGACGGCAGAGACCCGCCAGCAGTGCGAGGCCCTGGGCCGCGCGATGGCCGCCCGTCTGCTGGAGGAGTAAGGACTGGCAGACGTTGCCCTTTCCGGGCGGTTTGTGACATCGGCTTTATTATTGTCTGAAAACAATGTTAGTTCAACGGAAAAGATTTTTATAACCGTTTGACTATTAAACGATTAACGCGAGTGCAATTAGTTTCTGTTGCACTCGCGTTTTTTGTTGGCTGCTTCACTGCCACTGTACCACGAATGTACCACGACGTGGTAATCCGTGTACCACGGCCTGGTAAACGATGTACCACGGCCTGGTAATACCTTTACCAGGCCGTGGTACAAGTATTACCAGATAGTGGTAATCGAACTGGTAAACCGGAACAAAAAGGAAGCGGGGTGCGCCAAACATTTGGCACACCCCGCTGATTGTTTCTGAGCAGGAGTAGGATTACTTCAGCTTCGTGTAGCCGTAGGCAGCGTCGGCACCGAGCTCTTCCTCGATGCGGATGAGCTGGTTGTACTTGGCCATACGGTCGGTGCGGCTGAGCGAACCTGTCTTGATCTGACCCGAGTTGGTAGCCACGGCGATGTCGGCAATCGTGGTGTCCTCGGTCTCACCCGAACGGTGCGAGGTAACGGTGGTGTAGCCGTGACGGTGAGCCATCTCGATAGCCTCGAGAGTCTCGGTGAGCGAACCAATCTGGTTCACCTTGATCAGGATAGAGTTGGCAGCACCCATCTTGATGCCCTTCTCCAGGAACTTGGTGTTGGTGACGAAGAGGTCGTCGCCGACGAGCTGGCAGCGGTCGCCGATGCGAGCGGTCAGCTTCACCCAGTTCTCCCAGTCGTTCTCGTCGAGACCGTCCTCGATAGAGTCGATAGGATACTTCGTGATGAGTTCCTCGAGGTAAGCGATCTGCTCCTCAGCAGAGAGCTTCTTGCCGTTGGGATCCTTCTGTGCGCCGTTCTTCAGCTGACGGTAGTCGTAGAACCACTCGCCGTTCTCCTGCACTGCGAACTCAGAAGCTGCGCAGTCCATGGCAATCTTCACGTCCTTACCCGGCTCGTAGCCAGCCTTCTTGATGGCCTCAACGATGGTGTCGAGAGCGTCCTCGATGCCGTCGAAGTTGGGAGCGTAGCCACCCTCGTCGCCTACAGCGGTAGAGAGGCCGCGGGCCTTCAGCAGCTTGGCGAGGTTGTGGAACACCTCAGCACCCATGCGGATAGCTTCCTTCTCGCAGCAAGCGCCAACCGGACGAATCATGAACTCCTGGAAGGCGATGGGAGCTGCTGAGTGAGCACCACCGTTCACGATGTTCATCATGGGCACGGGCAGCGTGTAAGCGTTGCAGCCACCGATGTAGCGATACAGAGGAATGTTCAGGGCCTTGGCAGCAGCCTGAGCGCAAGCCAGCGACACGCCGAGGATGGCGTTAGCACCGAGCTTCGACTTCGTAGGTGTGCCGTCGAGGGCAAGCATCTTGTGGTCGAGAGCGCGCTGACCGAACACGCAGTCACCCTTCAGGGCGGGAGCGATGACGGTGTTGACGTTCTCAACAGCCTTCAGGACGCCCTTGCCGAGGTAGCGACTCTTGTCGCCGTCGCGAAGCTCGAGAGCTTCGTTCTCACCTGTCGATGCGCCAGAGGGCACTGCTGCGCGACCCATCACACCATTTTCCAATGTCACTTCCACCTCTACGGTAGGATTACCTCTTGAATCGAGGATTTCTCTTGCATGAATTTTTTCGATTTTCATAATGTCTGAAATGATTATAAAAGAGTTCTTTCTTAAATGCGAGTGCAAAGTTACTAATTTTTTTTTAATCTGTGAAGTATCATGCATGAGTTATGATTTTTTAATCTTTTTCACGCGAAAAACTTGGCCATTTGAAAATTATTGCCTATCTTTGCCGACGAAAACGAGTGAAGACCTAAGTTTTTTAGGATTAGTGACAACAAATAGAGGTAATAAGATTCCGACACTGAGGAAATGTCGGGATTTTTCTTTTTTGCTGTCTGCCGCGAGGGGCTGCGATGGTGTCGCAGCATGCGGATACACTAACTGTAAATGAGTATTCATTAAAAAAAGAAATAACATTATGGCATACATGTCAAAAGAAGGCTACGAAAACCTCGTGGCCGAACTCCATCGGCTGGAGGCCGTGGAGCGTCCGAAGGCTTCGGCTGCCATTGCCGAGGCTCGCGACAAGGGCGACCTGAGTGAAAACTCGGAATATGAAGCCGCCAAGGAGGCACAGGCTCACCTGGAGGATAAGATCAACCAGCTGAAGCGTACGATTGCCAGTGCAAAGATTGTGGACACGTCGCGCCTGAGTTCCGACGCAGTGCAGATACTGTCGAAGGTGGAACTGACCAACCTGGCCACGAACCAGAAAATGTACTACACCATCGTGAGCGAGCAGGAGGCTAACCTGCGCGAGGGTAAGATTTCGATTACGACGCCGATTGCCCAAGGTTTGCTCAACAAGAAGGTAGGTGACGTGGCCGAGATCAAGGTGCCACGCGGAGTGATCAAACTGCGCATTGAGAGCATCAGCATTTAAAGGAAAGGACCTGAAGGGGCGTAAAGGAACGCTTACCCTTTCAGCTGCAACCTCCAATCGTAAATCGTATATCCGTAAATCGCAAATAAAGATATGAGTATTTTCAGTAAGATTGCCGCTGGTGAGATTCCCAGCTACAAGTGCGCCGAGAGCGAGAAGTTCTACGCTTTTCTGGACATCAATCCGCTGGTGAAGGGCCACACGCTGGTCATTCCCCGCGAGTGCACCGACTATTTCTTCGACCTCGACGACGAGACACTGGCCGAGTATCAGCTGTTCGCCAAGCGCGTGGCCGTAGCCATCAAGAAGGCATTCCCCTGCAAGAAGGTGGCACAGGTAGTGCTGGGCCTGGAGGTTCCGCATGCTCACATCCACCTCATCCCGATGCAGACGGAGGCCGACGCCGACTTCCGCCGCGAGAAGCTGCAGCTGCAGCCCGAGGAATTTGAAGAGATTGCAGCGAAGATTCGCGCAGCGTTCGAGTAAGCATCGGCAGAGCTTCAAGACTACTAAGACAACAGCGAGGCAACCTTTCTCATTCCGAGTAGGGTTGCCTCGCTGTTTTTATGGTAATACGCGCGAGTTAGAGACGATACACCGTCGCGTTATCCAAAGAAAATAGTACATTTTCCGAAAAAGAGGGCGCGCTTGGCGACATCTGGGATGTCACTTGCTTTCTTTTCTTCCAAACAGCAGGCGTCGGGCAAACTCCCAGATGACGATGCCAGCGGTGACAGAAACATTCATGGAATGCTTCGTGCCGAACTGTGTAATCTCCAGGCAGTCGTCGCAGGCATCGACAACACTCTGGTGGACACCCTTCACCTCGTTGCCGAGGACGATGGCAACGCCAGAAAAGAGACCCACCCCCAGACACCCACCCCCAGCCCCTCCCGAGGGGAGGGGGGCTTGATTAGCTTTCAAGGTAGCATTATCAGCAGAAAGAGATTTCAGATTCCCCTCCCCTCGGGAGGGGCTGGGGGTGGGTGTCTGGGGGTGAGTCTTCAAATTCTCCAGCTTCGTACTCCCTTCGGCCTGCTCGACGGCGTAGGTGTAGTAGCCGCGCCCCTTCAGCTCCTCGACGGCCTCGTCGGCAGTGGGGAAGTAGCGCCAGCTGACAGATTCTTCGGCACCGAGCGCGGTCTTGTGGATTTCCACGTGTGGCGGTGTGGCGGTGATGCCACAGAGATAGACGGCCTCCACGCGGAAAGCGTCGCACGTGCGGAACACCGACCCCACGTTGTAGAGCGACCGCACATCGTCGAGCACCACCACGAGCGGCATCTTCTCAGCGTCGCGGAACTGCTCCACCGACAGCCGTTTCATTTCTATCGTCCTGAGTTTGCGCATTTCACCACTCTCTACTCATCATTCATTACTATACTCGCTGGCATACTCCCTGATTCGCCTAACCATCGCCAGCAGGCCGTTGGAACGCGTCGGCGAAAGGTGCTCGCGCAGTCCGATGCGCTCGATGAAGTAGAGGTCGGCAGAGAGAATCTCCTGCGGCGTATGGTCGCTCAGCACGCGCAGCAGCAGCGCCACGATGCCCTTCACGATGAGGGCGTCGCTGTCGGCCTGCAGGTGCATCAGACCATCCTGCATGTCGCATTGCACCCATACGCGGCTCTGGCAGCCGTCAATGAGGTTCTGCTCCGTTTTATATTGTTCCGGCAGCGGCTCCAGGTCGTTGCCCAGGTCGATGAGCATCTGGTACTTGTCCATCCAGTCGTCGAAGCCCTCAAACTCCTCGATCACCTCATCTTGAAGTTCATTAATCGTCATTTCAATCATAGTCTTTCTCCTTATGGGGGGACAAAGTTACGAATAAGTGAGCGAAATGCAAAGTAAAAACCAAAGTTTTTAGTTTCATTTCCGAACAAATGGAGCAGCGAGTGCCAATAAACTTGTTTAATTGGCCGAGTCGTGACATTTGAAGACGAAGTCAACGAAAGTAACTTCGGCAGAGCCAAAGTTCTTTCTCCGCTTCGCTACGAAAGCGTCGCCTAACGTCGCCGAGCGACGAATAAGTGAGCGAGAAAGCGGAAGAGCTGGTCTTAATTTTTATTAAATAGTCTGTACTTTATGCAAGATAATACTACTTTCAGGGTTATATATAGTATATTAAGGTGGGATGCCATTAGAAAGCGGCGTCAAACAAAAAGAAAAAATAACATGAAAAAGCATTTGTTGGCAATTGCCTGTTTGATAGCGACCTGGCAGAACGTGGTGGCTCAAGAAATCCTCTTTCCACAGAGACCCACCCCCCTGCCCCTCCCTACTACTGACTTTGCGCGCCTATATGTGGGGGCTATCGAACCACAGTATTCACGATATATGTGGCGGAACTCCCCCTATTACAACGACAGCACTAACCTCTTTCAAGGGCGCGTCAGCTACTACGGGGTGACCTATGACAACGTGCCCATGCGTTTCGACCAATATCGCCAGCACCTCGTTGTGCTCTCGCCGGTGAGCAATTATTACTGCCTGCCTGACCGGCAACACATTGACTGGTTTCAAATGGATGGCCGCACCTTCACCCACGACCCTTACGACCCCTCTCGGTTTGCCCATCTGCTTTGCGACGGCCAGAAGAATGGCGTTCGCCTCTACCATTGTGTGTGGAAGGTTTATGGTGGTGAGAAACTTCAGCAGGGAAAACAATTGCAGAAAACTTTTAACACCAACGAGCACTACACACTCCAGACTCCCGATGGGAAAAGTCATCTGGTGAAAGGGTTGTCGGACGTCGTCAGAATCTTCCCTGAACAGAAGAAGCGCATCAAGCAGTTTGCAAGAAAAAACCATCTGTCGTTCTCCAGGCAGAGGCGCGAGGAAAGTCTGGCAAAACTGGTGGAAAGCCTCTCTCCCACACCCCTGACACCCACCCCCCAGACACCCACCCCCAGCCCCTCCCGAGGGGAGGGGAGTCTAATTACTCCAACTATCAATAACGCTACCTCTAATGCTAATCAAACTCCCCTCCCCTCGGGAGGGGCTGGGGGTGGGTGTCTGGGGGGTGGGTCTCTCATCACCGGCATTCCTGTTCTCGACGACGACTCTGTTGCCACGAGTTTTTCGTCGGAGCCAGTCATGACGTCCGTTGTGCCTGGCGTGCGGAAAGCAAAGGCAAGTATTGCCGATGACCACGAACTGGCCGAGATACTCGTCGTCGGCGGTCGGCAGTCGGCAGTGAGGAATCTGATGATGGGTGCAGAGAAGTTCAAGCCCCAACTGCTGAAGAACATCCCCATGGCACTCGGTGAGGCCGACATCATGAAGCTCGTCCTCACCCTACCCGGAGTCACTACCGTCGGAGAGGCATCCAGCGGATACAACGTGCGAGGGGGTGCCACCGACCAGAACCTCATCCTCTTCAATGGCGGCACGATGTACAATCCCTCCCATCTGTTCGGCCTGTTCACCGTCATCAACCCAGACGCCGTGGAGGACGTGGAACTCTTCAAGTCGAGCATACCAGCCGAATACGGAGGCCGCATCAGCAGTGTGCTGAAGGTGACCTCGAAAGAAGCCAACATGCGAAAGTTCACCGGTTCGGCCAGTCTTGGCCTGCTCACCAGCAAGGCCAGTCTCGAGATTCCTATCGTCAAGAATCATGTGTCGCTCCTGCTCAACGGGCGCACCACCTACAGCGACTGGATGCTGAAGAAACTGCCCGAGAAGAGCGGCTACAAGAATGGCACGGCAAACTTCAACGACCTTGGCGGCGTGCTGACGTGCAAGTTCAACGACAACCACCGCCTGAAACTCTTTGCCCATTGGAGCAACGACAGATTCTCGTTCAGTTCAGAAGACGACTACGGCTATCAAAACCGTAACCTCTCGGCAGAATGGCGTTCCATCCTGAACGAGAAACTCACCGCCACCATCACCGCCGGCTACGACCACTACGACTACTTCAACGAAGAACGCCGCGTGCCCACCATGGCTGCCCGACTGAGTTTCGGCATCGACCAGCTATGGGCAAAGCTGCATCTGCGCCAGCGCCTCGGCGAGAAGCAGACTCTCTCCTACGGACTGTCCGTGCAGCACTACGACGTGCAAGGGGGTAAGTATGAGCCTGTGGGCGACGAGTCGTTCATCAAGAGCGATCAGCTGCAAAAGGAAAAGGCGCTGGAGAGCGCTGCCTACATCGACTACGAGCGCTCGCTGACAGAAAAACTGTCCGTCGCGGCCGGCTTGCGCTATTCCGTGTTCAACGCCCTCGGACCTCGCGACGTGAATGTCTATGCCGACAGCGAACTACCGTCGGAAGCCACGCTTTTAGAGACACGCCACGAGACCGGCATCTTCAAGACCTACCACGCCCCGGAGTTCCGCCTGTCAGCACGCTACGCCCTTCAGGAGAATTTCTCGCTGAAGGCTGGCTTCAACACCATGCATCAGTATCTGCACAAGGTGTCGAACACCACCATCATGTCGCCTACCGACATCTGGAAGCTGTCAGACTTCAACATCAAACCGCAGAATGGCTGGCAAGCGGCAGCAGGCATCTACTACGAAACCACCGACAAGCAATACGAATTCTCGGCCGAGGTGTACTACAAACACATCAACGACTATCTGAACTATCGCAGTTCGGCCGTCCTGCTGATGAACCCTCATCTCGAAACCGATGTCATCTCGACCCGGGGAAAGGCCTATGGCTTGGAGCTACAGGTGAAGAAGCCTACAGGAAAAATCAACGGATGGGCCAGCTACACCTTCTCGCGCGCCTTGCTTCGTCAGGACGACAAGCGGGTGGCCCTGCCGCTGAACAATGGCGACTGGTATCCCGCCGAATACGACCGCCCTCACGAGCTGAAAGCCGTACTCAACTATAAGTTCACCGAGCGCTACAGTCTGTCCAGCTACTTCAACTATGCCACCGGCCGCCCCACCACCGTGCCTGCCGGCATGTACTACAACACGGTGTCTCGGCGATACCTACCCTACTACACCGACCGCAATAAATACCGCATCCCTGACTACATGCGCCTGGACCTGGCTTTCAACATCGAGCCCACCCACAAGCTCACGAGCTTCCTCCACA
This sequence comes from uncultured Prevotellaceae bacterium, assembly GCA_902781315.1. Taxonomy (GTDB): domain Bacteria; phylum Bacteroidota; class Bacteroidia; order Bacteroidales; family Bacteroidaceae; genus Prevotella. Next base: position 22,057 of record CACZIT010000038.1, read on the forward strand.
CCATGTTCTCCATCGGTGTCTACAACGCTCTGGCGCGCCGCAATGCCTACAATATCTATTACGTCTCTGAAGGATTCGGTGTGCAGGGCTACAAGCTCTCCGTCTTCGGCACAGCCATTCCCTACGCATCCATCAACATTCGTTTCAACTAACACTCCCGTCAGCATGAAATCCATCATACCACCCATCAACATCCTGCCTTTCTCCTCTTCCCTTCAGGGGAGGGGCCGGGGGAGAGGCTTCTTCTTCCTCCCTCTCCTCCTCTCCTTGCTGCTCTCGGGCTGCATCGAGGAATACGATGCCGACCTGCCGGCAGCGCAGACGGAGCTGCTCGTCGTTGAAGGCAACATCTGCTCTTCACAACTGAACACCTTCACCATCACGCGCACGATTCGCTACAGCGTCGACCCCTTCGGCGAAATCCAGGAGCCCATCAAGGCATCGGTCGCCGTGCGCGGCAGCGACGGCTCGGAATGCGTGGCTGAAGAGACAAGCTACGGCGTGTTCCGCTGCATGTTGGGCGAGCTTAGCCCCGATGTGGAGTACTGGCTGCACATAGAAGCCGATGGCGAGGTCTACGAATCAGAGCATCAGCGGCCACTGCCCACTGAGGAGATTGCCGACGTCCACGCCGTGCAGTCCACGCCCGAGAGCGACATCGACGTCATCATCACGCCCGACGCGCCCGCCCAATCCGGCACGGCCAACTACTACACGTGGACCTACGACGAAACCTGGGAGGTCCAACCAGAGTACACCACCACCATCTATTACGACACCCAGCTGAAACGCCCCGTCAGCAAACTCGGCCAGTTTCCTGAGCGCGGGTGGATGGATGCCAAGAGCAACATCATCATCATCGGCGCAAGCCGCAACTACCAAGACCAGCACATCCGCGGAATGAAAATCTACGACATCAGCCGCTCCAGCACGAAGGTCTGGGTGAAGTACAGCGGACTGGTCCATCAGCGGGCCATCTCGAAAGGGGAGTATGAGTATGAGATGGCGCGCCGACAGGCCAGTTCGGAGATGGGAGGGCTCTTCACCCCGCAACCATCGGCCCTGCCCACCAACATCCGCTGTCTCACGTCCGACAGACGCGTCATCGGGTACGTAGGATGCTCGCTCAACACCACCGAGCGCCGCTTCTTCATCAACTCGATTGACTTCTCCATCTATCGCCCGTTGCCGCCCGACCGCCGCATGTGGCTTATCGACCCCCGATCAGAGGACCTCAGCGCTGCCGTTGATTATGGCTACTTCCTCTGCCTCTGGGAGGACACCCGAGATCAGGAAGACGGCCATCTGCGAACAGCATGGGCCACACTCGGGCAGCTCGACGTCAGACAGATGGGAGCCTACATAGAAGAACCTTATTTTTGGTCATGGGAACAACGCGGTGCCCATCAGCCGTCGCCCGCAAACAATCGTGAAAAATGAAAAAAAGAATCATCACCACACCCCGTCACCTTGGTTCCTTGGTACTTTGTAACCTTGGCACTCTGTCTCCTTGGTACTTTGTTACCTTGTTACTTTGTTACTTTGTTACCTCGGTGTCGCCCTGCCACGCCGTGAACATTGAAACCGACCGTTCCTGGTATCTGGCCGGAGAGGCGATGACCGTGAGCGTCGCGGCCGACGATGCCCTGATAGCCTATGCCGAACTCTGCGACGTGCAGGGTCTGGCGGCCGGAGCCGTCGTCAGCCTGCAGCAGGGAACGGGAAGCGGCGTCATCCAGCTGCCCGCCCACCTCCATAGCGGCTACTACGTGCTGTCGGCCTACACGCGCCACGACACCACCGCCGTCCACCGCCTCATAGCCATCGTCAACCCGCTGCACAAGAGTCCACAAGACGACATCCGGTGGATACCCGTGGCCCATTCCGACTCGCTCAGCGGCCCCACCCCCGACGTCAGCAACGGATTCACCCTCAGCGACCTCGACAGCAGCAAGCCCAGCGGCGAGCGCGAGGCAGAGGGCCACATCATCATGGCGCGCATAAAAGCCCCCCGTGCCACCGGGACTGTCACAGCCTCACTCAGCATCGTGGGAAAGCAAATCCATTATTTCGAGGGCCAGATGCTGGACGACACCACGGTCGTCTTCCGCACCTACGGTCTCCACGGCAAACTGCCACTGGTGCTCGCGGCAAAGACCGCCACTGGCGAGAACCTGCCCATAGAACTGCTCAGCCCCTTTGCCGGCCTGCTGCCGCGAAAATTGCCACACCTCGCGTTCCACTACAACCGCAGCGAGGTGGAGGCACGCTCGCTCAGCATGCAGCGGCACCTCGCCGCCCTGGCACCCGCTAAAAGCAAAACGCAACAGGAGGCTGCCGACGGGGCCACGACGCTGCCCTACGACGAAACGGCATTCGGCACCAAGCCCGACCCGAGCTACAACCTCGACGAGTATCGGCAGTTCCTCACCGTCAGGGAGGTACTCTTCGAGTATGTGGGCAACGTCAGAAACCGAAAGGTCAACGGCAAACCGCAGCTGAGCGTGCGCGGAGAGTTGTTCGACTACAACGACCTGCCATCGCTCGTCCTCATCGACGGCATGCCCGTCAGCGACATCGAGCGCCTGCTGAGCTACGACGCCCGCCGCGTGCACTACATCAACATCTACGCCAACCAATACACCTTCGGCAACGACATCTACAACGGCATTCTCTCCATCGTGACGCGCTCAGGACGCCTCACCAACTATCCCATAGAGCAGAATATGCAATATCTGGTATATAATTTTCCATTTTAGTGTAGTTTTTTGTTACCTTTGCGAGTCTAATGTGTAGAAACTCATCAAAAAAAGAAAAAAAGATGACACAACTAGAACAAAAATTCTCGCAAACTGTCAGAGAACAGAAGAGCACCATCTACACCGTGTGCTACATGTTCTCGAAGGATGCCGACGAAGTGAACGACCTCTTTCAGGAAGTACTGATCAACCTCTGGAAGGGATTTGAAAGCTTTGAGGGCCGCAGCGATATCCGTACGTGGGTTTATCGCGTGGCACTGAACACCTGCATCTCGCTCGACCGCAAGAAGAAGCGCCGCCAGCAGGCCGAACGGCTGACCATGGACATCAACCTCTTTGAAGACCACGACGAGGACACGCGCCAGGTGGCCCTGCTCCACAAGCGCATCTCGCTGCTGCAACCCTTCGACCGCGCCATCGTGCTGCTGTGGCTCGAAAACCTCTCCTATGAGGAAATCGGCCAGATCGTAGGCATATCGGCCAAGAACGTCAGCGTGCGCCTCTATCGCATCCGTGAACAACTGAAACAAAGCAACAAGGTAACAAAGTAACTCATTAACAAAGAAAATTATGGAAACAATGAATGATTTCGAACTCAGCAACATGCGCCAGCAAATGGAAACCCTGAAGAAGAAACTGAGCGCTCAGGAAATAGTGAACGACCGCCTTATCCGCCGCTCCATGCGCGACACCGCCGGCAGCATCAGCCGCCGCTACTGGATTCTCATAGTCGTCGCCGTGCTCATGGTGCCCTATGGCTACTGGGCCTTCGTCATGCTTGCCGGCTTCTCCGTGGCCTTCTGGATTGCCACCAGCGTGTTCATGCTCGTCTGCGCCGGCGCCACGTTCTACAACAGCAGTGCTGTGCGCAATAGCAACATCATGAGCAACGACCTGCTTGATGTGCGCCGCCGCATGGCCCGCGCCAAGAAGTTCGAGAACCAGTGGCTGCTCTTCAGCATCCCGCTGCTGCTCGTCTGGCTCGGATGGTTCTTCTATGAGGCCTATCAGCAGGGCGGCTACGAGGGCCAGGGACTCATCTATGCCGGCATCGTAGGCGGCGCCATCGGCGCCATCATCGGCTTCCGCATGCACTTCAAGACGCAGCGCCAGTATCAGGAGATTCTCGACCAGATAGAAGACCTCGAAGACGCCAGGTAAGGGGTGAAAAACTGTTAAATAGCCGAAAACACCTATGCGTATTGCATAATTATAAAAAAATTGTTGTACCTTTGCCAGTGTTTGAAACATTTATCATTATGAAGAAATTTCATCCTACGCTTTCTCCGCCCGGCAAAAGCAGGGGGGAGAAAGCGTTTCGTTTTCTTTATTGGTGATGAAGTCACGAAAAAAGAGTTATAACAAAAAAAGAAAAAAATGAGAAAGACTAAGTTATGGGTGCTGGCCGCCATCCTCATTTTCTGCGGCGCAATGGGTGTGCAGGCACAAGTCATGAAGACTGCCGACCTGGAAAAGTATGCCAAGCAGCGCTACGGCGATAAGTGGCTCGACGCTGCCGCCAACCTGGCCAGCAGCCTCGTGCTCGACAAGAACGAATCGCTCACCTATCAGCAGGTCATCGAGGCACCGGGAAAGACCAAGGAACAAATCTACCTGACGCTGAACTACTGGGCCACCGCCACCTTCAAGGACAACCAGGCCATCACGCTCAACGACAAAGAGGCCGGCTGCATCATCATCTCGTCGACCATTCCCGCCATCGCCCAGCACACGGGCACCATCAACAAGTACTCGGTCAGCATCACGCCCGTCATCAGAATCGACATCAAGGAAGGGCGCGTGCGCGTCACCTACACCGTGCAGAGCTACGACATCCTGGCCGACATCAGCGGCGGATGGCTCAGCCCCATCACGGCCGACGAGCGCACCTTCGGCGACTCGAAGCGCAAGAAGGACGACAAGACCAACGCCAATCTCTACGACGAGCAGTGGGAGATTGCCCACCACTACCCCTTCGTGGAGAAAGATTCGAAGAAGCGCACCTGTGCCAAGGCGCTCGTCATGACCCACGCCTACTCCAACGCCATCATCGACAAGGTGGAGGAAGCCCTGAAGAACGGCATCGTGGGCAACGACGATGAAGACTGGTAAGCGAGGCGCTGGAGAAAAACTGCAATCATTATTTCATCTTATTAGTAAAAACTATGAAAAAAATACTTTCTCTTTGGTTCATGTTGGCCGTTGCCTTGGTGGCAATGGCTCAGGGGAAGCTGACCCCGCAGGCACAAATCAGCATTGCGAAACAAAAGACTCACGCCACTCGCAGCGGTCAGCAGCTGGCTCCCGCTGAGGGCGGAAAGAAGGTGATGCTCGTGGTGAAGGTTTCAGCCGAGAACGCTGCCCAGACCTTCCGCCAGATGAAGGCTGCCGGTGCCGTGGTGCGCACGAAACTGGGCCAGCAGGCCACCGTGAGCATTCCCGCCGACAGCGTGCCCGCACTGGAGCGCATTGAGGGCGTGCTGCGCATCGACTCGGGCCACAAGGGCCGCCTGAAGACCGACAAGGCCCGCCAGGCCACGGGCGTCAGTCTGCTGAATGGCCCCACGCTGCCCGACGGCGCCACCCTCTATTCGGGCAAGGGCGTGAACATCTGCCTCGTTGACGTCGGCATCGACTTCCAGCACCCGGCCTTCAAGGACAGCCAGGGCCGCAGCCGCATCAAGTGTGTCTATCTGAACAACAGCGACGAGGGCCGCAAGTTCACCGTGAGCGACCCCGAGGCCGGCGACTACACCTTCCCTGGTTCGGTGTTCGACACGCCGGAGCTCATAGCCAGTCTGACCACCGATGTGATCGGTGAATACCACGGCACCCACACCGCAGCCATTGCCGCAGGCACCCTCTCGCCGCAGGGATTTGGCGGCATGGCACCCGACGCCGACCTGGTGCTCATTCCCGCAGGATACTTCGACGAGGACCTCTATGACGATGAAGAAGACGTCATTGAGGAAGCCATCGCCTTTGCCGTGGCCTATGCCAACCAGAGCGACCAGCCCACCGTGCTGAGCGCCAGCCTGAACAGCCACGCTGGAGCCCACGACGGTTCGAGCAGCGTCACACAGGCCATCGAGGCTGCCTCGGAGAGCCTCATCCCCGTGTTCTCGGCAGGCAACGAGGGCGGCTACCCCATCCACCTCTACCAGAAGTTCACGTCGGACAAGAAATCGGTGAAGACGCTCATGCTGGGCATCATGGACGATGACTTAGGATATCACGAAATGATGAACATGACCAACGTGACGGGCATTACCCGTACAGGCAGCCAAGTGAGCGTGCAGCTCGCGCTGAAGTCGGTTTCCAAAATAGGATCGCTGAAGACCGTGTGGCAGTCGGAGCCCGTCACCGCCACGCTGGGCGGCGACATGGAGTCGCAGATTGTTTCGAGCGACGACGACACCACGCTGGGCAAATACTTCGACGGCGAGGTGGCACTGGCAGCAGGTGACAATGGCGACGGCCGACTGGCCGTCAGCGTCATGGCAGAAGGTGGCACCGACCCGACTGGAATGATCGAGATGTATCTCTTCGAACTGATCATCAGCGGCGAGGACGGCACCGAAATCGACCTCTGGGACGACTATGCAGGCTTTGGCGGCAGAAACTACATCGGACTGTCAGGCTACGAAGACGGCGACAGCGACATCTCGGGCGGCGACTGGACGTCGACAGAGCGCGTCGTCAGCGTGGGAGCCTACTGCACCAACACGTTGCAACGCAACTACGATGGAACCACCACCGACACCTCCAAGCCTGAGGACGAGGACGAAGAGCCCTTCGTGCAGGGCGACATTGCCTGGTTCTCCAGCTACGGCGAGTCGTTCAACGGTGTCGCACAGCCCACGGTCTGCGCACCGGGCGTCAACATTGTGTCGGCCATGAGCCAGTATGTCATCGGCGATGACGCCGACGAGAGCATGCTCTGGCAGGGTGGCGCCTACACCGCCGAGAGCGGCACGTCGATGGCCTGCCCCGTGGTGGCCGGCATCGTGGCACTGTGGCTCGAGGCTGCCCCCACTCTTTCGCTCGACGAAGTGAAGGAAGTGATGGCCAACTCGTCTGACAACGACAGCTACACATCCGGCAACCCCATTCGCTGGGGCTACGGCAAAATAAACGCCAAAGGCGGCATCGACTACATCAACGACCGCATCAGCGGCATCGCCAACAATACAGCAAATAGCAGCAGGCTGACCGACGACGGCATCTACGACCTGAGCGGACGCAGAGTCTCGGTGTCCTCTGCCTCCTCTGTGACCTCCGTGCTCCCCAAGGGCATCTACGTGCGCAACGGCCGCAAGTTTGTAGTGAAGTAAACATGCTGCTGCATTTCCCGCCTGAGGCGGGCATTGGCCATAGACCTGCAGAAACACTGCTTTATAAAAGGAAAATGAGTGAAATTGCTCGGCAATTTCACTCATTTTGTTTATCAAATCAACTCATTTTCCTTCACCAGCTTAAAGAGCTTGTCGCTCGGGCGAATCTTCCCGCTCACGGGAATGGCTACGCGACTGCCTTGGGGAGCCTCGCTGACGGGACGTCCGTCATCGTCGTGAATCTCGGTGGCGGTGAGATACATCACACCCGTTGTGGGTCCAGTGACGAGCAACTTGTCGCCCACCTTGAACGTGTTGGCATCCACCGTGAACTCGGCCACGCCAATCTTCGAGAAATACTTCACGCCACGACCAATGTAGACCTTCCTTTCGGTGGCACAGGAGCCGTACGTCTTGTTCCATTCTCCAAGCCGCTGACCCTGATAGTAGCCGTCCCAGAAGCCACGGTTGAACACGCGAGCCAGACGCTCGTCCCACTCGTCCTTGCGGGCTTCGGTGAAGAGAGGCTCGGGCCCCTGACACCCACCTCACGACCGTATAGACGTATTCCGGACCGCGGGCACGGCCCTCAATCTTGAACACGCGCACGCCGGCCTGCATCAGGCGGTCGATGAAGCGGATGGTCTTCAGGTCCTTCGGACTCATCAGGTATTTGTTGTCCACTTCAATCTCGTTGCCGGTCTCGGCATCGGTGAGGATGTAGCTGCGGCGGCAAATCTGGATGCACTCGCCGCGGTTGGCCGAGCGGTTGGCATCGTGCAGGCTCATGTAGCACTTGCCCGAGACAGCCATGCACAGCGCACCGTGGCAGAACATCTCGATCCTGACCAGCTCGCCGCGCGGACCGCGTATCTGCTGCTCGAGAATCTGCCGGTGAATCTCGCTCACCTGGTCGATGTTCAGCTCGCGCGCCAACACCACCACGTCGGCAAACTGGGCGTAGAACTTCAGCGCCTCGACATTCGAGATGTTCAGCTGCGTCGAGAGGTGCACCTCCACGCCGCGCTCCAGGCAGTACTGCATCACGGCGACGTCGCAGGCAATGACGGCCGAGATGCCGGCCTCGCGGGCAGCGTCGACAATCTGATGCATCGTCGGGATGTCGCCGTCGTAGATGATGGTGTTCACGGTAAGGTAGGTCTTCACGCCTGCCTCACGGCACGTCGCGGCAATCTCGCGCAGGTCGTCAATCGTGAAATGATTGGCCGAGTGGGAGCGCATGTTCAGCTGACCGATGCCGAAGTAGACGCTGTCGGCACCTGCCTGCAGCGCAGCCACAAGGGAGTCGCGCGAACCGACGGGCGCCATGATTTCAAAGTCTTTCACGTTCATAGCTAACGTTTCTCTCTGTATTCTTGGGTTAAAAGTGAAAAAAAGGGGCAGTCCGTTTCTGCAGACTGCCCACTTCTTATGTATGATTGCCCGGGCACGCATACCTTATTATATGATGCGTGCGCACGTATGCGTGTGCGAGATTCTTATGCCTCGGCGGGCAGCTCCTCCTTGATCTTGCGACCCATCACGCGGTAGGCGATAGGCGAAGCAATGAAGATAGACGACAGCGTACCGAAGATAACACCCAGCGTCATAGCGAAGGCAAAGCCCTTGATGCTGCTACCACCGATGAACAGGATGCAGAGCAACACGATCAACGTAGAGAGCGAGGTGTTGATAGTACGAGCCAGCGTCTGGTTGATGGAGTCGTTGAACACCTGCTGGATGTCCTGTTTCGGATGCAGGCGGAGGTTCTCACGGATACGGTCGAACACCACCACCTTATCGTTGATAGAGTAACCGATCACCGTCAGCACGGCACCGATGAACGTCTGGTCGACCTCGAGCGAGAACGGCATGACGTGCTGCAGGAGCGAGAACAGACCGATGACGGTCAGGGCGTCGAACACCAGGGCGGCGGTAGAACCAACCGAGAAGGCGACGTTGCGGAAGCGCAGCAGGATGTAGAGGAAGATGGCGATCAGGGCGATGAACACGCTGATGAAGGCTCCGTGAGTGATGTTCTTAGCAATCGACGGACCCACCTTCGTAGAGCTGATGATGGAGCCACCCTCGCGGATGTCAGGGTTCTTAAACGATGCCACATCGGCCTGGCTCACCAGACCGGCCTTCTTCAGACCTTCGTAGAGCATTTCCTCAGCCTCGTCGTCGACGGTGGGGCTGTTCGACTCAATCTTGTAGTTGGTCGACATACGGATGGTCTTGTTGTCGGTACCCAGTGCCAGGGCGCTGGTGTTGCAGCCGGGGAATGTCTCGGCGAGCACGCCACGCACCTGCTCAGGCTCTACGGGGTTCTCGAACTGGATGACGTAGTTGCGACCACCGGTGAAGTCGATGCTGCGGCTCAGTCCCATCGTAGCGAGGCTGATGGCAAACACGGCGATGGCAGCGCAAACCACCCAACGGGTTGTCTTCCAAGCCGACATGAAGCGGTACTTGGTGCCCTGCATGAGGTTCTTCGAGAAGTTGGTGCAGAACGTCAGGTTGAGCCAACGGTCCTTGTTCATCTGGTGCTCGTAGACCAGGCGAGTGAGGAACACGGCAGTGAAGAACGAGCAGATGATACCGATGATCCAGGTCGTAGCGAAGCCGCGGATGGGACCTGTACCGAAGAGGTAGAGGATGACACCGGTGATGATAGAGGTGAGGTTGGAGTCGAAGATGGCCGAGAAGGCATTGTCGTAACCGGCGGCGACGGCCTGCTTGATGCGCTTGCCGGCGCGAAGCTCTTCCTTGATGCGCTCATAGATCAGCACGTTGGCGTCGACAGCCGTACCGAGCGACAGCACCATACCGGCGATACCACTCATCGTCAGGGCTGCCGAGAAGGAAGTCAGAATACCCAGCGTGAAGAAGATGTTCACGAGCAGGGCGAGGTTAGCCATCATACCCGGGATGATATTGTACATCAGGACCATGTAGATCATCAGCAGCACGAAGGCAATGATGAACGAGATGATACCCTGCTGGATAGACTGGGCACCGAGCGTAGGACCTACGACCTCTTCCTGCACGATGCGTGCGGGTGCGGGCATACGTCCGGACTTTAAGGTGTTGGCCAGGTCCTTGGTGTCCTCAATGGTGAAGTTACCAGAGATAGACGACTGACCGCCGTCAATCTCGCCATTGACGCGAGGAGCCGAATAGACGACGCCGTCGAGCACGATGGCGATAGCCTTACCCACGTTAGCCTTGGTCAGGGCAGCCCAGCGGCGAGCACCCTCGGTGTTCATCGACATCGATACCTCGGGGGCACCGGTCAGGTGGTTGAACTGGTCGCTGGCATCGGTGACCACATCACCCTCCAGGGGAGCGCGGCCAGAAGTGCTGGTGACCTTGATGGCATAGAGTCCGAAGATGTTCTTGGAGGTCACACCGTCTTCGGGCTTGGCACTCCAGAGCAACTTGCAGTCAGAGGGAATGATCTGCTTGGCCAACTCGGAATAGATGATCTTGTCGATCTCAGCAGTATCGCGAACGTTGGCATAGCCCACGAGCGAGAGCGAACCGCTGCCAGTGGTCTGCAGCATAGCGAGCAGCGGGTGCAGCTTCTTGGCCTCGGCCATCTCGGCCTCGCTGTTGGCAGCAACACCAGCCTTGTCGGCTTCCTTCTTCACCTGGAACTTGGCCTCAGCCTTGGCAGTGTCGGCCTTGGCTTCCTCAGCCTTCACTTCCTCGGCGGCGGGCTCGGCAGCCTTCACGGTGCTGTCGGCCTTCACGTCGGTACCCTCGTTGGCCACGCGGGCATCAAGCTGCGTGAGGAAGGGAACAATTTCCTCGGCGTTGTAGGTCTCCCAGAACTCCAGGTTGGCCGAACCCTGCAGGAGCTTACGCATACGCTCCGGCTCGCGGATACCCGGCATTTCAACCATGATGCGGCCGTCCTGGCCTTCGAGCTTCTGGATGTTGGGCTGCACGACACCGAACTTATCGATACGGGTGCGAACCACGTTGAACGAGTTGTCGATGGCCGACTGCACCTCAGCGCGCAGGGCCTTCTCAACGTCCTTGTCGTTGCTCTGCGGCGACACCTTGCCCTGCAGCTGCTGCGTGGCGAAGATCTCAGCCAGACGGCGGTTGGGGGCATTCTTGTGGAAAGCCTTGATGAACAACGAGATGAAGTCGTCCTGGCTGGTTTCTTCCTCAGCCTTGGCCTCTTTCATCGACTTCACGAAGTCAGCGTCCTTCTTGTGGTCGGCGAGCATGTCGACAACGTCGGGCACCGAGATTTCAAGAATGACGTTCATACCGCCCTTCAGGTCAAGACCCAGACCAATCTGAGTCTCGAGGCAGTTCTGATACGAATAGATACCCAGATACTTCACAGAATCCTTGTAGTCCTGCTGGGCTACGGGGTCAGTCAGCTTGGCGGCCTGCTTGTCGTAGTAGTTCGTGGCGGCCGAGAATGACAAATAGAAGATGCTTGCCAGCGTCAGTAGGACAGCTGTTACAATTACAATTCCTTTGTTTTGCATTTTGTTGATTTTATTGTTTGATTATTATTATTTTCATTTTTAGCGCACAAAGTTACACAATTTTTACCGTTTTCAGAAATTTCTCGCCCTTATTTATTCATTTTTTAATGTTTTGGGCGCTTTTTTAGCCTGCAACGCAGGGGATAATGGTCGGAAATGGTGATTTTTTTGTCAATTTTGCATTCGTAGGGAATCCAGTCGTCGGAACACATGAGATGGTCGATGCGGACGTAGAACGCGTTGGCATGATAGCTGATGCCGAGTCCGTTGCCGCTCTCGCGGTAGCAGTCGGTAAGGTTCTGGCCGATGGTGCGACGGACGTAGGAGATGGGGCCGTCGTTGAAGTCGCCGGCCAGGATGACCGACCGGCAGCGCTCCAGATAGCGGGCCACATAGCGGGCTTGCGGCGCGCGGGCCTCGGTAGACTCGCCCAGGCGGTCGATGAGCAGTTGCGACTCCTGGCGGGCCGCCTTTTTGTGCATGTCGCCCTTCAGCATTTTCTTGAAGTCCGACCGTTCCTGCTCGGTGAGGCGGGTCGACTCCAGATGGTTGTTGATGGCACAGACCGTGTCGCCGTCGATGTTGAGCAAGAAGGCTGCCGAGTGATAGGCCGAGACGGTGGGATCGTCGGCAGGGGTGGGAATGTGCTCCTTGCCCACGATGGGATAGCGGCTGAGCAGCGTGAGCACGTCGCCACCGCTCACCACACGGGTAGTGTCGATGTGGGGATAGAGGTCGGCCAGCGAGTCGCGGTCGGCCTGTCGCAGGCTGAACTCCTGCAGGAATACGATGTCGGCCTGCTGCATCCGCAGGTAGTCCAGCACCTCGCTGCGGAACTCCCCGTCGTCGATGTGGCGCTGATTGTAGGCGTTGAAGCTCACCACGCACAGCGTGCTGTCTGGCACCGTTTGCGGAAGGTTCAGCGGACAGTAGTTGCGTACGGGCTGATAGCCCAGCAGCATGCCGGCCAGCGGGATGAGTGCCCAACGCTTCTTGAACAGCAGCCAGAAGGCCAGAAACAGCAGGTTCACCAGCACGAAGAAGGGAAACGTGAGTCCGATGTTCGACAGTTTCGGATAGACCGAAGGATCCAGCCGGTCGGAATAGCCCACCAGCAGCATCAGCAGGATGGTTGCCACATTGGCACCGGCAATCATCCGCAGCGTGAATCTTTTCAGTTGCTTCAGCATAAAAAAAACCTTGAACCTCTTGCACCGTCGCGAAGCGACTCCTACTTCTTGCTCTGGTCGAACAGCTTGCGCTTCTCCTCGCTGGTCAGGCTGTCGTAGCCGCTCTTGCGAATCTTGTCCAAGATATGGTCAATCTCGGCCTGCTCCTGCTGCTTGCGGGCATTGTAGTCCCAGTCGGCATTGCCGGTGCGCGTCGTGGTGCGACCCGAGTCGGCCTGCTTCTTCGACCGCTTCTCCCATGCCGACCGCAGGTTGTCGAAGAACTGCTCGCCCTGCGACTTGCCATAACCCGTCGTGGGATGCTTCTGCCAGTAGCGTATCATGAAGAAGCCAAACACCATGCCGCCCAAGTGGGCCAGATGGGCCACGCCGTCGCCCGTCGTCGAGAGAGCCGAGAAGAGTTCGATGCCGGCGTAGATCATCACAAACCATTTCGCCTTGATCGGAATAGGCAGCGGGAAGATGAAGATGCGCTCCTCGGGGAAAATCATGCCGAAAGCCAGCAGAATGGCATAGATGGCACCAGAGGCACCCACCGTGGTCCAGGCATTCAGCAGGCCGGCACTGTTGTGGGCCACTGCCGACACCATTGTCCACGAAAACTCCGGAATCTGCTCGCTGGCCATCAGGTAGAACTGCCCAAACTGGGCCAACTCCTGAAAAAGACCGGCACCGACACCGCAAGAAATGTAATAAAAAAGGAACTTTTTAGGACCCCATACACGCTCCACCACGCAGCCAAACATCCACAGGGCAAACATGTTGAAGAACAGGTGGTCCCAACCGCCATGCATGAACATGTAGGTGAACAACTGGTACAGGCGGAAGTCGGGGGCCATGAAGAAATGCAGTCCCAGCACGTTGTTCAACACGTAGCCGCCCATGGCGTCGGTGCCCATCAGCGTGCAGACAAGAAATGCCAACACATTGATGATGAGCAGGTTTCTTGTAATGGTAGGTATGTTTCGCATCATAATTTCTGTTTATGTTCAATAATGAGCGCAAAAGTACGAAAAAATCCCGTTATTTTGCACAAAAAGAGGGCTTTAAACACAAAATTTCAAAAAAAAATCATTTTTTTTAGATTTTTGTTTGTTTTTCTGAAATGAATGTTCTATATTTGTCACCAAATTGTGTAATCTACATGTTTTAATCATTTAAAAACCCTAATTATGAACAAGACAGAATTGATCGCAAAGATTGCAGAGAACGCAGGTCTTAGCAAAGTTGACGCAAAGAAGGCTCTTGAGGCAGCCGTTGAAGCAGTGAAGGACGCTCTCGTAGCAGGTGACAAGGTTCAGCTCGTTGGCTTCGGCACATTCGCCGTGAAGGAACAGCCCGCTCGTGAGGGTATCAACCCCGCAACCAAGCAGAAAATTAACATCGCTGCCAAGAAGGTCGCCAAGTTCAAGGCTGGTGCTGAGCTCGCAGACGCTGTGAAGTAAGAATTTTTGTAAACTTTTTTGCAAATAAAAAGAGACGACTCCCAAACATGGGAATCGTCTCTTTTTTTGTTTGTCCTGCCCGACTACTGGGGCTGCTTGCCGATGTAGGCCAGGATGCCACCGTCGACGTAGAGCACGTGACCGTTCACGGCGTCAGAGGCATGCGAAGCCAGGAACACAGCGGGTCCGCCCAGTTCCTCGGGCTCGAGCCAGCGACCTGCGGGCGTCTTGGCGCAGATGAACGAGTCGAACGGATGGCGGCTGCCGTCGGCCTGACGCTCGCGCAGGGGTGCTGTCTGCGGCGTGGCGATGTAGCCCGGGCCGATGCCGTTGCACTGGATGTTGTATCCGCCATACTCCGAGCAGATGTTGCGGGTGAGCATCTTCAGGCCGCCCTTGGCAGCGGCGTAGGCGCTCACGGTCTCGCGACCGAGTTCCGACATCATCGAGCAGATGTTGATGATCTTGCCTTCGCGGCGCTCCATCATCTCGGGCAGCACGGCCGACGAGACGATGAACGGAGCCACGAGGTCGACGTCGATGACCTGCTGGAACTCCTGGCGCTTCATCTCGTGCATGGGGATGCGCTTGATGATGCCGGCGTTGTTCACGAGGATGTCGATCTGGCCCACCTCCTCATGAATTTTCTCCACGAGAGCCTTCACGTCGTCTTCCTTCGTCACGTCGCACACGTAGCCGTGCACGTTCTCGATGCCGGCCTCCTTGTAGTTGTTCAGACCGCGCTCCAGCGCAGCCTCGTTGATGTCGTTGAAGATGATGTTCTTCACTCCGGCTGCCACAAATGCCTTGGCAATGTTGAAGCCGATACCGTAAGATGCGCCGGTGATCCAGGCGTTCTTACCCTCTAATGAAAAGTCTTTTAAACTGGTCATGATGGTTTTCTTTTACGGAGTGTAGGAGTGAAAAGGAGTGTAGGAGTGCTGACCATGGCCTTACCTCCTCATCTACTTCTCACATCGCTGACTCCACAATTATTATATTTCCGTTGTTATTGATTCATCCAACACGCTATCGCAGATCGGTGATCTTCGAGAAGTCCTGGTCGCCATAGTCGAGGTTCTCGCCGCCCATACCCCAGATGAACGTGTAGTTGTGAGTGGCGGCAGCCGAGTGGATGCTCCATTCGGGCGAGAGCACGGCCTGGTCGCCCTTCATCCAGATGTGGCGGGTCTCCTCCACCTCGCCCATGAAGTGGCAGATGGCCTGATCCTCAGGCAGTTCGAAGTAGAAGTAAGCCTCCATGCGGCGCGAGTGAACGTGGGCAGGCATCGTGTTCCAAACCGAACCCGTGGCCAGTTCCGTCATGCCCATCTGCAGCTGACACGTGGGCAGCACCTGGTTCACAATCATCTTGTTGATGTTGCGCTCGTTCGACATCTCGAGGCTGCCCATGTGGGCCACCACGGCGTCCTGCTTCGTAATCTTCTTGCAGGGATATTCAGCGTGAGCCGTCGTTGAGTTGAAGTAGAACTTGGCGGGCTTCTGCGGATCCTTCGAGCAGAAGAACACGTCGCGGTCGCCACGGCCGATGTAGAGCGCCTCCTTGAAGTCGAGTTCGAACACGTCGTCGCCCACCTTCACGCAGCCGGCGCCACCCACGTTGTAGATGCCCACCTCGCGGCGTGTGGTGAAGAAAGGAGCCTTCAGCGGGTCGATAGCCTCCAGCTTCAAGCACTCGTCGACGGGCATAGCACCGCCCACGACCATGCGGTCGTACATAGAATACACCATGTTCACCTCGTCCTTGGCAAACACCTTCTCAATCAGGAAATCACGGCGCAGGCGCGTCGTGTCGTAGTGCTTAGCATCCTCAGGATGTGCAGCATAGCGCAGTTCGTAATTTGTCTTCATATTCAGAATGATTTAATTTTAGGTTTCGTTCCAATTTGCAAAGTTACTGAAAAATCGCATAACCAAAGAATTTAAAACGCAAAAAAATGAAAAAACGCATCACCTATTTAATAATAAGCCATCTTCCAACGCCAGTAACTCCGCCACCCGATGCCCACAAACGCACCATCCGATGCCCACAAACATACCTCCTGATGCCTGTAAATGCAGCTCCTGATGAAGCAAAAACGTTTTACTTCATCAGACCTATGAAATGGTGAAAATAAAAGAAATGAAATGGAGGAATAGAAGAAACGCTGTGGAGGGATAAGGGAGAAGAAATGAGGAATATGAGGAGAAGAAATGGAGGACAAGAGGCTACAAAAACAGCCCGCCAAAGCAAGGAAGCTCTGGCGGGCTGCGGGGGTTAAGGGTTGTTGGGTGACTCGGATTCGAACCGGGAATGACAGAACCAAAACCTGTAGTGTTACCGTTACACCATCACCCAATCCTGTTTGCTACGATGCCCCGAGGGGCATTTTGCGGCTGCAAAGTTACGAATAAAAATTGAAGTCGCAAAATTTTAGCATGCTTTTATTTCCAGATGGCGGAAAAACGTCTGCTGAGGGGCCGCACTACTTCACGGTGATGAGGTAGTAGTTTTTCTTGCCCTTCTGGGCCAGCAGGTACTTGCCGTCGATGAGGTCGTCGCTGGTGATGGGGCGCTGCTGGTCGGCGAGTTTCTCCTTGTTCAGCGACACACCGCCACCCTGCACCATCTTGCGCATCTCACCCTTCGAGGGGAACACGGGAGCAGCCGTGGTGAGCAGTTCGATAGCGGGCTGACCGAGCTGGTCGGCAGCAATCTCATAGTGAGGCACACCATCGAAGACGTCGAGGAACGTCTGCTCGTCGAGGCGCTCGAGGGCTTCCTTCGTGGCCTTGCCGAAGAGGATGTTGGAGGCTTCGATGGCCATGTCGAGGGCTTCGCGACCGTGCACCATCACGGTGACCTCCTCGCCGAGGCGGCGCTGCAGCATGCGGCGGCCGGGATCCTGACGGTGCTCCTCTATGAGGGCGTCGATGGTCTCCTTGTCGAGCGAGGTGAAAATCTTGATGTACTTCTCGGCTTCCTCGTCGCTGACGTTGAGCCAGAACTGATAGAAGCGGTAGGGTGAGGTGCGCTTCGGGTCGAGCCACACGTTGCCCTGCTCAGTTTTGCCGAACTTCTTACCGTCGGCCTTGGTGATGAGCGGACAGGTCAGTGCGAAGGTCTCCACCTCGTTGCCCAGCGTGCGGCGAATGAGTTCCGTGCCGGTGGTCATGTTGCCCCACTGGTCGTTGCCTCCGAGCTGCAGCTTGACGCCCTTGTGCTGATAGAGATAGAGGAAGTCGTAGCCCTGCAGGAGCTGATAGGTGAACTCGGTGAAGGAGAGTCCGTCGCGGGCGGTGCCGTTGAGGCGCTGCTGCACCGATTCCTTTGCCATCATGTAGTTGACGGTGATGTGCTTACCCACCTCGCGTGCGAAGTCGAGGAAGGTGAAGTCCTTCATCCAGTCGTAGTTGTTCACCATCTCGGCGGCGTTGGGCTCTGTGGACTCGAAGTCGAGGAACTTGGCCACCTGCTGCTTGATGCACTCCTGGTTGTGGCGCAGCGTCTCGTCGTTCAGGAGATTGCGCTCCTGCGACTTACCCGAGGGGTCGCCAATCATGCCCGTGGCTCCGCCGACGAGGATGATGGGTTTGTGGCCGCAGCGCTGCAGATGGCGCAGCATCATGATGCCACAGAGGTGGCCGATGTGCAGGGAGTCAGCCGTGGGGTCGGTGCCGAGGTAGGCCGTTACCATCTCCTTCTGGAGGAGTTCTTCCGTGCCAGGCATGATCTGTGCGAGCATGCCTCGCCATTTCAGTTCTTCTACAAAGTTCTTTCTCATAAATGTAATATTTTTTATGTTTGTTTTCTTCGGTTTGGCTTGAGGGAAGGCTATGGCACAGGGTCGTAGCCGGAACCGCCCCAGGGATTGCAGCGCAGGATGCGCCAGATGGCCAGGTAGAGGCCTTTCACGGGGCCGTGCTTCAGGAGCGCCTGACGGGCATACTCGGAGCAGGTGGGGGTGAAGCGGCAGGAGGGCGGCGTGTAGGGGGTGATGCACACCTGATAGAAGCGGATGGGCAACAGCATCAGCCACACGAGGCAGCGCGAGAGGAAATGAAGTATTTTCCGGACTGTGCTCATGGCTGTTGGGGGGAGGATGAGGTTGCGACTGGGTTGCAACTATCTGTAACGGAGGCCGGGCTGGCTGCAGACGACAGCTGGGTGGCGACGCGTGCCAGGAGTTGCTGCAGCCGTTGGGCTACATCGCTGCTGGGCAGATGGCGGTCGGCCATCCAGATGAACGAGAGGAGCAGCATGCGGTCGGGCATGATGCTCAGGACATCGGCCAGCAGGTGGCGGTTCTGGCGATAGGCTTCGCGCACCTGCCGCTTCACGCGGTTGCGGTCTACGGCATGGTGGAAGTGTCGCTTGGGCACGCTGATGAGGATGGCAGCCTGCGGCGAAGCGTCGCTGCCGGGACGGGCCACGGTGTCATAGACCACTCTTAAAGGAAACGACGACATCGACCGTGCGGTGCCGCCATTGAAGAGTTGGTCTATGTGCTTCTTGCTGCATATCCGCTCTTCCTTCCTAAGGGTCTTGCGTTCCAAGTTTCCTGTCATTTCGGGTCAGAGCCTCAGCCGAGACTCCCCCGCCTGCCATTATTTCTTTTTCTTGTTCTGCTCTTGCAGGTAGGCCTTCAGCGCACCCGTCATCGAGGGATACTGCGGCGACGGAGCCTGCAGGTCGAGGCGCAGTCCGCACTCCTCGACAGCTTTTGCCGTGGAGGGACCGAAGGTGGCAATGCGGATGTCGCCCTGCTTGAACTCGGGGAAATTCTTCATCAGTGCCTGAATACCGGTGGGGCTGAAGAATATCAGCATGTCGTAGTCGAAATTCTTCACCTCTTCCTCAGTGAAGTCGTTCGACACGGTGCGATACATATAGCACTCGGTGTGCTGCAGTTTCTTACTATCGAGCAGGTTCTTCACGTCGTCGTTGTGGACGTCGCTCAGCGGCACGAGATACTTCTCTGACTTGTGCTTCACCATTGTGGGCACGAGGTCCTGTATTTTGCCCGTTGACCCGAAGAACACCTTACGCTTGCGATACTGAACGTATTTCTGGATATAGAGGGCGATGGTTTCGGTGACACAGAAGTACTTCATGTCCTCAGGAATGTTGAGTCGCATTTCCTTGGCCAGCTTGAAGAAGTGGTCGATGGCATGGCGCGACGTGAAGACTACGGCCGTATGGTCGAGAATGTTCACCTTTTGGTGGCGGAACTCCTTAGCAGTGATGCCCTCAACTTTGATGAACGGGCGGAAAACAAGTTCCACCTCCGACTCCTTTGCAATGTCGTAGTAAGGTGACTTGTCACTGGCTGGTTTGGGTTGCGAGACCAAGATCTTTTTAATCATCACTTTGTCCTAATAATTTACTTTCAAAAAACTATTTATCAGCACCAAAACTCCCCACAAAATGGCGAGGGGTACGATTTCAAGCGCACAAAGGTACAAAATAATTTGCAAAAAAAACTCTTTCTTCTGAAAAAAGATTAGAAATGACTTATAAAAGGAGAGTATTTTGACAAAAATTATGACAATAGCCGTATAGATGATGGCACTTTGAATGGAAAGATTGAAATAAGAAAGCAACATCACAAGGGGAAACAACAATACGCCTTCGGCAGAGAAAAGAAAGAGAAAAGCCTTGCTCCATTGTTCGATTTTTTTCCGGTCGAAGAACACGCTTCCCACCATCCAATAGAGCCCCATCTTCAGCAGGAAATAGCCCAGGATGGTGGCGGTGAAGATGCCGATGATCTGGTACTGCTCAATGACGAACGTGTCGCTGATGAACGTCCGGAAGAAGAAGAAAAAGATGATGGAAAAGAGCAGACTGGTCTGCACGACGAGGAAGAACTGCGTCCAGAACTCGCCTGAGGTCTCGGTGATCTCGGTGGTGTTGGCCCGCTGCACGTAGAAGAAGTTCTTGGCCTGACGAACAATGAAGTTGCTGGCCTTGGCGAGTGATATCATGGCCAGCACGAAGCAGCCCAGCAGCAGACCAGTGATGAGGTTGTCGCCGGCAATGGTGTAGGGCACAGGGTCGCCGGCCACACCCAGTCGGCCTCCGCTGAGTTCGGGATGGAAGAGGGAATCCTTCGAGAAAAACGACTCGCGGTAGTATTGGGGCAGCGTGGCATCGCGGAAACTCTTTCCCTTCTCATGACCGGGCATGTGGAGGGTGTCGGGCTGCTCGCTCCAGTGGATTTCAGAAATCTTGATGTGGCGCTGGATGGCGGAGTCCTGCTGGGCAGGTGTGGCGTCCTTGGGCAACCACGACAACACTTCCTTCGGCGTGAGCTCATGGGGCTTCGACGCAGCCACCGCCTGGCCACTGTCGCCGGCGGCCAGATTGTGGGTGGTTGTCAGGGAGTCTTGCCTCATGAGGGGTATTGGTTTTTACTAGAGGTTCCAGATGAACCAGAAGTTCTAGAGGTCCTAAAGATTGAAAGCCTTGCGAATGACGTCGACACGGTCGAGTTTCTCCCAGGTGAAGAGTTCAACATCGATTTCGCGCGTCGGATGATAGTGGCTGAAGAATTTCTTCCTCACCACCTCGTTCTTGCGGCCCATGTGGCCATAGGCAGCAGTCTCGAGATACATGGGCTGGCGCAGTTTCAGCGTGCGCTCGATGGCCTTCGGACGCAGATCGAACAACTCCTCCACCTTCTTGGCAATCTCGCTGTCGGTCATGCCGACGTGGCTGCGGCCGTAGGTATTGACAAAGATATTGATGGGCTTTGCCACACCGATGGCATAGCTCACCTGCACGAGCATCTCGTCGCTCACGCCGGCTGCCACCATGTTCTTGGCGATGTAGCGTGCGGCGTAAGCTGCCGAGCGGTCCACCTTCGAGGAGTCCTTACCCGAGAAGGCACCGCCGCCGTGGGCGCCCTTGCCGCCGTAGGTGTCGACGATGATCTTGCGTCCCGTCAGACCTGTGTCTCCGTGAGGACCACCGATGACAAACTTTCCCGTCGGGTTGACGTGGTAGATAATGTCATCGTTGAACAAGGCCAGCACCTTTTCGTCGCACTGCTCCTTCACGCGCGGTATCAGGATATGTATCACGTCGTGGCGAATCTGCTCCAGCATGGCCTCGTCGTCGTCCATGAACTCGTCGTGCTGCGTGGAGACCACGATGGTGTGGATGCGCTGGGGCACGCCCTCGTCGCTGTATTCAATGGTGACCTGGCTCTTCGAGTCGGGACGCAGGTAAGTCATCTGCTTGCCTTCGCGGCGGATGTCGGCCAAAGTGCGCATGAGCAGGTGGGCCAAGTGGAGCGACACGGGCATGTAGTCGCTCGTCTCGTTGGTGGCATAGCCGAACATCATGCCCTGGTCGCCGGCGCCCTGGTCTTCCTCGTTGGCGCGGTCTACGCCGCGGTTGATGTCGCCGCTCTGCTCGTGAATGGCCGAGAGGATGCCGCAGGAATTGCCGTCGAACTGATATTCTGATTTCGTATAGCCAATCTTGTTGATGGTGCGGCGGGCCATGGTCTGCAGGTCGATGTAGGCTTCGCTACGCACTTCGCCCATGATGACCACCTGTCCGGTGGTGACGAACGTCTCGATGGCGCAGCGGGCGTGGTCGTCGTAGGCCAGGAACTGGTCGAGGATGGCGTCGCTGATCTGGTCGGCCACTTTGTCGGGATGGCCTTCCGATACTGATTCTGATGAGAAGAGATATGACATAAGTAAAATGTTTAAAGCGCCTGCGGCGCGTGTAAAAGTTCAATGCGCCTATGGCGCGGTTCAAGTGTCGCTATGCGACGTTCAAGGGTTCAATGCGCCTATGGCGCGGTTCAAGTGTCGCTATGCGACGTTCAAAGGTGCTATGCACCGTTCAAGAGTTCAAAGTTCAAAGGTGCTATGCACCGTTCAAGAGTTCGAAAAATGATGTAACTCTGCTTTGAGCGTGCAAAGTTACATCATTTTTATCGTTCCCCAAAATAATTTGGCGAAAAGGTGAGTTTATTCTTCCGGCAGCATCATCACGGTGACGTGGTTGCCACTACTTACCACCTTCTTCACGAAGGCAGCCACCTTCTCGGGTGTCTGAGCCTCGATGAGGGCCTTGTAGTCGGTGTGGGTGTCGGTGCCGTACTGGTGCCAGGACTGCAGGAAGTTCTTCCAGTAGCTGTTCTGCTTCACGGCGTCGTCGGCACGCTTCAGCATCACCTCCTTCACCTTGTCGAGCCGCTCCTGTGTACACTTCGTACCGAATTCATTCACACCCTCGCGGAGCAGTTGCAGGGCGATGTCGCGCTTCTCGGGCTGCATGGGGCATACGGCAATGAGCTGGGCCGTCTGCTCGTCGTCGTCACGGACAAAGCCACCCTGTGCGCCAACGCTGTAGGCTGCCGATGCCTCCTCACGAATCTCCTTCGTGTAGACCATGCGCAGAATCTGGCCTGCCATGCTGGCCTGAATGCTGCCTTCCAGCGTCCAAGGCATGTCCTCGTTCGTCCAGATCATGTAGGCGTTGCACTTCGGCGTCTCCTGCTTGCGGGTGAAGATGTTGCTCACGTTGCCTTTCACGAGTTTGGTCACGTCGGTGCACTTGGCAGGCTTGCCCTTGGCAGGCAGCGCGCCGAGATACTGGCACAGCAGCGGACGAATGGTCTGCTCGTCGTAGTTGCCCACGATGTAGAACGTCCAGCCGCGGGCCGAGGCGGTGCGCTCGCGGGCAATCTCGAGCATGCGGTCGTAGTTGACGTCCTTCAGGGCCTCAACGGTCATGGGCTCCAGGCGCGGGTTGTGGCCGTAGAGGGTGGCGGTGAGCGAGTCGCTGAGGGCCACGTCGGGCGACAGCGAGCGGTTCTTCAGCGACACCTCCAGCTGCGAGATGAGCTTCTTGTAGGAAGCCTCGTCCTTCGAGATGTTGGTGAAATAAAGGTAGAGCAGCTGCAGCATGGTCTCCAGGTCCTTCGGTGTGGAAGAGCCGTTGGCCATCATGTGGCGGTTGTTGAGCGAGATACCTGCCGAGGCAATCTTGCCGGCGAGTGCCTTGTCGAGCTCGGTGTTCGAGAAGTTGCCCAGTCCGCTGGCGCTGATGGCGCTATTGAGCAGCTGCAGGTTGCGGTAGTCCTTAGGTCCGTAGAGCGACTCGCCGCCGGGGCCCATGCCGCTCAGGATGACCTGCTCCTTCTGGAAGTCGGTCTTCTTCATCAGCACGGTCACGCCGTTGGAGAGCTCGAGCTCGGTGAAGTCGAACTGCTCGTTGTGCTTCTCCTTCTTGATTTTGCCGGGCTTCGGCAGCTGGGCGATGAGCGGCTCGTCCTTCACGTTGTCCACGTAGGCCTCAACGTGAGCCGTGCGCGCGTCGCTGATGGCCTTGAGCAGGCCCTCGCGGGTGGGATAGGGGTTGCCCTCCTTCTCGTTGTTGAAGGAAATGATGACCATGTTCGAATCGTTCTCCACGACGCTGAAGAGTTCCTTGGCCGTCTTGTTGATGTATTCGAAGGGAATGGAGGGCACCATCTGGTTCATCATCGTGTAGGTGTACTCGATGCCGGGCATGGGCTCGTTGGCCAGGAAGTGGCCGCGGCACTGGGCGTAGAACTGCGAGTTGGTGCGCTTCTCGCGGTTGTTGTAGGAGCGCTCCAGCGAGCTCAGGTAGTCGGCCTTATAGCGGCTGTACTCTGTGGGCGTGAAGCCGAACTCAGCCACGCGGCGGGCCTCCACCATCACGGCCTGCAGGGCCTGGCCCATCATCGACATCTCCTTCGGCATGGCGTCGAGGTCGAGTGCGCCCTTGGTCTTGGCGAAGATGTAGTTGCCGTCGCTGGCCGACGCGCTCACGAAGGGGCAGTCGGGCTGCTGGGCAATCTCAGAGAGACGGCGGTTGAGCATCGACACGGCGGCACCCTTCATGTAGTTATAGACGAGGTACATGGGCGTCTGCTTCAGCGAGTCGGGGAAGACGTCGTGCTTGAACATCACCTCGGCCGACGACGTGCGCTGCTCCTTGTCCTTGTCGATGATAACGATGGGCTCGGCGGTGTCGGGCACGGGCTCAGCCACCACGGGAGCAGCGTTCTCGGGGTTCTTGATGTCGGAGAAGAGTTTCTTGATCATGGCCTCGGTGTGGTCGACGTCGACATCGCCCACGATGATGAGGCCCTGGTTGGAGGGGTGATACCACTTCTCGTAGTAGTCGCGCAGCTCCTTCGGCGAGAAGTTGTCGACCACCGACATCAGGCCGATGGGATAGCGCACGCCATACTTCGAGCCGGGATAGAGTGTCGGCAGGTTGCGCTCGAACATGCGGCTGGAGGCCGACGTGCGCATGCGCCACTCCTCGTGGATGACGCCGCGTTCCTTGTCGATCTCCTCCGGCTCGAGGAGCAAGCCCGTCGACCAGTCGCGCAGGATGAGCAGGCACGAGTCGAGGGCCGACTGGCGCGTCGTGGGCACGTTGTCGATGTTGTAGACGGTCTGGTCGATGGAGGTGTAGGCATTCAGGTCGGCGCCAAACTGCACGCCGATGGACTCCAGCCACGAGATCAGAGCGTTGCCCTTGAAGTTGTCAGAACCGTTGAAGGCCATGTGCTCCAGGAAGTGGGCCAGTCCGCGCTGGCTTTCCTCCTCCTGTATGGAGCCCACCTTCTGGGCGATGTAGAAGTTGGCGCGGTGCTCCGGCCAGTTGTTGTGACGGATGTAGTAGGTCAGCCCGTTGTCGAGACGGCCTATGCGCACGGCAGTGTCGACGGGCACGGGCGGCATCTGTTGCGCCAGTGTGGTGGCGCTGACGAACAGCAGCAGCGCTGCGAGAAGTTTTTTTCTGATTTTCATTGCCTTACTATTTTTGATTGAAATATTATATGTCAGCCTCCATTACTGTAGGGATGCGGATTGCAACTGGTCGCGGTGAACGATGACGCAGATGGTCTTCATCCTCACGTAGTCCTCCGAAAGGTACAGGTAGCCGCCATAGCGCCCTGCCCCACCCCATGAGTTCTTGGCCAGGTAGTAGCGGCGTCCCTGACGGTCGCGGGCCAGTCCTACGAGCGCCATGCAGTGGTCGTCGGTGGTCTGAAAGGTTTCAAACTCGCGCTGGCGAGTGGCTTCTTGCCCCTCTACACAAGCCACCCCCTGCTCAAGAGAAAAACCGTCCTCGGTGATGTCGCCCTCCCAGCAGACGGGATGACCCGCGCGCAGCGAGCGCTCGATGACGGCCATGAGCGTGTCGAGGGGTACGTTGAGAAACGTGTCGCCCAGTTGGTTGTCGGCCACTTCCAAGGCGAAGCGCTCACCGTAGGGGTGGTGTGCAAACGAGGTCAGCGCCTCATATTCGTCAGTCATGCACACGCTGCGCCCGAACTCCTGAGAAGTGTATTCGGCACCGAGCATGTGGACGTAGCGCGGCATATAGCCCGTCTCGCGGTCGAGCAGGTCCTGCAGGTCGCGGCGGAAGCGGTCGAGGCTGTGCCGACGGCTGCGGGCAGCATCGGCCAGACGCGTCACGCGGCGCGCCAGCACGTTCCAGTTGACGTCGTCATGGCCGTGGTAGTAGTCGTAGGGGTGTATGCCATATTTATTGATAAGGTGCAGCGTCATCGTCGACATGCCACGCATCGACAGCGGTTCGCTGCCCTGCGTCAGGAAGTAGCGCTCGCCCTGCTCGCAGAGCCACTGCCGCGCCAGGTAGACGGGCGACAGATTCACCGAGTCGCCCCTGACCAGATGCTCGGTCTCGATGGTGGCCAGCATGGCGTAGACCCAGCAAAGCGGGCTGCGCCCCTGCTGCTTCACGGGTGTTGCCGGCAGCCGCACCTCGTCCATGAGCACAGCCGTGTCGCCCGCTGCCGCCAATCCGCCAGCGGACTTCTCCTCCCGCTGCGGCCTGCCGCACGAAGCCATCACCAGCAGCGCGAGCACCACGGCCCACGCCATCCTCTTCGGCCATGCCACTGAAAACCTTTGTAACCTCATGTGACGTAAAACATTTTCTCTTGTCGCATGCAAAGTTACAACTTTTTTCTTCCGAATGCAAGAAAATCGCTAAAAACATCTGGGTAGTTGCCCCGCTCCCACCTTAGTCGCTTGCGGAGCATAGCGAAGCAAGAACTTTCTTAACCTTCTTAACCTTCTCAACCCCAAAAAGGACACCCGCCCCCAGCCTCGCGGCCAGAGCGGGTGCCCCGCTTCTTTTTTTTGTTTATACGCGTTTATTACAAATTTTTACTCTGCGCTCACTTCACCACGACCTTGACTTCGTCGAGCTCGTTCATGTTCGGCATAGTTCAAGCAAGCTTGACTCTGCACTCACTTCATCACGACCTTGACTTCGTCGAGCTCGTTCACGTTCGGCATAGTTCAAGCAAGCTTGACTCTGCACTCACTTCATCACGACCTTTTTCGTCGTGCCGTCGCTCATCCTGACGATGTTCAGGCCGCGCACGGGAGCCTGCAGCCGCTTGCCGTCAGCCGAGAAGCAGGCCTCAACACCGGCCTCGCCCGTCTCGGCCGCACTGATGCCGGTAGGATCGCCCATGCTTTCAGGATCAAACTCCTTCACATCCTTAAATCCACCCCAACCGGCACTCTTGTAGGCCTCCACACAGCCTGTCGGCACATAGAGCGTACACAAGAGACGCAGTTCCCGCTCGCCCATCGCTGTTCCACCGAACGAATTCCTCGTAATCGTCGGAGGCTCTTTCGAACAACTATACAGGGATGTCAGGTTGTCAACACATTCAAAGGCGCAACTCTCCAGACTCTTAAAACCTTTGGGCAGCGTGAGCGTTGGAACAGAGCAATAAAAGAACGCATCGGCACCGATAGCGGTCACTTCGTCGGGAATGACGATGCCGGCCACAGCCTGCACAAGGCGTTGCGTTTCGGTTTCAATGACGCCAGTCCCATTGGGAGCAGTATGGTAGTAAGGATTACCGTCGGCAACCCGTACCGCCTGCACCTGCACACCAGGCAAATCTTCCGACATATAAGGGAAACCACAGATGAAACCGCCTTCAATCTTTGAAACCGTCGACGGGATCACAATCTCCTTGATGCCGCTGTAGTGGAATGCCCCACGTGCGATGCGTTCCAACCCTTCCGGAAGTTCTATTTCCGTCAGACGGCTGGAGGCGTAGAAAGCATCCTGCCCTATCGAGCGCAACGTGGAGGGAAGTGTCACCGATTCAAGCATTGTGCATGTAACAAAAGCATCGTCACCTATCGACTCAATGCCCTCGGAGAGCACAACAGAATTCAGGTTGCCACTAAACTCGAAGGCCTTCCTGCCCACCGCCTTCACCATATACGTTACGCCCCCGACCTCAATGCTGGAGGGGATGACGACAGCGCCCTCATAGGCCTTGTCGCCTTTCACGACAGACACCTCGCCCTCGCCGGTCTTCTCGTAGTACAGACCGTCGACCTCAAAGTCGTAAGCACTCGCTGCCAGAGGCATCAAGGCCAGGAGCAGCAACATAAGTAAATGTCTAGTCTTCATAATCATAATGGTTTTGATAGGTTTTACAATCATTCTTGCAAGATTCCATATTGCGGCTGCAAAAATATAAAAAACCGTCAAAAAATGCAAGAAAATCAATGTACAAAAAATGTACATTTTATAACCGGCTGATTATAAGATAGTTACAAGGGCGTCCCAGTCGCTTGGTTTTCCGCTTTTCTTCATCGCTTTCTCGTAAAGACGGCGGCGAGAAGCGGTCACAGAC
>CACZIT010000039.1 GCA_902781315.1 uncultured Prevotellaceae bacterium
GTAAGGAAAAACTGGTATATTTTCTCGTATATTGAACGTTAAATAATTTAAGAGTTATTGAGAACTCTTATTACAGACTGCAAAGTTAAAGTAGGGACGAGATAGGGGTAGCCAGCCAATTCATTGGCTGGTATAAGAGATAGTAATTAGATGCGGTGTGCCGTAGGTACATCGACATAAGAGGAATATGAGGAAAAGAATAGATAATGTCGCGTACCTAAAGGCACGCTAGCCTATAAAAACACAACACAGTACCAGCCAATGAATTGGCTGGCTACCATAATCCCGTCCCTACGGGACTTTACACGCTGCGACAGCAGCCTTACACGGCGCAATGCGCCCTTACCCGCTGCGACAGCAGCCTTACACGACGCGCGGCGTCCTTCCCCGGCGCGACGCCGCACTTATTTTATATAAAAATCGGAAAAAATGCGCTGCAATGAAAAAAAACTCAGAAAAATGTTAGGCAGATTCAAAAAAACTTCTTACCTTTGCAACGTATTATAGGGTGGAGTGTGCCCTAAATGGAGATATGAACAAAAAGGACAAGCTCTTAAGGCGATTTAAAAACTTGCCACGCGACTTTACGTTCGACGAGATGATAGCGTTATTTCAAAGCTGTGGATTCGAGCTCAACAACAAAGGAGCAACATCCGGGTCGAGAGTGGTATTTGTCAACCAGGTCGACAACAAGAGCTACATCATGCACAAGCCCCATTCTGGCAATATCGTCAAGGGATATGTGATGAAACAAGTTCTCACTTTTCTGAAGGTGAACAAATATATAAAAGAATAAAACGGAGTCTGAAAAATGGGTACGATGAAATACAAAGGCTACACGGGTAGCGTGGAGTATAGCGAAGAAGACAACTGCCTGTTTGGAAAGGTTCAGGGATTGCAGAAAGATTGCATCACCTACGAGGGAAACGACGTGGAGTCCCTGCGAGCAGACTTCCAGGAGGCCGTAGATGACTACCTCAGTCTATGTGAGCAAAGAGGAGTGACACCCGCAAAACCATACAGCGGAGTTCTCAACCTCAGGCTGAAACCGGAGATACATAGCAAGATTGCTATTCTGGCACAAAAGGCGGGAATCACGGTCAGTTCTTACATCAGGAGGACACTCGAAAGGGACGTTGAAGTAGCTATGCTGAACAACTAATCAACAAACACATATAACAAAAAAGGGAATATTAATAATTAACAAACAAAATTTATAACAAGTATGAAAAAATTCTTACTTTCAATGCTAACATGCTGTGTCTGTGCAGGAGCATGGGCACAAGGAACGTTGAATGTGCCTGAAGTGAACCGCAAAGCCGGTACTGTTCGACAGGCCATCATCGTTAAAAAGAGTGCCTCTAGTGAAGGTGTCGTGAAAATCCAATTGGCTAACGGCGCCAACTACCGTGACATGCAGTTCGATCTCACGCTCCCCGAGGGTATCTCCTTGGTTAATGTTCCGACGACAGAAAACCCTGTTGTGAAGGTTGATGCAATCAACGATGAACACCATGTGTTGTTCTATGCACTCGAGGGCCAGACCGTGAAGATTGCAGTTGTTGACAATGTGGTGAATCTTGCTGAAAACACACAATCTGCAAGTGCAGAAACCTATGGTAAGTATCTGGCTGATGGCATCGTCTTTGAACTCCCCATCCAGGCTACTGCTGACTTCACAGGCGTGAAGAATGCCAACATCGCCAACCTTGCTTTCACCGATGACGCTGCTACCGCTGACATTACTGCTGCTGACGCAACATTCGAAATCGCCATGATGAAGCTCGGTGATATCAACGATAATGGTGAGATTGAGATTGGTGATGCAACTTGCGTTATCAACAATATTGTTGGTACTCCTAATGATGTTTATATTGAGGAGGTAGCAGATGTCAATGGTGAGGAAGGCCCAGGCGAAATTGGTGATGCAACTGTTATCGTAAACATGGTCGTGGGCACTGCATCTTTAGCCAAGGCAGTCGTTTCTGAAGAAGTTGATAGCTTACCCGATCCAGAGTAATTTGTATTATTAGATTATTAACATTTTAGCATTAGAATATATGAAAAAGTTTTTTATGATATCCGCTCTGCTTGCAATGGTAAGTGGTGCATTTGCCCAAAATTCCCTTAGTGTTGGAACTACTGAGGTTCCTCAAGGGGGATTAGGGTATATCGAAGTAAAGTATGATTTTGCTCAGGAGAATTATTTTGCAAACTATTCTTTTGACTTGTATCTCCCGGACGGTATTACCTTGAACACTTCTTCGATTGTCAAAGGTGATTGCCATAGTGAAAACCATCCAAAGAATTATACAATCAATGAGAATGATGGATTCTATTCTCTGGATATTATGTCGAATCCTACGACTGCTTTGACAGGAACTTCTGGCCTTTTGGTAAAGCTTGCAGTGAATGTAGACAGCAAATTGGCTCTCGAATCCGAGCATCAGGGTGCTATCAGAAAAATTCGTTTTGCATCAACTGGTGGTTCAACATCGACATTTAAAGATGTCGAATTCACAATCAAGGTTGTTGAGAACATAGTCACTCTTGATGAGAATTCTACTACAGCTCCCGCTGCAGCTGAGAATGTGAATGTCCATGTTAAGCGTTCGGTTAAGGCTGGTAACTGGGGAACAATTTGTTTGCCTTTTGCCATGGATGCTAATCAGGTAGCAGCAGTATTTGGTGAGGGAACTCAATTGGCAAACTTCATTGGGACAGAAATCTTAACAGATGATGATGAATTAGTGTCTGAGATTAAAGTGAAATTTGAAAGTGTAAGTGCTATAGAAGCTAATCATCCTTATTTATTGAAGTCTAAAAATGACATTACCTATGATGAGGGCTTTAAGGTAGAGGGTGTTACAATTAATGCAGCGAAGACACCTCAAATCAGATTTGATTGGGATGAAGATAACGAAGTTTGGCAAACTTTCTTCAAAGGCGTTTATGTCCCCACAGTTTTGTCTAATAAGAATTGGTTGTTCTTGAGTGGAAATAAATTCTATTATTCAAATACTTCTACAACGATGAAGGGCTTCCGTGGATACTTTAAATTTAAGAGCCCTCTTGCTGCAAAGTATAAGGATTTGAGCACTGGTGCCCATATAGGTATTCTTATTGATGATGAGGCTACAAGCATTGAGGGCTTTACAACTTCACATGTTGTTGAGGGTGTTTACGATCTCTCTGGCCGTAAGATTCAGCTTGAGAATGGTGACCTGAACAAGCTGCAGAAGGGTGTTTACATTATCGATGGTAAAAAAGTTACAATTAAGTAAAATAAGGAGGATTAGACAATGAAGAAAATAGCATATCAAACCCCTGAGGTAAAAGTTAAGACACTTTTCATAGAATCCCTCATGGCTTGAAGTAACGGTGTACATGGTGATGGTGCAGGCGTTGATGCTGGCTATGGTGGCATTGATCCAGGTGACGGTACTGTAGATCCCGAAGCCAAGGATGGCTTTAAGTCTAACAGCGTCTGGGACGACTAAGAAAGTGCTTTCCTGACCTCCTTGCCTGCACTCGACCCCTCACTGAAGGGAAGGGAGTAAAAAGGGAGGAACGGAATCAAAAACCGAAATTGTGGCGGAAGCCATGAATCATAACCGTAAGCCCTGCTTCCGAACGAAGCAGGGCTTATTTGTAAAAAAGCAGGATATTTAAGACATGAGCAAGGATATTCAATATCGTGTGACCTATATGGTCTATTGTGTTAGCGCTTTTGCGGTACACTTCGGATTGTCAATGAAGCAGGCTTATTCATACCTGAAGCGTTTTAAAGGGATAGAGTTCTTAGATCAGTTTTACAATGTCGAACATCTATCTTCCCTGGAAGATGCTGTTTCTGATCTTGCTATTATCTGTCATCGAAATGGAGGAGCATTAACATGATGATTACTCTTTATCATGGTTCAAATGTGGCTATCGATAAGATTGACTTGTCGAAAGGCCTGAGGGATAAGGATTTCGGCAGAGGTTTTTATCTGACAGATATTCGTTTGCAGGCAGAGGAGATGGCTAGGCGGAGAGTAAGAATTGCAGGATTTGGAGAACCTGTTGTAACCACTTTTGCTTTTGACGATGCGCTTCTGAAAGATAGTAATTGCCTGAAGGTTAAAATTTTCCCAGATAAGCCTTGTGCAGAATGGGCAGAATTTGTTTATTTTAATCGCCATTCGTCTGAAACTGGGTACAGCCATTTATATGACATTGTTGTTGGTCCTGTAGCAGACGATGGAGTTGCATTTCAGTTGGCCCGGTATCATGAAGGAATTATTGATATTGATAAGCTAACTCAAGAATTGACTTTTAGAACATTAAATCGTCAGTATCTCTTTGGAACTGAACGAGCTATTGCAGAATTGAAGAAGATATGAGTAATGAGACTAAATTTCTAATTGATACTTTGACATCGAATTTGGTGGTGAAAGTGATGGAAGAATTCGGCTATTCTATTTCTGAAGCAATGGATGCTGTCTATAATTCCCAGGTATATGATAAGATCCTTGATCAGGAAACAGGTTTGTACTTCCAGAGTGCGGGCTATAACTATGAACTTCTCAGGAAAGAATTGCTGACCGGTAAATATATATAATTCGACTTTTGGAACAAAGATGCCTGACAGGTGTAGGGACAAGAATATGACAATGACAAATCCATTGCTTAAAGTGACGGCTGCCGAATATGTTAGTGGATATACCTTACGTCTAACGTTCAATACGGGAGAAGTGCGCTTGGTCGATTTCACACCGTTGATGCAGAAGGGCATTTGTCGGAAACTGCAAGACCTTGACTATTTCAAGTCTTTCCGTTTGGATCCCTTCACGGTCGATTGGAACAACGAAATTGGATTCGCACCCCGTTATCTCTATGAGCGTGGCACCGCTGCCTGATAAGGATGCAACGTCTGCAGATCCGAAATTGTGGCGGAAGCCATGAATCATAACCGTAAGCCCTGCTTCACATCGAAGCAGGGCTTATTTTATTTGTTTGATGCCATGGGGATGTTTGGTGCCGTAGGTACCAGAGAAGGGTTCTTTCTCCGCTTCGCTACGAAAGCGTCCCATAGGTCCGAGCGGCCAGCCAATTCATTGGCTGGTAATGGTGGTGTTTTTATAGGCTAGCGTGCCTTTTGGTACGCGACATTATCAGTTCCTTCCCTTGCATTCCTCTTATGTCGCGTACCTACGGCACGCCCCCCTGTGTGTATGTCGCGTTCCAGCCAATGAATTGGCTGGCTACCCCTCTCTGGTACCTACGGCACCACCTCCATTCGCTACCCCTCCGGGGCGTTTGTTGCCGCTCGGTCCGCAGGTACGCGACATACGGGAGAAATGATCAGTCCATGTGGAACAGCTCCTTGAGGGGAATGGTGACGGGCGAGTTGTCGGGGTTCACCTCCATGATGTCGGCCATCATGTCCCACCAGCGCTGCGTGATGGGGTCTACGTCGGTGGTGTCCTGCGAGTTGCCGTCGCCGGAACATTCCTGGTAGGCAAAGAGGATGTTGGTGTCGCGGTCCCAGTAGATGCTGTAGTTGCCGACACCCTGTTCCTTGATCATCTGTTTCAGTTCGGGCCAAATGGCGGCGTGCCGTTTGGCGTACTCGTCCTCGAAGCCTGGCTTGAGGAACATCTTAAATGCAAATCGGGTCATTTGTTTTGTGAGAGTTTAGAGTTGAGAGTTTAGAGTTTAGAGACAGTTTAGAGTTTAAAGTTTAGAGTTTAGAGACAGTTTAGAGAGTTTAAAGTTCTTTCTCCGCTTCGCTACGAAAGCGTCTCCTTCGTCGCCGAGCGCGGGGCGTTTTGTGCCAACTGTATAGAGTTGCAAATTTACAAATAATTTTCGAATATCAGAGCGATTTCGCAATAAAATCAGGGGACAACATAGATTTTGACGCAAAGGATGAGGATACGATATGTTTAAAAATATTTCAACATTCATTCCCGTTAATTATTCCGTTAATTAATATGGGTGTCCGGTAAAAAAAGTGCCGAAGGAACACGATAGGGGGGCTCCGCTTCGCAGCGGGTAAAAGTCCCGTAAGGACGAGATAAGGATAGCCAGCCAATTCATTGGCTGGTATGCGGTTTTGTTTTATGTTCATGCGTGCCTTTGGGGTGTTTGGTGCCGTAGGTACCTGATAATGGTAGCCAGCCAATTCATTGGCTGGTAAAAATGGCAGGTAATTGTTGGCGTGCCTTTAGGTACGCGACATGGTCTGTTTCTTTCCTTTGTGTTCCTCTTGTGTCGCGTACCTACGGCACGCCCAAAACTCCTACACATCATAACCAGCCAATGAATTGGCTGGCTACCCCTCTCTGGTACCTACGGCACCATTCCATTGGCTACCCCTCTCTGGTACCTACAGCACCATTCCATTGGCTACCCTTCTCTGGTACCTACGGCACCATTCCATTGGCTACCCCTCTCTGGTACCTACGGCACCAATTTTAGGCAGCCCTCATTCTGGTACCCGAGGTCATCATGCGGCGCCACTTTCGATAGCCGAAGATGGCGATGACGACATAGAGGGCGTAGAGGGAGGCCTTGAAGGGGATGTCCTTATAGAAGTAGAGGCAGCAGGTGACGACGTCGACGACAATCCAGATGAGCCATTGCTCCAAGTACTTGCGTGCCAGGGCCCAGATGCCCACGAAGGAGAGCGCTGTGGTGAAGGAGTCGGCCAGGGGCACACGCGAGTCGGTGCAGGTGACGAGGAACGTGTAGAGTGCTGCCCAGGCCAGGAGGGTGAGTATACCCACCCCCAACCCCTCCCGAAGGGAGTGGGGTCTAGATAGCCAAGAGGTGATTGGGGTGGACTCAGACTTTTCTCCTTGTGAAGAGGAACTTTTCTTCCTCATCCAATTGAAGTAGCCATAGACGGTCATGGCGAGATAATAGAACTCCATGCCGCAATCGGCATAGAGTCCTTTCTGATAGTAGAGCACGATGCCCAGGCTCTGCATGAGGAAGCCTACGAGCCACAGCCAGATGGAGGCGTGGTACTCAAGGATGATGTAAGCCAGACCGAGTGCCGTCGTGAGCATGTCGAGCCAGTGGGCGGCCAAAAAGGGACCCCACCCCGACCCTCCCCAAAGGGAGAAGCCCCACCCCGACCCTCCCCAAAGGGGGAGGGAGAAAAGCTCGCCAATCAGGAACGATCCACACTGCTCTCCCATGGAGCAGAGTGTCGTCGATGCCAATAGTAGTTCAGTCATATTCGAATCAGTTTATTTTCGGAATATCTTCCCCCTCCCCCTTTGGGGAGGGCCGGGGTGGGGCTCTTAAAATCTCAGCGTGAGGCTACCCATGGCGGTGAAGCCACTCATGGGGACGAAGCCTATCTGGTAGTAACGGTTCTCGGGCAGGTGGCCATAGCTCTCGGCGACAGCCGAATAGACCCATCCGCTGGCGGCATAGTGGGCGTTGAAGACGTTGCCGAGGTTCACGCCGACGACCATCTCCTTCACCGGCTTCAGCCACGAGGCCTTGCAGGTGTAGCTCAGGCGGAGGTCAGAACGCGAGAAGGCGGGCAGCGAACGGTCGCGGTTCTCGGTGTTGTCGAGATACTGGCGCGAGACGTAGCTGGTGTGCCAGACGGCCTGCCAGCCCTTGTGGTGCACGTCGATGAAGCCATTCAGAATCGTCGAGGGCGAGAAGGCCAGCGTGGAGTTGTCGTAGTGGAACTGGCGAAGCTCGTCGCCGTTGCCGTCGATGTGGTACTTGGCCATGTCAGCCTTCAGACCTTCGATGTCGTCACCATGATTCCAGTCGTCCCAGTCCTCTACGAACTCGTCGAAATCCTTGATCTTGTTCATGCTCAGCGCGGCATTGGCTTCCAGCGTCAGCCACGACAGCGGTGCCCACGAGGCAGTGAGTTCCACGCCAAGGCGATAGCTGTCCTTGATGTTGGTGGTGAGGGGTTCGCCGATGTCGCTCACGGCGCCCGTCTGCACAAACTGGTCGGTGTAGTCCATGTAGTAAGCGTTCACGCCGGCGCGCCACGTCTGGGCCGTGTACTGGTAGCCCAGCTCGTAGTCCAGAAGGCTCTCGGCGCTGGGTGCGGGGTAGTTGGCGTTGTCAGTGAAGTTGTTGCGCTCGGGCTCGCGATGGCTCATGGCCACCGATCCGTAGACGCGATGACCTTGGCTGTGGAAGCTGAAGCCGGCCTTCGGGTTCAGGAAGTTGTACTTCTCGTCGATGTCGAGGTAGTGCTTTTCGTAGAGGTACGTCTGCTCGTTATAGCGGAACTTATCGTTGTAGCCGTCGGTCTTGTAGCTCACGTGGCGGTACTGCATGTCGGCAAACACGTCCCATTGCGGCGTGATGCGATACAGGGCCTTGATGTAGGCATTGCCATCCAGCTTCTTGGCATCAGAGTCGTAGTACTGATAGTCGCCATTGCTGAGCATGAGGCTGCGCAAGTGGTCGTTGCTGATGTAAGTGACGTAGCCGAAGTGGTTGCCGTCGAACTGCTGCAGGGAGAGTCCGCCCACGACGTCCCAGTCCTCATCCTTGTAGTTCAAGCTCCACACCAGTCCGTAGGCATCCTGCTTGAGGCCCTTCTTGCGCACCCAGTCGGTGCGCTTCACGCCGGAGAGTGCCTCTCCGTTGAATTCGGCATTGGGCAGGCCGAGTTTCTTGATTTTGTTGTTCGGCCGAAACTCGCGATAGTAGCCGTAGCCGTGGGTGTAGTGCAGCGTGGCGGTGGTGTTCCAGCGTGGCGAGATGCGCCAGGCTGCCGTGAGCAGGTTGTGGCTCTGCCAGAAGTTGTCAGTGGTTTTGTTCCAGTAGGAACCATCGTTCATCTGGTAGCGCTCGGTGAGGTATTTGCCGTCGGCACCGCGGGCGAAGTTGCCGTCGGCGTCGTAGCTGAGCGTCTCATAGAGGGTGTTGTAGCGGCCCAGTCCGGCGTCATACATGTCGGCATAGGTCTTGATGCCGGTCTGTGCGCCGTAGGTGCCGTCCATGAGCGAGAGGTCGTCGTTGCCGGCCTTGACGCCGTTCCATGCCTGTCCGGTCTTCTCGAAGTTGCCGAAGTTCTTGTAGGCGATGGTGAGCTGGTCGTTGATGTAGCGCAGCGAGCCATAATAGCTGCCCGAGCGACCGCTGGTGCCGTGGATGTAGCCGTCGGTATTGGTCTCGTGGTAGGCACCGTCGAAGACGAAGTGGCGGGCGAAGAGTCCCGTGGAGAACGAGCCGCCCACGTTGAACGTGTTGTAGGAGCCATACGAGGCGCTCACCTCTGCCGTAGGCACGAGCGATGGAGCCTTCGACTGCAGCGACACCGTGCCACCGAAGGCACCGTCGCCATTGGTAGAAGAGCCCACGCCGCGCTGTATCTGCACCGAGCCGAGCAGCGAGGCATAGGAGTTCATGTTGGCCCAGAACACACACTGGTCCTCGGGCGAGTTCAGGGGCACGCCGTCGAGGGTGACGTTGATGCGCGAGTCGCCGGCACCGCGGATGCGCATGTAGGTGGTACCGGTGCCCAGTCCGTTTTCGCTCCATGCCAGCACGCCCGGCGTGCGCGAGAAGAGGAAGGGCAGTTCCTGACCCGTGGTGGAGAATCCCTGCAGTTCTTTCCTGTCGATCTTGGCCACGGCAAAAGGCGCGT
Organism: uncultured Prevotellaceae bacterium; assembly: GCA_902781315.1. Lineage (GTDB taxonomy): Bacteria > Bacteroidota > Bacteroidia > Bacteroidales > Bacteroidaceae > Prevotella. The sequence continues at coordinate 9,629 of CACZIT010000039.1, forward strand.
TCTTCTGGGCGCGCACGCCGCTTACTACTACTTCCTGCAGTTGCTCGATGGCGAGAGAGTCAGTGGGATTGGGCTGCGACCATGCCGCAGCAGATGGAACAAAGGCCAGCGTGGCCCATGCGAGAAGATGTTTTTTCATTGTAGTTTTACCTTATTTATAAATATGAAATAAGGGGGAGAGAAGGTCTTTTTCCCTACGCAGGCATTACCCTGTTCAGGTCAGAGGGTATGATCTCAGCCAACAGCCAATTGCTGTGGCACCCCTTAATCAGCACTTTGCTAATCGCTTGCAAAGGTACAAATAATAATTGACAATCAGTAATTTGCAGCCGAAAATTATTCGGCTAAGAGTTTTTTGCCATCTTTGATGATGATGCCCCGGCAGTTTGAAGGGTAGGGGAGCGCTTGCCCCTGTAGGTTGTAAGCCTGGTGGCTGTGTGTGGTCACGATGCTCTCAATGCCGCTTGTCTTGGGCTCATAGCGGAAGTTGTTTTCTATAATGGCATTGACGAGCGCTTGCCCCATGACATCGCTGTCGCCCGAACGGTCAGTGCCGGCGAAGTCCATCATGACAATGCCCGTGGGGCCCCAGTGACTCTCGTCGGCGAGGTAGTCAGCTACGTACTTATTCGTTGTGGCAGCGCACTCGCGGATGCCCTCAATGGATGCCGACTGGGTATAGCCGCTGCAGTGGTTGACAATCCAGACATTGTTGAGTTGCTTGCGCTTGTGGAGTGTCACGGTGAAGTCGAGCATTGTCTTGAGCGCATTCACCTTCTTGTCGAGAGCAGCGGCTTCGGTCAGTTCGTAGAAGTCCTGCACATAGAGCGTACTGCTGTTAGTGATGCCCTTGATGCGGCCGTTCTTCTGCTTGTCGAAACCGGCATCGTGGCTCCATCCCGTGATGAAAGCTCCCACTGGTGTCGAAGCGTAGTTGTCGCGACTGGCCACGAGCAGTTTGCCGCGCATCTCGCCCAGCGTGAGGCGCGGCTTGAAGTCGACGATGCGTTCTTTCATGCCATCGCTGTTGAGCAGTTCGCTCATCAGTTGGTTCCACGTGGTGCGACTTCCGCCGTTGTCGTTTTCGAAACGCATGATGACGATGGCCGTCTCCGAAGGGTTGGCTTCGAGTGAGTCGCAGAGCAGTTGCAGGGCGTCGGCAAAGCGGATGTTGGTTTCCAGAATGCCGTGGTAGATGACGAGGTTGTCCTGTCCGTCGTCGTCGGTGCTCACAGCCGGGCGCAGGTCGAAGGCCCTCACGCCGGCGGCCCATTGGTCGGCCAGCGTGAGGTCTTGCGTACGTCCGAAGGCATCGGCAAACTCGCCCCAGGTGAAACCCTCACCCGTAGCAGCATCGTGGGTGCCGGGTATGGACATCTGCATGACGTAGGTGTCGTCGCTGAGGCGACTCATCCAGTTGTCAGCCGAGACTGTCAGCCACGTGCTGCAGGCGATTGCCAAAGAAAGGATTGTCCGGTTCTTCATCTTATTGTTTTATTTGATCAGCCGCTTGGCAGTTTCCGTCAGGTAAGGCATAAGGTCTTTGTAACTGATGACAAACTGCGGCAGTCCGGCAGCATAGGCGGCGATCTCGTACTGGTTATAGAGGAACATGACTCCCTCCTTCGTGAACAGCGGCGGACACTGCGGCATGGGGATGTAGTAGGCGCTGGCCTCACCCTGCAAGTAGTCGCCCAACTCCTCTTCCTTGAAGTCGGGGTTGCCGTCGCCAAAATATTCTACTAGCCCTTTACGCATCAAGCTCTGTATGTTGTCCTCGGGATCGTCAGACTTGCGGATGATTTCCCAGCCGATGCGGCGACCGTCGCTCTTGCGGAAGGTCTGACCGAAGATGAGGTAACTACCGTGGGCACCACCAAGGTAGACATTGTTCACATACTGCATCGTGACCCATTGCTGGCCTTCTTGCCACTTGGTGATGGCGATAGAGTCGTAGAGCTCTAATTCTGGCCGTTCGGGTCCTTCAAAGTTGTCCATGATGTCGTGCCAGTTAGTGGCGTTGTATTTCTCGATGCTGGCAAAGTAGTGGTTCATCACGGCTGTCGTGTCGCTCAGCAGTTTGGCGTAGTCGCCCTCCAGACCGGCGGCATAGGTGCCGCCCAGTTGCTCGCTGATCCATTCATTGATGGAGGTCACGAGGGGAGCCTTCTTCTTGTTGGCCACGGGGAATTCCACATTCAGTGCACTCGTAGCCATCGAGTCGATTTTGTGGCGGGTGAACATGGTGACGGCCAGCGTGTCGGCTGGTGCCAGCTGGGTGGAGGCTGCCTTCGAGTCAGACGGCGCGGCTACATTGCTCTTCGCTTCCTTCGGTCCGCAGGCGCAAAGCAATGTCAGTAGTGAGGCGATGCAAAAGATACTTTTCTTCATGGTGTGTTTCTTTGATTTTGGTAAAGGCACCCGTCAGCTCACCAGAAGCATGACGGGTGCCAATGGTTTTATGAATCAGTGTTCTTACTTCTTGCACTGGGGGCACCAGGGCTTCAGCTGCTGGAAGAAGTCGTTGCCCTTGTCGTCGACGAGGATGAAGGCGGGAAAGTCCTCAACGGTAATCTTCCAGATGGCCTCCATGCCGAGCTCGGGATACTCCACGCACTCGATGGACTTGATGCTCGACTGCGAGAGCACGGCTGCCACACCGCCGATGGTGCCGAGGTAGAAGCCACCGTGCTTCTTGCAGGCATCGGTGACCACCTGCGAGCGGTTGCCCTTGGCAATCATCACGAGCGATGCGCCATGATCCTGGAACTCGTCCACGTAGGGATCCATGCGGTTGGCCGTGGTCGGGCCCATCGAGCCGCAGGGATAGCCCTCGGGTGTCTTGGCGGGTCCGGCGTAGAGGATGGGGTGATCCTTGAAGTAGGCAGGCATCTCCTCGCCTGCATCCAGACGGGCCTTCAGCTTGGCGTGGGCGATGTCGCGGGCCACGATGATGGTGCCCTTCAGGTTGACGCGTGTGGAGACGGGATACTTCGTGAGCTCCTGGCGCACGGCATCGATGCCCTTGTCGAGGTCGATGACAATCTGGTTCTGGCCCTCGCCAGCCTGTGCAAACTCAGCGGGAATCAGTTCAGCAGGATTGGCATCCATCTTCTCGAGCCAGATGCCGTCGGCATTGATCTTTGCCTTGATGTTGCGGTCGGCCGAGCAGCTCACGCCCATGCCGATGGGGCACGAAGCGCCGTGACGCGGCAGACGGATGACGCGGATGTCGTGGGCCAGATACTTGCCGCCGAACTGAGCGCCGAGACCAATCTTCTGAGCCTCCTTCAGGAGCTTCTCCTCGAGGTCGATGTCGCGGAAGGCGCGGCCCGTCTCGTCGCCGGTGGTGGGCAGACCATCATAATACTTGATGCTGGCGAGCTTCACCGTGAGCAGGTTCTTCTCAGCCGACGTGCCACCGATGACGAAGGCGATGTGGTAAGGCGGGCAGGCAGCGGTGCCGAGGCTCTTCATCTTCTCCACGAGGAACGGCAGCAGCGTGCCCTCGTTCTGAATGGTAGCCTTGGTCATGGGATAGAAGTAGGTCTTGTTGGCCGAGCCGCCACCCTTGGCCACCATCACGAAGCGATACTCTGCACCCTCGCAAGCCTCGATGTCGATCTGTGCAGGCAGGTTGCAGCGGGTGTTCACCTCGTCGTACATGTTCAGCGGAGCATTCTGCGAGTAGCGCAGGTTGTCCTGGGTGAAGGTGTTGTAGACACCCAGTGAGAGGGCTTCCTCATCCTCGAAACCCGTCCACACCTGCTGCCCCTTCTCGCCGTGGATGATGGCGGTGCCGGTGTCCTGACAGAAGGGCAGGATGCCCTTGGCAGCAGTCTCGGCATTGCGCAGGAACTGCAGGGCCACATACTTGTCGTTCTCCGAAGCCTCGGGGTCGTTCAGGATGGCAGCCACCTGCAGGTTGTGCTCGCGGCGCAGCATGAATTCTACATCGTGGAATGCCTGCTGAGCCAGCAGCGTGAGTGCCTCGGGTGATACCTTCACAATAGGTTTGCCTTCGAACTCGCTGACGGTTACGCCCTCCTTCGTGAGAAGGCGATACTCGGTTTTGTCTTCACCCAGCTGGAACATGGGTGCATACTTAAATTCTGGGTTTTTAGCCATAATGTCTATAATGATTTAACTTAAGTTTTGGAAGTGTCCTGTAACTTCTTTTACTTCTCGGAATTAATATCCGAAAATTTCTTCTGTTGACACGCGGCGCACGGGAGCAATCTGCTCGAGCGACTTCATGTCGAGTTCCTTCTCGTCGCCGAGGATGACGTAGCGATAAGGCTTACGGGCCATCTGCTGCTGCTCGAAGCGCACGATGTCGCTCAGCTGCAGTGAGGGCAGTGCCTCATAAATCTTCTTGTCGATGTCGTAGTCGATACCCATGCGCTTGGCCGACAGCCATGCGTTGATGAGCGAGAACTTCGTGGTGCGCTGGCTCTGCAGGCGCTTCGTCAGGGCGTCCTTGGCGATGCGGAAAGCAGTCTCGCTCTGCGGGATGGTGTCGAGAATCTGGTGGAACTGGCGCACGCAGTCCATCATCTTGTCGTTCTGCGTGATGATGTGGGTGAAGAAGTACTCCTTCTGGTCCTTGTAGCTGGGCTCCATGTAGGCGGCAAAGGCATTGTAGGCCAGTCCGCGAGCCTCGCGCAGTTCCTGGAACACGATGGTGTTCATGCCACCGCCGTAGTACTCGTTGAACAGGGCCTTCACGGCTGCCTCCTGCGGTTGCCACTCGCGCTGTTCGTTGTGGATCATGCGCATGTAGATGTTCTTGGCGTCGTAGGGAGCCAGCAGAATCTCGTTCTGCGGGGTAGCCTGCATGGTGTAGTGCTTGCCCTCGGGCACGGGGATGAGCTTCTTGCTGGTCTTGTGAGCCTTCGTCACCACCTTGGCCAGCTGCTGCTCGGTGAGCGGGCCATAATATAATAAGGTGTGGTCGTACTTCGAGAGGTTCTTCAGCAGCGTGAGCAGTTCCTGCGGATCCTGTTGGCGCAGCTGCTCGATGCTCAGGTCGTGGCGCGAGGGGTTGTAGGGACCGTAGACGCCGTACTGCACGAGGCGCGAGAAGTTCTGCTGCTGGTTCAGCTTCGCATCGTTGCGGCTCTTCTCCTCGAGGGCGATGAGCTGCTGCCAGGCATCTTTGTCCACCTTGGCATTCTGCAGGACGTTCTCGAGCAATGCCAGTGCCTGCGGCATGTTCTCGGCCAGACCGCTCAGCGTGACGTTCAGTTGGCGTGCGCCGACGCTGATGCCGTAGTTGCAAGCCAGTTTGTAGAACTGCTGCTTGATCTGCTCGTTCGTGAGCTTGTCGGTGCCGAGGTATTCCAGGTAGTCCTTGGCGTAGCTGTAGCGCAGGTCGGACTCGTTGCCGAAGTCGTAGTGGAAGCTGAGCGTGAAGCGTCCGTTCTCGGTGTTCTGCACGTAGACGTAGGGCAGCTGCTTCTTCGTCTTGCCGAACGAGAGGTCTTTATTGAAGTCGACGAAGCGCGGCTCGATGGGCTTCACCTGCGAGTTCTGGATGTCTTTCACGAACTGACTCATCAGGTCGCGGTTGGTGGGGATGGGGGTGATCTGCGGTTTGTCGATCTTCTTCAGCGACTTGTCCTCGCCTTGGCGCTTCAGCACCGACACGTAGTTCTGGCCGAAGTGGCGGCGTGCGAAGTCGACCACCTGCTGCTTGGTGATGCCTGAGATGCGGTCGAGGTAGCCCACCTGCTGCTCCCAGGGAATCTCGTTGATGTAGGTGTCGACGAACAGGTTGGCACGTGCCTGGTTGCTCTCCAGACGGGTGAAGTAGTTCAGCTTGGCGTTGTTGATGATCGAAGGCAGCAGGTCGTCAGAGAAGTTGCCGCTCTTCAGTTTCTCAATCTCAGCCAGCAGCAGCGAGCGCACCTCCTCGAGCGACTGTCCCTCCTTCGGTGTTCCGCCGAGGATGAAGCACGAGTAGTCGCGCAGTTTCTCCATTCCGCCAAAGGCACCGAGCATCTTCATCTGGTTGTTGATGTCGAGGTCGATGAGTCCGGCGGTACCGTTCGAGAGCATGTCGCCGATGATGTCGAGCGTGTCGCACTGCAGCGAGTTGCCGCGGTCGAAGCGCCAACCCATCCACAGCGTCTCAGCCTCCAGACCGTAGACGGTGGTGTCGCGCGGGGCGGTGATGGGCTTCAGGGCGGGGAACTCAGGCTGGCGCACGTCGTCGCCAGGTTTCCAGGAACCGAAGTAACGGTCGATGATGGCGATGGTCTCGTCGGGATTCAGGTCGCCGGCCATGCAGATGGCCACGTTGTTAGGGCGATACCACTTGTTGAAGTAGTTCTTGATGTTCACAATCGACGGGTTCTTCAGGTGCTCCTGTGTGCCGATGGTGGTCTGCGTGCCATAGGGGTGAGTGGGGAAGAGCATCTTGCTCATGGCCTCCCACAGTTTGCGCGAGTCCTGAGCGATGCCGATGTTGTACTCCTCATAGACAGCCTCCAGCTCGGTGTGGAAACCGCGGATCACCATGTTCTGGAAGCGGTCGCCCTGAATCTTGGCCCAGTTCTCCACCTCGTTCGAGGGGATGTCCTCGGTGTAGCACGTCACGTCGTTCGACGTGTAGGCATTGGTGCCCTCGGCGCCGATGGCGGCCATCAGCTTGTCGTACTCATTGGGGATGAAGTAGCGGGCTGCGAGCTGCGACACAGAGTCGATCTCGTGGTAGGCCTGACGGCGTGCCTCAGGGTCGGTGAGCGTGCGATACTTTTCGTAGCGGGCCTCGATTTCGTCGAGCAGCGGCTGCTCGGCAGCGGGGTTGTTGGTGCCAAACAGCTTTGTGCCCTTAAACATCAGGTGCTCCAGATAGTGAGCCAGACCGGTGGTCTCGGCGGGGTCGTTCTTCGAACCCGTGCGCACTGCGATGTAGGTCTGTATGCGCGGCTTCTCAGTGTTCACGGAAAGATAGACCTTCAGACCATTGTCGAGGGTGTAGATGCGGGTCTGCATCTGGTCGCCGGCGACAGTCGTGTACTTGTAGTCCTTGGCCACAGTCTGGCCAACGACGGCGCAAAGCATGATGATTGCGCTCAGGATGGTTTTCTTCATATGGTTGTTTTTTTTTAAAAGTTTCTAGATTTCCTAGATGGTCTAGATTTTCTAGATATTCTAGGTTACATATACAGTTTCTGATTCTCGAAGTCCACCTCGCTGTCGAGCAACTCCAGGAAGTCGTCGAGCACGCCTTCCTCGACGTCGCCCAGCGTGAATTCCTTCTCGGCATCCTTGCGTATCTCGGCAATCCAGGCACGGCGGGCAGTGATGTAGTCCTGACGCACGTGCTCGGCATCGGCCTCGGTGATCTCGGTCAGTCCGTAGTACTGGCAGATCATGTCGTAGGTCCATGTCCAGCGGTATTCCGAGTAGTTGCGGTCAATCTCGTTGAAACGTTCGATGACGTCCTCGATGGTCTCCAGCGTGCCGTCCTCTATGTCGTTGATGAGGCGCTTCTCTTCCGACTCTGGCAGCAGCAGTCCCGACAGGTCGTTCCAGTTGCCAAGTCCAACGTTGGTGATGGGCTTCTCCAGCGCATGGCGCTTCAGCACGGCACCCATGTAGATGCGCAGCGCAATGTCGTAGTACTTGATGCCCTTGCGCAGCGACGAGGCGTTGATGACGTACTCGTGGTAGTTGTAGGTCGACACGTTGTCGCCCGAGGCTGAGCGCAGCCGCTCAAGGATTTTCTTGCCTCGCAGGATTTCGCCGACGGAGTAGGGCGACAGCCAGTCGAAGTTGACGATGCTCTTCCGTCCGTCGTGGGGTCGCTTGTCGCGCTTCGGCCATTTGCGGATGTCGCGGTAGAGTCCCACCGTGGTGAGGTTGCGGCCGGGCGAGAGGTACATCGTGTCGCCGTAGGCAATCAGGTAGGAGAACGGCAGGTCGCGTGTGTCGGGGTGGTACATCAGTTTGCCGAAGCACACCGAGAACGTGCCTATCGTGGCCGGCATGAGCAGGTAGGCGCCCGAGGCGGTCTTCGTGCCGCGCTCCAGCGTACCGTAGTGCATGGGCCCCATCTTGTAGGCATGGTTCGAGAAGTTGGTGGCCGAGCCGGCGTTGTAGAACGAGAACATGCCGCCTATCAATAGGCTCGACTTATGATGCGAGGCCGAGAACGGGCCGCAGAAGGCGGCGCAGGCCTCGCCGTTCGACATATACGAGTTGGCGAAGAACACGCTGGCCGACGCCGTGAAGCCGTTGCTCACGTGGCAGGCCTCGCCCACGAAGCAGTCCTCCATCTTAACGGAGTTGATGATGGAGCAGCCGTCAGAGATAATGGAGTTCTCGCAGATGACACCCGTGCCGATGAACACCGTGTTCGTGGGCGACGAACTGATGGTGCAGTCGCTCAGTCGGGCGGCTCCGCTAATCTCGCAGCAGTCGTAGATCACGGTGTTCGTAATCTCCTTCGTGTTCACAATCTTCACGTTGCTGCCAATCGTGCCGCGATCAGGCACCGTTCGCTGTATCTGTTCGTTAATCATGCGGCGAATAGCATCCTTCAGCGGCTTGTTCTGGAAGTGCTTCACCATGAACGCAGCGAACTGGCTGTTCAGGTCGCGGAACAGTATCAGGTTGCCGTCGCCCACCTCGTTGAGCACCGAGATGAGGTGGCCTTCGCCGTAGGTGGCTCCCTCGGTGGTCTCCATCGTGCAGACGTTTGAGATATAGGTGTCGTCGCCGATGGTATAGTTGTTGATGTAGTTGCCGATGTTCTCGATGAGGCAGTTGTCGCCCACGGTGACGTTGCGCAGCGTGGCATTGTTGATGCCCGAATGCTTCACGAAACCTTTCGACACCTCCACGTTCTTTTCAAAGTTACCCAGGCGTATGTCGCCATAGAACATCACGCGGTGGAAGTAGTTCGGCTTGAAAAATTCAGCCACCTCCACGCGTGTCCAGTCCTCTGCCCAACAACTGTTGGCCTCGAGGATATCGATTTCTTGCTCTGTCAGTTGTCTGTATTGGTTCATATATCTTCTACGTTATAAAGAAAATCGTTGTATGGATACTTCTGCACGTGCAGTTCGCGCACCTTCTTGTAGACCACCTCGCGGAACTCGTCGATGTTCTGCTTTTCGAGGGCCGAGATGAACAGGCAGTTCTCGTTCAGGCGAGCCATCCACGTGCGCTTCAGTTCGTCGAGCGAGATGTTCTCCTTCGTGGGGGGCGTCAGGTCGTCGGCTTCCTTCTCGGTCCACTTGTAGTTGTCGATTTTGTTGAACACAATCATCGACGGCTTGTCGGCGCAGCCCAGGTCGGCGAGTGTCTTCTCTACCACCTTGATTTGTTCCTCAAAGTCGGGATGCGAAATGTCGACGATGTGCAGCAGCAGGTCGGCCTCGCGCGTCTCGTCGAGGGTCGACTTGAACGAGTCCACCAGGTCGGTGGGCAGCTTGCGGATGAAGCCCACCGTGTCGGCCAACAGGAAGGGCAGGTTCTCGATGACCACCTTTCGAACGGTCGTGTCGAGCGTGGCAAAGAGTTTGTTCTCGGCAAACACGTCGCTCTTCGACAGCAAGTTCATGATGGTCGACTTACCCACGTTCGTATAGCCCACCAGCGCCACGCGAATCAGTCGGCCGCGGTTCTTGCGCTGGGTGGTCTTCTGCTTGTCGATCTCCACCAGCCGCTCCTTCAGCAGCGTGATGCGCTGGCGGATGATGCGCTGGTCCATCTCGAGCTGCGTTTCACCCGGGCCGCGCAGTCCCACGCTTCCCTTGCCGCCTCCCGAGCCCGAGCCGCCGCCCTGACGTTCCAGGTGGGTCCAGAGTCGCTGCAGGCGCGGCAGCATGTAGCGATACTGCGCCAGCTCCACCTGCGTCTTGGCATTGGCGGTCTGGGCGCGCATGGCGAAGATGTCGAGGATGAGGCTGGTGCGGTCCAGAATCTTCACCTTCAGCTCCTGCTCGATGTTGCGTATCTGCTTCGCCGAGAGCTCGTCGTCGAAAATCACCATGCCGATGGGCTCCGTCTCGGGTGTCAGCTCGATGCCCTCGTCGAGGAGGGCGTCGGCCTCGTCCTCGCGACGACGGATGAAGTCGCGAATCTCTTCCAGCTTACCCTTGCCCACGTAGGTCACCTGACTGGGCCCGTTCACGCGCTGCGTGAAACGCTTGACGACCACCGCTCCGGCCGTGTCGGCCAGAAACTCCAGCTCGTCCAGATATTCCTTGGTCTTTGCTTCGTCTTGGTTTTGTGTGATGAGGCCTACCAGCACCGCTGTTTCGGCCTTGGCCTCGGATATGACAAATTCTTTCATTCTTTTATTATATTTAGGTGCAAAGGTAGTGAATATTCGCTGAAATGCAAAACAAAAGTCGAAGTTTTTGCAGCCGTCGACCATCGAAAGCAAGGCCCTCTTTCCGCAAAACGGACCGTTTAGCAGCAGAAAACAACTTGTTTTGCAGTAGAAATTGACTTGTTTTGCTGCAGAAATTAACTTGTTTCCTACTTCATATTAACTCATTTTGCCGTCCTCAAAAAGAAAAAATGCAAATTCGTTTGGCTGTTTTCCGCAAAAATCGTAACTTTGCATTTTAGATTTAGGATAAAAGTATTTTCATAACATAAAAATTACAATTATGAGAGTAATCATCGAACCGGATTATGAGCAGCTGTCACGCTGGGCTGCCGAGTATGTCATCAAGCGCATCAACGAGTTTAATCCCACCCCGGAGCACAAGTTTGTGCTGGGCTTGCCGACAGGCTCTTCACCCGTGGGCATGTATCGCAACCTTGTGAAGGCTTGCAAGGAAGGTCGCGTGTCGTTCAAGAACGTGCTGACGTTCAACATGGACGAATATGTAGGACTGCCCGAGGAGCATCCCGAGAGCTACCACTCGTTCATGGCCACTAACCTCTTCAACCACATCGACTGTCCGAAGGAGAATATCCATATTCTGAATGGTAATGCTGAGGACCTCGATGCTGAGTGCAAGCACTACGAAGAGATGATTGCCGAGGCAGGTGGCATCGACCTGTTCATCGGCGGCATTGGTCCCGACGGCCACATCGCCTTCAACGAGCCGTTCTCGTCGCTGGCCAGCCGCACGCGCCAGAAGACGCTCACCACCGATACCATCATCGCCAACTCGCGCTTCTTCGATAACGACGTGAACAAGGTGCCCAAGACGGCGCTGACCGTGGGTGTGGCTACTGTGATGGATGCCCGCGAGGTGATGATTCTCGTCAACGGCCACGCCAAGACGCGCGCCCTGCAGGCTGCCGTCGAGGGTCCCGTCTGTCAGGCTTGGACCATCAGTGCTCTCCAGACTCACCGCCACGGCATCATCGTCTGCGACGAGGCTGCCACCGACGAACTGAAGGTTGCCACCTACAAGTACTTCAAGGACATCGAGAAGGAGAATTTGTAAGGAAACCATGAATGATTGAACCATTTCATCCACGTGTAGGGACGGGGTTCCCCGTCTGCATTCAAGATTTCTATCTGCGGACGGGCAATGAAGCCCGTCCCTACAAGGGATATAAAAAGGAACTCCTTTAATAACATCACACTTAACCATGCGACTAAACCTAAGTTCACAAATCGTACTTAACAAAGTACCTGAAGCATTCTATCGTCCGCTGACGGCCGTTGACCGCAGCGAAATCACACGAATGGAGAAACTGCCCACCGACATCTATCCGAAGATGGAGGAGGCTGCCGAAGCCATTGCCTATGCCGTGGTGGAGGAAATCAAACAGAAACAACGCGAAGGCAAGTACTGCGTGCTCGGACTCGGCACCGGCACCTCGCTCACACCCGTCTACGACGAGCTCATCCGCTATCACAAGAAGCAGGGCGTGAGCTTCCAGAACGTCATCGTGTTCAACGCCTACGAATATTATCCTATCACGTCCGACACGCAGCTGACAGCCCTGCAGCTGCTCCACGAGCGCTTCCTCGACCATGTCGACATCGACCGCCAGAACATCTTCTCGCTCGACGGCTCGGTGGCACAGGAGCGCGTGCAGCAGCACTGCCGACTCTACGAGCAGCGCATCAAGACCTTCGGCGGCATCGACGTGATGCTGCTGGGCATCGGCCGCATGGGCAACATTGCCACCAACGAGCCGGGATCGTCGCTCAACTCGCAGTCGCGCATCATCCTTATTGACGCCACGTCGCGCGAGGAAATGGCTCGCAGCATGAACAGCAGCGAAATGGTGCCGCCCTGCTCGGTGACGATGGGCGTGGCTACCATCCTGGCCGCACGCCGCATCTACCTCACGGCATGGGGCGAGGGTAAGGCAGAGATTATCCAGAAGACCGTGGAAGGTCCCATCACCGACCAGATTCCCGCCACGTTCCTGCAGACGCACAACGACGTGCATGTGGTCGTCGACCTCGCTGCCGCCGGCAAGCTCACACGCATTGTGCACCCCTGGCTGGTGACGTCGCTGGAGTGGAACGACAAGCTCGTGCGCTCGGCGCTGGTGTGGCTTTGCCAGAAGACCGGCAAGCCCATTCTGAAGCTCACCAACAAGGACTACAACGAGAATGGTCTGTCGGAACTCTTGGCGCTGTATGGCTCGGCTTACAATGCCAACATCAAGATTTTCAACGACTTGCAGCATACCATCACGGGCTGGCCGGGCGGCAAACCCAATGCCGACGACACCTATCGGCCGGAGCGTGCCAAGCCGTTCCCGAAGCGTGTCATCGTGTTCTCGCCGCACCCCGACGACGACGTCATCTCGATGGGAGGCACCATCCAGCGCCTTGTGGCTCAGGGACATGAGGTGCACGTGGCCTACGAGACCTCAGGCAACATCGCCGTGGGCGATGAGGAGGTGACCCGCTTCATGCACTTCATCAATGGCTTCAACCAGATTTTCGGTGAGGGCAAGGACGAGGTCATCAACAGCAAGTACAAGGAAATCAAGGAGTTCCTGAAGAACAAGAAGGAGGGCGACCTCGACACGCGCGACATCCTTACCATCAAGGGACTCATCCGTCGTGGCGAAGCTCGCACCGCCAGCACCTACAACCAGATTCCGCTCAATCGCGTGCATTTCCTCGACCTGCCGTTCTATGAGAGCGGAAAGATTGAGAAGCTGCCCATGTCGGAGAAGGATGTGGCCATCGTGCAGAAGCTCATCAGCGACGTGAAGCCTCACCAGATCTACGTGGCCGGCGACCTGGCCGACCCGCACGGCACCCACCGCAAGTGCACCGATGCCGTCCTGGCTGCCATCGACGAGGAGAAGAACGCCGGCGCCGAGTGGCTGAAGGAGTGCCGCATCTGGATGTATCGCGGTGCCTGGGCAGAGTGGGAAATCGAGAACATCGAGATGTGTGTGCCCATGTCGCCCGAAGAGCTACGCGCCAAGCGTAACTCCATCTTGAAGCATCAGTCGCAGATGGAGAGCGCCCCGTTCCTCGGCAACGACGAGCGCCTGTTCTGGCAGCGTGCCGAAGACCGCAACCGCGGCACGGCCAAGCTCTACGACGACCTCGGCCTGGCCTGCTATGAGGCTATGGAAGCCTTCGTGGAGTACAAGCCGCTGTGATAATCTGGCCCCGGAGGGGCGATAAGAATACAGGCAGGGGTGAAGCGAAGCGGAACCCCTGCTCATTTCGCCCAATAAATAAATAGCCCTGAAGGGGCGACAGATCATTCTGCCACTCCCTCGGGGTTAGAATTTGTCTCAATACTAATAGGGATTTACCCCTGCCGATAATCTTATTTACCTATAAATAAATCCGCGTTCCCCATCCTAACCTGTCCCAGATGAAACGACTTCTCATTTTTGCACTCCTGTTGCTGCCGCTTTCTCTGCTGGCCAAGGAGAAACTCCGCGTGGCTTGCGTGGGCAACAGCGTGACCTATGGCTACGGGCTGCGCGACCGCGAGCACACGGCCTATCCCGTGGTGCTGCAGCAACTGCTGGGCTCGCAGTACGACGTGCAGAACTTCGGCCACTCGGGAGCCACGCTGCTCCGTCATGGCCATCGGCCCTACACGCAGTTGCCGGAATTCCGACAGGCTCTCGACTTCAAGGCCGACCTCGTGGTGATTCATCTCGGACTCAACGACACCGACCCGCGCAACTGGCCGAACTACGGCGATGAGTTCATCGGCGACTACCGCGCACTCATCGACTCCTTCCGCGTGGCCAATCCGAAGGCTCGCATCTGGATTTGCCTGATGACTCCCATCTTCCATCGTCATCCCCGCTTCCAGAGTGGAACGCGCGACTGGCATGAAGCCATCCAACAGACTATCCGCCGCATCGCCGCCACTGCCGACGTCGGTCTCATCGACCTGCACACGCCACTCTACAGTCACCCCGAACTATTTCCCGACGCCCTGCATCCCAATGCCGAGGGTGCCGCCATCTTGGCACAAACCGTCTATTCGGCTCTGACGGGCGACTACGGCGGCCTGCAGCCGTCGCCCTTGTATGGCAACAACATGGTGCTGCAGCGCGGCGACAGCATCGAGCTTCACGGCACAGCCAACGCCGGCGATGTGGTCAGCGTGACCTTCAACGACCAGCAACGCTCAGCTACGACCTCCGCCGACGGCCGCTGGCGCGTGGCATTCCCCTCCGTCGCCGCCGGTGGACCTTACCGCCTGACGTTCGAGAGCCTCCCCCAACCCCTCCGAAAGGAGGGGAGCCGTAAATGGAAACGAGTCAAATCCTCAAAGTCCCAGAAGCGCCCTTCTTCAACAAACACGATTTCCTTCGACAGCGTCTACGTCGGCGAAGTCTGGCTCTGCTCCGGCCAGTCAAACATGGAAATGAAACCCACCCCCAGCCCCTCCCGAGGGGAGGGGAGTTTGAACACTCTTTCTGCTGATAACACTACCTCTGAAGCTAATCAAGCCCCCCTCCCCTCGGGAGGGGATGGGGGTGGGTATCAGGAGAGGGTGAGGCTTTTGTCTCTCTCCACCCTCTATCCCACCGACAACGTCGAGTGGTCGGCGGCCGTCTGCGACTCGGTCAACCACCTGCGATTGCTGAGGAAGCCCCAATGGCAAGCGGCCACGCCTGAAACCATCAAGGACTTCTCGGCCATAGCCTACCACATGGGGCGCATGCTGGCCGACTCGCTGCAGGTGCCCGTCGGCATCATCTGCAATGCCGTTGGCGGAACCACCACCGAGTCGTGGATTGACCGCCACACATTGGAGCAGAAACTCCCGAACATCCTCACCGACTGGTACTTCGGCGACTACGGACAGCCGTGGGCACGAGGGCGAGCCTTGAAAAACATCGCGCAGGCGGTGAACGTCGAGAAGGACGGGAAATCGCAGCCCGACCTCAACCGCACACGCCGACAGCGCCATCCCTACGAGCCGTGCTACATGTTCGAGGCTGGCATACTGCCGCTCGACCATTATAATATAAAAGGTGTGGCGTGGTATCAGGGCGAGTCGAATGCCCACAACATCGAACTCCACGAGCGGCTCTTCCGACTGCTGCGCGACAGTTGGCGGCAGTATTTCGGACGCCGAACCCTCCCGTTCCACTACGTACAGCTCTCGGGTCTCAACCGTCCGTCGTGGCCTGCTTTCCGCGATAGTCAGCGCCAGCTGGCTGGCGACTATAGCTCGCAGATGGTGGTGAGCTACGACTGCGGCGACTCGCTCGACGTGCACTACCGCCTGAAACGACCCGTCGGCGAACGCCTGGCGCGCACGGCCCTCCTCTGGACCTATCGCCATCGTGAGGTCGGCGAGTCGCCACGCGTGCTCGGGGCCGACATCAAGGATGGCTGCGTAAGGGTGGCGTTCTTTGGCATTTACGACGGCAACAAGGGGCTCCACGCCTCTTCCGGCAGTCGCATCGTTGGCTTCGAGGTGGCTGGCCCTGACGGCATCTTCCACCCGGCAGAAGCACGTGTCGACGGCCTCTTTGTCCTTCTCTCCTGTCCCGAAGTGGCGGAGCCCGCCGAGGTGCGCTACGCCTGGCAGCCCTTCACGCGTGCCAACCTCGTCAACAGCTTCGGCCTGCCTGCATCGACATTTAAGATAAAGGTGTCAAAGAGCCCCGAACCCTGGATATTTGACTAACCCTTCACCTTTCACCCCTCATAGCATATCATCACCTCTTACCTATTACCTCTTACCTCTTACCTATTACCTACTTATGAACAGAGAAATAGACCTTTCCGTCTCCACCTACGGCGTTGCCCGACAATTCAAATACGACGTGGCCATCCTGCCATGGGGAGCCACCGAGCCGCACAACCTGCACCTGCCCTACATGACCGACTGCATCCTCTCGCAGGCCATTGCCGTCGATGCTGCCCAGCGCGCCCTCGACCGCTATGGCGTGCGTTGCATGGTGCTGCCGCCCGTCATGATGGGTTCGCAGAATCCTGGCCAGCGCGACCTGCCCTTCTGCATCCACTACCACTACGAAACGCAGTTTGCCATTCTAAAGGACATCGTAGCTTCCCTCACTCATCAAGGCATGCGCCGCCTCCTCATCATCAACGGCCACGGCGGCAACTCCTTCAAGCAGATGATTAGGGATATAACGGCCAGCCCCCTAATACCCACCCCCAACCCCTCCCGAGGGGAGGGGAGTTTGGATACCTTTTCTAATGACACCTCTGAAGCTAATCAAGCCCCCCTCCCCTCGGGAGGGGTTGGGGGTGGGTCTGTAGGGGGTGGACTCCTCCTCGCCTCCGCCGAATGGTTCAAGATGGCACCGGCCCGCGACTACTTCGACCAGCCGGGCGACCATGCTGACGAGATAGAAACCTCCGTGATGATGCACTACCACCCCGAGCTCGTACGCCTCGACGAGGCTGGCGAAGGCCGTAGCCGCCAGTTTGCCATTCCCGCCTTGCGCGAAGGTAAGGTCTGGATGCCGCGCCACTGGACACTCGTCACTGAGGACACCGGCATCGGCAATCCCGCCCTCTCCACCGCAGAGAAAGGACGTCGCTTCGCCGACGCCTGCGCCGATGGCTTCGCTGAGTTCCTCCGCGATTTCGCAAGAATTACAAACCAAACCGATTTATACGAATGAAAAAGATTTCTTTATTCCAGAAAGTATTCAACCACCCTTCCCTTCAGGGAGGGGTCGGGGGTAGGCTCTTCCCTTCCCTTCAGGGAGGGGTTGGGGGTAGGCTTTTGGGGTTGCTCCTGTTTGTTTCCCTTGCCTCATACGCCAACGACAAGACCGTGAGCTCGCCCGACGGACGGCTCCAAGTGACCATCGCCTGCAACGACGGACGTGCCACCTACAGCGTCAGCTACGACGGCACCGAGGTGGTGAAGCCCTCTGCGCTGGGCCTCGTGACCAACCTCGGCGACTTCACCCGTGGACTCACCATGCAGGACAAGGCACGCCAGATGCCCATCAACAAGCACTACCAGATGCGCACCACGAAGTGCTCCGACATCACCTACAAGGCCAACCGCCTGCAGGTGGACTTCGCAACGGAGAAGAAGATTCCCATGAGCGTCATCTTCCAGGTGTCCGACAACGACGTGGCCTTCTGTTATCAGCTCGGTCGCGGGCCGAAGGACAACCCCAAGTGCGCCATCGTTGAGCGCGAGGCTACCGCCTTCAACCTCCCCGACGGCACCACCACCTTCCTCTGCCCGCAAATTAAACCCATGACGGGTTGGGAGCGCACCAAGCCCAGCTACGAGGAGGAATACACCCCCGATGCCCCGATGGACAAGCCCTCCCGCTATGGCGTCGGCTACACGTTCCCCTGCCTCTTCAAAACCAATCAAACTCCCCTCCCCTCGGGAGGGGCAGGGGGTGGGTCCTGGCTCCTCATCTCCGAGACCGGCGTCACCAG
This sequence comes from uncultured Prevotellaceae bacterium, assembly GCA_902781315.1. Taxonomy (GTDB): domain Bacteria; phylum Bacteroidota; class Bacteroidia; order Bacteroidales; family Bacteroidaceae; genus Prevotella. Next base: position 27,453 of record CACZIT010000039.1, read on the forward strand.
CCAGTATTGCGGCGCGCGCCTCTCCGACTATAAGGCAGGCACGGGCTACACTGTCGACTATCCGCAGCAGGGCGAGAACAACGGCTTCGGTTCCACCACCGCCAGCATCATGCTGCCTGGCTTCACGCCTTGGCGCACCATCACCGTCGGCACCACGCTGGCTCCCATCGTTGAGACCACCGTGCAGTTCGACGTCGTCGACCCGCTCTATGAGCCCAGCGAGCAGTATCAGCCCGGCCGCTACACGTGGTCGTGGCTCGTATGGCAGGACGACGCCACCAACTACGACGACCAGGTGAAGCTCATCGACGTGGCCTCCGACATGGGCTTCGAGTATTGCCTCGTCGACGGACTCTGGGACACGCAGATAGGCTACGACCGCATCGAGGAACTCGCCGCCTATGCCAAGACGAAGAACGTGAAGCTCATGCTCTGGTACAACTCCAACGGCTCGGAGAACGATGCCCCGCAAGGTCCGCGTGGCGTGATGAACAACTCCATCAAGCGCAAGCAGGACATGGCGTGGATGAAGCGCATTGGCGTGAAGGCCATCAAGGTGGATTTCTTCGGCGGCGACAAGCAGGAGACTATGCGCCTCTACGAGGACATCCTCAGCGATGCCAACGACTACGGCATCCAGTGCATCTTCCACGGCTGCACGATGCCCCGCGGCTGGGAGCGCATGTATCCCAACTACGTAGCCTCTGAGGCTGCGCTGGCCAGCGAGAACGTGTTCTTCACCGACTACCACGCCCGCAAGGAAGGCTTCGAGATGGCCATGCATCCCTTCTCGCGCAATGCCGTGGGCTCGTTCGACTGGGGTGGCATGATGATGAACCGCTACATGAGCCGCGACAACAAGAGCCGCCACCAGCGTTTCACCGGCGACATCTTCGAACTTGCCACCGCCATCACCAATCAGACTTCCGTGAACTGCGTGGCCATGTATCCCAACAACCTGCAAGACCTGCCGCAGTTCGAACTCGACTTCCTGCGCCAGGTGCCCACAACCTGGCAGGAGACCCGCTACATCGACGGCTATCCCACGCGCTACGCTGTCATCGCTCGCAAGGCTACCAATGGCAAGTGGTACGTAGGCGGCATCAACGGCACCGACCAGCCCATGACGCTCACGCTCAGTCTTCCCATGCTCGCCGGCAAGACTGCCACCTATTATGTTGACGAAGCCGACAAAAAGGCACTGAAAGCCCAGCAGAAAGCCCTGAAGAAGGACCCGAAGGCCAAGGCTCCCTACTGGCCCACGCCCGTCATGAAGACCCTGAAGGTCGACCAGAACGGTAAGGCCCGCGTCACCCTTCAGCCCATGGGTGGTCTCGTCATCGTGGAATAGTCACGCAAAAAAGAACGGTTCTGTTCACGCGAGTGCAGTTGTTTTCAATTGCACTCGCGTTTTTTGTTTGCTACTCAGCTACATTCCCACGGATGTACCACGCCCTGGTAATACTTGTACCACGGCCTGGTAATGTCTTTACCACGGCCTGGTACAAGTATTACCAAGGCCTAGTACAAGTATTACCACGTGCTGGTAATAAAACTGGTAAACCGTTCGCGTCTTCATACCGCCATTTTCCCGTCATTCCGTCACCCGTCCCAGTGCCCCCAACTCGCTGGTTAGCAGCCTTTTTCAGGGTGACACCCTATTTCAACCCATCACCTGCATAACTCTCTGAAAACAAGTAGCTTAAGCTCGAAGGTGACGGGTGACACCCTGTCTCAACATTTTTTTTGTGAAGTGTTTTTTCCCTTGCCGCGTCCTTACATTTGAGAGGGAAAATGTATAATTCCTTCAAATTTTTCCATCACCAAGTAACTTTTTCAGTTGCTTTTGTGCCTTTTCAAAAACTTTTTTGTATCTTTGCCATCAGTTCGGGAAAAATCCGGACAGACATATTAACGAAGCATTTGCTATTATTTCGCGTTAAGCCAAAATGCCCAGGAAACAGTTTGGAATAAGAAACGCTCTGAAGTAATACTCCACCTTATATAGCAATGTATTCGCGCCAATAGGCGTGATACATTCTTATTAAGGTGGATGGGGTTCCTATTCCTGGGCATGCCCCAGCTTAACGCATAAGGATGGCATCATGCCTTTTTTATGCGCTGGCGATTGATAGTCAGGTGCTGCTTAAAACTATCAATCAGACAAATGGCTAATACCAATCTTGCAAATGCGAAGACGGCAAAGAACGACGAGTTCTATACGCAATATCCCGATATTCAGAAGGAAATAAATGCCTATCTGGACTATGATCCGAATGTATTTCGTGGCAAGACGGTGCTCCTACCTTGCGATGACCCAGAGTGGAGCAACTTCACCAAGTTTTTTGCTCAAAACTTTGAACTGCTTGGATTGAAGAAACTGATTTCCACCAGCTATGCACCCGAAAGCAAGAAGTACAAGATGCCATACCAGCCGACACTCTTTGAAGCTGAGCAACCGCATTTCAACGCAGACAAAAGTAAGACGCATGGAAAGATATTCGTACTTGAACGTGATGTAACGGGAGACAATCGTATCAACATCGAAGATTTGCAATGGCAGTATCTGGAGGGTGACGGTGATTTCCGTAGTAAGGAGATACGCAAACTGCGTGACGAGGCAGACATCATTGTACATTGGCAACGTTAATGCAATTTCCTATAAAGAAGTTTTTCCCTTGATTAAAGATAACAAGATGTGGATGGGTGTTAGTATCCATAGCGGTGACCGTGAATTTGGAGTACCAGACACATATCCACTTGAAGCATCAGGTTGGCGAATAGATGAGAACGGTAATAAATATATACGTGTAAAGGGCGTGCGTTGGTTTACAAACATCGACCATGGGCGACGCCATGAACCTTTGCGTTTAATGACGATGGCTGAAAATTTTAAGCATAGTAAGCACAAAGAGATTAGAGGTCAGAAAGACTACATTCATTATGAAAATTATAACGCGATAGACATTCCATTCACTGATGCCATCCCCTCTGATTACAACGGGGCTATGGGTGTCCCAATAACTTTCCTCGATAAGTATTGCCCTGAGCAATTCGAGATTATTGGCCATCCTCATGGCGACTATGGGCTGGAACTTGGTCTTAAGCCATATCCTCGCGAACTAAAAGAACTGAATAAGGGACTTCGTGACGGTGACCTCTATTATATGAAAGACGGCAAGCCCGAACTGCCATACCGTAGAATACTAATCCGCAAAAAGCAATAATGATATGAATACAGACAAAGAACCAGACATTAAGGATATGACTATTACCATTGAAGTGGGGAGTGGCGTGATTGACAGGGTGCGTACTGGAGAGACGACACACATAGTTGTGACCATCAACGACGATAATCAAGAACTGTTTTTGCAGAACTATGACGGGCATCTGCTATTATGTACAGAGGAACTGCCTGACACCTATCATGGTTGCTATTACTATAATGGCGGTGAGTTCCCCTACATTCTGAAAGATACATTGGAGTTCTTGGTGCTCACTGACGGCGATAATCATTGCTTCACACATATCATCAGCAAAGAGGCTGTTCCCGGAACTCGTTTCCGTTTCCAAGGACCTAACGAGCCAAGCATAGAAGATCCTAATGGGGATAGTTGTATTTGGGAAATCCAATTTGAGATTCTTCCAGTGCCAGAGGAACCAAAGAAATACTTGATGCGCTGGAATCCTTCAATTAGTTCATTCAAGGAGGAGGATTACAAGGAATGTATCGATAATACGAAAAAGGGCAGGTTCCGCTTGAATTGGAGCATCTACGAGTGGGAAGAGGCTCGAAGGGGCGACTTGTTCTATATGCTACGTACAGGGGATGACAAGGCGGGTATAGCTTTCAACGGTTACTTCCTGTCAGACCCTTATACTGGCGACGACTGGGCTGGCACAAAGAAACGCAGGTGCTATGTGGATATGGTATGCCAGAATGCCGTCGAACCAGAAGAAGTACCTTTCATCTCCTTGGAGAAGCTGAAGGAAGCTATCCCGGAATACAATTGGGAGAAAGGGCACTCTGGCGAACTGTTGCCTGAAGATGTACGTGAGAAACTCGATGAGTTATGGGGTGGTAACGAATAAAAACAAATATGAAGACGGAATTGAAAATATACACCGTTGAGCAGATTTGCGACGGATTTGAGTATAACGAGTTGGAAGGAAAAGGACTGCATGGTCTATCCGGGCAGTTGACCATACAACCTGCATATCAACGTAACTATATCTATGCAGACGGTAAACGTGACGTGGCTGTGATTGAATCTGTGTTGAAAGGCTATCCGCTTGGGCTGATATACTTCAACCGCAACAAAGACTATCAGTCACCTCAAACTGAATTGGAAGTGCTTGACGGTCAGCAACGCATTACTTCGCTTGGTCGTTTCATTAAGAACAAGTTTGCTGTTAAGATTAATGACTTAGAGCAGATTTTTGACGGTCTGAATGAAGGCCAGCAACAGAAAATTCTGCAAACGAAATTGTTGGTCTATATCTGTGAAGGCGAGGGCGAACATGCCGAGGAGGAAATCAAAGAATGGTTTAAGACAATAAACATTGCGGGTATTCCGCTTAACCATCAAGAGGAACTGAACGCAGTTTTCAGTGGGCCATTTGTTACACTATGCAAAGCGGAGTTCAGTAACTCACAAAATGCCAATATCCAGCGTTGGGAAAGCTATGTAAAAGGACCAGCCAACCGACAACAATTCTTAGCTACTGCTCTGGAATGGGTAAGTCGGAATATGGACGCTAAGGATAAAGTAAGTGCCTATATGTCTGCCCATCGGCGTGATGAGAACATCAATGAGATTAAAACCTACTTTAATACCGTCTTAGATTGGGTGGATAGCAAGTTTGATGATGTCTATGACGAAATGCAAGGCTTGAACTGGGGTGAACTTTATGAGCGTTTCCACTCGTTGCCATTGAACCATACAGAACTGTCGCAAAAAGTGCGTGAGTTAATGCATGATGATTTCGTAGGGAATCGCCGAGGCGTGTTTGAGTATGTGCTTGGTGGCTGTCAAGATACAAAGCTCTTGAATGTCCGCTTGTTCGACAAGCCCACCATGCGCAAAGTGTATCAGCAACAGACCGATAAGGCAAAGGCCGAGGGCGTTAGCAATTGTCCTTACTGTGCCATCGGTCACGACCAGAATGCCCGCCGCATCTGGAAACTGGAAGAAATGGATGCCGACCATGTGACTGCATGGAGTAAGGGCGGCTCAACGGATATAGAGAACTGCCAAATGTTGTGTAAGACACATAACAGGGCGAAAGGGAATAGATGATCAAAACGAAAAATGAGATATGGCAAAAGAACAATTCAGCAGAACTAAGGCCTGCGCAACCAAAACGTTGTATGCGGTGATGAAGGAAATGGTTCGTCGTGGTGGGAGCATCCCAGCAAAGGAAATATATCCATGGGTGAATGAGAACGTGGCTCTTACAGAGTGGGAAAAAGAACCTGCAGGAAAGATGCAATATATCCGTTGGACCAATAGCTTTCAGTTCTATTCCATCGATTATCAGAAGGCTGGATTTATAGTAAAGAAGAACGGAACATGGTATATAACACCCGAAGGAGAGAAAGTACTGAAGAAGCCTGCGGAGGAAGTAATGAAGATTGCTAATGATGCTTACCATGAATGGAGAAGACTGAATCCAAAAGATGATAATCCCGATGAAGAACCCACCGATGAGACAGCAGAGAAAGACAACTCAATGAACCTTGATTTACTGGAATCTGATGCCAGAGAAGGAATCAAGCGTTACATCGTGTCGAAAAGCCCATACGAGTTTCAGGACATGGTGGCTGCTCTATTACGCGCGATGGGCTATCACACGCCATTCGTGGCTCCGAAAGGTAAGGACGGAGGAATAGATATTATTGCCTACTTGGATCCGCTTGGCGCACAGACACCCCGTATCAAAGTGCAAGTGAAGCATAAACCCGCCACGGCTATTGGTGCTTCTGATGTTCGTGCATTGTCGGGCGTATTGAAGGCTGGCGACATTGCTTTGTTCGTCACGAGTGGCACCTATTCGGCTGATGCCCGTAATGCTGCTTCTGGAAGTGATAAGTTCTTGCGTCTTATTGATGGTGACGAGTTTATAGAGATGTGGCAGGAATACTATGACAAGATGACCGACGATGACAAGAACATGTTGCCGCTGAAACGAATCTCTTTCTTGGGGAGTAACGAATGAAATCCCCACTAATTATCGACTGAGCCCTTTTCCATCACCTCCTAAATCCCAAGGAATCATCACCTCGAAGGACTTGAAGGGAAGAATATGTGCCTTTCCCTTTAGGCTTTACCATTTAATATCCCAACATTGCTGCTGGCGTTATCCCCAAGGTGGAACAAAGCAACCGGGCAATCTTCAATGTGGGTTCTGCCCTGCCGGAAACATAGTCGCTTATACGTGAAGGGCTGACCCCAATCTCTGTAGCTAACTGCTTCTGAGTCATATTCTTCTCGTCCAACGACAACTGTATCAACTGGGCTACAGTAGGTTTGCCTATGGGATAGTGCTCCTTCTCGTAGTCTATGACGACATCCGACATCATTGTCAACTCCACAGCATTGCGGTCGTTGGCAGGTGTATTGTCATCCACCATTGGCAGCAGTTCCTCAATGCGTGCCAATGCGAATTCATATTGTTCTTTTGTAATCTTTGCCATATTCGTACCTCCTTTATTTTATATCGTTGAAACGTCTATCTTATCGTATTCACTATGCGTACCTACAAATCGGATGAAGATATGCCCGATTGTAAACTTTACTACCACCACAAGTCGATATTTGTTACCCCTGATGTCAAAGACATAATGTTGGTTTCCTACGTAGTCTGTCGAGGGGAAATCTGCCTTTATATCCGACAGGTTCTTCCACTCAGCCTTTTCTGCGATGTCATACCATCGTTCAAGTGCAGCCTGCGCGTCTCCATGTCCTTCCGAACAGTAGAACTCAACTAATCGTCTATGTGATACTATTCTCATTTCGGTTGCAAAGTTATTAAAAAGTTTTGATTTTCAAAAGAAAACTGATAATTATTTCTAAAAATCAGAACTTTTTAGCTATTTTCCTTTGTTATTAGCCTGATGTTAGGCTACCTTTGCACCAAAGAAATACTGAAAAGTGATGCCTTTTTATTTTCTATAAATCAATGATTTTTATCACGTAACTACCATTTTTCAAAATAAAACTGTATATTTGTAAGCGGAAAACGATGAGAAATGGAAATGATGACGAAGAAAGTACTGGTGGTGCCCGATGTGCATGGGCGGCTGTTCTGGAAGGAGCCTGTGGAGAGGTATCTGGAGGAGGTCGACAGGGTGGTGTTCCTGGGCGACTACCTCGATCCGTATGCTGATGGGGATGAGTTGGCCGACGACATCTTTGAGAACCTGCAGGAGATCGTGGCGCTGAAGGAGGAACATCCGGAGAAGGTGGTCCTCCTGAAGGGTAACCACGACCAGCACTATGCCTCGGAACTGTTTCGCGACGAGGCGGGCGGCACGCGCATGGACTATGAAAACTGGGAGCGTTATCATCAGGCATTTGCGGAATGGAAGGAGCTGTTCCAGATTGCCCACATGGAAGTGGTCGGCGGCGTTACCTACGTGTTTTCGCATGCGGGAATGACGCTCTACTGGTTGAAAAAGGTGAACGACCACGTGTGGCAGCTGCCCGACCACGACGTCTCTCTGGCTGACCCTGCCATCGTGGAAAGAATCAACTTGTTGTACGATGACGGTCAGGGGCAGGAGATGCTGGCAACCGTCGGCACCTATCGCTCGTGGTTCGGCGAGAAGACGGGTAGTGTGCTGTGGGCCGACATCCACGAACATGCCATTTCCGACACGCCGAAGGCCTACGGGTTGGACAAGGTGTTCCAGGTGTTTGGCCACACGAAGTTAAATGGCCGCCAGACCGACATGGTGGCGACTGACCACCTGGCGATGATTGATTCGCAGCAATGCTTCCTGATTGACGAGAGTCTCAAGGAGCGCATCGTGCCCCTGCGTGATGCGGACATGACATAAAAAAAGAAAGGGACTGGCTTACTATTCAGGAATTTTATGTACCTTTGCAGCAATCTTTACCAATGAACCTATGAACAAGATACTTCGACTACTGACCATGCTCTGCATGATGACAGCCCTGCCCGTGCTGGCAGGCAATACCAACGACAACCGCCGTCGCCTGCTTGGTGCCAGCGAGGAGAACCCCGTGGATGCCACGTGGCTCATCACAAACCCGTCGTTCGAGACGGGCGACCTGACGGGCTGGACGACCTATTGTTCTGCCGGCGACTATCAGGGCGATGGCACCGATCCTGAGATTGCCGTGCGCAGCGATTACACGATGACGGGCAAGCAGGGCGACTGGCTGTTTAATGCCTACCACTGGTGGTCGGGTGCGCTGAGCGTAAGCCAAGTGGTGGAGAATGTGCCGAGCGGAGTTTACGAACTTTCGGCTGTTGTCTGCACATGGGACGGGCGCGAGGTTTACCTATCAGGTAATAGCGAAAAGGTAACGGCGACGGGTGTGAATGATGCGACGGGCATTCCCGTCTCGGTGCCTGTAGTGGTGGGAGAAGACGGCGTGTTCACCATTACGGCCGGCAGCTATGGGGCATGGTGGGTTGAAGGACATGAGAGCGAGACGCAGACGTTCTTCAAGCTCGACGACGTGCGGCTGACATGCAAAGGTCTCTACGAGAATCAGGAGCTGGCTAACTTCACGGCGGCAGCGCTGAATGTGGACGGACTGCCACAGAAAGTCCTTACTTTCGAACTGAATGCCGACGGCCCGGGTAGCGAGGGTACGAAACTCATCAGTAAGTATCTGAAGCAGAAGGGATATGACTTCATCGGTGTCAGCGAGGACTTCAACTACCACGGCTCACTGATGGAATCGCTTAACGATGAGTACGATAGCGGAACGATACGTACTACGCTCAGCGTGGGTGGCATCTTCAGCGGGTTCCCCTTTGACACCGACGGTCTGAACCTGATCTGGAAGAGGGCGCAGGTGCAGGCATCGGGTGAGAGCTGGACGCGCTGGAACGACAGAACCGATACCGACGGCAACCAATACGTGAAGAAGGGTTATCGCCACTACGACATGACGCTGAGCAACGGGACGCTCATCGACGTATATGTGCTGCACATGGATGCCGGCGATGCCATCTCCTCGCGCGAAGGCCAATGGCGGCAGTTGGCTGATGCCGTGAACGCTGCCGACCCGAACCGCCCGAAACTCATCATTGGCGACACCAACAGCCGTTGGACGCGCGAGGACATCAATGCAAACTTTGTCAACAGGCTGAACGGATTCACGGTGGGCGACCCGTGGGTGAAATTCTGGCGAGGCGGCGTGTTCCCACAGCCGGGAACAGGCGACCTGACTGACCAGACCGATCCTGCGAACCTCACGAATTATGAAGTCGTCGACAAACTGCTCTATCTGAATCCGTCGGCAACAGAGGGCGCCTTGCAGCTGCAGCCCCGGTCGTTCCGCCTGGAGCAGGACTACACCTACGGCACCGTTGACGGCTCCGGCAACACCAAGGCGCTTGGCGACCACCGACCTGCCGTAGGCGAATTTGTGCTGATGCGGGTGAACAAGGTGCGGTTCCTGCGAGGCGACGTGAACCGCGACGGCTCTATCACGATTGCTGACGTGACGGCACTGGTGAATGTTTTGCTGGGGAAGGACGACACGGAGCCTTACGTCTATGACCATGAAGCCGCCGACGCGAACGCCGACGGCTCCATCACGATTGCCGATGTGACGGCATTGGTGAATATTTTGTTAGTGAAGTAGAATCACTCTACTTCTTCTGTTTTCTTTCCGAATTCAGAATCAATCTTCAGGAATGAAGTGACGATGAACGTAACAGCGCAGCATGCCATGACGATGAGGAAGAATGCGCGGTAGCCCACAGCTTCCTGAAGGGCTCCGGCAAAGAGTCCGGGAATCATCATCGACAGGGCCATGAAGGCTGTGCAGAGGGCGTAGTGGGAGGTCTTGAATTCGCCTTGGCTATATAAAATAAGGTATAGCATATAGGCCGTGAAGCCAAAGCCGTAGCCGAACTGCTCGAGGAAGACGCAGGCGTTGATGATAAAGAGGCTGTCGGGTAGGGCGAAACTCATATAGACATAGACGAGGTCGGGCAGGGTGATGGCGCACACCATGGGCCAGAGCCAGCGCTTCAGTCCGTCGCGTCCGGCTGCAATGCCGCCGAGGATGCCGCCCAGGGTGAGGCCGATGACGCCCACAGTGCCCTGCACGAGGCCGTACTCCATGGGCGAGAGCCCCAGTCCGCCGTTGTGGCCGGCATCGATGAGGAAGAGTGCCGACACCTTGGCCAGCAGTCCTTCGGGCATGCGGTAGAGCAACATGAAGAGGATGCCCACCACGACCTGTGGCTTCTGGAAGAAGGTGACGATGGTGTGGACGAACTCGCTCCAGATGGTGCGGGCGTTGATGTCGTTGCGAGGCTGGTCGTCGTCGGGGCGCGGCAGAATGTAGCTATGCCAAAGCCAGAGGCCGATGAAGATGCCTGTCACGCCGTAGAACATGAGACTCCAGGAGAAGGCGATGCTATTGCGATAGATGACCTGCAGGTTGCCGGCTATCATGACGAGGATGCCTTGGCCGAAGATGGTGGCCAGACGGTAGAAGGTGGAGCGGATGCCCACGAACCACGCCTGATTGTGCTCGTCGAGGCCGAGCATGTAGAAACCGTCGGCGGCAATGTCGTGGGTGGCGCTGGAGAAGGCCATCACCCAGAAGAAGAATAGCGACCCCTGCAGCCAGAAATGGGTGGGAATGGTGAAGGCCACGCCGCCGAAGGCCGCTCCGATGAGCAGCTGCATCGACGTGATCCACCAACGCTTGGTCTTGATGAGGTCGATGAACGGACTCCACAGTGGCTTGATGACCCACGGCAGGTAGAGCCACGAGGTGTAGAACGTGATTTCGGCATTCGACAGCCCCAGTTGCTTGTAGAGCACGATGGAGATGGTCATGACGGCCACGTAGGGCAGTCCCTCGGCAAAATAGAGTGAGGGAACCCAGCTCCAAGGGGTTGTCTTAGTAGATTTTTCTGATTTCTGCATTCTGATAATAGTGTTTTAGGATGTGCTGATAGTCAATGCCCTGGTCGCCCATGACGGCGGCTCCTATCTGGCAGAGGCCTACGCCGTGGCCCCAACCGCGACCATTCAGGGTGAAGACAGTGTTGTCGTCGTCAGCGGTGCTGGGCGTGGCGACGACGGTGAAGAGGCTGCTCTTCAGGTGGGAGTCGGAGAGCACGCGGCGAATCTCGAGTTCCTTGCCGACGATGTAGCAGCCCTTGGTGCCTACGATCTTCAGCTTCCAGATGCGTCCGCTCTTGCCGCGCTCCAGAGGGATGAGGTCGGTGATGGTGCCGAGGTCGACGTTCAGTTTCGCCTGCAGCCACTGGGCAATCTGGCGGGAGGTGACGGTCTCGGTCCACTCGTAGAAGTCGGCGGTCTCCTGATCGTAGTCGTTGAGCACCTGGCGGATGATGCGCTTGTCGCTGGTATTACACCACGGGCACTCCACCGACTGGAGGTAGGGCTTCGAGATGTTTTCCCAGCAATACTGGTACTCCTCGGTCTGTCCGCCGCAGCATTTCGAGAAGCGTGCATCGCAGATGCCGGAGTCCTGCGACCAGAGCACCTGTCCGGCAGTGGCTCTGACAGCTTCTGCCACATGGGGGTTGGTAGCCCGTGTGATGCCCTGGTAGCGCTGGCAATGGTCGTCGGCACAGACATCGAAGATGGTGTGGTCGTCGCGATCGTACCAGCGGATGAGTTCGTTCTCCTTCTTCGTGAACGAGAAGAAGCTATCGGTGGCAGTGGCGCCGCTGCGCGCGTTTTTCCGTGCCTCCATCTGAGCTATCAGCCATGAACGCGAGATGACGGCGTGGGCTTTGAGCAGTTGGAGAGACGAGGTGGCGCTCATCTCGCTGGAGATGACGCTTTCGAGGTATTGCTCGACGGGCAGCTCGTTGATGGCGCATATCTGGTCGGCTTCGACCACCAACCGCAGTGTGCCGCGGAAGGTCTGCGTCTCGTGGCGCTCCCAGTGGAAACCGACACCGATGACGACATCCTCGAGCGAAAACGAGGCGTCGCTGCGTTTGGGGGTGAAGAGCAGTTCGCGATACTGGTTGCCATTCCAGAGAATGCCGCCCTCGGCAAATGTCACCACCTGGGTGCCGGTGATGTCGACGCCCTTGGCGGTATAGGGTTTGTTCAGCGTGAAGCGTATCTGCTGTGCGCTGACGATGCCCACGGTGACGTCTGGCTGTCGCGGGTTGGCAACCGACTTGCTGCTCTGTTCTTTCACCCAAGCAGCCTCGGCCTCATGTAAGCGGTCGGCGAGCTGCTGCATGTCGTCGCTGTCGAAACTGCACTCGCGCAGGATGCCTTCGGCCTCGTCGGGCGACAGGGCAAGGAAGTCTTCCTGACGCGGGGTGATGATGAGGCCTGACATGTCGAGGGCACCAGGACTGACCAGTCGTTTTTCTTCGCCTTCGGCAAAGTAGCAGTCGGGGCGGTGCTTCCGCCGTGGAAACACGACGGAGACGAGCTGGCCGTCCTGCCGCCAAGCCACGATGTTGAGCATAGGCTCGGTCCCCTGCGGGGCGTCGAGACAGCGGTAGAGGATGCTGAACAGCTGGGCATCGCTCTTCTTGTCTTTGCTGCGGAGGACGACAGCCGGACAGACAAATCCGTGGAGCAGGGATATATTTGCATCATCGTTGAGACTGAACACCACTTCGAGGTTGCGGCTCAGTCGCGGCCAACTCTGCTGTAAAGGAATGATGCCGTTGGTGCCTGCCTGCAGATGCATGTGGTCAGGAGCCGAGGCGCCGCAGCGAGGGCCGTTGTAGAACACCATCATGTCGGGATAGCGGTTCGTCATTTGGTGCATCATGGGGTAGTGGCCGTCGATGCATTGTGGCTGGTGGGCTTCGAGCGGGATGGTGAAGTGCATGGGCAGGATGGGGAACGGATTGACGAGCAATTCGTAGCGGTCGCCATTGACCTCGTCCTGAATGATTTTTTCGAATTGTTCGGACGGACGGTTGTGGGCACACAGGAAGCAGGGACGCTCGCCGATGGTCTTCTTGTCGATCTTGGCACCTGTGGACACCATGCGTGCCGGGTTCCACTGCACGCGGAGAAGGTTGTCGCCCGTTGAGAGTTCGCGTGTCTCGACACACGTCAGATCGCGATAGCGCTGGCGGGCATCGTCCCAATTCTCCAATTGACGGTCGAAGAATCGGGTGAGCGGAGTGTCGGCATTGGGATTGTGGGGACTGCGACGCGCCATGAGCTCCATGGTGCGCAGACGGTCTTTATAGAGGTTGTTGGCATTCTGCCGGTCGATGGAGAGGGCGGCATCGCTGTTGCCTTCCCACCGGCGGCAGAGGTAGAGTTCGTCGTAGATGCGTCCGATGCGCCACTGGCGGCTGAAAGCCAGCCCCATGGCATAGTCCTCGCCGTAGCTGGTGTTGGGAAACTGCATCTGGCGCACCAGCGGAGTGAAGAAGGCACGCGGCGCTCCCAGGCCGTTGATGCGGAGGGCGTTGTTAGGACCGTTCTCGTCGGTCCACTCGCGGTGGTCGATGAGTCCCGGCGGCAGGGTCTCGAGCTGGAAGTTGCACATACGGTAGCTGCCCACAATCATGGCTGCGCGTTGCTGGTAGAAGGCGTCGACGATGGTCTGCAGCGTCAGCGGCGACGAATAGAGGTCGTCGCTGTCGAGTTGCACGGCAAAGCGTCCGCAGCGGGCGTCGTTGATGGCCGTGTTCCAGCATCCGCCGATGCCCAGGTCGGTGCGTACGGGGATGATGTGCACCAGATGTTCGTGCTTGCTCGTCAGCGAACGGAGTATGTCGGTGGTGCCGTCGGTGGAGTGGTTGTCGACGACGATGACGTTGTAGGCGAAAGATGTCTTCTGGGAAAGTGCACTCTCCACGGCATCGCGAATGGTCTTGGCCCGATTAAAGACTGGAATGACCACCGAGGCCTCGGTCGGGAAATCCTGCTCGTCGAAATCGATGTCAGTATAGGCTGTGGTGTCGACAAGTGCGCCGAGTGCATTGAGATGAGCCGTGCAGGCGCGTTCCATTTCAATCTGCACATCGCGGTTGCGCGGATTTACGTAGTCGAACTGCCGCTCGCCACTCTTGCGTGTGTCCAGTTCGATGGTCGTGTAGAGCATCTCGTTCAGGTGGAACAACAGCCCCTGGCGGCTCAGCGACAGACGAAGGTCGTACCATCCGGCAAACCGATAGGACGGATAACCCTCGGCAGAAGCCTGTTTTGCCCATTCCTTGACAGGCGCCGTGCGGAGAAGCACGAGCGGGCCAAAGTCGAAGTCGTCGCGCAGCGATCCTTCCTGATAGTCGATGACAGGATGGCGCTCGACGGCTCGTCCTGATTCGGCGTCGGTGCTTTGCTTTTCTTCAAGAAAATCGCTATAGACCAAGGCTGCATGCGTCTCGTCGGCCGTGCGGACCAGTCGCGACAAAGCATGCGGGCCGGGAAGGGCAGGAGGAGTTTTCAGGTTGAGAAGGATGTAGTCGGCGACGGCTGTCCTGGCGATGGCTTTCATGGTTTCGCTCGAAAGCACTCCATCTACGCCCAACGACTGGCAGCCATCCATGTGGATGTGGTGGCTTCCAGTTTCCTGATTTGTCAGCAAGTATATGTGTCTGACGTTTTTGTCGCGACGCAATGCGTCCACCATAGCAGTGAGTGAACCGGCATCGTCGCAAGGCAAAAAACAATCTATTCGTTCTCTCATTTCTGTGTTTTGTTTTCCTTGTAAATACAATAAATATGTGCAAATGTACAAAAAAAACTTGAAGAATGCCAAAAAGAAGGGAAAAAATTGTAACTTTGCAACTTGAAATAGAGTAATTACCACATGGAATCCATGAAAAAGAGCCTTTTAGGCCTGTCGTTGACAGAATTGAAAGATGTTGCCAAATCGCTGGGATTGCCTGCCTTTGCCGGTGGGCAGATGGCTCAGTGGCTCTACGTGAAGCACGCGGAGAGCATTGACGACATGACCAATTTGTCGAAGCAGGGCCGCGAAAGACTGAAGGAAGAGTACGAAGTGGGCAGCATGGCTCCGGTGGACTACCAGCGCAGCCAGGACGGCACGATCAAGTATATGTTCCCCGTGCGCTGCAGTGGATTGGCTGACAAGCCCCGCTATGTGGAAACGGTGTTTATCCCTGACGACGACCGTGCCACGCTCTGCGTCTCCTGCCAGGTGGGCTGCAAGATGAACTGCCTGTTCTGCCAGACGGGAAAACAAGGATTTGAAGGAAGCCTGACCGCTGCTGACATTCTGAACCAGATATACGCACTGCCTGAGCGCGACCGCCTGACCAACATCGTGTTCATGGGGCAGGGAGAACCGATGGACAACCTCGATGCCGTGCTGAAGGCAACGGAGGTGCTTACGGCCGACTGGGGATGGGCATGGAGTCCTAAGCGCATCACGGTCAGCTCGGTGGGTATTCGTGGAAAGCTGAAGCGATTCCTCGACGAGAGCCAGTGCCATGTGGCCATCAGCCTGCACTCGCCGCTACACGAGCAGCGCGCGGAACTGATGCCTGCCGAACGCGGAATGAGCATCAGCGAGGTGGTGGAACTGTTGCGGGGCTACGACTTCGCCCACCAGCGCCGCCTCTCGTTTGAATACATCGTCTTCGGTGGGGTGAACGACTCGTTGCGTCATGCCAAGGCTATCGTTGAACTGCTGCGCGGACTCGACTGCAGGATCAACCTCATTCGATTCCACCAGATTCCAAACGTGCCGTTGCATGGAGCCGATGAAGACACCATGCTGCGACTGCGTGACTTCCTGACGGCTCATGGTATCTTCACCACTATACGTGCCAGCAGAGGGCAGGACATCTATGCTGCCTGCGGACTGCTGAGCACTGCTCGGAAAGAACAATTAAGAAAAGAACAATAACTTATGGAAGAAAGAAGAATTCGCGTGGCTATCACGCATGGCGATACAAATGGTATCGGATACGAACTGATTTTTAAAACATTTGCTGAACCTGAGATGCTGGAACTCTGCACGCCTGTCATCTATGGTTCGCCCAAGGTGGCAACCTATCATCGTAAGGCGCTCAATACGGAGACCTCTTTCAGCATCATCAACTCAATGGACGACGTGCGCGACGGCCGCTTGAACCTGATCACTTGTTTCGACGAGGAGGTGAAAGTGGAACTCGGTACCCGCAGCGATGAGGCTGTGACGGCAGGCAAGAAAGCACTTGTGCGCGCCCTGGAAGACATGAAGAAAGGTTGTTTCGATGCTCTACTGCTGGCTCCTCTGGCTGCGAATGCCGACCTCCAGAAGGAAGGACTGCTCGTGCTGATGAGCAACCAACTTCGCGTGGCCATTGCCACAAACAACATGGCGTTAAAGGACGTGACAACCCACGTGACGACAGAGAAGGTGACGGCTAAGGCTGAACTTCTGCTGAACATGTTGAAGCGCGATCTACGCATCAGCAATCCGCGTGTGGCCGTGTTGTCGCTCAATCCCGATGCAGACGGTCCCGAAGAGCGTGACGTCCTGGCTCCCGCAGTGGCAAAGCTGGCCACGCAAAGCAAGCAGGCCTTCGGTCCCTATGCTGCCGACGACTTCTTCGGCACGGGAAAATATAATGCCTTTGATGCTGTTCTGGCTATGTACCACGATCAGGGTGCAGCTCCTTTCAATGCGCTGTCGTCGGAAGAAAAAGTGGCTTACGTGGCGGGTATGGAACTGCCATGTGCCATGCCGTGTTGCGGCCCATGTTACGAGCAGGCCGGGCGAGGCACTGCCGATGAGCTGTCGTTCAGACAGGCATTGTATGCCGTCATCGATGCTGCCCGCAACCGGGTGAACTATGACGCTCCGTTGGCCAACCCGCTGCCCAAGCTTTATCATGAGAAACGTGACGACAGCGAGAAGGTTCGTTTCGCCATTCCGAAGAAGCGTGAGAACAAATCTCAGGAAGCAGTCCATGAACAGGGCGGTGATGCTGAATAAAAGATTTTCAAGATGAAGAAGAAATATCAAAACGGCTTTTTTGCCTTCGGTCTGCTTGTGCTCATCATCATGGTGACACAACTCGACTTCGCAGAAGTGTGGAACGGACTGAAGCATGCTGGCTACTGGTTCTTTGCAGTAGTGGCTTTGTGGGCTGTTTTGTATATATTCAATACAGCTGCGTGGTATGTTATCATCAAGGCTCAACAGCCACGACCCACTGACAAGGAAGTACCGTTCTGGTGGCTCTATAAGGTCACAATCAGTGGCTTTGCCTTGAACTATGCCACGCCGGGCGGACTTATGGGAGGCGAACCGTACCGCGTGATGGAACTGGCACCGAAAATCGGCACCGAGCGGGCATCGTCGTCGGTCATCTTATATGCCATGACCCATATCTTCAGCCATTTCTGGTTTTGGTTCATCAGTATTTTCCTCTACATTTTCACCCGGCCCGTCAATTTCTTCATGGGAACACTGCTCACCATCACAGGGGCTTTTTGTCTGCTGGGATTGTGGTTCTTCATGGCTGGCTACAGGAAGGGACTGGCTGTCAGGGTCATGAAGCTGTTGCGACATATTCCTTTCATCAAGAAATGGGCCCAGCCATTTGTGGAAACTCACCGTGAGCAGCTGGATACAATCGACTCGCAAATAGCGGCTTTGCACAAGCAGAATCCGAAGATGTTTGTCTCGGCAGTGTTGCTCGAATTGCTTTGTCGCATAGGGGCTGCTGCAGAGATATTCTTCGTCCTGCTCATCCTCATGCCGTCGGTCAACTATGTGCAGTGTATCTTGATTCTGGCTTTCACCTCTTTGTTTGCCAACTTGCTATTTTTCATGCCGTTGCAGTTAGGTGGTCGTGAAGGTGGTTTCCTGATGTCGGTCAACGGGTTAGGAATGACAGCCAGCGCAGGAACATTTGTTGCACTCATCGTGCGCATCAGAGAGCTGATTTGGACGGGAATTGGCCTTCTGTTGATTAAAATTGGCCGTCGGAATCCCAAGAAATGATAAAATTTCTGCCAAAATTGCAGTTATTTCGAATAAAATATGTAATTTTGTCACCCCAAAATGGATACGAACAGATTGCAAGAGGTAAAAAGACGGTATAACATCGTAGGAAACTGCGATGCCTTGAACCGTGCGCTGGATGTCGCCCTGCAGGTGGCACCCACCGACCTCAGTGTACTCATTGTTGGTGAAAGTGGAGTAGGTAAGGAGATTATTCCGCGTATTATTCACGACCATTCCCCCCGCCGACGTGAAAAGTACTTTGCCATCAACTGCGGATCCATTCCCGAAGGCACTATCGACAGCGAACTGTTTGGTCACGAGAAAGGAGCATACACTGGCGCTATCGGCGAAAGCGAGGGCTATTTCGGTGTGGCCAACAAGGGAACAATTTTCCTTGATGAAGTAGGCGAACTGCCGCTGGCTACCCAGGCACGATTGCTGCGCGTGCTCGAAACGGGAGAATATATTCAGGTTGGTGGTACGCAGATACGGAAAACCGACGTGCGCATTGTGGCTGCCACGAATGTCAACATGCAGAAAGCCATTAGCGAGGGCAGGTTTCGTGAAGACCTCTATTATCGCTTGAACACTATTCCCCTGCAGATGCCAGCTCTGCGCGACCGTGGTGAGGATATTCTACTCCTGTTCCGCCTGTTCGCCATGCAGATGGCTGAGAAATACCACTTGCCGCGCATCACGCTCAGCGACGAGGCAAAGCAACTGATGTTGCAGTATAAATGGCCGGGCAACGTGCGTCAGCTGAAGAACCTGACAGAGCAGATGTCGGTGCTCAGCGAAAAACGCGAGATCGACCTTCAAACGCTGTCGCAGTTCATTCCTCAGGATCCAGAGAGTATGCAGTTGGCTACCATTGGACAGAGTGAGTCGCATTCCTATGAAAACGAACGCGAACTTCTCTATAAGGTGCTCTATGAGTTGCGTGGTAACGTCAATGACCTGCGTCGCGACATGAACAGTCTGCGCAAGCAACTTGATGAGTCCCGCGGACTCGGTGGGGTAGGGGCATATGCACCGATACCTGCCGTCGATGCCGACAACCTGTCTGTGGCAACCGTCGGCAACCAGCCGCAAGGCAACGTGGGAGCCGTCGAGGAGGCTGAGGCTGAAGAGATTCGCGAGCCGGAGAGTCTGAACCTGAGCGACATGGGTCGTCAGATGTTGGAAAAGGCACTCGAGCGAAATGGTGGAAACAGAAAGCGCGCTGCCCAGGAACTGGGTATCAGCGACCGCACCCTCTATCGTAGATTGAAGCAATATGGACTGGAAAATAGGTAAATATCTGACAGGCTTGCTCGTGATGCTGCTCACGTCGTGCTCGTTGAACCTTGGCTTGTTTGAGACAAGCTATAAGTTCAATGGAGCCAGTATCGACTATTCGCAGACCAAAACCATCCAGATAGCCGACTTCCCCATTCGTGCCAGTTACGTGTGGGGACCGATGGGGCCGCTCTTCAACAATCAGCTGAAGGACATGTATGCCAATCACACGAAACTGCAGCAGGTGAAGCGTAATGGCGACCTGAAAGTGGAAGGTGAGATAACACAATACACCCAGCGTAACAAGTCGGTGTCGAGCGAAGGCTACTCGGCACAGGTGGAACTGTCGATGACAGTCAACGTGCGTTTTACAAACAACAAGAAGCATTCTGAAGACTTTGAGCGCTCGTTCACCGCTACCTCCACCTACGATTCCTCGCAGTCGCTCAACTCTGTGCAGGAAGAATTGGTGACCCAGATGGTGAAGGAACTCACCGATCAGATTTTCAATGCAACCGTGGCCAACTGGTAGTTTATCGCCAGGATGCCATCATATATATTAATAAGGTAAAGGAAATGGAACTCGCAACGCTCATCAGTCATCCCGAAAGACTTGACAAGGAGACCCTCTATGATCTCCGGTCGTTGCTCGCGCTCCATCCTTACTATCAGCCCGCCCGCATCCTCATGTTGCAGAATCTCTATCTGCTTCATGACTCCACATTCGACGAGGAACTGCGCCGGGCCGCCATCTACCTTACCGACCGGAAAGTGCTGTTCAACCTCGTTGAGGCAGGTCACTATCAGTTGCAGCGCACTCCCAAGCGGCAGGAAGAGAAAACGAACAATAAAACCGACGAAGCGAAGGCCGATCGTACCATCGCGCTCATCGACAACTTCCTCGACTCCATTCCTCAGGACGAGGAGCAGGAGACCTCGGCACCCAAGCGTAAGCCGACACCTGCCGATGCAGCCGTTGACTACGTGGCCTACCTGCTCGACATAGAAAGCGAGGCTGAAGATTCTGCCAACAAGGAACAGGCACCTGAGATGAAGGGCCAGCGCCTCATCGATAACTTCATCGAAAACGAAGGAGGAAAGATTCAACTCAAGGAAGAAATCAGTTACACTCCAGAAATCAATTTGTTGGACGATGATGACGAAAATGATGACGAAAATGGCTATTTTACCGAAACTTTAGCCAAAATTTACATCAAACAGGGCAGATATTCCAAGGCTTTAGAAATTATTCAGCGTTTAAATTTGAATTATCCAAAAAAAAATGCTTACTTTGCAGACCAAATCAGATTTTTAGAGAAATTGATATTAAATAACAAACAAAATAATTAAACAAAATGCTTTACACATTATTCGTAATTCTTATCGTAATTGCAGCACTGCTGATGATCGGCATCGTGCTCATCCAAGAGTCAAAAGGTGGAGGACTTGCTTCTAATTTCTCCTCTTCAAACCAGATCATGGGTGTTCGTAAGACCACCGACGTTATCGAAAAGGCAACGTGGAGTCTTGCAGCAGCTATGGTAGTGTTCAGCGTCATCTGCGCCTACGTTGCTCCGAAGTCTGTCATGGAGCAGAGCGTGCTCGAGAACGTAGCCACTGAGACCCAGACAACCAATCCTACTAATACACAGGGATTTGGTGCTGGCCAGCAGGCAGCCCCCGCTGCTGCTAAGGATGCAGCTGCTCCCGCAGCAGCTAAGGAAGCTCCCGCAGCAGCAAAGGAAGCACCCGCAGCTGCCAAGGAAGCTCCCGCTGAACCCGCTCCTGCACAGTAATAAAACGCTGTTTGCAAGTAAAACTGGCAGAAATTTATATTTTCTGCAAAAAAAGTACGGGATTTATTTGGCTATCTCAAATAAATCCCGTACCTTTGCACTCGCTTTACAAAAGAAGCACCCATAACAACCAACATGGTGCCCGTAGTTCAGTTGGTTAGAGCGTCAGATTGTGGTTCTGAATGTCGTGGGTTCGAGTCCCACCGGGCACCCTAAGAAGACATCGCCGAAAGGCAATGTCTTTTTTTTTGTGAGCAATCCTCACAACTTCAAGCTAAATCCCTGTAAGTCAAATACTTACGTGGATTTGTTTTTTCCGGAATACACAAAGTTGAGCTGAACCTCCAGTATCAACAAGAAAGACACAGGCCTTTCCGTTCACCTGAAGGGTCACGGTAATATGGCCGGTCCGAGTCTTGAAAAGCGGAACGGTGTCGTAGCCTTCTGCCTGCATGATGCTGTCATAGGGAGTGGTGGCAGAAGCGGTTTCGGGTTTTATGCTTCCGTCGGTGCACCCCATCAGGAGGACTGCCATGAAGAAAAATAACAACTGTTTCATCTGTCACTTTCATTGTTCGGGGGACAAGAGGTATGCTTCCAAAAACTCCGCAGCGCAATTATGACTGTTGCACCTTTTCTTTTCTGCTGCAATCTGTTTCCTCGTCTCCATATAATCATCATTTAGAAGGTTTTTGCCAATAGGGTGATGTCCTTTGGGGTGATGGCAAACTTCTGATAGCCGTCACGAGCAAGGACGAGTTGCGACAAGGCAATCTCCCTCATGTTGTTACCCTGTCCCAGTAAACGGAACAAAGGAAAGAACGGAAGGAAGAAATACTGCATCGTCTGGATATGCTTTTGTCCTTTAGCCCACTTCATGATGGCAGGCCGCAAAGCGAAAGCTCGATTGAAACCCTTTGTCTGGATCTCCGCCTCAGTCCTGCTCTTCACCTGCTGCCAGAACTGCTTGCCGTCCGGTGAGGTGCCGGCACCACTGAGATAGATGAAGGTCATCCGCTCCTTGTCGGGCATAATGTCGGCAAAGTGCAGGGGAATAAAAGTGTTCCTTCGCCTACATATCCTGTGGCTCCTGTCAAGATAATCTTCATATTCCTTTATGGTTATTACACTTCATATTGGGTACAAAGTTACTCATTTTTAGTGAATTCTGAGGATTTTTGGTTAACTTTGCACCTAAATTAAAAAAGTTAATGAAAACAGAGGATGATAAAGCAAATAGAAACAACGTTCAGCCCTAAATCTCGCGGTTTCCATCTGGTGACAGGCGAGATCATGCGCCAGCTGCCAAAGTTGCCTCAGACGGGCATCCTCAACCTTTTCTGCAAGCACACGAGTTGCGGACTGAGCATCAACGAAAATGCCGACCCCGATGTAAGGACTGACATGTTATCTGAGAATAAATATAGACTTTAGCAATATGGTTAACAGACTGCTTGATTTCCTAAATGCTTCGCCGGTGAATTTCCTGGCAGCAAGAAACATTGCCACCCTACTCGAACATGCTGGCTATCGTCGGTTTGACACCCAGATGTCTCTTGGAGAGGTCAAGGCAGGTGACAAATTCTTTGTGACGAAGAACGATTCGTCAGTGTACGCTTTCCATGTCGGACGCAAATTGCTGGCTGATGCCGGCTTCCGAATGATTTGTGCCCATTGCGACTCACCGACGTTCCGCATCAAGCCCAATGCTGAGA
This sequence comes from uncultured Prevotellaceae bacterium, assembly GCA_902781315.1. Taxonomy (GTDB): domain Bacteria; phylum Bacteroidota; class Bacteroidia; order Bacteroidales; family Bacteroidaceae; genus Prevotella. The sequence goes on from CACZIT010000039.1 coordinate 50,394, forward strand.
TGACGTGTGAGGGAGGAATTGGGAAACTAAATACCGAGGTGTATGGAGGGCCTATCATGTCAACCTGGTTCGACCGTCCACTTTCGATTGCCGGACGTGTAGTCATCAGGGGGAAGGATGCTCTCAATCCTGAGACGCTGCTGCTGCACGTCAAGCGCCCGCTGTTGCAGATTAGCAACCTCGCTATCCATTTCAACCGTCAGGTGAACGACGGAGTGAAGTTGAGCAAGCAGAAAGACATGCTGCCTATTCTGGGTATTGTCAATGAGGAACTGGAACGAGGCAACATGCTCATGAACGTCATCTGCAAAGAACTGAAAATCACCCCAGACAACATCCTTGACTTCGACCTCTATCTCGCCGATGCCACACCAGCCTGCACCTTCGGAGTTCACGACGAGTTCATCTCGTCTGGACGTCTGGACGACCTCTCAATGTGTTTCGCGGGTTTGGAGGCGATGATAGCGACGAATACTACTGACATGACCAAGGTGCTGGCAATCTTTGATAACGAAGAGACTGGTTCACAGACAAAGCAAGGTGCCGGTAGCCCCTTCCTTTCGATGATGCTCAAGCGCATTGCGCTGGCTCAGAGCGGAAGCGAAGAAGCCTTCTATCAGGGCGTGGAGCGTGCGTTCATGATTTCAGCTGACAATGCCCATGCCTGGCATCCGAACTATAGCGAGAAGTATGATCCCACAAATCACCCCGTGCTCGGTGGTGGTCCGGTCATCAAGTTCAATGCTGCTCAAAAATATGCCAGCGATGCAGTCTCGGCTGCGGTCTTCATGGAAATCTGCAGGGAGGCTGGTGTCCCCTGCCAGCGTTTTGTGAATCACTCCGATGTGGCAGGCGGCAGTACTCTTGGCAACATTCTTGCTTCGTCGATACCCTTGCGCGGCGTCGACATGGGCAATGCCATACTGGCAATGCATAGTTGCAGGGAAACAGGCAGCGCTGCCGACCACATTTACTGCGTAAAAGCATTCTCGAAGTTTTTCAGCTAAAAAACATCAAGGCTATTGGAACAGATTTTCCTGACCGGCTCACACGCATGGGAGAAAGTGAGAGCCGGTCAGGAGGAATGATTGAAAACTGCTTTGACAATGGGGTCTTCGCAGCATATATACAGAATGAATGGTCCTGATCAGTCTTTCAGCGAGTAAGTCACTGTGGTGACGACGCGCACCTTCTTGATGTAGGGGGTGTTCTCGTCGCGGTTATCTATGGAGAACTGACCCTGGTCGGCACTGACAATCTTGTTCAGTTTCGAATGGGAGTTTGCGGCAAACTGCTGGGCCGTCTTCTCTGCATTCTCAATGGCTTCCTGCATCATCTTGGGCTTCATCTCCTTGAACGACACGTACTCATACTTCACGGGGTTCTCGTAGCCGCCGTCGACGATGGCCACACCCTCTTTCAGCAGGTCACCCTGGCGAGCGATGATGCCCCTCACTTGCTTCACGTTTTTCGACGTCACGGTGATGACCGATGTCACGATGTAGCGGTAAGGCTGGTTTCTGTCGCTATACTCGCGGGCATTCAGGTCGTTCACCTGTGGGGCGTTGATGGTCAGCTCGCTGTCTTTGATGCCGTTGCGCAGCAAGAAAGCCTTGATTTTGCCTTGTGTCGACCCAATCTTGTCGTATAATTCGGGCAGGTTGTTGCCCAGTTCTTTCGACACGATGGGCCATGTCACCTTGTCGGCTTCCACCTCTACTTCGGCCAATCCTTTCACATTTACCTTGCGGTCTTTGTTGGCAAAATTGTCCATTCCCGCTTTGATAAACCAGCCCAGGCACACTATTCCCAGTGCCACGAGGGCTGCTGCAATGATACGATTCTCTTTCATAATTCCCAAATGTTTAAAATTGATTACGACTGCAAAAGTGCAAAATTATTTGGAAACTAAATCGGGATTTTCCCTATTTTTTCAGTATTTTCCCTATTTTTTGAGGAGTTGCATTGCCTCCAGAAATGCTTTCTGGGCTTTTGTCGGACGGTCAATGCGCAGAATCTTATTGCCGTCGATGCGCAGGCCGGCATCGCGTAGCCAATAGTCGTAGTCGATGTCGTCGGTGGTATCGACAGCACGGCGCACTTCGGTGAGCGGACTGCCTGCCACCTCGGCACAGAGCGCCCAGAATTCTTCTTCGGTGAACCCACGCCTGAGCTCCAGATAGTAGCGCTGGTAGAGCAGTCGCATCACGTCGTCGAGCGAGCGTTGCTGCTGGGTGCGACGGCGGATGTCGATGTCGAGCAGCAGACCTACCACCGGTCCTTTGAAATAGTAGTTGATGCGCACGTCGCGGCCGTTGGCATCATTGTTCATGAAGTTCAGCCAGATGTCGTAGCTCGACTGCCTGAGACTTTGGTGGCGCTGTCCTTCGTAGGGCGCGTAGAGGCTGAAATAGGTGGAAAGCAGTTCGAGCGCTTCGTCGGGTGTAGTGATGCCGGCATTGCGCAGCAGTCGGAACTCGTAGTAGCAAGTCAGTCCCTCGCTCACCCAGAGCATCGGGGTGATGGCCTCGCGGTTGTAGTCGATGGGCCACAGCTCGGCAGGTCGGATGCACTTCACGTTGTAGAGGTGGAAATATTCGTGGGCTACGAGCGCCAGGAATTTTACTTCGCTGCGTCGCGAGTTGAAACGATAAGTGCCGTCGGTGTAGCACGCCTGCGAGTTGAGGTGCTCCAGGCCTCCTTCTCCCTTTCCCATGTGAATGAGGCTGTAGAAACGGTAGGGCACGTGTCCCATCATCTTTGTGGCCTCCGACACGATCTTGCAGAACTTTCCCTTCAGGTCAAGCTCGTCAACCCCGTCGGGCGTTTCCAGCGCAAATTCGTACCAGCGGTCGTCGTACCTGAACTTGTCGAGGCGGAAGTTGCCGAAGAGCAATGGCGAGTCGTACAGCGTGTCGAAGTCCTTGACATCGAAGGCTGCTGTCAGGGAGTCGGTACCGTCGTTGCGGAGATCAGGGTCGTTGCAGTCCCATCCGCCTTGTTTCAGTCCCGAAGCCACCTTTGTCCAGCCCTTGGGCAGACGGAATGTCACCTTGGAAGGATGGTTGAGCTCGCCATCGACGTGCATGAACACACCGCAGGGGGCTACGAAGGCGATGTCCTTCTCCACGCGGCTGGAGGCCACGTCGCGCTCGTTGGCATAGACGCGATAGCTCACGCGCACGTGCCCGTTCGTGGGCAAGGGCACTCGCCAGCGGTTCTTGCCCTCTTTCTGCCAGGCGAGCCGTCGGCCGTCGGCCGTCATAGCGGCAAAGTCGCACAGGTGTTTCGGGAAATCAAGAATCTCGTAGTAGCCGGGAGCCCAGACGGGCATGTTCAGTACGATGTCAGAGGCTGCCGGGGAGGGTGTCTCGGCGTAGTCAAGCGTCACGAGCAGGTAGTGGCCCAAGGTGTCAAAGTCCACGTGGTAGTTCATGGTGTACTGGCGCCCGGACCAAGCCATGAGGGCGTTCAGGCTGAGCGTGAGGCAGAGCACGAGCTTCTGCCAGCATCGGAAGGGAAGGATTGTCTGTTTCATAAGAGCATTTCTTACGATCAATACTTTTTACTTAGGTGCTCATCGTAGAGCAGAGGGCGAGGACGAGCATCGCTGACAGCCGAGCAGCGAGTGATGCGTGGGATGATTTGTTATGCATGACGTTTTTGTTGGTTGTTGTCAATGATGCTGAAACTACAAAGATAAGCCTATTTCCTGACAAGTCCAAGCAATTAACTTTCTTTTACACGAAATTTCTTTTAACACAGCGTAAATCATGCTAAGCGACCCCTGCTTCATCGTTTTTCGCGCGGCGCTTTTTCGCAGTTTGTTCATACATCCGAAACTTCAATCAAAAAATTTGTTTTTTTCGCTCGATTTTTCGTAACTTTGCAGAGATAAAACTTTCATCATTAACACTACAATGAATATGAAGAGATTATTTGCTGCCGCATTCATCGCGGTGCTGTCGCTGACAGTTGTCCATGCTCAGGGACTGAAGAAGGTCTACGACGAAAGCATCAACCCACTGGAGCAGATTGACCAGGCTGTAGCAAAAGCCCAGGCCGAAGGGAAATTTGTGGTGTGTCAGGTAGGTGGCAACTGGTGCCCGTGGTGCCTGCGCTTCGCCGACTTCATCACGAACGACACGACAATCAGTGAAGTTATCAACCAAAACTTCGTCTACATCCACGTGAACTACAATCCCCGCAAATCGGAGGGAGAAGCAATGGCTATGCAGGCTGCAGAACTGATGAAGCGCCTTGACAACTGTGGCCGCTTCGGTTACCCCGTTTTTGTCGTGTTGGACGAGAATGGCAAGGTGATGCACATCCAAGACTCGAGTTTTCTTGAGGAAGGCAAAGGCTACAACAAGGAGAAAGTATTGCGATTCTTCAATAACTGGACTCCCAAGGCCGTGAAGCCATGACGCTGCGCGAGTTGTTGTTATCGGTGGATGCCGAGGCATATGCTGACTCACAGCTATTCCAGAAGCTGTTGAATGCGAAGCCTGAGTATGGCTCAAACCGCACTGCCGAGGTGAAACTGGCGGATGGGAAGATGAGCGTGACCAATGTGCACGTGGGATCTCTTGGGGATATCGTCACCTATCGGATAGATGTTGATCCTGAGCTGAAGGTGTCGAAGACACAAATCCTTGATGCCATCCTCACAGAATTGTCCTCTGGAGGTTTTGACGAGGCGGAGCAGACTGACTTTTGGATCGAAATGACGAACTTACAGAAAGCAAAAATAATCAGATAAATCGGAATTTATATGGAACACTTTAGCAGATTAAAGAAAATAGATGCCCACACACATATAGGGGCATTCGGCAGTCCTTTCAATATTGATTT
>CACZIT010000040.1 GCA_902781315.1 uncultured Prevotellaceae bacterium
CTACTACTCGGGCTACATCAGCGTGAACACCTACGACCCGCGGCTGCCCGTGCTGAAGCAACCGCCATTGGTGCGCGAGAACCGACTCTATCAGGCCGACTGGCTGCTCAGGTTCTATCAGTTCTCCGTGAATGAGATTGTCGACGACCAGCATGAGAATCTTGATTTGGAAGTTGACCCGAAACTGGCTTGGGCCCTGCGGCATCCGGAGTTCTTTCCTGTCGACATCAATACGGCTGCCTACGAGCACATTCTGCGTGTACCTGGCATCGGCACGAAATCGGCTTGGCTCATCGTCAACTCCCGTCGTTTCAGCCGTGTCACGTCATATCATCTGAAGAAGATGGGCGTGGTGATGAAGAAGGCAAAGTATTTCATCACCTGCGGCGAGCTCACCTCTCAGTATTCGTCGCCCATCGTCGGCATCAACGAACTGCATCCTGAGCGTCTGCGTCCTCTGCTGGTCTCGAAAGCCCAACAGAAGCGAGCTGCTGCCGAATTTAGTGTTTAGAGTCAGTTTGTTGGGTTCTTTCTCCGCTTCGCTACGAAAGCGTCGCTTCGCGCCGAGCGGAGAGTTTAGTGTTTAGAGTCAGTTAAGAGTTTAGTGTTTAATCATCCGTATAATTCGTGTCATCCGTGCTTCATTCATCCGTGTCATCCGTGATTTATACTTTTGACCGAACGCTCGACGGGCTGCTCTCAGCCGTGTTCGATGCCTACTTCCGCCGCCAGCAACCAGAGATGCTGGTGGGGGAGGGCGACCAGTTGCCGCTGTTTTGCGAGGAGGTCTATCAGGTGACGACCACCGACGAGAAGGCACGGCGCGTGTGGGCCGGACTGGAGAAGCGCCTGAAGTCAGAGGCCCTGAAGCTCATTGCTGTCAGTTGGATGTCGGAAGAAAAGGACCTGCCGACGCCCCTGTTCAGATATATTCGATTTCACCGATGCCGACGTGCTTCATGTCACCAACACCGCCCGCCGCGTTATGCACGAGCAGTTGCGCATGAAGCAGTTCGTGCGCTTCCAGAAGGCGAAGGACGGCACCTATCTCGGCGTGGTGTCGCCCGACCACAACGTGCTGCCCCTCGTCATCGACCACTTCCAGGATCGATTCCGCGACCAGCCGTGGCTCCTCTATGATGCGAAAAGACATTACGGCTATTATTATACGGAGGGCGAGTCTGCTCCCCTTCGCATCACCTTTGAGAATGAGGCAGAAGTGCCTTTCGACCTTTCAAACGGAAAACTCGACGACGATGTCCTCAGCGACAACGACCGCCTCTTCCAAGATCTTTGGCGCACATATTTCAAGGCCATCTGCATCCGTGAACGCCTCAACCCACGCAAGCAACTCAACGACATGCCCCGTCGCTACTGGAAGTATATGACTGAGAAGCAGAGGTAATGTCGTAGTATAAAAATGTAAAAACGCAGTAAAGAATTATTCGATTGTTTTTTGTATTTTTGCACCAGTATTTATTTGGCGTATGGAACAGAAATTCAGCCATCATAGTTTAGACCTTGAGACGCTACAGGAGTTCTGCAAGCGGGAAGGCGAGGCAGCCATTTACCATAAGGGCGACCTGCTGGAGCAAGAGGGTGAACCAGCACGATGGTTCGGCTTCGTCACCGAGGGGTGCTTCAAGTATATAACTCGCGGCATCAGCGATGACAAGGAACACATCACATGGTTCTCTTTCGAGGGCGAGTTCGTGGCTGATTATCCTTGCGTCCTGTCTGGTCAACCTTCTATGACTACCATCGAAGCCATGATGCCCTGCCGTGTGTGGAGGGTTAACGGCGAGAAGTTGCTTGGCTTCTTCCATCAGAGCATCAAGAACATGGAACTGCGTGCCGTCATTGGTGAGCACATGCTCAACCAGTTCAAAGCACGTTATCAGGACTTTCATCGTGCCACGCCTCACGAACGTTATTGTCTGCTGATGAAGCGTTGCCCTGGCATTGTGGAGCATCTCAACCTACAGGATATCGCATCGTTCCTCAACGTCACCCCAAAAACTATCAGCAAGATTCGTAAAGAAATCACTTTTGGTAGTGATTAGTCCCTAATATCACATATTAACTCTTAACCTGGGTTAAAACTTTTACTCTCGGCAACCTGTTTTCAAGCTTTGCCGAGAGTCTATTTGTATGGTTTTTGTAATTTCGCAGCCGTATTTCATCAAATAAAATGAATAATTGACATGAAAACCTTCATCACCGCTTTGTTTGCTATCGTCGCAATAGCTGGACAGGCACAAGAGGCACGTATCGATACAATCGTTCCGAAGTTCTTAATCAACGGTTATTTCTTTCGTGAAATGCCGAAACTTCCTGATGCGATGCCAAGCGTGACAAGGCTTAGGGACAACGAGGGAAATAGTTTGGTAGCCATCGGGCTTGATGTTGATTTGCCCAAGTCGGTCGTTCGTAAGGCAATCCCGCGTGAGCAGGTTCACAACGCCGACCAGTTCCAGAATGGCGTTAACATGATGCGGACGATGCAGGAATTGACACAGGCAAATGTCAAAGCCGACGGCACATTTTACTCGCCCAAGGCTGGCGAGCACTTCCCCCAGTTCAGCGAGAAGGATATGGACGGGCGCACTTGGACGAACGACAGCGTCCGTGGCCGTGTGATGGTGCTCAACTTGTGGTATTCTGGCTGTGGCCCTTGCCGTGCCGAGATGCCTGAACTCTCAACATGGAAAGAGAAGTTTCCTAACGTGATGTTCTTCTCTGCCACCTATCATGATGCAGAAATTGTTAAGAGGATAACAGACAAACACCACTTCACATGGACGCACCTTGTAGAAGCCAAGGACATGATGTCGTGGATTGGCACCGAGGGCTTCCCCTTCACCGTCGTTGTCGACAAACAGGGCATCGTCCGACATGCCGTTCACGGCACGAGCGAGGATAAACGTGCAGAACTGTTGGCAAAGATCAAGGAGGCAGACGCTGAATAATCAAAATAATCGTGACATGAAGAAAATAGTTATTACTATGGCATTAACGGTGCTATCATTAGCCCCATTTGCCAAAGATAATTTTAAGATGACGGGCAAGATTGATGGTGTGGGGAACGATACGCTTTGCATCGAGTATGTCATACTACAACCCCAAAAACAGATTGTCAATCGCAAAATAGTTGTAAAGAGTGGAGAATTCTCATTCTCTGCAAAACTTAGTGAGGCTTATTCTGGGTTGATGTTTCTCAAATCGAATCCGGAAGAAATACTAAATACATATTTTGTGCCCGACGAAGAGGCGGTTTTCAGTGGCCGTCTGGATTTAATAGAAGCACATTGGAGTGGCAGCACTTTTTATCAGCAGTATGAACGAGTCACAAATTTACAGCGTCCTTTTGACGTTGAGTTTGCTGCTGTCAGAAATGAACCAGACAGCATCCGACTACTAAAGAATCGCGAGATCAATAGTCGTTTGTTTCCTACCTACATGAAATATATCGAGGAACATCCCAACGAGGACGCAACGGCAACATTGGTTATACATGTGGAATACGACCAGGTGCTGACTGCTATTGGCAAACTGACCCCTGAGGTAAGGAACGGCAGGATGAAAAGCGAATTGGATCAGAATGAAAGGATGTTTAGTCTTGTTATGAAAAGGAAAGCTGCACGTGATGTTGTTAAGAACGACACCATTATTATTGGCGATCAAGTGCCAGAACTCGGACTAAAAGACCTTAATGGCAATGTGCTGGAGTTGAAGTCTCTGCGTGGGAAATATGTGGTACTCGACTTCTGGGGTTCGTGGTGTACTTGGTGCATCAAGGGTTTCCCCAAACTGAAAGAATACTATGCGAAATACAAGGACCGTCTGGAGATTGTGGGCATCGATTGTAACGACACTGCCGAGAAGTGGGCTGCTGCTGTCAAGAAACACAAAGTGCCCTGGCTGCACGTAAGGAGTGAGGATGGAATTGCTGAGCAGAAATTCCGAGTGCAGGGCTATCCCTATAAAGTACTGATTTCGCCAGAGGGCACGATACTAAATGCATACCTTGGAGAAACAGATGATTTTTATCATTATTTAGATGCCACTCTCTAGCAAAACGTTGTTTCTATGGTATGGTCTTTTTCTGTTGCAGGAAACAAGGGAAAGTCGCAGATATGTTAATTATTGCATGAACTGGAACGGGGTTTCAGGAAAAAAGTGTATCTTTGCAGCATGAAACTATGGGCATTAGTCTTTTTCCTGCTCCCGTTGTTGGGATGTGCGTATGTGGGTTGGCATGTGTGGCGGATTCTTCCGTTGGCAACTGTGTGGAAATGGGTCGTTGTATTGCTGATGACGGCCTGCTTTGCATTGTTTATTTTGAACTTCGTCATCGGACTTGACCGCGTGCCGCTGACGTTGGCACGGGTGATGTACAACGTTGGAAACTCCACGCTCTTCATCCTGCTCTACCTCTTTATGCTTTTCCTCGCATTGGATGTCGTGGCGCTGGTGTTGCATTTTGCTCGCCCCTCCGTTGGAGAGGATATGCGGATGGGCTTTCTTCGCGACAGCCTTTCCGGCACACTTTGCGTGCTGGGTTTCATGGTTGTGCTCTTCACGTATGCCAACTTGCATTATCTAAACAAGGTACGTGTGCCGATGGAAATCGACACCAAGGGAAAGGTGACGCGCCCCTTGAAACTCGTGTTGATGAGCGACCTGCACTTGGGGTATCACAACAGCCGCGCAGAGTTTGCCAAGTGGGTCGACAAAGTTAATGCTGAGCAGCCCGACCTCGTGCTCATCGGCGGCGACATCATCGACATCAGCGTGCGACCGCTCATCGAGGAGGGCGTGGCCAAGGAGTTCCGTCGCCTGAAGGCACCCGTCTATGCTTGCCTGGGCAATCACGAGTACTATAGCGGTGAGCCCCGTGCCCAACAGTTCTATCGCGATGCCGGCATCCACCTGCTGCGCGACTCTGTGGTGACGCTGCCCGATTATGGCAACCTGACAATTATCGGAAGAGACGACAGGACGAATGCGGGGAGGAAGAGCGTGGCAGAACTGGTACCCACCCCCAACCCCTCCCGAGGGGAAGGGGGCTTGGACACCCTTTCTACTGCAGAGGCTAATCAGACTCCCCTCCCCTCGGGAGGGGTAGGGGGTGGGTTTCTCCTCCTCCTCGACCACCAGCCCTATCACCTTGAGCGGACGGCAAAAGCCGGAATCGATTTCCAGTTCAGCGGTCATACGCATTACGGCCAGGTGTGGCCCATCTCGTGGATTGAGGATGCCATCTACGAATGCGCCTATGGTTCGCTCACGAAGGGCAATACTCGATTTTACGTTTCCAGCGGCATCGGCATCTGGGGTGCCAAGTTCCGTATCGGCACACAGTCGGAGTACGTCGTGCTGACGCTCAAGTAATCGATTCTTATTCTCATAAACCTGCTTTCGCAAGGTGTTGATGTGGCTTGTACTCCGTGTCCAAGCCACTTTTTGTTATCTCTATGATTATATTCTTCCCGATTTGTTGCTTGCGATTCAAATATTTTTACTATATTTGCACAATATAATCAACGAATGTTTAACTAAATAATTACTAAAATGAAGAAGTACACCCATGCATGGCTGGCCTTCATGGCTATGAAGCGCCTCGACCAAGCCAAATTGCCGGAAGTGGAAGGCAGTGGAAAATCGGCTGTTGAAGTGGCAAGCTTCGCCAAGAGTCTTGTGCGATGGTTTAAGAACTACCGCGACTTTGTCGTTCAAGGGGCATGGTATCCTGACGAGGTGTTTTCCGATCAGGGCTCGAGCCACGGCGTGAAGTATGAACCCGACATGCTCAGCGAGAATGCCAAGGCTTTCAAGGTGCTGCCCGAGACGATGGAGGTGCGCAATCTGATGATGGAGGAATCGCCACTCTTTGAGAAGCCGTTTACGATTGTGAAGGGTAATCTCTGCGACCGCTGTGATGCGATGGCACACACCATTGTTGATAATTTCAAGATTCAGTATCGGGAGGAGAAAGGTAATCCCATCTCGCCTTCGTCTACTCACATGGCCATGCGATTCTTCATCATGAGCCATTACATTGCCGATGCGCACATGCCGTTGCATTGCGATGCCCGCTCACTGGGCACGATTCATACGGCTGTGGAATCGCAATGGGAGAGTGCTGTGAAGAAATCGTATGAGATTGACGAAGACAACGAACGCTTCTTCTACGATCCAAACGGCTATCCGCTGAAGACGGACAAGATGAAGAGCTTGATGGAACTTGTCGAGGAGAAGGTCTTGTCGCGTCCGTTCGTCTACAATTGGGGTAATAGCGACTACAGCACATGGGACTATATGAGTGCCGTGACGGAGTATTCCTATTTGCTCGCCTACGAGATGTTCCCCCGTGATTTTGAGGACATGGGCTGGACTGCCTACAAGAAGACACCTGCTGCTGCTCGGTTTGAGGAGTACAGCTCAAAGCTCATGGCCGATGCCATTGACTCTATTGCCCGTGCCTGGCTGCATGTCTGGATTCGCTATCGCCTGTGGGGTCCCGAGAAGTCGAAGGCTAAGTAGGCGTTCATCGTCAAACTTGCAATAATACAGAGTGCCTTTGTTGTCTTGGGCACTTGATAGTTTGTTAGATAGATGCATCAACAAGAAGCCCCTGCCTGGCTTGCGAGAGTAGGGCAGGGGCGCTTGTTACCTGGTATTATGTATCAGCTGTTATATTGTTTTTTTTATATCCCGAACATTGAGCGGAGTCCCATGTCGACGCCACTGAAGCCCATGAAGGCGAGGGAGAGGAGGCCGGCGGTGATGAGGACGATGGACATGCCGCTCATGCCCTTGGGCACGTCGGCCAGTTCCAGTTGCTCGCGCAGTCCGGCGAAGACCACCAGCGCGAGGGCGAAGCCGATGGCGGTGGAGATGGCGTAGACGACGCTTTCGAGCAGCGTGAAGTCTTTCTGGATGACCAGCAGGGCCACACCCAGCACGGCGCAGTTGGTCGTGATGAGTGGCAGGAAGATGCCCAGAGCCTGATAGAGTGCGGGCGAGACCGATTTCAGGACAATCTCAACGAGCTGTACGAGGGCCGCTATGACGAGGATGAATGCCAGCGTCTGCAGGTATTGCAGGCCGAGCAGGTTGAGCACATAGTGCTGGATGAGCCACGTGACGATGGTGGCGAGGGTCATGACGAATGCTACGGCGGCACCCATGCCGAGCGAGGTGTCGATGCGCCGCGACACGCCCAGGAACGGACAGATGCCCAGGAACTGCGACAGGATGATATTGTTGACGAAGATCGCCGAAACGAAAATGAGAATGTATTCCATTGTTTTGGGGGTTTAATGCTGCTTCGCAGCGGTTCAAAGTTCAATGCGCTGACGCGCGGTTCAAAGTTCAAAGGTTCTTTCTCCGCTCCGCTCCGAAAGCGAGCAAAGCTCGAGCGCAATGCTGCTTCGCGCGGTTCAAAATCCGATTTCGTTTATTCCTTTTGGCCTAGATGACCGATGAGGGCGTTGAGCAGGCCGAGTGAGATGAAGGCGCCGGGAGGCAGCACAAACAGGAGCACGTTGCAGGTCTCGGGCAGGATGGTGGCACCGAAGAGCGAACCAGCACCAATGAGTTCGCGCACCATGCCGAGGAGAGTCAGCGCGAGCGTGAAGCCGAGTCCGATGCCCAGTCCGTCGAAGATGCTGGCCAGGGGCGTGTTCTTGCAGGCAAAGGCTTCAGCACGACCCAGGATGATGCAGTTCACCACGATGAGTGGGATGAAGATGCCGAGGCTCTTGTCGATGTCGGGCAGATAGGCCTTCACGACGAGTTGCAGGATGGTGACGAAGGCGGCGATGACCACCACGAACACCGGTATGCGCACTTTGTCGGGCGTGAGGTTCTTGATGCAGGAGATGACGAAGTTGGTGCAGACGAGCACTGCCATCGTTGCCACACCCATCGACAGTCCGTTGAGGGCCGACGTGGTCGTTGCCAGGGTGGGGCACATGCCGAGGAGAAGCACGAACGTCGGGTTCTCCTTGACGATTCCGTTGTTGAGTATCTTGATGTAGTTCATATTTTGATGCTGCTTCGCAGCGGTTCAATGCGCTGAGGCGCGGTTCAAAGGTCTTTCTTCTCATTCATGGCGTAGGCCTGATAGGCTTCGTTGACGGCTTTCAGGAAGGCGCGGCTGGTGATGGTGGAGGCGGTGATGGCGTCGACGTCGCCACCGTCCTTCTTCACCTGCAGCGGCTTCTGGGCAGGCGTCTTACCGATGATGTCGCCCTTGCTGCCCTCCTGGAACCACTTGTCAGCTTTCGCACCCAGTCCGGGTGTCTCAGCATGTTGCAGGATGGTGTAGCCCGTGATGTTGCCTTCGGTGTCGAAGCCCACGAGCACCTTCAGGTCGCCGCCAAAGCCCAGCGTGGTAGACTCTACGGCGACGCCGAGTGGCCGTTTGTGGCTGTCCTGTGTCTTGTGGATGATGTAGGAGTGCGGCTTTCCGTCGTCGATGGTGATGGTGTCGGTGCCCACGACGGTCAGTTTCTCTCCGCCCATGACGGTCTTGATGCCTGCGGCCAGCGTCTTCTCAGCCTGAAGGGCGATGGGACCTTCAGTGACGTGATTCACCCATGCGAGGATGCCGCCCATGAGGAGTGCGGCACTGACCAGGACGAGAATCATGTTTCTCAGCGATGACTGGAGTTTCTTCATATTTAAAGTTCAAAAGTTCAATGCTGCTTTGCAGCGGTTCAATGCGCTGACGCGCGGTTCAAGGGGTTTCTATTTGGCCTGTGGCTGTTCGCCGAAGCGGCGGGGTTTGCAGTAGTTGTTGATGAGAGGTGTGAACGCATTCATGATGAGAATGGCGAACGACATACCCTCGGGATAGCTGCCCCAGTTGCGGATGACGATGGTAAGCAGGCCGATGCCGACACTGTAGATAATCTGTCCTTGGGGCGTCATCGGCGAGGTGACGTAGTCGGTGGCCATGAAGATGGCGCCCAGCATCAGACCGCCGCTAAGGATGACCTGGATGGGGTTGGCGTAGATGGGGTTGGCCAGATGCAGCAGCAGGCTGCAGACGAACACGGTAGCGATGATGCTTACGGGGATGTGCCACGTGATGATTTTCTTCCACAGCATGAAGGCCAGTCCCAGCAGCAGCGTCAGTGCACAGGCCTCGCCGATGGTACCGGCACCGAAGCCATTGCCCATGTTGCCGAGCAGCAGGTCGAGCGAATCGGGCAGTCGTTCCAGCACCGACGTATCGCCCGTCTGGATGGCGGTCTTCATCACGGAGAGCGGGGTGGCGCCCGTCTCAGCATCGATGTAGCTGTCGGTCTGGCCAATCACCGGCCACGACGTCATGGCCGCGGGGAAGCTCACCAGGAGGAAGCATCTGCCCACGATGGCGGGGTTGAAGAGGTTCTGGCCCAGTCCGCCGTAGCACATCTTGCCGAGGCCGATGGCCACGAGTGCTCCTATAATGACCATCCAGACAGGCAGGTTGCTGGGCAGGTTCAGTCCCAGCAGAATGCCGGTGATGATGGCCGAGCCGTCGGTGAGCGTTGGCTTCCGGTGGAGCATGTATTTGGCGATGGCCCATTCGAAAAACATGCAGGCCAGCACGCTGCTTGTGCAGACGATGAAACTGCCGATGCCGAAATACAGGAATGAGATCAGCAGTGTCGGAATCAGCGCGATAATCACGCCGTACATGTTTTTCTCGACACTCTCATCGCCGTGGGCATGTGGTGACAACGATACAATCAGTTTGCTCATATTTCAAGTTTCTGGTTTCTAGATGTTCTAGATTTTCTAGATTTTCTAGATGTTAATCATTTCTTTGCGTTGCGGGCGCGGATGATGTTCATGACGGCAGCCTTGCCAAGGGCAATCTGGTCGAGCAGGGGGCGATGCGACGGACACGTGAACTGGCACGAGCCGCAGGAGATGCACGACGTGATGTCGAGTGCCTCGGCACGGTCGTAGAGCTGGCGGGCCGAGAGCTTCGACAGCAGGTAGGGCTCAAGTCCCATGGGGCAGGCGCTTACACACTTCGCACAGCGAATGCAGGGCTGGGCCTCTTGCCTGACGGCATCTTTTCCGGAGAGGATGGTCACGGCGTTCGTTCCCTTGCAGATGGGCACCTCGGTGGTCATGAGCGCGCGCCCCATCATCGGTCCGCCGGCCAACACCTTGTTGTCGCCTTCGGGCATGCCACCGCAGAGGTCGATGAGCTGGCTCATGGGCGTTCCCATGCGTACGAGGAAGTTGGCAGAATTTTTCAGTTCCTTACCGCTGACGGTGGTGTAGCGCTCGAACAGCGGTTTCCGCTTCATCACTGCCTGATAGACCGCGAAAGCTGTTCCCACGTTCTGCACGATGGCTCCCACGTTCACCGGAATGGCGGGCGGGGCAGGCACCTGTCGGCCGATGACGGCGTCGACGAGCTGCTTCTCGCCACCCTGCGGATATTTCATCTTCAGCGGTACCACCTCAATGCCAGCCAGGCCAGACGTCTTCTCAGCCAGCAGGTCGATGGCCTTGGGCTTGTTCTCCTCGATGCCGATGTAGCCGCGCTCCACTTTGGCGGCCTTCATGAGCAGTTGCAGGCCCACGACGATTTCGTCGGCATGCTCCATCATCAGCCGATAGTCGGAAGTGATGTAGGGTTCGCACTCCACGGCATTGATGATGACACACTCAGCCTTGGCCGTAGGTGGCGGACACAGTTTCACGTGTGTGGGGAATCCGGCGCCGCCCATGCCGGTGATGCCGGCTTGCTTCACGCGCTCCACGATTTCCTCGGGCGTCAGTTCCGGGTGGGCGTCGAGTGTTTCGAGCTGGTCGCTGCGGTCGATGCCCTCTTCCCATTCGTCGCCCTCCACTTTAATAAATATGGCAGGCTTGCGATAGCCGGTAGCGTCGACGATGGTGTCGATTTTCACAACCGTGCCCGACACCGACGAATAGATGGGTGCCGACACAAAGCCGCCCGCTTCGGCAAGCAGCGTGCCCACCTTCACACGGTCGCCCTTGCCGACGACAGGTTTGGCAGGAGCGCCGATGTGCTGCGACAGGGGGAAGACAGCCTGCGTGGGCAGCGGCGCCACCTGCGTGGCAACTTCGGCCGTCAGTTTGTTCTCTTCGGGGTGAATGCCACCTATTTTGAATGTGCTCAGTTTCATGCTTGTTCCTCCTTCTTGACGGTTACGGCTGGTTCAGGTTGCTTGGTTGCTGTTTCCGGCTGTTCGGCCACGGGCTTCGGCACGGGGAAGTTCACTGCCTTGATGGCACCCGTGGGGCATGCAGCCACGCACTTCTTGCAGAGGCGGCACTTCTGCCAGTCGATGT
This sequence comes from uncultured Prevotellaceae bacterium, assembly GCA_902781315.1. GTDB lineage: Bacteria > Bacteroidota > Bacteroidia > Bacteroidales > Bacteroidaceae > Prevotella. Next base: position 11,335 of record CACZIT010000040.1, read on the forward strand.
AGGACAGGTTGTCGCTGATGGTGATGGCACCGAACTTGCATTCCTTCTCGCACTTGCTGCATCCGATGCAGGCAGCCGAGCAGGCTTTGCGGGCCGCAGCCCCCTTGTCCTTGTTCACGCAGCTCACCACCACGCGGCGACCCTTGGGCCCTTTCTTCCGCAGTTCGATGATGTGGCGCGGACATTGCTTCACGCAGGCGCCGCACGCCGTGCAGCGATCCTCGTCGACCTCTGGCAGATGCGTCTCAGGGTTGATGCTGATGGCGTGGAACGAACAGGCAGCCACGCAGTCGCCGCAGCCCAGGCATCCGTAGCCGCATGCCGACTCGCCCGTGCTGCAGAGGTTCATGGCAGCACAGGTGCGCAGACCGTCGTAGTGGGCCACCTCAGGTCTGTGTTCCGGACAACCGCTGCACCTCACCACGGCCACCATGGGCTCGCTTTCGGCAACGGCCATTCCCAGCAGGTCGGCCACCTGGCTCATTACTTTCGCCCCACCCACCGGGCAGCGCAAATCTTCAATCGACCCGTTGTCGGCTCCTTTCACCAGCGCCTCGGCCATGGCGCTGCAGCCTGGAAAGCCGCAGCCGCCGCAGTTGGCGCCGGGCAGTGCCTCGTTCACCTGTGCGATGCGCGGGTCTTCCTCCACATAGAATTTCTTTGCGGCGGCATAGAGTCCCACGGCAGCAATGAGTGCGATGACTCCCAACACAATGATGGCTGAAAAAATGAAATCCATCCGTTTTCCTTATTTATTGTTTATTGATTCTGAATTGCAGTTGTTTCTCGACCCGACGATGGAGCAGGCGCGTGAGCAGCCAGCTGGCGACGAGCGCAGCCAAGGCCGACAGTGCGCCGGCCAGTTCGCTGCCCGTGGCTTTGACGACGATGGCCAGCACCAGCGTCATTGCCACCAGCGGCTGCAAGAAGGCGGTGACAATGGCGCGTGTAGCGGCATGAGGCGCCAGCTGCACGCTGACCTGTTCGCCCACCGAGTAGGCTGCAACATCAGCCACAGGCACGTCGACGAGCATCTCCCTGCCTTCGGAAGCGAGGCAGTTGGCAGCGGCATGGCATGCGGCGCACGCCCCCGACCGTTTCAGGGAAACCGTCAGGTTGTTGCTGCCGATGGCCACAATTGTTGCGTCGTGTTTAGGTGGGCTTTGAGTCATGATTGGCTACAAAGTTATAAAAAAAACTGCAAAAAACCTAATTGTATAATAAGAATTTGGTTTTTAACTTATTTTGTAGTGAAAAATAACTCATTTTATAGTGCAAAATAACTCATTTTATAGTGCAAAATAACTCATTTTGTCGCGAAAAAAGAACTGTATTTCAGAATAATTGTTTATTTTTGCAGTTGAAAGAATTGCTAATGACCTAACTAACAAGAAGGATGAAGAAACTGACATGTCTTGCCGGCACGGTGCTGCTGGCTGTGTGGGGACTGTTGGCATGTAGCCAGCGCCACTATCCGGCGGCTTCGCCGTCTGGCGGAGAAAAGGTGAGGAAAGTGGTGGCGGCGTTGCACGACCCCGCATCGCGCTATGTGGTTGTGGTGGCCCATCGCGGCGACTGGCGCAACTATCCTGAGAACTCGCTGCCCGCCATAGAGTCGGTCATCCGTATGGGTGTCGACATGATGGAACTCGACCTGAAGATGACGAAGGATAGCGTGCTGGTGCTCTGCCACGACGGCACCATCGACCGCACAACCACGGGTAGTGGCCCCGTGAGCAAATACACCTACGAGGAGTTGCAGCAGTTTGACTTGAAGCGTGGCCACGGCATCGGCATCCCCGGACTGAAGATGCCCACGCTGCGGCAAGCCCTCGAGGTGTGCAAGGACCGCATCACGGTGAATGTAGACCAAGGCTACGACTACTACGACCAAGTGCTGGCCATCACCGAGGAACTGGGCATGACCGACCAAGTGCTCATCAAGAGCGGACGGCCCCTCGCCGAGGTGCGCCGTAAGCTCAGCGAGCATCCGCATAACATGATGTACATGCCCGTCATCAGCGTAGCCGAACCCGCGAAGATGGGCACCTTCGACGGCTACGTCGCCGCCCAACCGCCGCAGCTGGCCTACGAGCTATGCTTCGGCAAGCTTAATGACAACGTGCGGCAGGCGGCACGACGTGCCCTGGCCTCAGGTTCGAAGATATGGGTGAACACCATCTGGGGCTCACTCTGCGGAGAGTATGACGACGACCGCGCCTTCGACAGCCCTGATCCCGACGCGGTGTATGGCCCCATCCTCGACCTCGGCACGTCGATCATTCAGACCGACCGCCCCGAGTTTCTCATCAGATACCTGGAGAAGAAGGGTAGGAGGAAGTTCTGAAATGGAGAATTGAAAACAGATGATTGAAAATGGATATGCGTAAGACGTTTTTCCTGCTATTGCTGATGTGGACAACAGCAGCTATGGCGCAACAAGATCTGCAAGCCAACTTCCTGACACCGCCGCAGGAAGCACGTCCCCGCGTGTGGTGGCACTGGATGGACGGCAATATCACCCGCGACGGCATCCGCAAAGACCTCGAGTGGATGCATCGTGTGGGCATCGGCGGCGTGCACTGCTTCGAGGCAGGCATGAGTCAGCAGCCCGTCGTCCAGCATCGCCTCGTCTACATGTCGCCCGAGTGGCAGGACTGTTTCCGCTTCGCCACCAAGCTGACCGACTCGCTCGGAATGGAGATGGCCATTGCCAGTTGCCCGGGCTGGAGCAACACCGGCGGACCGTGGGTGAAACCCGAGCAGGCCATGAAGAAACTGGTCTGGAGCGACACAATCGTGAAGGGTGGCAGGCGTGTGGAGGTGATGCTGCCCGAACCTCAGAAGGATGAGCGCTTCTACCGCGACTGCCGCGTGCTGGCCGTGCGCGTCGGCAAGAACGATCGGTCGATGGCGGAACTGGGCGCCGAGCTCACGTTCAGCGACGACGATGAAGCTTATTGGCTGCAGTACGAACTGAAAAAGCCTGCCACGGTGAAGGCGCTGGCCATCAACGACGGCAACTACCGCAGCATTTGGGCAGCCCAGAAGGCACCCGTGACGAAACACCTCGAGGCAAGCGACGACGGCCGCACGTTCCGCCGTGTGTGCGACATTCCGCATGGCAGCATCTCACGCCAGACCATACTCATCCCGCCCACCACGGCGCGCTACTTCCGCGTGGTGTTCGACCGCAAGCCTCCACGCACGCCCGAACTGCAACTCTACACAGTGACCAAAATCAATCATGCTGAGGAAAAGGCCGGTTTTGCTTCGCCTTCCGACATGATGGACTTCACGACCGAAGCCACCGCTGCCGACGCCGTCAGCCTGAACGACATCATCGACCTGACCGAACACGTCGATGCCGCGGGCCGCCTGTCGTGGAAAATTCCCAAGGGCCGCTGGCGCATCCTTCGCTTCGGCTATACGCTCACAGGCAAGGAAAACCATCCCGCCTCGCGCGAGGCCACGGGGCTGGAAGTGACGAAGATAGACCGCGACGCATTCGCTGATTTCCTCAATTATTATCTCGACACCTACCGCCAGGCCACCGGCGGGCTGATGGGGCAGAGAGGAGTGCGCTATCTGCTCATAGACAGCTACGAGGCAGGCTGGGAGACGTGGACGCCCCGCATGGCCGAGGAGTTTCAGCGCCGACGCGGATACGACATGCTGCCGTGGATGCCCGTGCTGACGGGGCAAATCGTGGAAAGCGCTGAGCGCAGCGAGGAGTTCCTCTTCGACTGGCGAACCACCATCGGAGAGCTCATCGAGGAGTGCATGTACGACAATGCTGCCCGCATTGCTCACGAGCGCGGTCTGCAGACCTATTTCGAGTCGCACGAGAACGGCCGCCTCTACCTCGTCGACGGCATGTCGGCAAAGAGCAAGGCCGATATTCCCATGGCGGCCATGTGGACGGTCGTACCAGGCACGCAGGCCACCAACTCGTCGGCATCGATGGCCGAAAGCGACATCCGCGAGTCGGCGTCGGTAGCCCACCTGTATGGCCGAAAGTTTGTGGCCTGCGAGTCGATGACGGCCAATGGCCATGTCGTCGGTGCCTACACGTTCTATCCCGGCAACCTGAAACCTACGGCCGACCTCGAACTGGCCAGCGGCGTCAACCGCTTCGTCATCCACGAGAGTGCCCACCAACCAGTCGACGACAAGCGGCCGGGACTGGGACTCGGACAGTATGGCCAGTGGTTCAACCGCCACGAGACGTGGGCCTCGATGGCCAAGCCCTGGACCGACTATCTTGCCCGAAGCTGCTATCTCCTGCAGCAGGGACAGAATGTGGCCGACATATTATATTATTATGGTGAAGACGACGTTGTGACGAGTCTCTTCGCCCATCAGCATCCGAAGGTGCCGGCAGGGTTCAACTTCGACTACCTCAACAAGGAGGCGCTGCTGCAACTCGTCGGTTTCGACGGCGAATGCTTCACCACACCTGCGGGCAGTCGCTATCGCTGGCTCGTCGTAAGCGATAAGTGCCGTCACATGAGCCAGGCCGTGCAGCAGAAACTCGACTCGCTGCGCCAATTGGGAGCTCCCATCATCGACGAGCGCCGGCAGTCGATGGCCGAAGCCCTGCGGGACATAACGCCCGACGTGGCAGCAGCCGACATGGCCGACCTGCGCTTCGTTCATCGTTCGCTCACCGGAACAGAAATCTATTGGCTCAACAATCGCCGCTCGGAACCCCGCCACGTTGACCTCGTCTTCCGCGTCGCAGGACTGGAACCCTCGCTCTGGCATGCCGAGACAGGCGCGACAGACCCCGTCAGCTACGAAATACGAGATGGTCAGACCGTGGTCAGCTTCGACATGCTGCCCTACGATGCAGTCTTCGTCGTGTTCAGTGGCAAGCCAAAGTCTGTCTCCCACCATGTTGAGGAGGCTCGGGGTGGGGCTCGCCTCTTAACGCTCAACTCCCCATGGACCGTGCAGTTCGATGAGCAATGGGGCGCACCGCGTGAAGTTGTTTTTCCGAAGCTCATGTCCTACACCGACTCTGACGACCCCGGCATCCGCTACTATTCTGGCACGGCAGTCTATCGCACGACGTTCAATCTAAGGAACCAGGGAGGCGCGAAAGCCTTCCTCGACCTCGGTCGCGTGGCGTGTATGGCACAGGTGTTCCTCAACGGCCACGACCTCGGCGTGCTCTGGAAGGAACCTTACCGCGTCGACGTCACCGATGCACTCATCGATGGCGAAAACCAACTTGAGGTGCGTGTTGTCAACCAATGGGTGAACCGCATCATCGGCGATGAGCAGCCCGACTGCCAGCGCCGCTACACCCATACGCCCACGAAGTTCTACCGCGCCGATTCACCCCTGCTGCCAGCTGGACTGTTGGGACCTGTCAGCATCGTCACGCTTGCAGAGCCATAAAGCAACACTTATCAATCAAAACCATAAAACCTATGAAGCAAATCAGATTCATCCTCACTACGCTGGTTGTGGCCTTGTTCATGCCAGTCGCTGCACACGCTGTGCAGATGCCATCCGACGCCATCACTTTAACGAGCCCTGGAGACGTGTTGCAGATGCGGTTTGCCGTCGTCGATGGCGTGCCGTACTACTCCCTCAGCCGAGGCCAGCAGGCTGTGCTGATGCCCTCGCGACTGGGATTCCAACTCTTCGACCGCCGCAGCCTTGATGCCGGCTTTGTGCTGAAGGCGCAGGCCACGAGCACGTTCGACGAGACGTGGCAACCCGTATGGGGCGAAGAAGCCGAGATTCGCAACCACTACAATGAGCTTTTCGTCACGCTGGAGCAGCCCACCGTCGACAGGCAGAACGCGAAACAACCCGCCGTGATGCAGGTGCGCTTCCGCCTCTACGACGACGGACTGGGTTTCCGCTATGAGTTCCCCATGAAGAACGACCTCACCTACTTTAATATTAAGGAGGAATTGTCGGAGTTTGCCCTCACGGGCGACCACACCGCCTGGTGGATTCCCGGCGACTACAGCACGCAGGAATATTCGCCTACGGAGTCGCATCTCTCAGAGGTGCGCACGCTCTCGCCGAAGGTGCAGGGCAAGGGCGGATGGCCGTGGAAAGCCTTCTCGCCCACTGGCCTGCAGACCGCCCTGCAGATGAAGACCGCCGAGGGCCTCTACATCAATATCCATGAGGCTGCCGTGCTCAACTATCCGACCACCAACCTCGACCTCGACGACCGGAACTTCATCCTCACCACCCACCTCACGCCCGACGCCGAGGGTGTGAAGGGTCGCATGCAGGCTCCCTGCAAGACGCCGTGGCGTTCGGTCATGGTGTGCCCCAGCGCCACCGACGTGCTGGCTTCGCGACTCGTGCTGAACCTCAACGACCCCTGCGTGCTCGACGACACGTCGTGGATTCATCCCGTGAAGTACATGGGCGTATGGTGGGAGATGATTACGGGCAAATCGGAGTGGAGCTATACCAACGACTATCCCTCCGTGCAGCTTGGCAAGACCGACTATAGGAAATCGAAGCCTCATGGCCGCCATGGTGCCAATACCGCCAACGTGAAGCGCTACATCGACTTTGCTGCCCAGAACGGCTTCGACGGCATCCTCATCGAAGGCTGGAACGAAGGCTGGGAAGACTGGTACGGACACCAGAAGGACTTCGTCTTCGACTTCATCACGCCCTATCCCGACTTCGACCTGCCCGAGCTGAACCGCTATGCCCACGAGCACGGCATCCGACTCATCATGCACCACGAGACCTCGTCGTCCACGCTGAACTACGAGCGCTGGATGGAACAGGCCTATCAGCTCATGAATAAGTACGGCTACAACGCCGTGAAGTCGGGCTACGTAGGAAAGATCATCCCCTACGGCGACTACCACTACTCGCAGCCCACCATCAACCACTACCACTACGCCATCACCGAGGCTGCAAAGCACCACATCATGGTGAACGCCCACGAGGCCGTGCGACCGACTGGCCTCTGCCGCACGTGGCCTAACATGATAGGCAACGAGAGCGCCATGGGCACCGAGTTCCGCGGAACCATCAAGCCCGGCCACACCACCATCTTCCCCTTCACACGTCTGCAGGGAGGCCCCATGGACTACACGCCCGGCATCTTCGAGACCGACATGTCGGTGACCGCTCCCGGCACTACGGGCCGCATGCACCACACCCTCTGCAACCAGCTTGGCCTCTACGTCACGTTCTACTCGCCACTGCAGATGGCGGCCGACCTGCCCGAGAACTATGCGCGCTTCATGGATGCCTTCCAGTTCATCAAGGATGTGGCCGTCGATTGGGACCGCTCACTCTACCTACAGGCCGAGCCGGGTGCCTACATCATCACCGCACGTCACCCGAAACTCTCTTCACTGAACAAGTCGGCTGAGAGTACCGCTACACTGGCCGATGCCAAGAAGGACATGATTACCAATGCTGCCCGCTTTGTCTACGCCCTGCCCGAAGAGGCCACCGTTGCCGATTTGAAGAAGGCCACGCCGCGCGACGTGTGGTACGTGGGAGGCATCACCGACGAGCATGCCCGCGACGTACGTGTGAAGCTCGACTTCCTGAAGCCTGGCCAGAAGTATGAGGCCATCATCTATGCCGATGCACCCGATGCCGACTACGAAACAAATCCGCAGGCCTACACGATCACTCGCAAAACAGTCACAGCTAAGACCACGCTGAAACTCCACATGGCGCGAGCTGGTGGCTTCGCCATCAGTCTGCGCTCTCTGAAATAAGCCACTCTTTTGCACACTCGCCTCCTTCGGGCGAGTGTGCTTTTAAACGATGATGCATGTTTTCCACCTCGAAGATGGAAAACGGGTGGAAAAGTGAAGGCTAAGCAGCTGGCTGTCAAGGCAAAAGGGCTGGAACTTCCTTTTCCACCCTTTTTGCTTGCAGAGGCGACGGAATAGTCGTAACTTTGCAGCAACAAAAACAACAAACGGCATGAAAAAGAAGACAGTTGGAATCATCATCGTTTCTGTGCTGGTGCTGGCCTTGGCTGGCATGGGTGTTTGGAGTAGTCGCGACCTGTCGCAGAAGCGCCTGCTTCGGGCGGCTGATGCGATGGTGTTTGCAGATGTGGACAGCGCAGCACACCTGTTGGCGCAGGTCGACACGACGCGGCTGACGGAGGATTCGCAGATGCTGCACGCCCTCCTGCGTGCCTTGGTGCACGAAGAACAGTGGCAGCTCAGCTATGCCGACACGGCTTCCTGTCTGTCGTCAGGCGACATGTGGAGCTTCAAGCGCACGACGACCTACAGAAGAGCCGACGAAAAGCCAGTGCTGGCTGACAGTCTGCTCCTGCGCGTGTATCGTTATTATGAACGCGCGAGCCTCGGTGGTACGACGAACGACAAGGAAGCCCTGCGCCTGTTCGGACGTCTTTGCTACGCCATGAGTCGCAATGGCAACGAGAAGGCTCCGCTCCTGAATACGGACAAACTCCTGCACTTGGCCATCCACTGTGCAGAGGCAAGCGAAGACCACGCCTTGGCCTTTCGTGCTTATCGGCTACTGGGGCAGAATACAGAAGAAATCTCGCAACTGCTGTGTGCAACTCGTGCGCTGGAGCACTACCGCCTGGGGACTAAGGAAATGTCGCTGCGCGACGGGGCAAGGGGTTCTTTCTCCGCTTTGCTACGAAAGCGTCCCTGCGGGCCGAGCGTAAGGGGTGACGGGCGTTGGCTGCTGACGTTGGTTAACGACTATGGCTGTGCCGTCCTCCGCCATGCACCCTTCGACCTTGCTCACTTCCCAACAGTGGAGCGCATGGCAGCAGCCTCTGTTTTTCAATGCCTTGACAGCCTTCAGGCTTTGCCGGCTCCGAAATTCATGTCTGCCACTTTAACGAGTCATGGCAAATGCGACGAGAGTGACTCGGCTTACAAGAGCGTTACGGAAGTGGAAGTGCCGGTAGACATGTACGAGGAGGCACGGCTGCTGTTCGACGAAAACGACGAGAACCGTAAGCGGAAGCCGGATTTTGAAACCGCATGGAAGAATGCCATTGACGGTTTCAATACGTCGCAGAACACCTATCTGGCTGCAGGCTACGTGATGAAAACCGCTTCTCTGCAGCGACGCTTGATGTCGGCTGCCATCGTCATTCTCTTACTCACATTGCTACTCCTCGGACTGCTCTTCCGCAGTTGGCGCGTCAAGGCAAGACAACGCCATGAGGCAGAGCGCATCGCCCATCAACGCGAAGCTGAACAACTGGCCGAGCGGCTGCGACAGAAGGACACGATGATTGCAATGCTTCGCGGGCACATCATGGACAAGAGCGAAATCCTGGACATGCTGGAACCCAAAGCAGGAAAGCGAACCGTTATCAACGCCCGCAACTGGCGAGAGATAGAGTTGACGCTCGACACCGCCGACGGTAACTTCGTCAGCCGACTGCGCACGCAGTATCCGCAGTTCACGGAGGAGGACATCCGCCTCTGCATGCTTACACGCCTGCGCCTTTCGAATACGGCCCTGTCGGCTATCTACCTGATTTCGGTTTCTGCCGTGCAGCACCGAAAACAGAAGTTGAAAAAGGAAGGCTTTGGAGTGACCGAGCCCACCGTGACCCTCGACCAAGTGATAGCGAACTTCTAAACAATCCTTTTCTTATGACATTCAACTATTTCCGATGCGGAATGCTCCGCATCCTGCCCTTGCTGTGCCCTTTTCTCGGCACACCGACCGCACAGGCCGACATCCTCCAGGGCCGAGTGCTTGATGCTGAAACCCGTGAACCATTGGACGGCGCCAAGGTGAGCATTGAGGAAGTGATTCCAGATGTTTGCACCTTCAGCCAAGTCCTGCAAACCGACTCGCTGGGATGCTTCCAATACCGTTGTTCGGGCATGACGCGCATCACCATTCGCGCCGACTTCTTCGGCTACAAACAGGGCTCTGTCAGACTGGTGGGAAGCGATGGCGGCGACACCATCCGCATCAGCGACATATTGCTGAAGCCCAGCGAGGTGCTGCTGAAGGAGGTGAAGGTGACGGCTCGTCAGCGACGCTTCTACATGCGCGGCGACACGGTGGTGTTCAATCCTGAAGCCTTCCAATTGCAGGACGGCGACCGTCTGCTGGACTTGGTTCAGCAACTGCCTGGCGTGAGCATCAAGGACGGCCGGTTGCTCTGGAACGGCGAACCTCTTAAGATGATGATGAACGGTCGCGAGGCGCTGAGCGAGGACCTGCTGCTGAAACGGTTGCCCGTGGAGGCAGTGGCTGACGTGAAGGCCTACGAGCGGAAAAGCGAACAGGAAGAGCGCACGGGCGTGGCCGACGGCAACCAAGAGCAGGTGCTCGACGTAAGAATAAAACCGGGATTCATGGACAACTGGTATGGCAGCGCCGAGGCGACAGCCTATACCGGAAAGAACTATGGCACTCAATTCGATGGCATGCGCCTGAGCGATTCCGACCCTGTGATGCTGTTCGGCCGTGTGGGCGACGAGCCACGAATGGAGATGGTGCACACGATGGGGAGCTTCGGGAGAGAGGAAGGCGGCACGTCGGTGCGCCAGCAGATGGGAGCGGCTGGCTACAAGCACGCCTGGCGACCGTCGTTCAAGGTGAAACGCGAGAACTACCTGACGCTGAGTGCCAGCGCCAACCATACCGACCGGCCGCAAAGCAGCTGGGAGAACACACGGACCTTCCTTCCCGGCACTACGCCCACGCAGACCGACAGCCAGCGCGACAGCTACGAGCATCAGTTCAAGGTGCCGCTCGACTTCTCGGCATTCCTTAACCTGACTCCCAAGAACACACTCTTCCTTACGGCCCATGCCGACTACGGACAAAGCGAAACGCGCAGCAGCACGGAGCAGTGGACGTATGAAAACGCCGTCACCATCAACACGCGGCATCACCAGTCAGAAGGCTGTTCCCGCGGGCTGACGGCTTCGGCTGAAGCACATCTGACCCACTACACTACTAAAGGCGCGCTCGGAACAAAAGTCAACGTCAGCTATTCTGACACGAGGGCACATGGCAACTCGTTGGGAGAATACCGCTACCTGCAGACCGCCACGCAGACTACCGACAGCCAAAGCTACGAGGCTCCTCATCGCCATCTGGCTGCCGCCATGCAGTTCGCCCTCAGCCATGCCTTCAAGAAGCAAGCCATGTTTCATGCCAGTTGGAGAACGGCCTACGACCACAACTTCCGCGATGAGCAACGCCGGCGCGCTAGCATGCTTGACACGGGCAATAGCTTCCGCAGAAAAGATGACCAATGGCACAACGACCTGCACGCCGACGCAACCCTGACACTCCGGAAGTTCACCTTGAAGCCCGTCCTGGCGGTTGCGCTATTATCGCAACGCACCTCTTACCGCCGTGCTGCCCTCGACACCGTGGCCCGCCGCAGCCTCCTGCTCTTGCGCCCCTCGCTGGAACTGACCTACCGCATCCGCAAGCAGATGAGCCTGAAGGGAAACCTCTCCTACGACGAGCGCCCCGCCGACCTCATCGACTGCATCGCCTATACCGACGACACCAATCCGCTGTTTATCTACCAAGGTAATCCGAACCTCACGACCACCCGCACGTTCAACGGCGGCCTCCGCTACAACTTTATGCTCGCCCGTGGCAGCCAGGCATTCGGCATCAGCGTGAACTATGCCAAGACTTACGATCCCATCGGCACTGTCCTGCACTACAATTCGCAGACGGGCGGCTATCGGGCGCAGAAACAGAACGTCCGTGGCGGCAGCAGTTGGGGCGCGTCTCTGAGCTACGACCGCTCGCTGGCCCAGAACCTGCAATTCCAGAACACACTCTCAGAGAACTGGAATGCCTCCTACGGCATCTTGACCATTGTCGACGAGCAGACGGGACTCAGCTACAACCGTCAGCAGTCCTCGCACCTGAGGGAGAAGCTGGGGCTGATCTATGAGGCAGACCATCTGACCCTCTCGTCCTTCCACGAATTCAATTGGGAGCGCTATGCCTATAGCGATGTGGCGCAGGAAACGGAGAACATCTTCCGCTACGCTGTGCAACTGAACGTCCGGTACAACGTCAAGCAGTGGACTTTCACGCTGGCCCCGCACTTCTACCTGAATCGTGGTTATCTCTCCGACGCGATGAACAACAACCTGTTCGTCGTGAACGGTGAAGTGAGCTATAAGTTCCTGAAGAACCGCGCCAGTCTCATCCTTGCCGCCCGCGACCTTCTGAACAAGGAAACCGACTACAGCTCCGCCGTCACCGCCACTACCCACACCGAGTCGGGCAAGAGTTTTCTTCATCACTATGCCTCCCTCACATTCAGATATAAATTGGAACGGAAGAAATAATCAGTTTGGCGAGCGACGCTGAAGCAGTTAATTGTAAAAAAGTGGTTTCTGGTTAAATCTTTTTGAGTGTTTTCTGGTCTTAATAACAGATGCATCTCCCAAAAAAGTTAAAGCAATGAAGAAAGAAAGTAACATCGAAATGGAAAGACTTGCAGAACACCTGCGACGGGAACAACCTCACTTGTTGAGGTATGCTTGTTACCGACTTGGTAACTTAGACAATGCTAAGGACGCACTGCAAGATACGTACTTGAAACTTTGCGGCATGCTCTCCAGTGAGACAAGCAGAGAAGTGAAAGATTGGCGGAACTACATCTTTCGGGCACTCTCAAACATCTGTACGTCACGGCTATCGCAGTCAAGCCGGCTCAAAACGATTCCATTAGACGCTCGTTTAGATTGGGCTGACCTACCGACTGAAAGCAATGAAGCTGACTATCAGCGAATCAGCTGTCTTCTTGCTGAGATTCCTGAAGAGCAAGCTGAAGTAATCCGACTCCGAATCTATGGTAACAACAGTTTTGCTGATGTTGCCGAGATTCTCTCCCTCCCGCTGCCTACGGTGAAATCCCGCTTCCTCTACGGGCTGGATAAAATACGTAAGGCAATGAAGCAAACAAAACAATAATGTTAAACAGAATGTTAATGATGAATTGCAAGGAATTTAAAGATAGAGTGGTTGATCTGTTTGATACCACCATCGACATGCAGACACAAGTTGAATGTAAAGCCCACATGGCTGAGTGCCCCGAATGTAAGGCGTACTACGAGGAACTGGCAGAAACCTTCATGGTATTGCAGCCGCAAGAGGCTCCCGCCAGCAGCAACGTTACGAAACAGCGCCGACTTTGGCGTCTCATAGGTGCCGCCGCGGTATTCCTGCTTGGTTTCTTCATCGGATGGAGTCACCTCTTCTCAGCATCAGCTGTGGCAGAGCCCTCACGCGGTCAGCTCTTTGAGCAATGGATTAAAAGCGTGCAGAATGTTGGCAGTTTCCAAATGGCAGTCTATGCCCGCACCACAGCCAATGACAACTTTGCCTATTTCGACCCAAAAGCCGACTTCGTGAGAACGGATGTCGGACTACTGAGACAGAATGATAGCGTGTTCTATCGTGTGGAGAAACAGAACGGACGAACTGTCGTATTCGACGGTCAGGCCCAATATTTGTGGATTCCCAATGCCCTCTACGTGAAAGGGCCTCGCGCTGCCAACTTCCTCGAATACTTTGTCAACCTGCTCTACCCCGAGCGTCTGTTGGCTATGCAGAAATCTGCCATCGACTTTTCCAAGAAGAACGAAGTGATACGCACAGAAAACGATTCGACCATCACCCTGACTTTCAAGGGAACGGAGAAAAACAGCGACCTACAACAGCTCTTTGAGACCGGAAAAATGGGCGATTGCGAAGTGGAAGTTGAGAATGTGTTTACAAAAAACGACGGGTTGCTGCGCTTTGTCAAACTCTGGGTTGTTGACAGAGGTCAAAAGACCCTCCTGCTTCATATCGACAACATCCAATATAATGTCATCATGAGCCGTGTCAATCTCACGCAAATCCCAGACTGCCAATGGACGGATGTAACAGAATCCGCTTCGGATATTGCCGGCGACCGACTCTCTACGCTGCAAAGTGAGACTGCCACGCAGGCTGCTCAGCGCATTCTGCAAGCTATTATCAGTGGCAACGACAGCCAAGCCAGCGAAGCACTGGTCTATTACAAGGATATGCTCCCTGCGTTGTACGATAAGATGAAAGGGTGTAAAGTCTCTGATTTTCAAGAACGTCGTGACGGTGAATATGTCGGGACTTATGTCTTCTACACCCTGACGCATCCAGATGGGAAGCAAGAACACAAACACATAGCAGTCAGAAACGACAATGAGAAACATGTCTGGATGGCTGATGGTGGTTTGTAGAAAGCAAGTTAAGCAAGCACTTATTTCCAACAACGGGCCGTTAACCATACGGCTCGTTGTTGATGTTTTATAGTGCTGCACGAACTGATGATAAAAAACGTTAATCGTTGTTTGCATTTCGCGTCCTCAGGTGTCTATATTTCAGAAAGTAGACAAAAAACCAACCGACGACAGATGACCGACAGCGCATTTGAACAACAAGCCCGCCGACTGTGGCAGAAGGCAGTCGATGCCAGCCGAAGCTATGGGGCGGGCGAAACAGAGGCCGAGGACATTGCACAGGATGTGATGCTCAGGCTGTGGCAGATGCGTGCGGAACTGGAGCGCTACCATTCGTTGGAGGCTGTTGCGGTGCAGGCGGCCAGGCGCCTGACGCTGAATCTGCTGAACCGCCACCCTCGGTTTTCTCTGGCCGATGAGGCTGTTGCGGTAGCCGTCGATGCCGACCCTTCTCAGCGTTTGGTGGAAAAGGAGAACGACGCGTGGCTGGAAGAACGGCTGAAGGCATTGCCTACGACGCAGCACGCCATTCTCTACATGCGGCAGGTGGAGCGGCGGTCGGGCGAGGAGATTGCCCGCCTGTTGGGCATCAGCGAAGCCTCGGTGCGCACGCTGCTGGCACGGGCACGCCGTCGGTTGCTGGAAGAACTGAAGTCAAGACCTCTATAATATATATAATAATTGTGTATGGAAACGAATTGCACTCAACAATACATTGCCGACCTTCTCGACCGCTTCATGGCGGGCGCAACGAGTCTGGACGAGGAGCAGGTGCTGCACGACTATCTGCTATCAGCCGACGACCTGCCGAAGGAGTGGGAAGCCTACAGGCAGATGTTCGAGTATTTCGATGCAGGAATGGCTGGAATGGAGATGCCTAAGCCTCAGTCGCAAAGCAGACCGCGACGCTGGTGGTTGGCTGCCGCCTCGCTATTGGCCTTGGCGGGAATGGCTGCAATGTGGAGCTTGGGAAGCGGCTCCGATGCATCGCCTGCGTGCTCGCCGGGAGTGGGGGAGGGGCTTGTCTCTCAACTTCAGCCTGCTGACTCGGCTGACCGTTCCCTGACTGCAGCGACCGGTTCGTTGGTGGCAGACGTGATATGCCCTCCTGCATATTCTCCTATGGTGGTCTCACTTGGCAAAGAGCAGGCCGGAAACAAAGCGAAGAGAAACTCAGCTCGTCGGCAACGAACAACTGTTGGGCAAAAGCCTGCTGATCGAAGACAGAATGCGTCGCCGGCAGTCAATCATCAAAACGCGGCTACATCTGATCAGGAAGCCGCTGAGACGATACGCTCTTTCTCGGAAATGCGCGAACAGCAGGCAATGGCTATCCACAACGAAGTGGTGGAGGCTATCTACGAGATGCTGCCCGATGTTCACGACCAACTCCATCTGGCCACTGACGAGAGTGGTGCCTATGCCATCGTGCCTACTACGCTGGTGCGCGAACTCTGATGAATAATAACGCCAACAAATAAACAAATGATGAAAGCAATGAAAACGAATCAAACTATCTCTGCAGGCAGAATTGCGCTCTTGGCGCTTCTGCTCAGCATTGCAACAGCCGCCTCGGCGCAGAAGAACATCGAGGCTGCCTTTGCCAGTTTCAAGAACAACAAAGCCGTGACGGTCTCCACCAGTAGCAGCCGCGAAGCCGACCCGTACACGGGCATGCTGACACAGCGCACCGAGGTGGTGGAGTTCAGCCTTGACGTCGGCAAGAAAGCACTCATCGACAAGTTGCGGGCTGCCTTCGACCACGACCGCGACGCTTCGTACGACGAATTTGTACGCACAGCCAACGGCCGTACCTCTCAGCCCATCCTACTCGGCAGCGAAGTGTCGGTGGGAGTAAGTAAGAACATGAATTACATCGTGATGGCGTTTGCTGACAAAGCCTCTGCCGACAGCAGCAAGGCGATGAATCGCACGGCCTATGCCATGGAGTGGTGCAAGGGCGACTCCAATCGTGTCATGGGATCGCTTTACGTGGTCTATGGACCCGTACCAGAGAAGCGAAAGTCTTCATCCATCAAGGTGTATCGGAGGGAACTGCAAAGTCTGCCTGATGTGAACAACCTGTTTGACATGGTGTCGCAGAAGAGTCTGGATGATTTCGATTGGAACAGCGCTTTCAACTGGAACGACAGCGAAAGTCGGCAGGGCTCGCCAGTCATCATAGGTAAAGGCACTATTCTGGGCGGCGATAGCCTGGCAACTTCCGTCTTTTCTTCCCCGGCCTCTCCGTGGCTTTACCTTTTCCGTACCCAGACACGCGGCTATCGCAAGGCGCTGAAACGCGGAAACGACACCACTTACTACCTCACCTCCTTGCTGGAGCATTGCAAGAAAGACCACTCGGGGCTCTCAGCCGACGAGCGTCGCCTTTGCACAGACGAGTTGCAGCGACTGTTGGAATTGACAAAGGACGATTTTGATCGCGCCCTCATCGAAGAATGTCGAAAGCTGTTGAAATAGCGTTTTTGCGGTCTATACTCATTAAACCGCATTACCAGTTTCTTTACCAGCGCGTGGTAATCTCTTTACCACGGCCTGGTAAACCGTTTACCACGCGCTGGTAAATCGTTTACCACGTGCTGGTAATACTATTACCACGTGCTGGTAATACTTTTACCGCTTGCTGGTAAACAAAAAAGACCTCCCACGTTGCTCATGTGAGCAGGGTGGGAGGTCTTTTTTATTCATTGCGGCGGTCAATAAACTTGTAAGAGGCATACTGCTTGCGTGGGAAAGTAAACGTGTCGTCGCTGATGCTGCCGCTGTGAAACTTCGAGATGTTGACGTGTGCCCAGATGAAGGCAACTTTAATCTTCAGGTTGATGGGAACACGCGTCTTCTTGTCGATGAGCGCCTTGATGAGCTTCATTCCCTTGCGACCTTGTTTCAACTTCAATGTCAGAAGATAGCCCTTCTCGTTGGAGCTGACGCTGTAGTTGTAGGCGTCGGGCTCAAACTTGAAGTTGCTCGAATACTTGTCCTTCTTGTCCGACTGGGCATCAAAAAGCGTCACGGTCTTCTTCTTCTTGTCTACCAGATAGTGATTCTTCCCGTTGTTCCACGCAAGAAAGCGGCCTTCCACGAATTTGCTCTTGTCGCCTTTGTACCAGATGGTGCCATCAGTCTTATAGAGTCCGACCAGATTCACTTCATAGTGGAGCGTGCAGCCCTGCGGCCCAAACACCATCTGGAACGTTCGGTCGAACATCTCGCGAGCCTGACGAGCGTTGCTATTTTGTGCATTGGCACTTACGCAGCACAATAATCCACAAAGAAGCACCCCCGTTACACGGGAAAAAAGTGTATGCAGTTTTATGTTCTTTTGGTACTTGTTTTCAGTACACCTTATTTTATATAGAGGCCAAACCATTTTATTTTTCTCTTTTTTCTAATCGTTTGCAAAGGTACGAAAAAAAAGCGAATACAAATGAATAGAATCGTTATTATTGCTCAAAAAAGGTGCTTTTGAGCAATATTTATGCCCTGTTTGTCAAAAAAGCAGAAAAAGTTGCTCTTTTTGCGAAAATTTTCTTGGAAATATTTGGTGGGAATGAAAATTTGCCGTACCTTTGCACTCGCTTCGCTCAAAAAGGGAGCAAGAACAAGAGATCTTTGAAAAAATTACATAGACAGAAGTAGTAGTACAAGAAGCAAATACTTCTTCTCGGGATTAACTGAGAAAGTAAGTGTTTGGGTAGTTTTCTACGAACCGTTAGTTCTTGAAATATTACAATGATGGATGGACATCCTTGAGTACAGACAATCAGATTCCGCCTCCCTCTGCTTTCGGGTGGAGTGGAGTGTGGGTTATTTCTCGATACGAGATTTTACAACGGAGAGTTT
>CACZIT010000041.1 GCA_902781315.1 uncultured Prevotellaceae bacterium
GTGATGGGCGAATTGCAGTCCCACTTGAAGAACTTCAGACGAGGATTCTCTGTCATCAGGTTGTCAACGATACTGAATACATAATCCTGTACCTTTGGATTCGTCAAGTCGAGTACCAGCTGATTGCGGAAATAATATGGCTCACGATTGGGAAGCATGAAAATCCAGTCGGGATGCTTCTCTGCCAATTCACTTCTGGGGTTGACCATCTCAGGCTCAATCCAAATACCGAACTCAACACCTTTCTCATTAGCTGTCTTCACCAAATAAGGTACGCCATTGGGAAGTTTTGCTTTCATCGGCTCCCAATCACCCAAGCCTGCATCATCGTTATTACGGGGATATTTGTTGCCAAACCACAGGTCTTTGGCCTCGGCGAAGAGGCTCGTCAGCTTCTGCTCATCGAAGTCAAAATAAGTATTCTCCCAGTTGTTGAGCAGCGTCATGCGGTCTTCGTCGGCTTTATAGAGCTGGTGGTTGAGTGCCCAGCGCTGGAAATTGCGGCTGCCCTCGCCCACACCATTCTGACTCAGTGTGAAAATGAAGTCAGGCGTGCGGAACACCTCGCCCTTCTTCAGCAGATATCGAGAGGCATCGGGGTTGATGCCGCTGACGACGCGCAACTGGTTGTTGTTGTCCACCTCGAAGGTAAAACGGAAGTTTCCCGTCCAGGCAAGCGTGCCCATCAGCACTTCGCCAGTGTTCTCACGGGCATTAGCATGTGTACTAACCTCAAAAAATGGCTGTGTCAGCATGGCTGCACGGGTGCCCAGACGGGAATCCACAATCTTCTTGCCGAACGTCAATGGCGCCTCGCTCATGTGCATCTCCTTGGCCCAGTTGCCACTGAACTCGGTCAGGTAGTAGGCATCCGACTCCAGATAGAGCATCGACGAGGCATAACGGCCCAGATAGACCGTGCCTTTCTCCTGATGACTGATTTCGCTCCACTGCCTGATGACGTTTTCGTGCTCGTAGGCAACGAAGTACAGCGTCACGCTGACAGGGTAGAGCTCGTCCTTTAGGAAAATCTTCGTCTCCGTTCCGCCATCCACGTGCGTTTGCTCGTGGCCGACGTATTTCAGCACGGAGGTAGGGTTGCCGTCAGCATGTGAAATCTCCAGGGCGGGCTCGAAGTAGTCCTCGGTGCCCATCACGGGATACACCTCGTTGCCACGGGTCGAGGTCGACGACACCGTGCCGCGAGGCATGTCCAACTCGTCGAGGTCTACCGACTTCGACAGGCGTGCGCCGAAATAGGTCTGGTACAGGCGCCCGTTGTCCTTAACTTGCATCACCAACAGTGTCTTGTCAGTTGCAACTGAAATGTTTGTCTTGGCTGCGACAGCCGTGGCCGAAATGAAAGCCAAGATTGCTGTCAGAATTGTTTTGTTCATGAGTTTAATTACATTGATTAGGTTTCGGCTGCAAAGGTACGACGATTTTTCCGCCATTGTCGCGTCAAGTAGGGGTCAGGTAGAAATCAGCAAAATACAGGAAAAGAGTAACTATCTGATTTTCATTATTTTAGGAAGATTTTAAAAATAATTCTAAGTAGATGTTCTGTTTTTGAAAATTTTTCGTAACTTTGCCGACGAAGAACCTGAACAATGTAAAATGATGAAAAAACTGTGCCTCCTATTCGTGACATTTGCCACCGCAGCCTGCACGCAGGCCAGAACCGCCGACAGCCACATCCTCCGACTCGACAGTGCCATTGCCAGCCGTCCGGCAATCACCGCTGCCAAGGAGAAGACGTTGGCCGACCTGCGATGGACCATCGGCCACATCACCAACAAGGAAGAAAAGCTGAGACTCTTTGAACAGATGTATCAGGAGTATCTGACCTACCGCTACGATTCGGCGCTGGTCTACGTGCAGAAGAGCCTCGCTCTGGCCCAGGAAATAGGCAGCAAGACCTTCTATCAGCAAGCAGTCATCAACAATGCGCTGCTCGATGCGCGGGGAGGATTCTATAGCGAGGCCGCCCTCCGACTGAATAGTCTCGATGCCGACGAGTTGAGCGACACGCTGAAGTATGAATACTATATTGCCCACTTCTGGCTCTACATGTACTGGTCGCAATACAGCAGCGATGAGCAGGTGAAGGCTGACTATTGGCAGAAGATGAAGGACTTCCTGCTGGAAGCCATGAAGTATGAGAAGGAAACCACCGTCAACTACCTTTACCTGATGGGCGAAAGGATGCACTACATCGAGGAAGACAGCGAAAAGGCGGCACGCTACTACCAGAAGGTGGTCGACATGGCTCCCGTCAACTCGAAGCTTTATGCTTCGGCAGCCTTCTCGCTGGCCCGTTGCTATATGGATAAAGGAGATATAAATATGTACGAGTACTGGCTTACCAACTCTGCCATTTCCGACATCGTCACTCCATTAAAGGAAAACCTTTCTCTCCAAGAATTGGCCATGTACTTGTTTGAAAAAGACAATGACAATGTAGATAGGGCTACGAACTATATCTATTGTTCAATGGAGGATGCACAGTTCTTTAATAATCGCTTGCGCTTAATAGAACTGTCAGGGCGCTTCTCAACGATTCTATCGGCCTACACGAAGAAAATTAACACACAGAAAACGCATATCCTCTATGGAATGATTGCACTTGGCCTCCTGGCATTACTAATCCTTGCTGCCGCTCTTTTCATCAGGCGGCAGAACGGGCAGTTGCATCGCCACAGGGAAGAACTTCAAGCCAAAAACGGGCAGCTGCATGAGCAGCACGAGGAAGTGAAACTGAAAAACGAAAAGCTGGAGCTTCAGCGCGTGCAGCTCTCCAACCTGAACGAGCAGTTGCTTGATACCAACCTGAAGCGGGAAGGACTGGCCAAGATCTACATCGACCTCTGTGCCAAATACATCGACCGGCTGAAAAAATACCAGACGCTGGTCAGGCGCAAGATCAAGGCCAACCAGGTGCAGGAACTGCTTTCCACGATGTCGTCGTCGCGCATCTCGGAAGAAGACGCCGCTGCGTTCATGAACAGGTTCGACAAGGCATTCCTCGACCTCTATCCCACCTTCGTCGACGAACTGAACGCACTGCTCCTTCCCGAAAACCAACTGGTGCTGCGGCAACCAGGCACGCTCTCTCCCGAGTTGCGCATCTACGCGCTCATACGCCTGGGCGTCAGGGAGAGTTCCGAGATTGCCGACCTGCTCTTCTTCTCGCCGCAGACCATCTACAACTACCGGTCGGCCTTGAAGGCGAAGGCCATCAGCAAGGACACGTTCGACGCCGACGTGAAGAACCTGTGCACGGTGATTTCCCGAAACTAACCTGCCGCAACAAAAACCATTGAACAGCCGCGCCTGCATCGTCCGCCTGCGCATCACACGGGAAAAAACAGTGGCCGATGCCATTCCCGTTCGCATCGACCACTGTGCGCCTCACATCATTTCTTCTGCAGAGTGAAATACCATTCACTCAACAATTTCGAACTCTGCGTAGTGTGTTTCCTTTTCGCCAGTTTCCTCGCACCATAAGGAATGCATGTCTTTTTCCTTTTTTCTCATTTTCCTGACAGAAACGACAATCCGGTATTTTCCTTTCTGGAAAGAATGGTCGAATAATTCAAAACCAATTGGAAAGAAACTCTTTTCACCTGGATAGAAAAAGGTTCCCACAGGATAGCCAGAAAGCGACCACTCAAAGAATTCAAATTCTTTTTTGTACACTTTTTTCTCCTTTTTAGGCAATGCTTGCCACTTGTTCCCTTCCAGCCTTTCGAGATGATAATCGTAATGTGGCCTAAACAAATAGATAGCAGGTGTGTTGTTACTCATATAGAAAATAGGCTTCAACTCTTTTAAGGAAGAAAATTCTATTTCATTTTCGTCAACTAGAACAGTCATTGTAGAATCCTTAAATCTGCGTTCATTGATAGCCATCTGCCGTTTAGCATAGTTGCAGAGCAACAAATTCTTTTTTTTCAGAGTATCTTCTGGAATTGTTTCCAAGATCTCAAATTCAACGTATCTCGAAAGCTTCTCATCAGTATCCCGGAGATAAGCAAACAAATTAGAGGTTTCAGTGATGGCCCTGGACCTGACAAACGTAAGCCTTGCTCTGTAAAGTCCTTTTTCATAGACAAAGCGATTTGGCTGGAGGAAAAAGGAATCAGCCTTTTCCTCCCATGGGAACAAACCAGTAAAACGTCCTATTCCATCATTTAAAAAAAGGACGTCATTTTGCCTAGCAGGAATGCTTTTCCACTTATCATTTTCAAAACGTTCAACAACCACCTCATTGTTTCCATATTTATTATAAAAATTTCCCGTGTTGTTTCTTGCTATAAAATGAAGGGGGATGTTAGAGCCTTCCAAAGGATATTTTACATATTTGTCTAGTAATTCCACTGTCAGCGTCGTGTCAGCCTCGGTCAAACCACAGGTACAACTGTCGGCATGATACCCACAATCGCGAACAGTCCCTTCATAACAACCTTGTATTGCCAAAGAGAAAACGATAATAAGAATTGATAAATATAGCATAACATTAATATCTATGTAATCCTAAAACACTAAGTGCGACATCAGCTTTCGTAAAGAAAGAGAAATATTCATTCGTCTGATTATTAAAAAGAAAAGCGTTTAAGACACCTACTGTATACCTTGTGTTTGATGAAGAAATAAAAGTGTATACAATCCCACCACTATCCCCAGAACATCATTTGCGTCTTGCTGGAAACTAGCATCAGCCTCTCCATAGAAAATTCCTTTGAAAATATATCCAATAGACGAAGATGTTATTACTTGCGACTTATTTGTTAATGCCTGAGAATTTATAGCATCACCGTCGCACGAAAACAATGATACAACTACACTAGTCATTAGCGCAACAATTAATAGTCGGGGCATTGTTGTTCTCATCTTGATGGATTTTTAGTTTGACACTGCAAATATAGTATTTTCCTTCTGCTTTTGCAAGTAATTCATAGTTTTTTTTGTACTTTTGCACCAACAACTGTGTTTTTGTCGATATGAAACATCCATTAGACAAATTCCGCTACTGTCCCGTGTGCGGCAGCGAGCGGTTTGAGGTGAACAACGTGAAGAGCAAGAAGTGCCGGGCGTGCGGCTTCACCTACTATATGAATCCCAGTGCTGCAACGGTGGCGGTGATAACAAAGAAGACCCTCCCCCCTGCCCCTCCCTGCATGGAGGGGAGTAGAATGCCTTTGTCATCAGATAACATTTCAGCAGAAAGAGTGTCTACTCCCCTCCATGCAGGGAGGGGCAGGGGGGAGGGTCTCCTCCTCCTCTGTGTCCGCCGCGCAAAGGAGCCTGCCCGGGGCACGCTCGACCTGCCGGGAGGTTTCAGCGATATGGGCGAGACGTCGGAGGAAGGCGTCGCCCGCGAGGTGCTCGAGGAGACGGGCCTGCATGTGGTGCGCACGGAGTTCCTCTTCTCGCTGCCCAACCGCTACGTCTACAGCGGACTGGAGATTCCGACGATGGACATGTTCTACCGCTGCGAGGTGGCCGAGACGGCTGAATCGACGGCTGCCGTGCGGGCGATGGACGATGCCGCCGAGGCCATGTGGATACCCATCAGCGAACTCGACCCCGAGCAATTCGGTCTGGAGAGCATACGCCGCGGCATCCGACTGCTGAAGGAGAAATTCTGAATTTTCCTGACATTCGCATTTTTCAATCTAGAACGGAAAAACGGCCTGCACCACCGTTTGCGGGTTCGTCGTCACGCGTCTGCAGTGGCAAAACCATAGGTCTGGGTCGCACAGAGCATAGGTTTAGTCCCACTAAACGATAGGTCTGCATGATAGAAAGCATCGGTCTGTAGCAGCAAAACCATAGGTCTGGAGCGACTAAACCATAGGTTTCGAGCCCCCTGACATAGGGGGGTTGGGGGACTCGAATAGTTAAACACTTGACTAACAACACTTTAGCGAACCTTCAAAAATACGGGCGTATTTGGGAAAAAATATTTTCCGGTGCAGAATTTTTAAAATTTGACCCCCGATTTTCGACATTTTCCTGACGTTTTCCTGCTTACGGGAAGGAATCACGGTGCCACTGAAAATCTTAAAAAAAGCAAAAAAACATTCATATAATAAGGTGTATGGAAAAGTTTTCTGTACTTTTGCGCCCTAAATGGAAATAACAGGAAAAGTTATGCAAAAGAATTTAGTGATTGTAGAGAGTCCGGCCAAGGCCAAGACGATCGAACGTTTTTTAGGAAAAGACTTCAAGGTGATGTCGAGTTACGGCCACATCCGCGACCTGAAGAAGAAAGAAATAAGCATCGACAGCGACACGCTGCTGCCCGACTATGAGATACCCGAAGAGAAGAAGCGGCTCGTCAGCGAACTGAAGCAGCAAGCCAAGAAGGCCGAAAAGGTCTGGCTGGCAAGCGATGAAGACCGCGAGGGAGAAGCCATCTCCTGGCACCTGTGCGAGGTGCTGGGGCTGGACGAGGTGAACACCAACCGCATCGTGTTCCACGAGATCACGAAGCCGGCCATCCTGGAGGCCATCGAGCATCCGCGCCACCTGGACATGAACCTTGTAAACGCGCAGCAGGCGCGCCGCGTGTTGGACCGCCTGGTGGGCTTCAAGCTCTCGCCGGTGCTCTGGCGCAAGGTGAAGCCCGCCCTGTCGGCAGGTCGCGTGCAGAGCGTCGCCGTCAGGCTTATCGTGGAGCGCGAGCGCGAGATACAGGCTTTCCAGAGCGAACCCTACTACCACGTCAGCGCCAAGCTGGTGCTGCCGGGCGAGGGCGACGGCCAGGTGGTCAACTGCCAGCTCTCCACCCGTTTCCGCACCCACGAGGAGGCGCTGGCCTTCCTCGAGCAGTGCCGCGACGCCGAGTTCCGCGTGAAGAGCATCACCCGCAAGCCCGTGAAGCGCATGCCCGCACCGCCCTTCACCACCTCCACGCTGCAGCAGGAGGCCGCCCGCAAGCTGGGCTTCACCGTCAGCCAGACCATGATGGTGGCACAGCGACTCTACGAGAGCGGACACATCACCTACATGCGTACCGACTCGGTGAACCTCTCAAGCCTCTGCATCGGCACGAGCAAGGAGGAAATCACGCGTCTCTACGGTGCCGACTATAGCCATCCGCGCAACTTCCAGACCCACTCGAAGGGCGCCCAGGAGGCCCACGAGGCCATACGCCCCACCTACATGAGCAAGCAGGACATCGAAGGCACCGGGCAGGAGCGTCGCCTCTACGACCTCATCTGGAAGCGCACCGCTGCCTCGCAGATGGCCGACGCCGAGCTGGAGAAGACCACGGTGGAGATTGAAGTCAGGAACGAGCAGGCCGCAGCCAGCAGCTCCGAAAGCGCAGCAACTCCTAATTTGTTCGTGTCGACCGGCGAAGTGGTGAAGTTCGACGGCTTCCTGAAGGTGTACCGCGAGTCCACCGACGACGAGCAGACCGACACACTGGAGGGCAACCTGCTGCCACAGATGAAGAAGGGCGACGTGCTGCAGCGACAGGAAATCACGGCCTGCGAACGCTTCAGCCAGGGTCCCACACGCTACACCGAGGCATCGCTCGTCCACAAACTGGAAGAACTGGGCATCGGACGACCCTCTACCTACGCACCCACCATCTCCACCATACAGCAGCGCGAATACGTGCACAAAGGCGACAAGAAGGGCACCGAGCAGACCTTCACCATCGACACGCTGAAGGGACAGAAAATCACCACCAAGAACAAGAAGGAACTCACCGGTTCGGAGAAGGGCAAACTGCTGCCCACCGACATCGGCATCGTCGTCAACGACTTCCTGATGGAGAACTTCCCCGACATCATGGACTATAACTTCACCGCCCGCGTGGAGCAGGACTTCGATAAGATTGCCGAAGGCAAGACGGAGTGGAACAAGATGATGACGCGCTTCTACAAGAAGTTCGAACCTACGGTGGAGAAGGTCATCAACGCCCGCGCCGAACACAAGGCCGGCGAGCGACAGGTGGGCATCGACCCCACATCGGGCAAGCCTGTGTTCGTGAAGATTGGCCGCTTCGGACCCGTGGTGCAGATAGGCTCGGCCGACGACAAGGAGAAGCCGCGCTTCGCCCAACTGCCCTCCGACAAGGCCATGGAGACGCTGACGCTCGACGAAGCCCTGGAACTGTTCCGACTGCCCCGCACGGTGGGACAGTTCGAAGGCAGCGACGTCGTCATCGGCGCCGGACGCTTCGGCCCCTACGTGCTGCACAACAAGAAATACGTCTCGCTGCCCAAGGGCACCGACCCCATGACGGTGACCATCGACGAGGCTATGGCCCTCATCCAGGAGAAGCGCCAACAGGACGAGAAGCGCCACCTGAAGACCTTCGCCGAAGACCCGAAACTGGAGGTGCTCAACGGTCGCTACGGCCCCTACATCGCCTACGACGGCAAGAACTACCGTATGCCGAAGGCCATGCACGCCCGCGCCGCCGAGCTCACCTACGACGAGGCCATGAAGCTGGTGAAGAAGTAGAAGACCCACCCCCTGCCCCTCCCTGAAAGAGAGACCCACCCCCTGCCCCTCCCTGCGAGGGAGGGGAGTAATTAGCTTTGGAAGAGAGACCCACCCCCTGCCCCTCCCTGAAGGGAGGGGAGTAATTAGCTTTGGAAGAGAGACCCACCCCCTGCCCCTCCCTGGAGGGAGGGGAGTAATTAGCTTTGGAAGATGAAGATTATGGAGATAAAAAACAGAATAGAAAGAGTATCTACTCCCCTCTCTCACAGAGAGGGGCAGGGGGGTGAGTCGCTTAGGCAGGGGGGTGAGTCGCTTAGGCAGGAGGGTGGGTCTTTTTTTACTCGTATCATCCTCATCGGCTACATGGGAGCCGGCAAGACCACCGTCGGAAAGGAACTGGCCAAGGCGCTGGGCCTGACGTTCTACGACCTCGACTGGTACATCACCACCCGCATGCGCCGCACCGTGAAGCAAATCTTCGACGAGCGCGGCGAAGAGGGTTTCCGACGCATCGAACACAACATGCTGCACGAGGTGGCGGAATTCGAGAATGTCGTTATCTCCTGCGGCGGCGGCACGCCCTGCTTCTTCGACAATATGGACTACATGAACCGGCAAGCCGACACCATCTACCTGAAGGCGTCGCCCGAGATTCTGCAGTACCATCTCTCCATCGGCAAGGGCGTGCGACCCCTGCTGCTGGGCAAGTCGAAGGAGGAAGTGCAGGTGTTCATCCGTGAGCAACTGGCTGAGCGCGAGCTCTTCTACACCCAGGCCCGCCACACCATCAACGTCGACCGCATGGACAACTTCGAGAAAATCGCCATCACCGTCGACGAAATCCGTCAGATGCTCGGCATTTAGTCCCGTTTTTTCGCTGCTGGAGAAAGTTTTATTGAAAAAGAAGTGGAATACCGAAAATTATTTGTACATTTGCACACCTATTAGCCCTTTAACCCTTTTAGAGCATGAAGAAATGGACGATTGAAGACGCGAAGGAACTCTACAACCTGAACGGTTGGGGCACTTCGTATTTTGGTGTGAACGACGCCGGCAACATCTACGTCACGCCTTGTAAGGACCAGACGCAGGTGGACCTGCGCGAAGTGATGGACGAGCTCGCCCTGCGCGACGTCACACCACCCGTGCTTTTGCGCTTCCCCGACATCTTGGACAGCCGCATCGAGAAGACGGCCTCCTGCTTTGCCAAGGCCAAGGAGGAGTACAACTACAAAGGCGAGAACTTCATCATCTACCCCATCAAGGTGAACCAGATGCAGCCCGTCGTCGAGGAAATCATCTCGCACGGCAGAAAGTTCAACCTCGGTCTGGAGGCTGGTTCGAAGCCTGAGCTGCATGCCGTCATTGCCGTACAGTGCCAGAGCGACTCGCTCATCATCTGCAACGGCTACAAGGACCAGTCGTACATCGAACTGGCCCTGCTGGCACAGAAAATGGGCAAGCGCATCTTCATCGTCGTCGAGAAACTGAACGAGCTCGACATCATTGCCCGCGCAGCCAAGAAGCTGGGCGTGAAGCCCAACCTCGGCATCCGCATCAAGCTGGCCTCGAGCGGTTCTGGCAAGTGGGAGGAAAGTGGCGGCGACGCCTCGAAGTTCGGACTGACCTCGTCGGAACTGCTGAAGGCTCTGCAGATTCTGAACGAGAAGGACATGCACGACTGCCTGCGACTCATCCACTTCCACATCGGCTCGCAGATTACGAAAATACGCCGCATACAGACGGCCCTCAGGGAGGCCGCCCAGTTCTACGTGCAACTGCACAAGATGGGCTACAACGTCGACTTCGTTGACTGCGGCGGCGGACTGGGCGTCGACTACGACGGCACGCGCTCGTCCAGCAGCGAGAGCTCGGTGAACTACAGCATCCAGGAATACGTGAACGACTGCGTCTATCAGTTTGTGGACGCTGCCGACAAGAACGACATCCCCCACCCCAACGTCATTACCGAAAGCGGACGCTCGCTGACGGCCCACCACTCGGTGCTGGTCATCGACGTGCTGGAGACAGCCACGCTGCCCGAAATGCCCGAGGAGTTCGAGGCCAAGGAAACCGACCACCAGCTGGTGAAGGACCTCTACGAAATCTGGGACAACCTGAACTCGCGCTCGATGATGGAAGACTGGCACGACGCCGAGGCCATCCGCGAGGAAGCCCTCGACCTGTTCTCCCACGGACTCATCGACCTGAAGACGCGCGCCGAGATTGAGTCGATGTTCTGGAGTGTCTGCCGCGAAATCAACGTGCTGGCCAAGTCGCAGAAGCACATGCCCGAGGAACTGCGCAAGCTCGACAAGCTCCTGGCCGACAAGTATTTCTGCAACTTCTCGCTGTTCCAGTCGTTGCCCGACTCCTGGGCCATCGACCAGCTGTTCCCCATCGTGCCGATACAGCGACTGAACGAGCGCCCCACGCGCAACGCCACGCTGCAGGACATCACCTGCGACTCCGACGGCAAGATTGCCAACTTCGTGACCTCGCGCCACATCGGCCACGTGCTGCCCGTCCACCAGCTGAAGAAGTCGGAGGACTACTACCTCGGCGTGTTCCTCGTGGGTGCCTACCAGGAAATCCTCGGTGACATGCACAACCTCTTCGGCGACACCAACGCCGCCCACATCTCCGTGAAGGACGGCCAGTACCACATCGACCAGATCATCGACGGCGAGACTGTTGAGGAAGTGCTCGACTACGTGCAGTACGACCCGAAGAAACTCGTGCGCCAACTGGAGCGCTGGGTGACGAAGAGCGTCAAGCAGGGCGTCATCTCGCTTGAGGAAGGCAAAGAGTTCCTCTCCAACTACCGCTCCGGCCTCTATGGCTACACCTATTTGGAATAAGAAAAAAAGGCGCTCTCATAAAATCGTAAAAAAACATAAATTTCACAAGTTTGAGATACACAAGTTTGTGGAATTTATGTTTTTTAGTTACTTTTGCTAAACATGATTAGTTTCCAGCACGACATATTGCCTCTGAAGGACATGCTCTTCCGCCTCGCACTGCGCATCACGCAGAACCGCGAGGAGGCCGAGGACGTCGTGCAGGAAACCATGATGAAAGTCTGGACGCGCCGTGAGCAGTGGGCCGCCATCGAGAATATCGAAGCCTTCACCACCACCATCTGCCGCAACCTCGCACTGGACCACCTGAAGCGCCTCGACAACCAGCACGCCTCGCTCGACGACACGGAGTCCCTTCCCTCCAGGGAGGGGACAGGGGTAGGCTCTGTCACACCCTTCGACCATGCCGTGAGCCAAGACCGCATCCAGATGGTACACCGCATCATTGACAGCCTGCCCGAGAAGCAGCGCTCCTGCGTGCAGCTGCGCGACATCGAGAGCAAGTCCTACCGCGACATCGCCACCATCCTCGGCATCAGTGAAGAGCAGGTGAAAGTGAACATTTTCCGCGCCCGCCAGACCATCCGCCAGCGGTTCCAAAAACTGGAAGACTATGACAGCCTGAAAACAGAAAGCTGAAACCGGCCCATAAGAATTTGCTAACTCAGACTACCCCTAAGGCACGTGTACCATCTCCTATATCATTACGCATAGCTTTATTCTTGCAACATGTGCAATATGAGAAAAAAATCCCTCTCGGATTTGCGCAAATCAAGCAAAAAGACTATCTTTGCATGTGAAATAAAGCTCAGACCGACCATCATGAAATTCTTTCTATTAGCACTTTTTCAGCTTTTGCCTTTGGCCAATAAGGCTCAAACCATTCCTGCCGAGCGACTGTTCTTCTGCAGCAATGAGGCGGAGTATGGCTGGAGCGACAGCATCAGTGTGGACGGCATCGTGATGAGCACCGACACCACACGGCTGCCAGCGAGCCGCTACGTCAACCTGGACGCCTTCGACCAGACCGATTCGCTATGCCTGCACGTGAAGTTGAGCTGCCAACCCGACGGCAGTTTCCACTTGCGGATGCCTGCCCACGCCATTGGTCGCTCGGGGCGCTGCCTGCTGCGAGCCTACACGCGGCTGATGCTGAACTACCCTGCCGCCACGCTGCCGCAGATAGCCATCAGCATCAATGCCGCCGACGAGGCCAGCTCTGGCGGCTGGAATTGTTCGGCAGAGCTCAGCAAGTTCGACCTGCAGGCCCCCATCGAAGGCGCGCCCTCCAACGACTACACGGCCGAAACCCAACTCGCTGTAACGGGCACTGCCAGGTATCGCGTCGACGGGCGCCCCGTGCGCAACGGCTCGGTGATGGCTTTCCAGCGCAGCAACCAGCAGGTGTACACGGCCGACACCGACAGCGAGGGCCGCTTCACGATTCCCGTCGATGATTACTTCACGGGCGAAGAGTTCTATCTGCAGGCCTATGACAAGAAGGGCAAGGACTACCCCTGCACCTTCACGCTCGACGAAGACCCCATACCTCCCCTGCCTGCTGCAACGGCAACCACGGGAATGGCCGAAAGCAGAGCACCTGCCGCAGACTTTAAGCAGGGAGGTCTTTTCCAGGTGAACGTCCTGCCGGAGGTGACCGTGCGCTCGCACCGCAAGTACGAGGATGTTGAGAAGGAGAACAAGAAATTCTACAAGTCGCACTATCTGAGCCGCGAGGACTTCACGCAGCGCCACATCATGACCCTTGCCGACATCGTTCAGTATTTCTCGGCCTTCATGTACCTGTGGGAAAACGAAGAGGGTGAGACTCTGCTGCGCAGCCGACGCGAATCGTTACTTAATTCAGAGGGAACACCCGTGAAGATTGCTGTCGACGGCGTGGAAAGCTCCTATCAGGAACTAGCCAACCTGCTGAACGTGGACGACATTGAGGAGGCAGAGTACAAGACTCCAGGCGAGTCGCTCGGCATTCCTGGCGTGCGCTTTGCCATTGGCGGCGCCCTCGTGATTAAGACCCGTTCGGGAAAGCCAGGCAAGGTTGTCAGGGACAGCTATGGCCAGATATTCGTCATGAAAGGACTTGACGACCTGCAATAATAATACAACCAAAATCTCCTAAACCTCCTAAAAGCCCTACCCCACCCCCAAAAAACTCTTTTATTAATTAACACTTCTTAACCCGTCCCGGTGTAACTTTAGGTTACACTGGGTCGTCGTGTAAATGAAAACGGGGGGCGAAACCCTCGCGAAACCTCAATTAGAAACAACAAAAAGATGGACTACAAATACATCGACCAACTGCTTGAGCGCTACTGGGCCGCTGAGACCACCCTCGAAGAAGAGGAGATTCTCAGAGCCTTCTTCAGCCAGACCGACATTCCGGCTGAACTGGAGCCGTTGCGCCCGCTGTTCGCCTACGAACACGTAGAGAAGCAGCAGGATCGGTTGGGCAGCGACTTCGACGAGCGCATCCTCGCCATGATCGAGGAGGAGGGCGAGAAGAAGGTTGTGAAGGCTCGCACCATCACGCTCAGCCAGCGTCTGATGCCGTTCTTCCGCGCCGCCGCCGTCGTAGCCATCATCCTCACACTGGGCCAGGCCGCCCAGGTGCCCTTCCAGCAGAAGGACGACCAGATGCAGATGGCCGGCACCGAGCAGCAGACCGACGGCGTGTCGGTGGCCATCAACGGCGACACTGCCCGCATCGATACCATGCAGCAGAGCAAGGCCTACCCGCAGCGGTCTACCACCGACGCCTCGCTGAACGAGGCAGGCGTGTTCGAAGTGAGCGAGCCCAACGACAACAGACAATAAGGAATATTTCTATGCTTTCTCTATAAAATCAATGTTTAGTAAAACAACTCAGAAACTGTGAAGTTTCAATTTTTCTCTCAAATTTTCATAACATTTTAATGTTGCAGAGAGCCGTCCGATTGCAGACAGAGATCGTGACGGCTCTCTGGTTTTTTTAGATGCATCGCTCATGCCGCATACTTAAAGGCACGCGCGTCAACTGCAGTGTTTACCATAGGCCTACCCGCCTCGCGAAGCGGCAAAACGACTTGTTTTGCTGAGGGAAACAACTTGTTTTCACTAACAAATCAACTGAATTTGCTGAGGAAAACAACTTAATTTGCTGAGGAAAATAAGTTATTTTGCAAAGGAAAAGCAATGATATATGAAAAAAATGTCGTAACTTTGCAGGAGATACCCAATGCGCCATTGCGAATGGCAAGCGTAAAACCTATTCCAACAAAAGACCTTCGACGTATGAGACGATTTGCTCTGACCACTTTCCTCATGGGCACACTCTGTGCCGCAAGTATTCACGCCCAGGACGCTCCCGCTCCCATTGCCCCGCTGCCCACGGAGCATCAGGTGGCATGGCAGCAACTGGAAACCTACGCCTTCGTCCACTTCGGCCCGAACACGTTCGGCGACCGTGAGTGGGGCTACGGCGACGCACCGCTCAGTTCCTTCAACCCCACGCGGCTGGACTGCGAGCAGTGGGCGCGCGTGTGCAAGGAGGCGGGCATGCGAGGCATCATCCTCACCGCCAAGCACCACGACGGCTTCTGCCTCTGGCCCACGAAGTACACCGACTACTCCGTTCGCAACACGCCCTACAAGGACGGCAAGGGCGACGTGGTGGGCGAGCTGGCAGCCGCCTGCCGCAAGTATGGGCTGAAACTGGGCCTGTACCTCTCGCCGTGGGACCGCCATCAGGCTTTCTACGGCACGCCGCTCTACGTGGAGTACTTCTATGCCCAGCTGCGCGAACTGCTCACGCAGTATGGCGAGGTGTTCGAGGTATGGTTCGACGGAGCCAATGGTGGCGACGGCTGGTACGGCGGTGCCAAGGAGACGAGGAAGATAGACCGCAGCACCTATTATAATTTCCCGCGGGCGTGGCAGACGGTCTACGAGCTGCAGCCGCAGGCCATCATCTTCAGCGATGGCGGACCGGGATGCCGCTGGGTGGGCAACGAACGGGGCTATGCCGACGCCACCAACTGGGCCTTCCTGCGTTCCAAGGAGGTCTATCCAGGCTACGAGCGCTACAAGGAACTGCAATACGGCCATGAGGATGGCGATGCGTGGGTGGCCTCGGAGTGCAACACGTCGATACGCCCGGGCTGGTTCTATCACGAGCGCGAAGACGACCGCGTGAAGAGCGTCGACCACTTGGTTGACCTCTACTATCGCTCCGTGGGCCACAACGGCACGTTCCTGCTGAATTTCCCCGTCGACAAGGAGGGCCTCATCCATCCTACTGACTCGGCCCACGCCGTCGACTTCCATCGGCAGGTGGTGGCTGAGCTGAAGACGAACCTGCTCGTGAAGGCGAAGATAAAAGCCAGCGACACGCGCGGCAAGGCGTTCACGACGAAGAACCTCACCGACGGACAGTTCGACACCTACTGGGCTACGCCCGACGGCGTGAACACAGCCATGCTCGAGGTTACGTTCGGCAAGGCGCAACGCCTGAACCGCCTGATGCTGAGCGAATACATCCCGCTGGGACAGCGCGTGAGGAAGTTCTCGGTGGAATATCTCGACGGCAAGCAGTGGCTGCCCGTGAAGGTGGGCGAGGCCACGACCACCATCGGCTACAAGCGTCTGTTGCGCTTCCCGACGCTCACGACCAAGCGCCTGCGCATTCGCTTCGAGGACAGCCGCGGTCCGCTCTGCATCAACGGGCTGGGGGCATACTATGCTCCGCAGGGAGCGCAAGGAGCGCAAGAAGTCCAGGGAGTTCAAGACCGTGGCTTCGACTATCAGGTGGTGAAGACCGGTGGCAGCGAGGTGATGATGGACCTCGGCAAGGTACTGACGCTGCGTTCGCTGCACTACAAGCCCTCCTCTTCGGGCATGGCTGCGAACTACGAGATTCTGGTGGGTGAGTCGCCCGACGCGCTGAAGGCGATAGCCAGTGGCGAGTTCTCGAATATCCGCAACAACCCCATCATGCAGGATGTCTATTTCGCCCCGGTCAATGCCCGCTACGTCCTGCTGCGTGTCACGCGCATGGTCACCGACGGCGAGGCCCTGAAGTACGACCAGTTGCTGGTGAGGTGAGAGCAAGGTTTAAAGTTTAAGGTTCAAACTGGCAAAGCTAACTGGAAAAACGCCCCGAAGGTGAGGTATGTGCAAGGTTTAAAGTTTAAGGTTCAACCTGGCAAGGCTAACCAGAGAAGCGCCCTGAAGGGGCAGCATCAACTAGCCCAGGGCAGCGCCCTGGGTGGGAACACAGATGAGAGGATGGCGCCCTGTAAGGGCAACACCTTTAAAAGCCCCTGGGGAAAGAAGGCAACACCTTTAAAAACTCCAGAGGAGATGCTGACGGGGGAAACCTTCTCAATGATAAAAATTTAAATTTCATGGTTCAATGAAAAAACTATATTTAATCATTGCTGCGTGCTGCCTGCTGACGGCGGCCCATGCAGCCAATAAGAAGAAAAAGGAAGTGCTGCCCTATCAGAATGCAGCGCTGAGCATCGACGAGCGTCTGCACGACCTGATGCAACGCATGACGCTGGAGGAGAAAATCGGACAACTGCGCTGCACGATGGCGTGGAACTACTACGACATTCTTAACCGCGGCAAGCGCCCGCAGGTGGTGCCCTCAGAATCGTTCAAGAAAGACATTGCCGAGGGCAACATCGGCATGCTCTGGGCCACCTATCGCGCCGATCCCTGGACGCAGAAGTCGCTCCAGAACGGACTCTCGCCCGAGCTGGCAGCCTTGGCGGGCAACGCCCTGCAGCGCTACGTGAAGGAGAACACGCGTCTGGGCATCCCGCTCTTCCTGGCCGAAGAGGCGCCCCACGGCCACATGGCCATCGGCACCACCGTCTTCCCGACGGGTCTGGGCATGGCTGCCACGTGGTCGCCGGAACTGGTGGAGCGCGTGGGCAGCGTCATTGCCAAGGAAATCCGACTGCAGGGCGGCCACATCAGCTACGGCCCCGTGCTCGACCTGTCGCGCGACCCCCGCTGGTCGCGTGTGGAGGAGTCGTATGGCGAAGACCCTGTGCTCACGGGCGAGCTGGGTGCGGCGATGGTGCGCGGACTGGGTGGCGGCGACCTCACGAAGCCCTTCTCAACCCTCGCCACGCTGAAGCACTTCATCGCCTACGGCACCACCGAGGGCGGACAGAACGGCAACCAGACCGTGCTCGGTCCGATGGAGCTGCACCAGAACTTCCTGCCGCCGTTCCGAAGGGCCATTGATGCCGGGGCGCTCTCGGTGATGACCAGCTACAACTCCTGCGACGGCATTCCCTGCACGAGCAACGAATATCTGCTCACGCAGGTGTTGCGCGACGAGTGGAAGTTCCGCGGATTCGTCGTCAGCGACCTGTTCAGCATCGATGGCATCGCACAAATGTTTGCTGCCCGCGACAGGCAGGAGGCTGGTGTGCTGGCGCTGAAGGCTGGCGTGGATGCCGATCTGGGCGCCGTGGCCTATGGCAAACTGGCCGATGCCGTAAGGAAAGGCATGGTCAGCGAAGAGTACGTCAACCGTGCCTGCGAGCGCATCCTGCGACTGAAGTTCGAGATGGGACTGTTCGACAACCCCTACGTCGACCCCAAGACGGCGGCCGCCAACGTGCGCACGACGGCCGACCAGCAGGTGGCACTCGATGCCGCCCGCGCCAGCATCACGCTGCTGAAGAACAATGGTGTGCTGCCACTGCGGGGCAACAACGAGTCGCTACGTCTGCTCGTCGTTGGCCCGAATGCCGACAACCAATATAACCAGCTGGGCGACTACACCGCTCCGCAGCCCGACGACCACATCCAGACCGTGCTCGAAGCGCTCCGGGCAAAACAACTCTCCACTCGACCCTCTTCTCTCTCAACTCTAAACTCTCAACTCTCAACTCTCTACGTGAAGGGTTGTGCCGTGCGCGACACCACTGAGGAAAACATCCAGGAAGCCGTTGCGAAAGCGCGCGAGGCCGATGTCGTCGTGGCTGTGGTGGGAGGCTCGAGCGCCCGCGACTTCAAGACCAGCTATAAGGAGACCGGTGCCGCCGTGACCGATGCGAAGACGCTCAGCGACATGGACTGCGGCGAAGGCTTCGACCGCGCCACGCTCACGCTGCTGGGCCATCAGGAGCGCCTGCTGCGCGAGATGAAGGCAACAGGAAAACCGCTCGTGGTGGTCTACATCGAAGGCCGACCGCTCGACAAGACTTGGGCTGCCGCCCATGCCGACGCCCTGCTCACGGCCTACTACCCCGGCGAGGCTGGCGGCACGGCCATTGCCGACGTGCTCTTCGGCGACTACAACCCTGCCGGCCGACTGCCCGTCTCGGTGCCTGCCAACGTGGGCCAGCTGCCTGTCTACTACAACAAGCGCGCCCCGCGGCCTCACGACTACATCGAGATGTCGGCCCGCCCGCTCTATCCCTTCGGCTTCGGACTCTCCTACACCACGTTTGAATACAGCAACCTGGCAACGAAACCTTCGCCGTCAGAAGGGGGCATTGACGTGAGCTGCGACATCACCAACACGGGTCAGATGGACGGCGAGGAGGTGGTGCAGCTATACGTCCATGACCAGCTTGCCTCGGTCGTTCAGCCGTTGAAGCAACTGAAGGCTTTCCGCCGTGTGATGATTCCGAAGGGCGAGACGCGCCACGTGGAGTTCACCCTGACGCGCGACGACCTGAGCATCATCAATGCAAGGATGCAACAGGAGTTCGAGCCCGGCGACTTCCACATTATGGTGGGAGCCTCGAGCGACGACATAAAACTTCAAAAAGTAATTAGCGTGGAGTGACGGGAGCACCCTTCTTCAGGTATTCGTAGCCAAAGCGGCAACGAAGACAATCTTTCCGATTACAATATTCATTCTTGAGTTGAATGAGCGCCTGGGAGTCGCCCGCCGTGGTGACTCCCAGTCCGCATTGTTGCCACATGCGTGTGATGTGGTTCTGCTCGGCCTGCATCTCCTCGAGCAAGTCGAAGGCACGGTCGCAGAGTCGCTCGTCGTGGCGATGCCGCCCGTAGGCAAAGAGAATGGGCACAACCGTATTGATAACAATCAGCCGACGAGAGGCGACGGAAAGCCGTTTTTCGCTGCGGCGACTTTCCGAGCCAAACAGGAAGTGGGTCTGCCAGTAGGGTGTGGCGTGGGTGTCGAGCGCCTGCAACAACTGATCGACCGACTGGCAGTCCACAATCTGACTGAGCGACGCCTTGCGGTCGAAGTAGAGCTGGGCGAGTTGCGATATACGAATATGAGGGAAGTTTTGCGGTCGCAGACGCAGGAACCGCCAGATGTGATGGTCGATGGGTTGCAGCGAGAACTTATGTTTCAGATAGAGATACTCGTTGCGCAGCCGGGTGAAATAACCTTCCGTCAGAGCCCCATCACGGTATCGTTCGGGCACAGACTCCAGTTCGAGCAGTCCTGCCTGCCCCATGAAGAAGGCTTCCACCTGGAAAAGGTCGTCGCGATGGTGGCCCACCGCCGAGAGGGGCACGCTGGCTGCCCACCGCTCGAAGGCATCGCCATTGATGCCGAATCCGAAGTTGCGGGCCAACGTGGCAAAATAGGCTGCCTCCCACGAGCCGTCGCAACGTTCCACACGCTGCCGGATGGCCTGCGTCTTCTGTTCCAGACGCTCGGTCTGCAGAGCACTCATCCACGAATGCACCATCAGGGGCGAGAGCGAAGGGATAATCGCGTAGCAGGGCGGATACTGATCGATATGAAGCAATTGCTCATAGTGTTCGCTGACCTGACTGGGCACGGTCACCTGCACCTGTGGCAAGCGTCGGCCGTCGGCCGTGAGCACCTCGTCGGTGTCGATGTTTCCGCAGACATGAAGCACCACGTTGTTGTAGGCAGCATCGCGCTCATGCTTATGCCGATACCAGTCACTGGCCCGGTCGTGAATCTCGACATTGCCCACCCAGAGCGTTCCGCCAATTTTCATCTTTGCATTGAAGAAATCGGGCCCGGCATTGCGATTGTGCAAGCCGGGATCGATGACTTCTACAAGCTGGCCGTCGGTCGTGAGCAGGTCGCCGAGTGGCAGCATGCGATGTTTCCATACATAGTGGAGAAGTGCTTCCATGATATCAGAATGTCGTCATTAATCCATTACCTTCTAAAACGCTGCGTCGCCGATGCAACTGCTGGGCATCTGGATATGGAGCAGGGCGCACACCGTGGGAGCGATGTCGACGATGCGCACTGGTTTCGACGTGGCACCATGCTCGATGTTCCATCCGAAGAACACCATCGGGATGTGGGAGTCGTAGGGATTCCACTCGCTGTGGGTGGTGCCCACGTAGTTGTCGCCAAACTCCCATGAGAACATATTGGCACGCGGCAGGCAGTAGATGTCGCCCGTGCGGAAGCGGTTGTAGCCGTTGACGATGCGCTCGCGGATGAGCTGCGGGACAGCTGTCGAGGCAGCCTGCTCGCAGTCTACGGCACGCAGGATGTTTTCGTTTTTCTCAATCTCGGCAATGGCCTCGCGCTTGGCTTCCTGATAGTCGATGCCGGCGCTGTCGATGCGGGCGCGGTTCAGATAGATGAAGTCGCCATAGTTACCCACAGCCAGTTTCTCCACACCGTACTTGGCAGCCAGTCGTTTGTTGATGGCCTCCACCGTGCCACGGGCATTCCATCCGCCGGCGGGCAGATGGTTGCGGCGCATGTAGTTGGGATTATGGGCGCCACCGTGGTCGGCCGAAAGGAAGAGCAGGTAGCGGCCCCTGCCGATGCGGCGATCGAGCAGCGAAAGGAAGTGGGCCAAGTCTTTGTCGAGTTGCTTGTAGGCGGCAATGGTCTGCGCTCCGCGCGTACCATATTCGTGGCTGATGGCATCGGTCGACGAAATGCTCACGCAAAGCATGTCGGTGACGTCGCCTGTGCCGAGCTTCTCGTTCTCGAGCAGGGCCTCAGCCATCTTGAACGTCAGCGTGACACCCTCCGACTTCATCTTCTGGTCTTCGCCGGGCTTGGTCTGGTAGCGCTTGTTGAAGTCGCGCACCCACTTCGGCAACTCCTTCATGTAGTAGCTGGACGTGATGAAGTGGCCCACGCTGTTGTCGTACCAGTAGGCGGCATTGGCTGAGTGACCGGCAGGCAGGATGGCGGCACGGTCCTTCAGGGCTACGCCGAACACGCGCGACTTGAAGTCGTTCGACAGGCGCAGCTGGTCGCCGATGGTGTTGGCCAGCATGTTGCGCGGCGACATCAGTCCGGCCTTAGAGTCGGAACCCACGGGGGTCACAGTCTTGTCGCTGCAGCAAGAGGTCCACTTGCCCTGAGTGCGGTCGAAGAAGTCGTTGCCGCATATGCCGTGGAGGGCTGGTGTAGAACCTGTGTAGATACTGGTGTGGCCGATGGCCGTCACGGTGGGCACGTAGTTGATCATGCAGTTCTCGAACGAGTAGCCTTCGTCGACAAGGCGCTTCAGTCCGCCCTCCACGAAGTCCTCGTAATAATAGTAGAGATAGTCCCATCGCATCTGGTCGACCACCAGACCGATAACGAGCTTCGGACGCTCTACTTTCTGACCTGCCCAGGCCGATGTCGCCATGAGCACCATTGACAAAAGAACAAATACTTTCTGTTTCATACGGAAAATTGGTTTTTACGTTATTTTGCCTACAAAGTTACGCTTTTTTTATAACATTTTGGCCTTTTCTGTGGGCAATTCTAAAAAAAATGTGTATTTTTGCAAAGCAATGAGACATTGTAAGTGGTTTGTGTCCGTTTTTCTTCTGGCCATCATCATCGGCTGCGAGGAGAAGGCTCCGGTGGCCGTGGCTGAGGCTGTGGTCGAGGATCCGTATATATACATCGATTCCACGACCCAACTGAAAATCTACTACCCGCAGTTCTCACGCGTCGACCTGGTGTGCGGTGAGATGCCTCCCACCAGCCAGACCGACATCATCATGTGCTGTGCGGCGGCTTTCACGGGCCAGAAGCTGGAGACATTCAGCCACGACAACATTGCGGGCGACCATGTCGCAGACGGCGTGTTCTACAACGGCTATGCCTGCCCGTCGAACACTGGCACTTTCGTCTTCTACG
Source organism: uncultured Prevotellaceae bacterium (assembly GCA_902781315.1). Lineage (GTDB taxonomy): Bacteria > Bacteroidota > Bacteroidia > Bacteroidales > Bacteroidaceae > Prevotella. The sequence goes on from CACZIT010000041.1 coordinate 22,420, forward strand.
GCGACTACTGGCGGTTTCTGCCCTCGTGCCACTCCGACTCCATCACCAAGGCGGCCGACACCGGAGGCATGGCGTTCTCGCAAATCATGCTGGTCTACGACGGGCGGCGCTGCCCCTGCCACGTGGGAGGCCGAAACCGCTTCCGCGCGCTCTGCGAGAAGGACGGCATGCTCTGCATCGTCGAGTCGAAGCGCCTGCAGGACTTCGAGTTCTTCATGCGCAGCCTCATGGACTACGGCGTCACCCACGCCATCTACCTGCAACCGGGCAAGGGATGGAACTACTCCTGGTATCGCGACAACGCAGGCATGGCCCACATCATGCATCCCAAGGTGCACGACTACTCTACCAACTGGATTACATTCTACTACTAATATCAAACAAAAACAACTGTCAAACGCTATGGAAACCATTAGAAGTTTTGAAGACATGCTGAGCCACCTCGCTCAGCTCAGTGAACGCAAACGCGTGGCCATCGTCTGGGCCGCCGACCACAACTCGCAGGTGTCGGTGCAGCACGCACTCGAGGCCGGATTCATCGACGCCATCTTCGTGGGCTGCCAGAAGGAAGTGGAGCAGAACGAAGACATCATGCGCTATCGCGACCATATCTTTTTCGCCGAGGCCAACGATGCCGACGACGCCGCCCACCGTGCCGTGGCAATGGTGCACGAAGGCAAGGTAGACATCCTCATGAAGGGTCTCATCAACACCGACAACCTGCTGCACGTCGTGCTCAACAAGCAGACGGGCATCCTGCCGCGCGGACGCGTCCTCACCCACATCACCGCCGCCCAGCTGACGGGCTACGACAAACTGCTCTTCTTCACCGACTCGGCCGTCATCCCCTATCCCACACAGGAGCAACGCATCGAACAGGTGCGCTACGTCGCCGACCTCTGCCGCAAGATGGGCATCGACGAGCCGCGCATCGCCCTGAACCACTGCACTGAGAAGGTCAACGAGAAATACTTCCCCTTCACCGTGGGCTACCTCGACATCAAGGAGATGGCCAAGCGCGGCGAGTTCGGCCCCTGCATCGTCGACGGACCGCTCGACCTGAAGACCAGCATCTCGCCCGAGAGCCTGCGCATCAAGGGCATCGACTCGCCTCTGGGCGGACAGTCCGACGCCGTTATCTTCCCCGACATCGAGGCCGGCAACGCCTTCTACAAAGCCATCACCTTCTTCCACTGCGACACAGCAGGCATGCTCGTAGGTCCTACCGTGCCCGTCGTGCTGCCCTCGCGTGCCGACTCCAAGCGCTGCAAGTTCAACTCGCTGGCTCTGGCTGCCATGATGAGCAGCGAAGCCAAAGCATAAAAAGCCTTTCCACGAATGCTGCGACACCGCCGCAGCCTCACCCTATAAACAATCAATCACCATGCAAATATTAGCCATCAACCCGGGCTCCACATCTACCAAGATTGCCGTCTACGACGACGAGAAGCCCATCCTGCTGCGCACCATACGCCATACGGCCGAAGAACTCAGCAAGTTCGAGGACGTCATCTACGAGTTCCCCTTCCGCAAGCAACTGGTCATCGACGAACTCAAGCGACAGGACATCCCCCTGCAGTTCGATGCCGTCATCGGCCGCGGCGGACTCGTGAAACCTATTGCCGGTGGTACCTACGAAATCAATCAGGCCATGCTCGACGACACCCACAGCGGCATCGCCATGCACAACCATGCCTGCAACCTGGGCTGCCTCATCGCCTACGACATCGCAAAGGACATTCCCGGCTGCCGCTCGTTCATTGCCGACCCGGGCGTCGTCGACGAGCTGAACGACTATGCCCGCGTCTCCGGCTCGCCGCTCATGAACCGCATCTGCATCTGGCATGCCCTCAACCAGCGCGCCATCGCCAAGCGATTCGCCAAGGAGATAGGCCGTCGCTACGACGACATGAGCCTCATCATCTGCCACCTCGGCGGAGGCATCTCCATCGCTGCCCACGACCACGGACGGGCTGTCGATGCCAACAACGCCCTCGACGGCGAAGGTCCCTTCTCGCCGGAACGCGCCGGCAGCCTGCCCGCCGCCGACCTCATCCGCCTGTGCTTCTCGGGCAAGTACACCGAGGCCCAGCTGCTGAAGCGCGTGGCCGGACAGGCAGGCCTCACCGCCCACTTAGGCAGCAACGACATGCGCGCCATCGAGAAGCGCATCAGCGAGGGCGACGAGCACGCCAAACTCATCGTCGATGCCATGATCTACCACGTGGCAAAGAACATTGTGGCCGAGGGTGCCGTGCTCTGCGGCAAGATTGATGCCATCCTGCTCACCGGTGGACTGGCCCGCTCCGAATACATCATCACCGGACTGCGCCGCCGCATCGACTTCCTGGCTCCCGTCTACTGCTATCCCGGCGAAGACGAGATGGAAGCCTTGGCCATGAACGCGCTGGAGGTACTGCGCGGCCGTCAGGAAGCGAAAGTCTACGTCTGATTCCTAACTAATCAAAGAGGCCCTGCCACAATTCCGAAACGAATGCTTTAAAAGAGGAAAATGAGTTGAATTCCTCGGCAAATCAACTTGTTTTGCACCAGAAAACAACTCATTTTCCTCCTACAAAGCCAACGGCCAGACATGACGGAACGGCCTCTTCACTACTCTCTCACAACACGAAACTATGATGACTTGGAAAAATCTCCTTCTCGCACTCCTGGTCCTGACAACGCTGCAGGCCCGTGCGCAAGTATCGTTCGGACAGTCTGAACGATTCAACGACCAGTGGCTCTTCATGCTCGAGGCTACAGCCCCGCTCGCTCCCTCGGCCTCTCCGGCTCTCCCCACGGCCTCGGCGGCATCGCCTTCTCATGACGCTGCGCCTGCTGCAGCTGTGCCGCAGCAGGAATACCCCCAGTCTCTCCCCTCCTTCGACGACACGAAGTGGCGCCGCCTTACGCTTCCCCACGACTGGTCGGCCGAGGGCGTCATGTCGCCTCAACTGGCCTCCTGCACAGGCTATCTGCCCGGCGGCATCGGCTGGTACAGGAAACATTTCAAGACACCCCTCCCCTCGGGAGAGGAAGGGGGTGGGTGCTTCATCTACTTCGAAGGTGTCTACAACCGCTCGGAGGTCTATCTGAACGGCCACCTACTGGGCTGCCGACCCAACGGCTACGCCTCGTTCCTCTACGACATGACTCCCTACCTGAACCAGCCTGGCGAGGACAACGTGCTGGCCGTGCGCGTCGACCACTCGCGGTATGCCGACTCGCGCTGGTACACGGGCTCGGGCATCTACCGCGACGTCTGGCTCGTCAAGGCGCCCGCCACGCACCTGGCGCAGTGGGGTTCCGCCTACCGACTGAAGAAAATCACCAAGGCGCAGGCCACCGTTGAGGTGGACATCGAAACCGCCGGAAAGCCCGCACTGGGCATTCCCACGGAGGTCGTCATGACCGATGCCGAGGGCCGCGAGGTGGCGCGTGCGAAGACCACGATGGGCTGCCCCGGCAAGAAGACCGTCACGCTGACCGTGAAGAACCCGCATCGCTGGGACCTCAACGACACCTATTTATATAATATAGAGACGCGGCTCTATTCAAGGAGTCAAGGAGTTCAGGGAGTTAAAGGAGTTCAAGGAGTTCAAGGAGTTCAGGGAGTTCAGGGAGTTCAAGACAATTGCATTGACCGCTCGGTGATGCGCGCCGGACTGCGCACGCTACAGTTCGACCCCAACCACGGCTTTGCCCTCAACGGCAAGTGGATGAAGGTGAAGGGCGTCTGCCTGCACCACGATGCCGGCGTGCTGGGCGCCGGCGTGCCGCCCGAGGTGTGGCAGCACCGCCTGGAAGAACTGAAGAAGATCGGCGTGAACGCCATCCGCATGAGCCACAACCCGCAGGCACCCGTGCTCTATGACCTCTGCGACGAGCTGGGCTTGCTCGTCATGGACGAGGCCAGCGACGAGTGGGAGTTCCCCAAGCGCAAGTGGCTGGAGGGCTGGAACCGCGGCAAGCCCGGCTACGACGGCACATTCGACTTCTTCGAGGAATGGATTGAGCGCGACGTGGCCGACATGGTGCGCCGCGACCGCAACCACCCGTCGGTGTTCCTCTGGTCCATCGGCAACGAGGTGGACTACCCCAACGACCCCTACTCGCACCCCATCCTCGACGGCGACGGCAAGGACTTCACGCAGCCCATGTACGGCGGCTACAAGCCCGAACAGCCCAATGCCGAGCGCATCGGCAAGATTGCCAAGCGATTGTCGGCTGTGGTGCGCGGCATCGATGCCTCGCGCGCCGTGACGGGTGCACTGGCCGGTGTGGTGATGTCGAACCAGACGGAATACCCTGAGGCCATCGACGTCGTGGGCTACAACTACACCGAGAGCCGCTACCAGGAGGACCACGCGAAATATCCGAAGCGCGTTATCTACGGTTCGGAGAACCGCCACGACTACCCCTCGTGGCTGGCTGTGAAGAACAACGAGCACATCTTCGGCCAGTTCCTCTGGACGGGTGCCGACTACTTGGGCGAGAGCGGTCCGTGGCCCGCACGCGGCTCGTCGGCAGGACTCGTCGACCTGGCCTCGCAGCGCAAGCCCAACGGCTGGTACCGCGCCTCGCTCTGGAGCGACGAGCCCGTGGTCTACATCGGCACCTACCCCATCAACAACCGTCGCGGCAACGCCACCTCCAGACGGGGAAGGGGCAGGGGCGGGGCTCCCGTTTCCACCTACGCCACCGACACCTGGAACTACCGCGAGGGCCAGCAGGTGCGCGTGGTGTGCTACACCAACCAGCCCGACGTGCGCCTGACACTGAACGGCCAGCCCGTCGGCGGTGAAGCCAAACTCGACACAGCCACCAACGTCCGCTATTGGGACATCGCCTACGAACCCGGCACCCTGCGCGCCGAAGCTCCCTCCCTGAAGGGGAAGGCGGGGGAAGAGGCTTCCTCTTACGAAATCCGCACCACCGGCCGCCCTTATGCCTTGCGTGTCAAACAAGAGCATATTACTCCCCTCCCTCACAGGGAGGGGCAGGGGGGTGGGTCTCTTTCCATCCTCACCATCGAAGTCGTCGATGAGCAGGGCAACCTCGTGCGACTGGCCGACAACGACATCACCTGCCTCGTCACGGGCAACGGCCACTTGCTGGGACTGGAGAATGGCAACATCAGCGACACCACGGGCGCATTGCCCCTCCGTGGCGGCTACCACCGCCGTGCCCATCAGGGTCGCCTCGTGGCCTACATCCAGGAAGGTCCCGACCCCAACTTGCCGTTCGGACAAGGCTTCGGCCAGCGCCAGCAGGGCTTCGGTCCCGACGGCGGCGCACCGCTGAAAGCCGACGGCAATCTGCCGCACGACATCCGCGTGCGCCTCTCGTCGCCCCTGCTCCAGGATGCCGAGCTCGTGATTCCCGTCAAGTAGAAAACGCCCTGAAGGGGCAGTACCTCATAGCCCAGGGCAGCGCCCTGGGTTGTGGTCAAAAAAGTAATCGCGCCCTGTAAGGGCAAAACCATTATAAATATAAAAGATACTACCCTTACAGGGCGCAGTTTTCCTAGCCGTCCTTCACCCAGGGCGCTGCCCTGGGCTAAGTGATGTTGCCCCTTCTTTAACTTTGCAGTCTGTAATAAGAGTTCTCAATAACTCTTAAATTATTTAACGTTCAATATACGAAAAATATGCCAGTTTTTCCTT
>CACZIT010000042.1 GCA_902781315.1 uncultured Prevotellaceae bacterium
TTCCTTTCTGTTTTGTTTGGTTAGATATTTATGGGGTTGCTACTCTCTTGGGCCCTTGCTGACACGTCCCCCTTTATGTCGCTGCAAAGTTACGGCGGGTTTCGGCCGTTTCCAAATTTTCGCCGAAAAAATCGTACTCTGGATGCAAAAAGTTCCATTTATCCGATTTCCGTGTTGTATTTGCCCTCCAACACCTCGAGAAAGTGCTGCTCAGAGAGCACCCAGTCGATGTCGGCAACAAACTTGTTGCGCTTGCCGCGCCCGTTGAGGAAGGGCGAACGCGCCGCCTTGCGCAGTGCTTCGCCGATGGCGGCATTGCCGAATTCCTGCCAAAGGTCATAGAGCCTCTTGACGCGTGCCCGCGTCATGTAGCGCAGCCGCGGAATTTTGCTGTCGGCATCCTTCAAGATTCCGTTTATCCACGGCATTATTTTCGTGGGTGCCTCCTCTCTGAATTTCAAAAAAACATCTTGCTGCGCCGCCGCCGCCGATGCCTCGCGCGCCTCGCGCGCGTTTATATTCAACGCAGCGGCAGCTGCGCTTTCTTTTTCATTTTCATTTTCTATTTCCTTTTCATTTTCTTTTTCCTTTTCATTTTCCATTTCATTTTCATTTTCTATTTCCTTTTCTTTTTCATGCATTGCAAAAGATGCATTTGTATCATTTGCATTTTTCGCCCATCTTTTCTGTGCTGCATTTCGTCTTTTTTCGACAATTTGTTCATATTTTTCAAAATCAATATCAATCTGCAAGCGCAGGAAGTGAAAAGCGATGGCCGTTTCGTTATCGAGCCGTGCTTCAATGCGTGAATCATCGTCGGGATTGTTCATGTAGTCATAGATGGCCGTAAGCAACATTCCCAACTTCACTTCTGACAATCGCGAGAGGGCAGCCCATTGGTTGGGGTAAAGCAAAAATCCCTTTGGTTTAGCACACATGACTCACCTCCTTTCTTCGTTTTCATCGAAGTAAATCTGCGTGGCAGCCTCCACGTAGGCCTGACGTAGCGGCATGTCGAGCACCTTCATATTGAAGAGCGTCTGCCGATAGATGCGTTCGGGCAGGTAGCGCGGCGTGTAGCCGTGGTACTTTACTCCTTTCAATATGTGCTGATGGACGTTTCCACCAGTCTGTCTGTTGCATTCTCTTGCCGAGGGGTAGAGATGCTTCAGGCGGCTGCCGTCGAAGAGGCCGACGGCTTTCACTTGATTTCTCAGCACATAGCGGTCGTGACGGACGTTCTCGCTGGCCGAGACCCACTCCAGATTTTCGGCGCGGTTGTTGTATTTATCGCCGTCCTTGTGGTTCACCTGCAGCCCCTCTCTCCAACCCTCGCAGAAGCTGAGCGCCACCTGATGATGGATTAAAACCGTCTTATATGATTTATTTTGTCTGACTGAAATCGTTAGATATCCCCAATTGTTGATTTTCAGCCGCAGCGGCTGCTTGCGCCTTGCGTGGCGCAAGCGCCCGAGCGAGCTCACCTCGTAGCGAACGAGGGGGTACTGGCAGCGGCGCCATTCCTCGCTTGCTAACTCTTCTGCCGTAAACTGCGGCGTGTAACTATGCTTTCCCATGACTTTCCTCTTTGATGATTCTACAGATGTTTTCAATGAATTTCTCGAATTTCAGCCGCATGCGCAGCGGTTCGTCAGTGTCGAAGAAGGTCTCGCTTTCGAACCAGTCGAAAACTCTATGGTCAGGGTTCCATCGGCCAGCGAACAACTGCAGGTCTTCGACGTAGCGCACGGTGCATTGCACGCCCTGCCGCACTATTAACTTTTGAAGTTCCTGCGCGAGGTCGAGCAGCGTGATGGGCGTGTTGTAATAATTATGCTTCTTCATTGTCAAGAGGGCGCGCAGGTCGCGGATGGTGCTCTCGGGGGTAGGTCTTACGATTCTGTTCATCGCTCGTCGGTGTTTTCAGGTTCAACATTCCCGCCCCGTGCAAAGGCATTCAGGACGGCATTTTCCTCAATCTTCAGCAGGTCGTCGGCGTAGAACAGAATCCCTCTGCCAGCATCCTGCGGATTTCGATAATATCCATAAGGTTTTTGGGGTTTTAACGTCGTTGTACATAGATGTCTTCACATTCGATGGTTTCGCCTTTCGGCATCCACTCTTCTTGTGGATGTTGCTCCTTCCAGAGATCCTGCAGCTCCAGCCAGTCGGGCCTCTGACCCTTCTCTACTTCCACCGTGCTCTCAAGAACCATCGAGAGCGTGATTTCCACTTTCACTCTGATTTCTTCCGTGGGCGGTTCGTTCCACGGGGCCTGCGGGTCGTTCGCCGCGCCTGCAGGGTAATATCCGCTGCCAAATGTCGATTTTGTCATAATAATTCATAAATTGGTTTTACTTCCTTTTGCGTAACAGGATGGCCATCTGATTACCGTTGCAAAGGTACGACAACAAAAAAGGCAGCGGAAAAAATCCGCTGCCCGTGCGCAGTTTGGGAGAGTTTTGTGCGCAGTTTTGCCCTTTTTTGCCCTTCGAGTGAGAGAAATCAACCAATTTTCCCTCCATTTGGGAGAGTTTTGGAGAGTTTTAGGGAGAGTTTTTGGGATTTTGGGCGTTTTTTGGGCGTTTCAGGAGAGTTTGGTGGGAGTTTTTGTTTGATTAGGTACTTTTTTTACGTCTTTTGGGGAGAAAATCGGGGAGAGTTTGGGGAAAATTGGTATTTTGGGGGAGAGTTTTTACGAAGTAGGGACGCGACACGTCGCGTCCCTACAAATGATGAAGTCGCCCTCTTATTCCAGCATCTTCATGAAGCAGTTCGCTATCTGCTCATACTCTGAGTAGCGTGAGCCCGTCACGGGAGCATTGTCGGCACTCCATTGCCCGAGGTGCTTGGCAAAGCAATACACGTTCATGCGCCCCAATTCTTTGGCGGTGGGCAGTTTCGGGTGCTCGGGCACCGCCTCTGCCACCAGCCGGCAGAACGCTTCGAAGCAACCCGCGCCCACCAACTTCCTGTCGGCCAACACCCTGTAGACGGCAAACCACTGCCGGCCGTAAGCCACCTTGGGCGCAATGTCGCGGATGGCAGCTTCCACCTCGCTCAGGCAGACTTCCTTCGGCTTGCGCGCCCTGCGCTTGGTGCGGTTGACGACATCGATGCATTCGCGGTGAGTGACGCGTGGCGACTTTCTCCATACTTCCGTCACCACACCGAAGATAAACAAATCCTGCCCCTCTCTCACTGGAATGGCGTCGTAAGCATCATTCCGAGGAGCCAACCACGTTTGGCCGTCGTCATCCGTGCAATAGCATTTCAGTACGCACTCGCCGTCGATCAGTGCCACCACGATGTCGCTGTCGTACACCTGTGCCGTCTTGTCGACAAGTACGAAGTCGCCGTCAATGATGTTGGCGCCAATCATCGAATCGCCTGCAGGGCATGGGTTGCCAGCCTTGCTCTTCCATCAGCAAAAAAGCCTCTTTTTCCGTCATTGTTTTCATAGATTCTTTAAGTTTTGTTGTTCGTTTTTTATATCGTTTACCAAAAGAGTTAGTTGACCGTTGCTGCGGGAATGGCCCGCATTCCGGTTTTCGGCTGCAAAATTAATCGTATTCTGCGAAATGGCATTTCAAAAACGAAAACCGAGTGTTAAAGTCGCCGCCGCGTTAGGAAAGTTTAACAATCAGCGAGTTGAAAGCCCCTCCTGCAATTTTTCTTTCAATATCTTCACCTTTTTCAAAAAAGATTCGTAACTTTGCAGGATAGAAACCAATAACTAGCAAGTGGTGCAACAACAAAACGCAGCCTGACCTCCAGACACTTGAAGAGATAGCAAAGGTATTAGGGATTGATAAAAGAGATTTACTTACACCAACAATACAATCAAAAATATGAAAGAAGAACTTGAAAGAATTAAGAATGAACGCCTTGCAGAACTAGAGAAACGTGTAGAAGATAAAATTCTTGAACGTTCTAATGCAAACCTGCTTGGCAAACTCATTAGGAGTGCCGAAAGTATAAATGAGGCTATATCAATAGCGCAATTAGGTACGACATATAAGAAAACAGGTCTTCATTACGATAAACGTTTGGAAAAACAAACAAACGACATCAAGTATTTCAAAAAGAATGAAGAACTTAGTTTTAGCGATGGCGTAGGAGGTATTCCTCATAAATTGATTATCGGTGATAATTATGATGCTCTTCGGAATCTCCTTATACAGTATCGAGGTAAAGTAGATATAATTTATATCGATCCTCCCTATGGCAAAGACAGCATGGGTCAATTTGCAAAGACAAATTATGAAAATGCTCTCTCAAGAGATAATTTATTGTCAATGCTGTACCCAAGACTTGTTTTAGCTAAGGAATTGTTGTCTAAAACTGGTGCTATTTTTTGCAGTATCGATGACAAGAATCAGGCTTTTGTTAAATGTCTGATGGATGAGGTTTTTGGTGAGTCAAATTTCATCGGAAATATCATTTGGCGAAAGAAGTCTGGTGGAGGACAAACGGATGAGTTCTTTGTTACTGAACACGAGTACGTCTTGTCATATAGAAGAACCGATGCTTTCAAATGGATAGATTTCAACGGAGAAGCAGTTGAAAGCAATTACAAATATGATGACAATGATGGTAAAGGTAGATATGGCATAACTAAGTTAGAGAAATGGGGAAGCGCTGCGCACCGTGAAGATAGACCAACTATGTGTTTCCCTATAAAAGACCCTGATGGTAATGATTTTTATCCTATTGCACCAGACAAACTGCCTGGTCGATGGCGTGTTGGTGCTAAACGAATGCAACGGCTGATAGACAATAATGAAATTCATTGGGAAAAAGATGCAGAAACTAATCGTTGGATTCCCTATGAAAAGAATTACTTCAAAAATGCCAAAGGGAAGTTGCTCAAATGTCGCAGCATTTTCTATAATGTTGCTGAAACTGGTACTGCAACCAAATTATTAACATCAATTTTTAACAAGAAAGATAGTTTTGACAACCCTAAACCTATTGAATTACTTAAAAAGATATTTGAGCACATGCAAAGCGACTTAGTCGTTGATTTCTTTGCGGGAAGTGGAAGTACTGGTCATGCAATTTTGGATATGAATTTGGATGATGAAAATCGGAAATTCATTCTTTGTCAATCAAACGAAATTACAGATAAGAACCCACATGGCATAGCATTGGATGTAACTGCACCACGATTAAAGAGGATTATGACCGGGGCTTGCTACAACAAAACTGATAAATATCCGTTCTATTCAGGTAACAATGATTTCCCGTGGTTGAAAGATCATGAAATATATGGTGGTAGCCTTGATGTATATGAAATAGAGACCGTATCGGATTCAGAGCATATTGCTGGTAAAACGGCTTTTGATGTCATTGATGAAACTTTATATGGCAAAGCCAAATTTGAAAAATTAGAAGACAAAATACAATGGGTTTGTGAACATTTTGAAGTCACTGAAAAATCTGTTGAGAGTGACAAAGAATGGCACAAAAGAATAGAGGATAAATAACATGTTACAGGAAGTAATAGATTTACATGACAGTGCCGTGTCGTCTCTGATCGAAAAGACACGAGAAAAAAATAATATCACATTCAAATCACCAACAGGTAGCGGCAAAACCTACATGATGGCTGATTTGATGAATCGTATTCTTTCTGAACGAGAAGACATTGTTTTTATAGTTTCTACTTTGTCAAAGGGAAATCTCGGCCAACAAAATTATGAGAAGTTTATCGAATATCAGCAAAATGGAGATTTCCCTAAACTGAAGCCATACATTATAAACACGACATTGTCAACAGAAGAAAGTTTGTTTATACCAACAGATTATAATGTCTATGTACTACCAAGAGACCTCTATAAGGAAGGCGGTCTTCTCATGCGTGGAACTATGACGAATTTCCTTCAAGAGATTACTGCAAATCTTTATGGAAATGGTGCAAACAAACAAATATACGTCATCAAGGACGAATGCCATCAGGCAACCAATAACCTTGATGAACTTGCCAAAGAGTATTTTACCAAAATTATAAACATTTCCGCTACACCGAAATTATCACGAGGTCAAGTTCCTGACGTTGAAATAACAGAAGAGCAAGCGATTAACGCGAACTTGATTAAGAAAGTTGAATTGTGTGAAGACAAGGTTGATATATCTGTCGCGATTGAAAAATTTGAGGAAATAAAAGAGAAATATAGAAATCTACTTGGTGTAAACCCTTGTTTGATTGTTCAGATTTCTAATAAAGACAAGGCAGACGAAGAATTGTCAAAAATATTTAATGTGCTCAATAAGCCAGAGCATCAAGCCTTGAAATGGATGACAATCATGCAAAAAACTCAAAAAGGGAAAGAGTCAAACGAGGGAAGTGATACTAATGATGATTGTAAACATAAGGGGCTGCCTGTCTCACGTTGGAGGGATTATGTAAAAGAATCGAGTTCAACCGTTGATATTATCATCTTCAAAATGGTTATTTCTGAAGGTTGGGACATTCCTCGTGCATGTATGCTTTATCAATTCAGAAATACAGAAAGTGAACAACTTGACGAACAAGTATTAGGGCGAGTTAGAAGAAATCCCCGACTTTTGGATTTTGAAAAGTTATCAGATGAAGCCAAAGAGTTAGCCATGACAGCATGGGTATGGGGATTAAGGAAGAAAGATGAAGTTAAAATCAGATACACAAGGTTATTCGAAGAGCCAAGTGACATAACAGAAAACTTAAAGCTTAAAACTACTCGTCTCAAGACTTTAACGCAAAGGTCAGGGTTTGATTTAGAAGGGTATCTGGGTAGTAAACCGAGACATGCTACTTATGGAAGTATCTTCAATCTATATCGAAAAATTAAGAATGCCGATAAAGAAATAAAGGATATGTGCAGTTACTATTCGACAGATACCGACCGTTGGTTTCTTTTTGCAGAAAATGTTGACGACATTATTTCAAAGAACTCATCTTACCTGTGTGACTATGCAAAAAGCATGGAGTTATCAACGGATGAGTCAGGCTATGTAAAAGAGGTGTCATTCCCTGTCGAATCATCCTACACAGATATGGGAAAGTACGTTAGCATTGGAGATTGGGTATGGAAAAGGAAAGGCGTTGATTCTGAAAAATTCTCTTTTGACAGTGATGCAGAAAGGGAATTTGCCGAGATTCTCAAAGAGCTTGCCCAGGATGACAACGATGAAGATAAAAGAGTTGCTATGCGTGTGGTTGTTGGAAAGAACAACCCTCGTGCGGGAGAACGATTGTTAGACGGTTCAATCGAACCACAAAAATTGAATCCTAAGAAGAAATATCTATGGGGTAAAAATTTCTTGTCCCAATCAGAAATCAAGTTTGAGTATTGTTTAGGGAATATTCATTCATCCTACCCTGATTTTGTCATGAGAGATTCTTATGGAAGAATACACCTGTTTGAGGTTAAAAGCGTGAACTGTTCGAATGCTTCACATTTTGACTCTGAAGAATATAAGGATAAAATGGAAGAATTGAAAAGATGTTATAAGCAAGCATCTATCCTAACAGGATATAATTTCTATTTACCCGTGTTAAAGGATGAGATTTGGCATATATCTTTATTGTCAGGAGGTAACGAAACGACGTTAACTCTCAATCAATTTAAAAATTATGTGAAAGCTAATATATAAGCATTCAACATCTTATCAAGATTGACACTACAATTTGCAACCCACTGATTTTCAGTAAAAATACTAAAGTCAGTGGGGTTTTTGTTCCCAGATTGTATCCCGTAAACCATGCAGGGAACCGGGTGGAAAGCAACGAGGGGGCGAGCTTGCTCGGGAAGGGCGCAACGAGTTTCTTTGCCGGATGGATAGTAGGAAGGAAAAAGCGTTAGACCTACAAAAAGTATCGCAGCTGTACTGATAGTTGAACATCGCTTTTGTCACATTATTTCATAATGAGGCTTTCGGACGAAAGCCTCATTATATTGCTGACGAGCTACGAACGCAATGTTAACGAACCATAAATCGGACAAAAAGAATGTGAATAAAATATAGGATTGTTTAACAAAAGGCCAAATGCTGTTAACGTATTTTTTTGTTTTCGAATGTTTTTTTTGCCAACTTTGTAGCCGTATGGAAAACGAAATTCTAAAACAATACTTTCGTTGACTTCGTCTTCAAATGTCACGACTCGGCCAATTAAACGAGTTTATTGGCACTCGCTGCTCCATTTGTTCGGAAAAAATCCAAATACATTTGGTTTTTCGCTCACTTATTCGTACCTTTGACATACGTCGAAGGTACTTGCGTTGACTTCGTCTTCAAATGTCACGACTCGGCCAATTAAACGAGTTTATTGGCACTCGCTGCTCCATTTGTTCGGAAATGAAAGCAAAAAACTTTGGTTTTTGCTTTGCATTTCGCTCACTTATTCGTACCTTTGACATACGTCGAAGGTACTATCGCTCGGAAATGAAAGCAAAAAACTTTGGTTTTTGCTTTGCATTTCGCTCACTTATTCGTACCTTTGCACTATGAACAACAAAGTACTGCTCATCTATACGGGCGGAACCATCGGAATGGGCCGCAACCCGCGCACGGGAGCCCTCGAGCCGCTCGACTTCAACAACATCGTCAGCAACCTGCCGGAAATGGAATATCTGAGCACGGGCATCGATGTGCACCAGTTCACGGCGCCTATCGACTCCAGTGACGTCTGTCCGCGCACGTGGGCCCAGCTGGTGCAGATCATTGCCAGCAACTACGACCGCTACGACGGCTTCGTCATTCTGCACGGCACCGACACGATGGCCTACACGGCATCGGCGCTCTCCTTCATGCTCGAGAACCTCACCAAGCCCGTCATCCTCACCGGATCGCAATTGCCGCTGGGACAGCTGCGCACCGACGGCAAGGAGAACCTCGTGACCAGCATCGAACTGGCATCGGCCTACGGAAAGGACGGACGGGCGAGGGTGCCTGAGGTGTGTATCTACTTCAGTGGCAAGCTGTTGCGTGGCAACCGTTCGACAAAACAAAATGCCGACGGCTTCGATGCCTTCGACTCGTTCAACTACCCGCATCTCTGCGATGCCGGCATCAACTTTATGTTCAACGACCACTGCATCCTGCGGCCCGACTTCTCGCGTCCGCTCATCCCTCACTACCAGATGAATCCTAACATCGTGGTGTTCTCGCTGTTCCCCGGCATACAGGAGAACGTCGTGCGCCACATGCTCTCTGCCCCAGAGCTGCAGGCCATCGTCATGCGCTCCTACGGCAGCGGCAACGCCATGCGTCAGCCGTGGCTGCTGCGCGCTCTGCAGGCGGCCAGCGAGCGCGGTGTGTGCATCGTCAACATCAGTCAGTGTGTGGCGGGCAGCGTCGAGATGAGCCGCTACGACACCGGCTACCAGTTGCAGCAGGCAGGAGTGATCAGCGGTCGCGATGGTACCGTGGAGGCTGCCGTCACCAAGCTCATGTATCTGAATGCCATCCACCAGGGCGATGCCCAGGCCGTACGTGCCGCCATGGAAACGTCTATAGCAGGAGAGATAACGGAAGGTTAGGAAGGTTGAGTTTGGGAAGTTAAAGAAGTTAGGAAAGTAAAAATAATCATTATCAACCAATAAAAACAAAAACATTATGAAAGAACTGAAAGGAACAAAGACCGAGCGCAACCTCCAAGAGGCTTTCGCCGGCGAAAGTCAGGCACGCAACAAGTACAGCTACTGGGCCAGCAAGGCCAAGAAGGACGGCTACCAGCAGATTGCTGCCATCTTCGAGGAAACGGCTGCCAACGAGAAGGAGCATGCCAAGATGTGGTTCAAACTGCTCGAGGGCGGCGCCATCAAGTCGACTCCAGAGAACCTGAAGGCTGCTGCCGAGGGCGAGAATTTCGAGTGGACGGACATGTACGAGCGCATGGCAAAAGAGGCCGACGAAGAGGGCTTCACCGAGATTGCCGAGAAGTTCCGCGGCGTGGCTAAGATTGAGAAGGCCCACGAGGAGCGCTACCGCAAGCTGCTGAAGAACATTGAGGACGAAGTAGTGTTCTCGCGCGACGGCGACCGCATCTGGCAATGCCGCAACTGTGGCCACATCGTAGTGGGTCCGAAGGCTCCCGAGGAGTGCCCTGTGTGCAATCACCCCCAGTCTTACTTCGAGCTGAAGGCTGAGAATTATTAAAAGGGGGCTTAAAGGGTTTCGCTGGGCTTTCTTTCCCCGCTTCGCTCTGAAAGCGCCACCCTTCGGTGTCTTGAGCGTGCTTTTTAGGTACGCGACATAAGAGGTCATTCTGCTAGTGTCGCGTACTTAAAGGCACGCCTTTTTTTGTAATGCCTTACCTGCCAATGAATTGGCTGGCTACTGTTGTCACGTTCTTAACGGTACGTTGGACATGAAAAGCAATGCGACCACGTGGCGTCCCTACAAAACACTGTGGGGCACTCGGGGTAGGGGGCAAAAAATATGGGAACGATATACCTGTTCTTTCCCCGCTTCGCTCTGAAAGCGTCCCTGCGGGCCGAGCGGACACAAGGACCTCGGAGAGGTCGCATATGCTTAACCGCAGGTCTTGACCTGCGGAAAAGTGTAACTATGCAGGGAGCGACTTCGAAGATGGTCGTAGCAATGAGGATGACTTGCCCCCGCAGGTCAAGACCTGGGCTCTTTCTCCGCTGTGCTACGAAAGCGAGCAAGCTCGAGCGATGCAAATGAGACCCCGTTGGGGTCTTTTCTCCATTTGTCCTTGTGTCCGCTCGGCTTTCTTTCCCCGCTTCGCTCTGAAAGCGCCACCCTTCGGGATGTCGAGCGGCCGCTTTCTTTCTCCATTTCATTCTTTCTCCGATTCTCTTCGAAAGCGGCATAGCCGAGTCCGAAAGCGGCCCGTTGGTTCGATTACGTAGTGCAGCGGAGAAAGAACATATATATCGTTCCCAAAAAGTATATAGTTGCCAAAATTAAAGCAAAAACTTTCGTTTTTACTTTGTATTTCGCTCACTTATTCGTCGCTCGGCGACGTTAGGAGACGCTTTCTTTCTCCATTTCATTACGAAAGCGGCAAAGCCGAGCGCGTAGCGCAGCGGAGAAAGAACTTTGGCTTCGCCGAAATTACTTTCGTTCGGAAATGAAAACAAAAACTTTCGTTTTTACTTTGTATTTCGCTCACTTATTCGTATCTTTGCCGAAAAATAACTTAAACAGAAAAGACAAATGAAAAAATTCATGGACGAGAACTTCCTGCTGGAGACCACAACGGCGCAGGAATTGTATCACAAGCATGCGGCTAAGATGCCCATCATTGACTATCACTGTCATCTGATTCCGAAAATGGTGGCCGACGACCACAAGTTTAAAAGCATCACCGAGCTGTGGCTGGGTGGCGACCACTACAAGTGGCGTGCCATGCGCACCAACGGCGTCGACGAGCGCTACTGCACCGGTACCGACACGACAGACTGGGAGAAGTTTGAGAAGTGGGCCGAGACCGTGCCTTACACGCTGCGCAACCCGTTGTACCACTGGACCCACCTGGAACTGAAGACCGCCTTCGGCATTGAAAAACTGCTGTCGCCCAAGACTGCGCGCGAGATTTTCGACGAGTGCAACGAGAAGCTGAAGCAGCCCGAGTTTTCGGCCCGCGGCCTGATGCGCCACTACGGTGTGGAGTGTGTCTGCACGACCGATGACCCCGTGGACGACCTGCGCTACCACAAGCAGACCCGTGAGAGCGGTTTCGAGATCAAGATGATTCCCGCCTGGCGTCCCGACAAAGCCATGAACATCGAGAAGCCTGAGTTCCCCGACTACGTGCACCAGCTGGAGCAGGTGTCGGGCGTGACCATCACCCGCTTTGCCGATATGGTGGATGCCCTGCAGAAGCGTCACGACTTCTTCCATCAGGAGGGTTGCCGGCTGAGCGACCACGGCATCGAGGAGTTCTACGACGAGCCCTACACCGAGTCGCAGATCGACATCATCTTCGAGAAGGCCATGCGCGGACAGTCGCTGTCGGTCTATGAGACCCGCCAGTATAAGAACTGCTTCCTGACGACAATGGCCGAGATGGACGCCAAGAGCGACTGGACACAGCAGTTCCACTACGGCGCCATCCGCGATAATAACACGCTGATGTACAACCGGCTGGGTGCCGACACGGGCTTCGACTCCATCGGCGAGTTCAACACCGCCAAAGCCATGAGCCGCTTCTTCGACGGACTGAACCAGCGCGGCCTGCTTACGCGTACCATTATATATACGCTGAACCCCTGCGCCAACGAGGTGATTGCCACCATGTTGGGCAACTTCCAGGACGGTTCGTGCCCCGGCAAGATTCAGTTTGGCTCGGGTTGGTGGTTCAACGACCAGCTGGACGGCATGACGCGTCAGATGAACGCCCTGTCGGTGCTGGGACTGCTGAGCCGCTTTGTGGGCATGCTCACCGACTCGCGCTCGTTCCTGAGCTATCCGCGCCATGAGTACTTCCGTCGCCTGCTGTGCAATCTGCTGGGCAACGACGTAGAGAAGGGCCTCCTGCCTGCCGACATGGAATTGTTGGGACAGATGGTAGAGGACATCTCCTACAACAACGCCCGCCGCTACTTCAAGTTCTATTAAGTAAAAAAAATGGCGTTGTGGCTTATTTTTTAGCCAATTGCTTTTCTACTTGATAAATTTTTTGTAATTTTGCAGGCGAAATTAACGAAACTATATCAAAGGCGAATATGAAAAAACTTCTCATTCCGTTTGCAGTTCTGGCCATGATTATCAGTATGGGCAGCTGCACAGGCAGCAAGGAAGTGGCTTACTTCCAGAACATTGACTCGCTGACCCTGGCTGCATCGAAGGGCCTCTTCGATGCCCGCATCATGCCGAAGGACCTGCTGACCATCACCGTGGGCGGTGTCTCTGACCCCAAGGCCGTGAGCCATTTCAACCTCTCGGTATCGAACACGCTTAATCCAACGGGTAACCTTTCGACGGGTGGCGGCAACCTGCAGACCTACCTCGTAGACAACGACGGTTGCATCAACTTCCCGCGTGTGGGGCGCATCCGTGTGGCTGGCCTGACGAAGGGCGAATGTGAGAAAATAATCCATGACAAGGTGATGATGGACCTGCAGCAGTCGGAGGATCCCATCGTGACTGTCCGTATGGCCAGCTACCGCGTGACGGTGACGGGCGAAGTGAGCCGTCCCGGCGTCATCCCAGTGTCGACAGAGAAGATGAGCGTCATTGAGGCCATTGCCCAGGCTGGCGACCTGACCATCTATGGTAAGCGCGACAACGTGCTGCTCGTTCGTGAGGACGCTACCGGTCAGAAGCGTGCTGTGCGTCTGAACCTGAACGATGGCAACATCTTCAGTTCGCCCTACTACTATGTGCAGCAGAACGACATTATCTACGTGGAGCCAAACCGCGTGAAGGCAAAGAACTCTGCCATCGGCCAATCGACCACCATCTGGTTCTCCTTCATCGGAATTGTCACTTCGGTAGCGTCGCTGCTGGTTAATATCTTGAGAAACTAATGTCAAGCAATATGGAAGAATGAACACGACACGCTCTGTTCATTCTTCTTTTTTTATAACACATCAACATCAAGCAACAAGGATAACCCTGTCCCGAATATGGAACAACTCAAACACGAATGTGGCGTTGCCATGATACGCCTTCTGAAGCCGCTGGAATACTACGAA
Source organism: uncultured Prevotellaceae bacterium (assembly GCA_902781315.1). Lineage (GTDB taxonomy): Bacteria > Bacteroidota > Bacteroidia > Bacteroidales > Bacteroidaceae > Prevotella. The sequence goes on from CACZIT010000042.1 coordinate 13,653, forward strand.
CAGAAGTACGGCACATGGAAATATGGTCTGAACAAACTCTATCTGATGATGGAGAAAGAGCACAACCGCGGTCAGGAAGGCGCCGGCATAGCCAGTGTGAAACTGGACACCGAGCCCGGTCATGAGTACATGTTCCGCGAGCGTGCTGAAGGCAAGGATGCCATCGATAAGATTTTCGCCACTGATGTGAACAAGTTCCGCGGTGAACTCTACATGGGGCATCTGCGCTACTCGACGACGGGAAAGAGCGGCATGTCGTACGTGCATCCCTTCCTGCGCCGCAACAACTGGAAGGCCAAGAACCTTTGTCTGTGTGGAAACTTCAACATGACCAACATCGACGAGATCTTCCAGAAACTCACCCGCCAGGGCCAGTGCCCGCGCATCTACAGCGACTCCTATATCATGCTCGAACACATGGGCCACCGCCTCGATCGCGAGGTGGAGCGTAACTTCATTGCAGCCCAGGCCATGGAGCTGAAGGACACCGACATCACCCGCTACATTGAGGACCACGTGAAGATGAGCAATGTGCTGAAGACCGCCATGAGCGATTTCGATGGTGGCTATGTGGTGTGCGGCATGACGGGTTCCGGCGAGATGTTCTCCATGCGCGATCCCTGGGGCATCCGTCCTGCGTTCTACTATATAAACGACGAGGTGGTCGTGCTGGCCAGTGAACGCCCCGTGCTCCAGACCTGCTTCGACCTGGAGTGCGACGACATCAAGGAACTCGAACCCGGCACAGCCCTGCTCGTCAAGCGCAACGGACAATGCGCCATAGAACGCATCTTGGAACAGAAAGGCGACTCCAAATGCTCGTTCGAACGCATCTACTTCAGCCGCGGCAACGACCGCGACATCTATAAAGAGCGCAAGCAACTGGGTGAGCAACTGACGCAGCCCGTGCTGAACGCCATCTCCTATGACACTGAACACACCGTCTTCTCCTTTATCCCCAACACTGCCGAAGTGGCTTTCTACGGCATGCTTGACGGTTTCAAACACTATGTGAACGAGAAGAAGGTCGACAAGATACAGCAGGTGCTGGGGCAGAACCCCACCCGCGAGCAGCTGGCAGAAATCCTCACGGAATATGTGCGTACGGAGAAGGTGGCCTGGAAGGACATCAAACTGCGCACGTTCATCACCGAAGACCAGTCGCGCAACGACCTGGCGTCGCACGTCTACGACATCACTTATGAGAGCCTCGAGGCAGGAGTGGACAATCTCGTAGTCATCGACGACAGCATCGTGCGCGGCACCACGCTCAAGGAGAGTATCTTCCGCATTCTGGACCGTCTGCATCCGAAGAAGATCGTCATGGTCAGCAGTGCCCCGCAGATACGCTATCCCGACTATTACGGCATCGACATGGCCCGCCTGGAAGAGTTCTGCGCCTTCCGTGCCGCCATTGCCTTGCTGAAGGAACGCAACATGCATGAGGTCATTGACAACACCTATCACCGTTGTCAGGAAGAGCTGCGCAAACCCAAGACGGAGATGCACAACTGTGTGCGCGATATCTACAAGCCATTCACCGTCAACGAAATCAACGAGAAGATTGTGGAGATGCTCCGTCCCGACACCGTGACCACTCCCATCGAACTCGTGTTCCAGTCTATTGAAGGTCTCCATGAGGCTGTGCCCGACCATCGCGGCGACTGGTATTTCACCGGCCATTATCCCACGCCTGGCGGCACGAAGCTCTGTCTGCAGGCCTTCGTGAACTACATCGAAAACTATTATCAATACGAAAATAAATTCTGACCTCCCTTATGATCATGAAAAAAGCTACACTCGTGCTCAGCGACGGCACACGCTTTGCAGGCCGTTCCTTCGGCTACGATGCACCCGTGGCAGGCGAAGTGGTGTTCAATACCGCGATGATGGGCTATCCTGAGAGTCTGACCGACCCCTCCTATGCCGGCCAGATGATGGTGCTCACCTATCCGCTCGTCGGCAACTACGGCGTGCCACCTTTCACATTCACCAACCTGAAGGCAGACAGCCCATCGCTTGATACCTATGCACCAGGTCTGCTGCCCCGCTATATGGAGAGCGACCACATCTACGCTTCGGCCATCATCGTGGCTGACTACAGCGAGAAGTTCTGCCACTGGAATGCCTGCGAGAGCCTGTCGGACTGGCTGAAGCGCGAGCACGTGCCGGGACTCACTGGCATCGATACCCGCCAGCTGACCAAGCTGCTGCGCGAACAGGGCGTGATGATGGGGAAAATCCTCTTCGAAGACGAGCCTGACAATATCCCCGAAGCCCAGTATGAGGGCGTGAACTTTGTCGATCAGGTGTCGTGCAAGGAGGTCATCCGCTACAACGAGGGCGCAGGCAAGAAGGTCGTGCTCGTCGACTGCGGCGTGAAAGCCAACATCATTCGCTGCCTCGTGAATAGGGGAGTGGAGGTCATTCGCGTGCCGTGGAACTATGACTACACCCAGATGGAGTTCGACGGACTCTTCCTGGCCAACGGCCCCGGCGACCCCGATATGTGTGAGGATGCAGTCAGCATCCTGCGTCGGCAGATGTCGCTCAGCCGCAAACCCATCTGCGGTATCTGCATGGGCAACCAGCTGCTGGCCAAGGCTGCCGGAGCCCGCATCTACAAACTGAAATACGGACATCGTTCCCACAATCAGCCTGTGCGCGAGGTGGGCACGATGCATTGCTACGTTACATCGCAGAACCACGGTTATGCCGTTGATGCCACCTGTCTTGGCAACGACTGGCGCGAGCTCTTTGTCAACCTCAACGACGGTTCCAACGAGGGCATCGCCCACAGCGTGAACCCCTGGTTCTCCTCTCAGTTCCATCCCGAGGCCTGTTCCGGTCCCGTCGATACCGAGTTTATGTTCGATCGCTTTGTAGAGAAATTAATCTAAGACACAACGATGAAAGAAGAAGGAATCAAGAAAGTACTGCTCCTTGGCAGTGGAGCATTGAAGATAGGTGAAGCCGGTGAGTTCGACTATTCCGGCTCGCAGGCATTGAAGGCCCTGCGCGAGGAAGGCGTACAGACGGTGCTCATCAACCCGAACATCGCAACCGTGCAGACCTCGGAGGGCGTGGCCGACCAGATTTATTTCCTCCCCGTGCAGCCGTATTTCGTTGAGAGAGTCATCGAGAAAGAACGTCCCGATGGCATCTTGCTGGCCTTTGGCGGACAGACGGCGCTGAACTGCGGTGTGGAACTCTACAAGAGCGGCGTCCTTGAACGTTACGGCGTGCGCGTGCTCGGTACACCCGTGCAGGCCATCATCGACACCGAAGACCGTGAACTCTTTGTGCGCCGTCTCGATGAAATTGGCGTAAAGACCATTAAGAGCGAAGCCTGTGAGAACATTGAGCAAGCCCGCCGTGCAGCAGCAGAGCTGGGCTATCCCGTCATCTTGCGTGCTGCCTATGCCTTGGGCGGCCTGGGCTCTGGATTCTGCGACGACGAGCAGCAGCTTAACCGCCTGGCTGAGAAGGCCTTCGCTTTCTCGCCTCAAGTGCTGGTGGAGAAGTCGCTGAAGGGCTGGAAGGAGATTGAGTATGAGGTAGTGCGCGACCGCTACGACAATTGCATCACCGTCTGCAATATGGAGAACTTCGACCCGCTGGGCATTCATACGGGCGAAAGCATCGTCATTGCTCCCTCGCAGACGCTAACTAACTCTGAGTACCACAAGCTGCGCGCGCTGGCTATCAAGATTATCCGCCACATAGGCATTGTCGGCGAATGCAACGTGCAATATGCTTTCGACCCGCAGAGTGAGGACTATCGTGTCATTGAGGTCAACGCTCGTCTTTCGCGTTCTTCTGCCCTGGCCAGCAAGGCTACGGGCTATCCACTGGCCTTCGTAGCCGCCAAACTCGGCATGGGCTATGGACTCTTCGAACTGAAAAATTCCGTCACCAAGACCACATCGGCATTCTTCGAACCCGCCCTCGACTACGTCGTCTGCAAGATACCCCGCTGGGACCTCTCCAAATTCCGCGGCGTCGACAAGGAACTGGGCTCCTCGATGAAGTCGGTCGGCGAGGTGATGGCCATCGGCCGCACCTTTGAGGAGTCGCTGCAGAAAGGCCTGCGCATGATAGGGCAGGGCATGCATGGCTTCGTGGAGAACAAGGAACTTGAGATTCCCGACATCGACGCCGCCCTACGCGAGCCCACCGATAAGCGCATCTTCGTTATCTCGAAGGCTATGCACCTGAAGGACGCCGCCGGTGAGCCCCTTTACAGCATCGACCGCATCCACGAACTCACGAAAATTGACCGCTGGTTCCTCTATAAGTTGCAACACATCATCGATATCGACGAGGAGTTGAAGTTGCAGACCCCCGAGACCATCAGTCCCGAACTGCTGCTTCAGGCTAAGATATATGGTTTCACCGATTTCCAGGTGGCCCGCGCCATAGGACTCGAGGACCGTCTGGGCAACATGGCCAAGGCTGGTCTGAACGTGCGCCAGATACGCAAACAGATGGGCATTCTGCCTGTCGTCAAGCAAATAGACACGCTGGCTGCCGAATACCCCGCACAGACCAACTACCTCTACGTCACCTATCAGGGTGGTCAGGCCGGTGCAGCCCACGACATCGATTTCGGCGGCGACATACCCTCCGTCATCGTCTTGGGCTCGGGTGCCTATCGCATTGGCTCGTCGGTGGAGTTCGACTGGTGTGGCGTGCAGGCGCTGAACACTATTCGCCAGAACGGCTATCGCTCCATCATGATCAACTACAACCCCGAGACCGTTTCGACGGACTATGATATGTGCGATCGGCTCTACTTCGATGAACTCACTTTCGAGCGCGTCATGGACATCATTGACCTTGAGCAGCCCCACGGCGTCATCGTCTCTACTGGTGGACAGATTCCTAACAATCTCGCCATGCGACTCGACGAGCAGCATGTGCCCATTCTCGGCACCAAGGCTCAGGACATCGACGGTGCCGAAGATCGTGCCAAGTTCTCAGCTATGCTCGGCCGATTGGGCGTCAACCAGCCCGAATGGAGTGCTCTGACCTCGATGGACGACATTCGCCGCTTCATCGACCGCGTTGGCTTCCCCGTGCTTGTGCGTCCCAGCTATGTGCTCTCGGGTGCTGCCATGAACGTCTGTTCCAACATGGAGGAGCTCGAGCGCTTCCTTCAGTTGGCTGCCAACGTTTCTGAGGACCATCCCGTCGTCGTCAGCCGATTCATTGAGAACGCTAAGGAAATCGAGATGGATGCCGTGGCCCGCGACGGCGAAATTCTGGCTTATGCCATCTCCGAGCATATCGAGTTCGCAGGTGTTCACTCGGGAGACGCCACTATTCAGTTCCCGCCTCAGAAACTGTATGTCGAGACCATGCGTCGCATCAAGCGCATTTCGCGTCAGATTGCATCAGCTCTGCACATCAACGGCCCGTTCAACATTCAGTACATGGCCCGCGACAACGACATCCTTGTCATTGAGTGCAACCTGCGTGCCTCTCGTTCTTTCCCCTTCGTATCGAAAGTGCTGAAACTCAACCTGATAGACCTGGCCACAAAGGTCATGCTCGGCCTGCCCGTAGAGAAACCCTCGAAGAACCTCTTCGACCTCGACTACGTGGGCATCAAGGCTTCCCAGTTCTCCTTCAACCGTCTTCAGAAGGCCGACCCCGTGCTGGGTGTCGACATGGCGTCTACGGGTGAGGTAGGATGTCTGGGTGACGACACCAGTCAGGCTCTGCTTAAATCAATGCTTTCGGTGGGTCATCGCATTCCCCGGCATTCAGTGTTGCTCTCAACGGGTGGGGCAAAGCAGAAAGCCGAGATGCTCGACGCTGCCAAGCAACTGGTCAGAAACGGCTATGCGCTCTATGCCACTGGCGGCACTGCTCGTTATCTCATGGAGAACGGCATACAGTGCACGCTCGTCCACTGGCCCAGCGAACCTGATCAGCAGCCGCAGGCGCTCGACCTGCTCCATGAGCATAAGATTGATATGGTGGTTAATATTCCGAAGAACCTTACGCAGCACGAACTCACCAATGGCTACAAGATTCGCCGTGCGGCCATCGATCTCAATATTCCGCTCATCACCAACTCGCGGCTCGCGTCGGCCTTCATCAATGCCTTCTGCACCGTTCCCCTTGCTGACATTGATATCAAGCCTTGGGCAGAGTATTGACATCTCTCACTCCCCTTTATAGCCGAAAGCCCTTCCGCACATAGCGGAAGGGCTTTCTGATATATACGTCTCTTAGTTCTGTATACTATAACTCTCGGAGCCACATACTCTATCTCTTAGTGCCACATGTATTGCCTCGCCGTGATATTTATCATTATATTTGCAGATAACAAAAAAGGACACCAATGTTGGTGTCCTTTTTGTGATTCCGGCGGGATTCAAACCCACAACCTTCTGATCCGTAGTCAGATGCTCTATTCAGTTGAGCTACGGAACCAATCCGTATTTTTTAGTTACTTACCTGCTGAAAGTGATTCCGGCGGGATTCAAACCCACAACCTTCTGATCCGTAGTCAGATGCTCTATTCAGTTGAGCTACGGAACCGCTTAAGCAGCGAGAGCAAAGCAAAAGCTCGCTTTTAGCTATGCTGAGACGCGATTGAGGAAGACCAACGGTCAACCTTTTTCCGTGTAAGCGAGTGCAAAGGTAGTATCTTTTTTGCGAACTGCCAAATGTTTTTGCGTTTTTTTTCAGTTCTGCCCCGTTTTTTGGCTTTTCTTTCACTTGCAGGGCCTAGAATCTCATCGCAGAAAGCCTTTTCGCCTTGCTTTCCGATGCTGACGAGAGTTGTCCCTTCAGGTATTCCTCAATGATCAGGGCTGCCATAGGGGCGGCTACGTCGGCTCCGAATCCGCCATGTTCAATATAGACGCTGACGGCAATCTTCGGTTGGTCCATCGGTGCGAAGCCAATGAATGCCGAATGGTCGCGCCCGCTGTTCTCGGCAGTTCCCGTCTTGCCGCAGATGGGGTAGGCGGGTGTGTTGATGGCAGTGGCCGTTCCGTTGGTGACGGCTCGCCTCATGCCGCTGACGACGGCAGTGAAGGCATCAGGGTCGATGGAAGACTGGCGGCGCGTCAGAAAGCGCTGTGGGAGTGGCCGTTCGGCTGTGGCCTGGTGGATGTGCGGTGTGTAGAAATAGCCGCGGTTGGCGATGACGGCAGCCAGGTTGCAAAGTTGCAGTGGCGTTGCTGTGATGTCGCCCTGACCCATTCCTGCCCAAAGAATGGTCTTGCCGTCCCATCCATCCTTATAGCGCCGGTTCAGGTAGCTCACGTTGGCCAGCAAGCCGCCTTTCTCGCCTTCCAGGTCGCTGCCCAGCGGACCGCCCAGGCCCATGCTGCGCATGTGGCGGTTCCACACGCTGATGGCTTCCTCCTTGTTTTCATACATAAACGTGTCGTTGATCATTCCCATGAAGGCCGTGATGAACCACGTGTTGCACGAGATAGCCAAGGCCTCGCGCAGCGCCAGTGGCGATGAGTGCTTGTGGCAACCTACATGAATGTTGCCTTCCGTGAAGCCATCCACGCAGTCGATAGTGGTTTCGGGCACGACCACTCCTTCGGTGAGCAGCGTCAGTGCTTGTGCCGTTTTAAACGTAGAACCGGGAGGGTAGGCGCGTCCAATGGCCATGTTCACGTCGAATCCTGCAGGCGAATGGCCAGCCAGGCAAATGATTTCGCCTGTTTCGGGGCGTATGGCCACGATGCTTCCGCTCTTGCCCTGCAGAAGTCGCTGGGCCAGTTGCTGCAGCAGCGGGCGCACGGTGAGCGGCCCGTCGGTGGGCAGCCCTTGTGCATGCATCGGCATGCAGCAGGTTGCCGACAGGAGCAGAAGAATGCACAGGCAGTTTATCCTATGTGTAAGGTTTTTCATAAAACTATCCGGTAATTAATTTTTATTCAACACGCAGTTCCCAAAATGCAACGGCCGATGCAGCAGCCACGTTCAGCGAGTCAACACCGTGGGCCATCGGGATGCGCACTACGTAGTCGGCCCCGGCAATGGTATGCTGTGGCAGTCCGTCGCCCTCGGTGCCCAAGATGATGGCCAGTCGCTCCTCTTGCTTCAAAACGGGATTGTCGAGTGAGATGGAATCTTCGCTTAGTGCCATTGCTGCCGTGCGGAAACGCAGCGTTTGCAGTTGGCCGAGGTTGTCAATCCATGTCCAGGGCACGAGAAACACCGACCCCATCGATACGCGCACTGCCCGTCGGTTGAGCGGGTCGCAGGAGTCGCGTGTCAGCAGCACGGCGTCGATGCCCAGTGCTGCCGCCGAGCGAAAGATGGCGCCGATGTTGGTAGTGTCTACGACGCCGTGAATGACGGCCACTCTCCTTGCTTTGCTGCACACTTCCTCCACCCGTCTCTCTTCAGGTCGCCGCATGGCGCAGAGAACACCGCGCGTCAGCGTGTAGCCAGTCAGTTGGGCCAGCAGTTCGCGCGAGCCGGTATAGACGGGGAATGCCTCCCCGCCATCGCCGTCGGCCGTCTGCTGCCATGCGCCGTCGGCCGTCTGCTGCCATGCGCCGTCTGCCATTGTTATGACGTCGCGCGCATCGCCTTCAATGTGCTTCTTTTCGCACAGCATGGCAATGGGCTGATAGCCAGCCTGCAGCGCCACGGCGATGACCTTCGGGCTCTCGGCGATGAAGATGCCCTTCAGCGGCTCCAGCCTGTTGCGCAGCTGGGCCTCGGTCAGCGTAGTGAACATCTGCACCCGCGGATCTTGCAGCGATTCTATTCTGATGATTTCCATTTCTTGTTACGTTAAAAACCTGCCCACGTCTGGCGCCACAGCGAGCGGGCCATGTCGTCCCAGCGCTGAATGGTGGCACCGAAGAAGTCTGCAACATAACCATTAAGCATACGCTCGGCCTGCTTCTTGTCGCTGCCGTTGAGCTGTTGCCACGTCTGCTCAACGAAGGGCAATTCGCGCAGTGCTTTCTCGATGAAATAGTCGCGGGCAGGCTCCAACGTCTTGCGATAGGTGCCCCAACGCAGCGTCGCCAACCGATTGGCCTTGCGATAGTGCCATAGGGCGGCATCGTCGCGGGCTACATGCTGGCCGCAGGTCTGTAGCAGTGGCGGCAGTTCGGTGGCGCCGCAGAAGATGGGAAAGCGCGGACTCTCGCCCGGATTGTCGAGTGCTACCCATGCCACGCCGCCCACCTCGTCGGGCAGCCATGCGCGCAGCTGTATGACTGTGCTGTAGGCACACCAAGGCACGCTCACCGTTCGGATGTTTTTCATCACGGAATCGCCCATGGCGTAGTACATATTGATTTCATCTGGGCGCATCCAAGGGTTGGAGAACGGCGAAACGATGCTGTCGGGCTCGTTCTCGACGAGCTTTCCCTCTTTGTCCTTGCGCTTCGGATTAGGGATGAGGTGGCGCCCGCTCAAATTCTTCGGTGTGCCCTCGTAGTAGCTTCCGAGAAGGCGCATCACCTGCTCGGCGCTCACCTTTTGATCGGGCTTCACGCTCAGCGGCAATTCCTCGATGCTGTCGCTCAGGCAGAGCGAAGGAGCCAGTTGCGACATGATGAAGTGTTCGCGCACGCTGTAGTTTTTGGGCTCGTCGAAATAGTTTCCGCCGCTGTAGGCTTTCCAGAAACTGAACTCTGACTTTCCGTCCCACAGCTTCAGTCGCCTGGCCACGTCGAACACATTGTCGGAAGCCATGTAGCGGTCGGTGTCGGCGAGGTCCAGTCGTCCGATGCGAGAAATGTTGGCCGACACGGCAATCTCGTCGTCGGGAATACGTACGGCAGCCCATACGCCTCCAATCTTTTTCGGTCCTTCGCCGAATATTTCGAATATCCAAACTTCCTGCTTGTCGGCAATGGTCAGACATTCACCGCTGTCGCCGTAGCCGTACTGTTTCACGAGATCCCCCATCAGACGTATGGCTTCGCGGGCCGTAGAGCATCGCTCCAGGGCAATGCGCGCCAATTCTTCAATCATGAACATGCCACGCTTGTTCTGCAACGTGTCGCGTCCCGTAATAGTGGTTTCGCCCATGGCCAGTTGCTTTTCGTTCAGACATGGATAGGCCGTGTCGAGGAAGCGGAATGTATGGTGAGCCTGCGGAATCACTCCGCGGCGATACATCTTCGTGCTGTCCTGGGCCGACTGAGTGTGCATGCGCCCTTCGTAGATGGCCGTCACGGTATCGCGCTCGTAGTCGCGTGCCGGCACCATACGCATCCATGTGCGATACCAGGAGTCGCAGGTGTGCGATGTCATCACCGAACCATCGGCAGATGCATTCCTGCCCACCATGATGCTTGTGCAAGACATTCTTGCTTTCTCGGTGCGCTCCGTCTCGTCGGGCTGGGCACCAAGTGTCAGAGGAAAGATGGCGCTGAGGGCAAACAGCGCTGTGCTGACGGCAAATGCTTTCTTCATTTCTCTTCTTTCAGCTTGTTTTCAACTTGTTGTTTTAACCACGGTCGTAGTGAGGCATCTCGTCGGGCAGCACGATAGAGATTTCTACCAGTCCTTTCACCTCTCCGCCTTCGCGCCAGGGTGTCTGGTATATGAGTTTTCTTTGTCCGTGCTTGCTGATGGTGTAGCAATGAGGATGATTATTTTCTATCATGTCGGCAATGATGGCCTTTGAACGCTCGTTGTGGCAGGGCATGAGGTTTTGGCCGACCATGCTCGAGCCGTCCTTCGAGAACGTCTTGCGCGAACGCTGGTTCATGTAGAGCACCGTGCCTTGGCGGTCGCAAACGGTTACAGCGGCATCAATGTCTTCCGCCCAGTCGAATTTGTTCATAGTAGTTGCTTTTATGTTATATAAATTAAACGAGGTGGCAAAGTTACTAAATAATTATATCATTTTGCTACCGCAGGATGTTAAAAACCTAAAAAAGCGCTCGTTGCGCTTTTGACGAAATGGAGGGGAGTGCGTCAAAAAGTTATGCAAAGAATCGTTCTCCTTGTCCTCATGCCACTGCTTTGGGTATTGCCCACGTCGGCCCAGAAAGGGTCGATGACGGGACGTGTTGTCGACGGCGAGAGCGGTGATGCCCTGCCGCGTGCCACGTTGCAGCTTTACAAACTCTCGACAAAGCGCGAACGTACTGATACGACCTTCGTTGTCGGCACGTTTGCCGACGAGGCCGGCCGGTTTGTGCTGAGTGGAGTAGGGGCGGGTACTTATGTGTTGAAGGCTTCCTTCTTGGGTTATCAGCCGTTGGCGAAACGCCTGACGAAGCGCGACGGCGGAACCTTGACACTGGGCAACGTGGCTATGCAGGCTGAGGCTGTGGTCGTCAGCGAGGCTGTGGTGACAGCCAATGTGCCGAAGATGGTTGTGAAGGATGATACAGTGGTTTTTAATGCCGATGCGTTTCGCGTGCCGGAAGGTTCGGTCATAGAGTCGCTCGTCGAAATGTTGCCTGGTGCGAAGATTGACGACAACGGTGGCATTACCATTAATGGCAAGGAGGTGAAACGTTTCAAGATGGACGGTCGCGACTTCATGACGGGCAACAATCAGACGGTAATGAAGAATCTGCCTTCGTATGTGGTTGACCAGGTGAAAGCCTATGACGAGAAGAGCGACCTGTCGCGCCTGACGGGCGTTGATGATGGCAACGACGACTTTGTGCTCGAGTTTGTGACGAAGCGTTCGGCCCGCAAGGGTTTGCAGATGAACCCCGACGTGGGCATTGGTACCGACGGGCGCTACGGCATTCGCCTGACGGCGATGAAGCCCTTTGGCGACACGCGCTACACGTTCATGGGCAATGCCAACAACGTGAACGACCGCAACTTTTCGGGGCGCGGGGGACGCGGGCGCGGCAACGGCAACGGTGAGCGCACGACGAAAACCGGCGCGCTCGACCTGAGCTACGAGAGCCCGCGCAGGGTGGAAGGGCGCCGGGAGAGCGCGCTGCGGGTGAACGGCCGCGTGACGTGGACCCACACCAACACCGACAACTGGAGTCGCACGGGTTCGGAGAACTTCGTGCTGGCGTCGCGTGGCGGTGCTTTCAGCAACAGCATTAGCCAGAGCTATTCGCGCAACAACAATTGGACGGCCAACATGAATCTGCAATGGGCCTTAGATTCTGTTACGACGTTGTCGGTGCGTCCGAACATGAGTTTTTCGACCAACGACAGCCGCTCGTTCTCGACCTCGGCCTCGTTCAATGCCGATCCGTTCGACTATGTGGCCGACGCGCTGAGCGACGAGGGCCGCGCCGAGATGGACCGGCTGGGTCTGATTGTTAACGATAGGCAAAACAAGTCGCTTGGCTACGGCAGCAACAAAAACCTAAGCACGCAGCTGCAGCTGTTCCGCCGTTTTGGTTCGAGGGGGCGCAACCTGGCCGTCAGCGGCAACGCGAACTATCGTGACGGCAGCAACCGCAATGCCAATCTCTCGGCCGTGAGGCTCTTTCAGACTGCCGACCAGTGGGGCAACGATTCCACATATCAGACCAACCGCTACACGGCTTCGCCCTCCGACAACTTCAGCTATTCGCTGGGAGCCACCTACACCGAGCCCCTCTGGTCGGCCAAGCCCAAGGAGATGGAGTCTGAGGAAGAGGCCAGGCCCTCACGCAGGGGCGAGCGGCGGCAGGCAGGTGCCCAGGGGTTGTTTCTGCAGCTGAACTATCGCTACAACTACAGTCACCAGAAGAACGACCCTTCGACCTACGATTTCCCTGACTACAGCGACGAGGCCTTTGCCGACGTGCTGGGTGCCTATCGGGAGTGGACGCGCCTGTTCGGCTATCTGGACAATCCCTACGAGATGTATCTCAGCGACCGTCTGAGCCGCTTTTCCGAGCGCACGGAGCATGGACAGAACATCGACATGCAGCTTCGGCTGGTGCTCGACAAACTGAACATGAATGCAGGCGTCACGCTGCAGCCGCAGCGGTCGCACTACGTGCAGCAATATCTGGGCGTGCCTGTCGACACGGTGCGGACGGTGACCAATCTTTCGCCGACGCTCAACATGCGTTACCGCTTCAACCAGCAGACCAATCTGCAGGTGACCCTGCGCGGCTCAACCAGCCAGCCCAGCATCACGCAGCTGCTCGACATCTACGACGACACCAACCCGCTTTCCATCGCGATGGGCAACCCGGGGCTGAAGCCGTCGTTCACGACCAACCTTAACGCCAATTTCCGCATGCAGCGCCGGCCGACTCTGGTCACCGACAGCCTGGGCTTCGAGATTCCCAAGGCCCAGCGCCACTGGAGCTTCAGCACCCATGCCAGCCTTCAGCGTACGAGCAACTCCATAGGCACCGTCGTTACCTATAACGAGACAACGGGCGGAAGAATTAGCCGCCCGGAGAACATCAACGGCAACTGGAACACGAATGCAGGAGTATCTTTCAACATCGGGCTGGACACGCTGAACCGATGGGACGTCAGCGGTGGACTGAACGGCAGCTACCGGCATCAAGTGGGCTATGTCAACCTGAACCGCACGGCAGTGCCCGACAGAAACGTTACGCACACGTACAATCTCTCGCCCAACGTGTCGCTGAGCTTCCGCAACAAGTGGCTCAGTGTCTCGCTGAACGGCAGCACTACCTATGCAAAGACCGAGAACCGCCTGCAGGCATCTCGCAACCTCACGACGTGGAACTTCTCCTATGGAGGAAACACGAAGGTGACTTTCCCTTGGGGAAGCAATCTCTCCACAGACGTCCACATGTTCAGCAAACGTGGCTACAGCGACCAGACGCTGAACACTGACGAACTGATTTGGAACGCCCAACTCTCACATAGTTTCCTCAAAGGCAAGCGGCTGACGGTGATGCTGCAGTGGTACGACATTCTGGCCCAACAGACCAATTTCTCCCGCACGGTAAACGCCAATGGCTGGACTGACCGCGAAGTGAATGCCATCACCAGCTATGCCATGCTGCACGTCAGCTACAGGCTGAACTTCTTCGGTAACCGCGGTGAAGGCGGGCGCGAAGCAGGTGGCCGCGAGGGTCGAGAGGGTAGGCGAGGCCGTGGCGGCTATGGTGGCGACGGTCCCCGTGGCGGCTTCGGTGGCGACGGTCCCCGTGGCGGCTTTGGCGGCGACGCTCCTCGTCGTTGATGCGGGCAAAATGCAGTTCATTTCCCAAAAAACATGGGTTGAACGTTTTGCAGTGTCGTTTTTTTTCCTTACATTTGCACAATGAAACGTTTTATACCATTTTTCCTGTGCCTGTTCCTGTTGTCGGAAAGCGTTGCAGGGCAGACCGCCGGCAGTGAAGAAATCAAAGTGGAGAAAGCCAACGCCACCAAGCGGCCACGTCTGGGACTGGTGTTGAGTGGAGGCGGCGCCAAGGGCGTTGCCCACATTGGCGTCTTGAAAGTTCTGGAGCGGGCCGGCATGCCCATCCACGTCATCACTGGCACCTCGATGGGCAGTATCGTGGGCGGCCTCTACGCCTGCGGCAACCGTTCGCAAAAGCTCGACTCGGTGGTCAGGGCGCAAGACTGGTCGTACGTGCTCTCTGATAGGGAGGACCTGAGCCATCAGAGTCTGCGCGAGCGCTCGCAGCAGAATACTTACGTCATATCGAAGACCTTCAACTTCGGCAATCATGCGAAGAGCGAGGGCGGCGGACTCATTTTGGGAAAGAACATCCTCACCCTTTTCGATGCTCTTACGACGCCCTACAACGATTCTATCGACTTCTCGAAACTGCCCATTCCCTTTGCCTGTGTGGCGACCAACATCGTCGACAACACCGAGCACGACTTCCATTCGGGCGTGCTCAGCCAGGCAATGCGAGCCAGCATGTCGATACCGGGCGTCTTCGCCCCGGTGAAGAAAGGCGATATGGTGCTCGTCGACGGCGGCTTGCGCAACAACTACCCGGCCGACATTGCCCGCGAGATGGGGGCCGACTACATCATCGGCGTCAGCGTGCAGGGACCTCCGAAGACGGCTGACGACCTCCACTCCACGCCGGCCATCTTGGGACAGATTGTCGACGTGAACTGCAAGAATAAGTACGATGAAAATCTTGCCATGTCCGACATCGTCATACGCGTCAACACCGAAGGCTATAGTGCAGCCAGCTTCACCCCCTCGGCTATCGACACGCTCATCCGTCGCGGCGAGGAGGCTGCCATGCAGCATTGGGACGAAATCGTTGCCCTTCGCCAGAAGCTGGGCCCCACGAGTAATGCCCGCCCCCGACTCTCCACGGTGCGTGTGCCGTTGCCTTCCACAGGACGTTTCCGCATCGGCCAGTTGGTGTTTGAAAACATGACAAAGAACGACGAGGCGTTCATCAGGCAGAAGTTCCGCCTGCACGAAGGCGACTCCATCGACAACGACCGTGCTGACATCATCACCACCAGCATCAGGCAAGACCTCTACTACGAGTCGGCCAAGTTCCGCATCCAGAACAACCCCGACCATACGGCAGCGCGCGTTGTCTTCACGGCAGGCCCCAGAAAACAGAGTGAACTGCGCGTGGGACTGCGTTTCGACAACGAGGAAGCCGTGGCCCTTCAGGCCAATGCCGAGCTGCCCTTGAAAGCCAGCATCCCCATGGACGTCAACATCACTGCGCGTTTGGGCAAGCGCATGATGGGGCGCATCGACTGGTCGGTACATCCCAAGAGTTTCTACCGGCAGACGTTCTCCTATGCGTTCCGCCACAACGACCTCGATTTCTACGACTATGGCGACAAGGCCTACAGCCTCACTTACAATCGCCATACGCTCAGCCTCTCGCTTCTGGAGTTCAACCTTCGCAACTTCAGCATCGGCATAAGCGTCGTGGGCGACTACTACGACTATAGGTCGATGTTGGTCGACAAGAACCCCGAGCACCAGGAAGACTCCAACCCCGTCGACAAAGGCTATATCAGCTATCAGGGCACCGTGGACTACAACAGCGAGAACGAATGGTTTTTCCCCACGCGGGGAGCACGTTTCTCGGCACGCTTCGCCTACTACACCACCAATTTCCTGAAGCTCGACAACGAGGTCGGACTGCGCGACTATAGTGCCATGTGGCGCATGACGTTCCCCGTGGGCAGCCACTTTTCCGTCCAGCCCATGGTCTACGGCCGGCTGCTGTGCGGAAACGTTGTGCCCCTCATGTTGAGCAACGTGATGGGAGGCGAATGGATGGGCTACTATCTCGAACAGCAGTTGCCCTTTGCAGGCGTGGGCCACATGCAGATGGCGTGGGACAAGATGCTGGCAGCCCAGTTGCAGGGACAGCTCAACATCACCCAGAATAACATCGTGCTACTCCGGCTGGCAGCCGCGCAGGATGCCAACACCTTCAGCCAGCTCTTCAGCCATCGCACGATGCTCGGCTGTTCAGCCAGCTACTACTACAACACCATGTTCGGCCCGCTCGGCGGTTCCCTCGGCTATAGCAATCTCACGAAGAAAGTCTATTTCTACGTCAACCTGGGATTCGTCTTCTGACCGTGCCATCGCTTTACTTTCGTATAACAGAATATTGCTAATAATTTAAGAATCAAATCATTATGGAATGGTATAACATCCTTTTCGTGGTTGTGCTGATTGTCGTCGGCATCGTCACTTATCGCAACAAGCGCAACGAGCAAGAGTAAAATCATAAATCGTAAAATCCTCTTATGCCTACAGTAGACGAAAAGAAAGTGATATTCTCGATGGTCGGAGTGAGCAAGACCATTCAGCAGAATCAGAAACAAGTGCTCAAGAACATCTATCTCAGCTTCTTCTATGGAGCCAAGATAGGCATCATAGGACTCAACGGCGCCGGTAAGTCGACGCTGATGAAAATCATTGCCGGACTTGACCAGCAATACCAGGGTAATGTTGTCTGGAGCCCGGGCTATAGCGTGGGCTATCTGCCGCAGGATCCGCCGCTCGACGAGTCCAAGACCGTGCGCGAAAACGTCATGGAGGGCGTGCAGCATGTCTACGATGCCCTTCGCGAATATGACGACATCAACGTGAAGTTTGGCCTGCCCGAGTATTACGAGGATGCCGACAAGATGGAGCGCCTCATGACCCGCCAGGCCCAACTGCAGGACATCATCGATGCCACCGACGCTTGGAACATGGATTCCAAGCTCGATCGGGCCATGGCAGCCCTGCGGTGTCCCGACGGCGAGCGCAGCGTGCTGAACCTCTCCGGCGGTGAGCGTCGCCGCGTGGCCCTCTGCCGCCTGCTTCTCCAGAAGCCCGACGTGCTGCTGCTCGACGAGCCCACCAACCATCTCGATGCTGAGTCCATCGACTGGCTGGAACAGCACCTGCAGCAGTACGAAGGCACGGTGATAGCCGTCACCCACGACCGCTATTTCCTCGACGACGTCGCCGAGTGGATACTGGAACTCGACCGCGGCGAAGGCATCCCCTGGCGCGGCAACTATTCCTCGTGGCTCGAGCAGAAGACGCAGCGGCTGGCGCAGGAGGAGAAGGCTGCCTCGAAGCGGCGCAAGACCCTTGAACGTGAACTCGAGTGGGTGCGCATGGCGCCCAAGGCACGCCATGCAAAAGGAAAGGCCCGACTGAACTCCTACGAAACCATGCTCAACGAAGAGCAGAAGCAGAAGGAGGAGAAACTCGAAATCTTCATCCCCAACGGCCCCCGTTTGGGCAACAAGGTCATTCTGGCCGAACATGTTGCAAAGGCCTTCCCTGAAAAGACGCTCTTCAACGACCTCAACTTCATGCTGCCTCCGAACGGCATCGTAGGCGTCATAGGTCCCAACGGAGCAGGCAAGACAACACTATTCCGGCTCATCATGGGGCTGGAGACACCCGACGCCGGACGCTTCGATGTGGGCGAGACGGTGCGCCTCAGCTACGTAGACCAGCAGCACAAGGACATCGATCCTGCCAAGACGGTCTATCAGGTAGTCAGTCAGGGCAACGAGACGATGCGCATGGGCGGACGCGAGGTCAACGTGCGCGCCTACCTCTCACGTTTCAACTTCAGCGGTGTCGACCAAGAGAAAAAGTGCGGCGTGCTCTCAGGAGGCGAGCGCAACCGTCTGCAGCTGGCCCTCGCCCTGAAGCAGGAAGGCAATGTGCTGCTGCTCGACGAGCCCACCAACGATATCGACGTCAACACCCTGCGCGCACTCGAGGAAGGTCTGGAAGCCTTCGCCGGATGCGCCGTCGTCATCAGCCACGACCGCTGGTTCCTCGACCGCATCTGCACCCATATCCTTGCTTTCGAGGGAGAAGGCAACGTGTTCTTCTTCGAGGGCAACTACTCCGAATATGAAGCCAACAAGGCCCAGCGCCTAGGCATCGAAGAACCCAAGCGGGCCCGCTATCGCAAACTCATGGAAGAATAACAACAATATGGAAGCCAACAAATACAAGGAAATCTTTCTGGCAGGAGGATGCTTCTGGGGCACAGAGCATTACTTCAAGCAAGTGACGGGAGTCGTTGAGACGGAAGTAGGCTACGCCAATGGCATCACAGCCCATCCTACTTACGAGCAAGTGTGTACCGACAAAACCCGGTTTGCCGAAACCGTGCGCGTCAAGTATGACCCGCAGGTGGTCAGCCTGCAGTTCCTGCTGCGACTCTATTTCCAGGCCATAGACCCGCTCAGCATCAACCAGCAGGGTAACGACCGCGGCTCGCAGTATCGCACGGGAATCTATTTCACCGATGCTGCCGACCTGCCCTTCATCGACGAGGTCTATGCCCAGGAGCAAAGCAAATACCAGCAGCCTCTGGCCGTGGAAAAACACCCCCTGCAGAACTTCTATCCCGCAGAAGACTACCATCAGGACTACCTCGACAAAAACCCCAACGGCTACTGCCATCTGCCAGCCTCCCTCTTCCAGCTTGCCCGCCAGGCGAAGGAAGCGAAATGAAGCAGCCGGGCGAAGAGAAAAAACGTACAGGAAGCCTGGCCGATGGAAACCGGCAAGACGTTTGTCACCATGTTTTGGAACGGGCAACGCTCTGGCCGCCCGATGCTACAACACGTGCTTCACGCTGCATGGTAGCGACGACACCGTTCTGTGGAGTGCCCTCGGCATCGTGCTCATCGGCATCTTTGTGCTTAGATGGGAATGGCTATAGCGGGAAAAATACGTGAGGGGCAAGGTAATACTGAATTTTGATTAATCAACAGAATGAATAGATTCCCGAAGTTAACATGACATTACAAGAAGCCATTGAAGCCAGACATAGCGTAAGGGCATACAAAGCCCGGCCGTTGGCAGAGGATGAAGCCCGACGGCTGGAGGAAGAGATTGCCGAAGTCAACCAAACGGGCAATCTTCACATACAGCTGATACGAAACGAGCCAAAAGCTTTCCAGGGAACGCTGGCCAAGTACGGCAGGTTCCGCAATGTGACTAGCTATCTGGTGATGGCCGGCAAACGAGCCGACGACCTAGACGAGCGCATAGGTTATTATGGAGAGCATCTGGTGTTGCTGGCTCAGACGCTTGGCCTGAACACCTGTTGGGTGGGACTGAGCTACAGGAAGATTCCCGACACATACGTGCTGGAAGAAGGCGAGGTCGTCAAGGCGTACATCGCCATCGGCTATGGCGAGACACAAGGCACGAGCCATAAGATCAAGACCGTTGAACAAGTGAGCCGCTCGGCCGTAAAGTCGCTTGGCTCGACCGAGAACGTCAGCGAGACCACTCCGTTGTGGTTTAAGAAGGGGGTAGAAGCTGCCCTGCTTGCTCCAACTGCCGTCAATCAGCAGAAGTTTTCATTCGAATATCTTGGAACAAACAACGGACGCCATCAGGTGCGGGCCAAGAAGGGGTTCTCCATGATTGGCTACACGCAGATGGACCTGGGCATTGCGAAGTATCACTTTGAGGTGGGTGCCGGAACCGGCAACTTCGACTGGCTGTGAACGCCAAGCCGCTTCGTTGCGCCAGCGTCTCTTTGGTCCGAGAGCGTCCTTAAAAAACTCAACACTAAAACATAAAACTGAAGAAAAGAAGCGTTAAGTATGCTGCCACGTTTTTCATCTGCTGGTTTGCCTTCCTGGTCTTGCTGGTTGATGGAATTATAGGTTTCCAAACATTGGTTGACTATTTCGGCTCGTACGCCTTGGTAGAGACGACCTTATTACTGTTGGTCATTCTTCCTACATGGGTCGTCTACAAATTCACCAAAGAAAAATAATAGAATAAGAATCGCCATTCAGCTAATAACGTCAATTCATAACGCATGGAAGTCAAAAACTTGCTGACATTCAACGATCGCAGAGGGTTGAGGGAATGGTTGCAGCGAAACCATCTTTCAGAGAAATGTTGTTGGGTGGCCTGCAACAGGTCGAAGACGGCGAAGCCCGACACGCTTCCTTATCTTGAAATCGTAGAGGAAGCCCTATGCTTCGGCTGGATTGACTCCACGCTGAAGAAACTCCCTGACGGGCGACTGGCTCAGCGGTTGTCGCCCCGGCGGAAGGGTAGCCATTGGACGGAACTCAACCGCCAGCGTTGTTACGACCTTGAGCGTCGTGGGCTGATGACGGAATACGGAAGAAAGGCCCTCAAAGAAACTCAGAATGAAAAGACTTCGGGAATTCTAAGTCGCAATTGATATGAACAAGGTACGTATTATAGCCATACGCCAGACTGTCTATAAGGACTTGATGGCGAAGTATGAAAACCCTATCGAACATCCCTGCGATGTGGTGGAGGGTCAGCAATGGATTTCCGTTGACGGCAAGTGTCCTGAAGGCATTTGTCCGTCAGCTTGGGGCTCCATGCGCGAGTTTGTAGAAAAGCTTGCCGGTGGCGAAGGCAATTTCTTTGACGGATGGATGAAGAACCCGATGAGCGCCATGATTAGTTGTAATGACGGTTTCCGTCCATTTAGTTTTTACATTGAAGCAATCGATGAGTGAGATGAGTAAGACGTGGACTATAGATGCCGAGGGAGTGCTTACCATCCGGCAGGGATTTCGCAAACGGAAGGGAAAGCCCGACTTCTACGCACGGCGAGAGGAGATAAGAGCCATTGTCGTGGAGGAGGGCGTGAGCGAGATTGGCGACGGGTGGTTCACCTATCTAAACGAGGTGAGGGAGATTTCCCTGCCAACCACGCTCCGGCGAATTGGCAAGAGTGCATTCGCCAGTTGTGAGCGTCTGAAGGAAGTCAGCATCCCCGAGGGCGTGGAGGAGTTGGCCGAGAGCGCCTTCCAGGATTGTTCCCATGTGCGTCGTTTTCATCTGCCTGCCTCTTTGCGGCGCATCGGCTATCTAGCCCTTCATGTGGGCGACGGACAGTTGCTTGTACGTCATTTACCTGACAGATCCAGTTAAATAAAAATAGAGACAAAAATGAACATTGAAGACTATCGAGAATATTGCCTTTCTTTGGGAGAAGACGTGGAAGAGAAACTGCCCTTCACGGCCTTCAAGTATGCCGGTGGCGTGTTGGCGTTTTACGTTAGTGGTCACATGTTTTCATTCTTTGATTGCGATGACTTCTGCGTCGTCACACTTAAATGCCAGCCAGACCGCATTGAAGAACTGAAAGCGCAGTATAGTTACATAGGCAAACCATTCAATCTTTCGCCAAAGTATTGGATGGGTGTTGATGCGAAAGCTGCTCCAGATCATCTCCTTCAGGAACTGACACGCAATTCTTACGAGATTGTAAAAGCAAAATACAAGAAGTAAGAGTGATGTCTGTTGTACCAACGGCTCCAAAAGGAAACTTGCAAAGGCAAGAATACTCTCACCATGACCATTATTGATATGGGCAACGATGCTTTGGCGGCGCAGAATAGGGATGAATCATCCATGAACAGCAACCTTTCCCACGCAGATACTCTACTTTCCCACGCAGAATCTACTTTCCGATGCAGGAAATAAACGTCGCTGATTATCAGATAGTTAGGTGTTAAACGGTAGAAAAGTGAGAAAACTGCTCAAAATAATTTTCAAAAAGCGCATTTTTAACGTAATTAACATTTGTTAAGACAGCAAAAGCCCCAGGTAGACTCAAAATCGGCAAAAACATAGAGTTTAAGCTGCTTTTGAAGGGATGTTCCACCTTTCTTAAACTATAGAATAAGTTCTTTTGTTCTTTCATCCGTTTGAATATTTCGTTAAATGTTGATATATTCTGCTCAATATATTGTGGCGAAAAAAGTAAGCGTTTTACACCTTTTGCCTTGTCTGCCTGAATGAATCGGGCAGATATTTCAGAGAACTGAGTGAACATATCATGCAGAATTTCATGAGGTGTTATGCTTCGATATATTTACCTGACTCGAATGACTCATGCTCCCCATGAAATACATACCCCAACTGATTGGACACACATTTGGTATTGCCTATCTCGACATCCACGTTGTAGTGGGAGTGGCCATATATCCAGTAATCGATGCCGCTATCCTTGATGTAGTCTTCCAGTTCAACCGTGAAAGCTCCGTTAGCTTGGCTATCGGCAAACTTGGGGCATTGCATCTGGAAGGATGGGACATGATGGGTTACGACAATTATTCTTCTGGCCTTGCTGCTTGATACTGCGTTCTTCAGGAAAGCCAGACACCTTTCATGTTCGCGGTTGAAATCAGCAAAGGTGAGAATATCGCCATTGAAGATGATACGCCGGAAGTCGCTTACCACTTGTTCCGTATAATATGCCTCCTTCAGGGGGATCCTATAATAGCTGTGAACATTAGGACGTATTTCAAGGCAATAGCCATCGTTCAGCTTTGCGATGTCGTAGAACTTGTAGAACTCATGGTTGCCCATACAGGCTATTACCTGCTGGTAGTTCTCCGATGCCCAGTCCCAGAAGGGATGTTTGGTATAGTTGTCATCCCCCAAGTAACCGATGTCGCCAGCCAGAACGAGAATGTCCCCTGTCACTTGCAGGGGATTCTCCTTCAGGTATCGCCAGTTGTCGGCAAACTCCAGATGGAGGTCAGACGCATACTGTAACTTCATGACTGTTCTATGGCAAATAATCCATCTAATTGTTCTAGCAGAGCCTCGATGAACGAAGGATCCTGGTCAAGAGCCTTTGCAAGAGGCTCAGAGAGGGCATCCCAATCATTTCTGATTGAGGCGACAAATTCTTTTATGCAAGCGACGATTGGCTCTGGAGCCGTAATCTGACTGTCTTCCATGATGACCACGTTCTTCAGCACGTCAGAACGATGCTTCTTGATGTCCTTGCTGTTGACATGCTTGCCATTAGCCTTGTCCTGCAAAAGATTGAGGTAGGCACGTGACTTCAGGGCGATGAGGGCTGCTGAGTCAGCATGGCGAAGCCCGTTGGTCAGTTTGCTATGGTCGATGGTGAAGTGATAGAAATCATCATCCATGATGATAGCACTCAGGCTTGACGTTTCCTCGTCCACAGGCAACGGCTCAATGGTCAGACCCTTTGGCTCACCGAGAATGTCTGGATGCCGTGACAGCAGTTCAATCATTTCGGGATAGTCAGGTTTGCCATTGACAAAGCGGTATAGCTCGTACTTAGGAGCTTCGCCTTCAGACTGCTTGCGCTTTTCAGGGCGAAAACCGCCTTCACGCACGAACTGCCAGAAGTGTTCGGCAAAGTCAGCAGTCATCTTTTCGACAATGACAATCATATCAATGTCGTGGGTTGCACGAGGAC
>CACZIT010000043.1 GCA_902781315.1 uncultured Prevotellaceae bacterium
ACCTATGAGTTAGAGACATCAAACCTATGGTTTATAGCCCCCTAACATAGGGGGTTGGGGGTCTCAAGAAGCTAAGTTGTTGATTGATAGGCTGTTAGAGACTTTGCCAAAATACGGGCGTATTTGCGGAAAAATATTTTCTGGTTCAAAATTTTTAAAAATTAACTGGGTACTTTTGGTTAATTCTTTTTACAAAAGGAACTATAGTCGAATATAATGGTAACTTGCCCCTGAAAATGTAGGGACGGCTATAAAGCAGGGTAAAAAAACAATATTTCTTTTGTTCTGCACTCAATTTTTCGTCGCTCGGCGACGTTAGGAGACGCTTTCGTAGTGCAGCGGAGAAAGAACTTTGGCTTCGCCGAAGCTACTTCCGTTCGGAAATGAAACCAAAAACTTTGGTTTTTGCTTTGCATTTCGCTCACTTATTCGTAACTTTGGCTTCGCCGAAGCTACTTCCGTTCGGAAATGAAATCAAAAAAAAGTTTTTTTGCTTTGCATTTCGCTCACTTATTCGTAACTTTGCAGCCAGAATGAAAGAAAGAGTACTCGTTACGGGGGCTACGGGGTTCATTGGGAGCTTTATCGTAGAGGAAGGCCTGAAGCGGGGATACGAGGTGTGGGCAGCTGTGAGAAGCAGCAGTTCACGCAAGTATCTCAGCGATAGCCGTATTCACTTTGTGGAACTGGACCTGAGTTCGACGGAGCGGATGGTGGGACAGTTGCGGGGGTTGGACTTCGACTACGTGGTGCATGCCGCGGGAGTGACGAAGTGTGCCGACCGGCAGGATTTCTTCCGTGTGAACACGGAGGGCACTGCCCATCTCGTGGAGGCGCTGCAACGGGCAGGGCTGCACGTGAAGCGGTTGGTCTACCTGAGTTCGCTGAGCATCTTCGGACCCATTCGCGAGGAGCAGCCCTACACGGAAATCACCGATGCCGACACGCCCCAGCCCAACACTGCCTACGGCCGCAGCAAGCTGCAGGCTGAGGAACTTTTAAAGGGCAAGGAGCAAGCACCTGAAACCATTATCCTGCGCCCCACGGGCGTGTACGGACCTCGAGAGAAGGACTACTTCCTGATGGCGAAGTCTATCAAAGGACACGTGGACTTCTCGGTGGGCTGGAAGCAGCAGGACATCACGTTCGTCTATGTGCGCGACGTGGTGCAGGCTGTGTTTCTGGCCTTCACCAACGGCACGCAGGGCAAGGCCTACTTCCTGAGCGACGGCGAAGTGTATCAGTCGTCGACCTTCAGCGATCTGATTATCCGGGAACTGGGGCACCCGTGGTGCCTGCGCATCAAGGCCCCGCTGTGGGTGCTGCGTGTGGCGACGTTCTTCGGCGAATGGATGGGACGGCTGACGGGTAAGGTGACGGCGCTGAACAGCGACAAATATCACATCCTGAAACAGCGCAACTGGCGCTGCGACATCGGTCCGGCCCGCCGCGAACTGGGTTACGACCCGCAGTGGCAACTGGAGCGCGGCGTCGAGGAGACCATCGCCTGGTATAAGGCGGAGGGGTGGCTGTGAGGTGGTTTTTGAGGAGTTTTTAAGGAGTTCTTTCTCCGCTTCGCTACGAAAGCGTCGCTTCGCGCCGAGCGCAAGGAGTTCAGGGAGGTTCAAGGAGTTCTTTCTCCGCTTCGCTACGAAAGCGTCGCTTCGCGCCGAGCGCAAGGAGTTAAAGAAGTTAAAGAAGATAGGGGAAGTTAAAGGGATTTTGGGGGAGTGAAGGAGTTATATAGAAATGAAATTGGAATAGAACGTGAATTGGCTGATAGAACTGTTTAAGATAGAGAAGAACCCGAAGAAGGGACTGGCGGGCTTCGAGTGGGCCGTGCTGGTCTACACGCTGCTGACGCTGGTGTACATCTTCTTCACCTACACACGGCTGCACAGTCCCGGTGCACTCGTGGAGGGGCGACTGCGCATTGTGGCCATCACGCTGGGGCTGTGGTTGGTCTACAGGCTCGTGCCTTGCAGGCTGACGATGTTGGCCCGCGTCGGCGTGCAGTTGGCGCTGTTGTCCTGGTGGTACCCCGACACCTACGAGCTGAATCGCGTGTTGCCCAATCAGGACCACCTCTTTGCTGCCTGGGAGCAAAGGCTCTTCGGCTTTCAGCCTGCACTGCTGTTCTCGCTCGCCATGCCACAGGCGTGGTTCAGCGAACTCATGGCACTGGGCTATGCCAGCTACTACCCGCTCATCGTGGCGGTGCTCCTTTACTACTTCGGCTGGCGCTACGAGCAGTTGGAGCGCGCCAGTTTCGTGCTGCTGGGCTCGTTCTTCGCCTACTACGTGGTGTTCGACCTGCTGCCCGTGGCAGGACCGCAGTTCTACTATGCCGCCATCGGCGTGCGTGAGGCCGCGCGAGGCGTGTTCCCCAGCGTGGGCGACTACTTCGCCAGCCACTGCGACGTGCTGCAGACGCCAGGCTGGCAGGACGGCATGTTCTATAAGATGGTGAGCTGTGCCCACGACGCCGGCGAACGCCCCACGGCAGCCTTCCCCTCGTCGCACGTCGGCATCACGGTAATCATTCTGCTGCTGGCATGGAAGGCCAAGAGCAAGCGCCAGTGGCTGTTCTGGATCACCGTGCCGCTGTTTGTGCTGATGTGCCTGGCTACGGTCTACATACAGGCCCACTACGTCATTGATGCCGTGGCGGGACTGCTGACGGGCGTGCTGTTCTACTTCCTCTTCGACTGGATGGCCGTAGCATGGCACATGGAGCAA
The DNA here is from genome assembly GCA_902781315.1 of uncultured Prevotellaceae bacterium. Taxonomy (GTDB): domain Bacteria; phylum Bacteroidota; class Bacteroidia; order Bacteroidales; family Bacteroidaceae; genus Prevotella. The sequence goes on from CACZIT010000043.1 coordinate 2,740, forward strand.
CCGAATAACAAGAAACGCAAAGCAAGAAAATGAAGAAACTGTACATAGAGACCTACGGCTGCCAGATGAACGTGGCCGATTCGGAAGTGGTGGCCAGCGTCATGCAGATGGCTGGCTATGAGCCCTGCCAGTCGGCCGAGGAGGCCGACGCTGTGTTCCTGAACACCTGCTCGGTGCGCGACAATGCCGAGCAGAAAATCTATCACCGCCTGGCTGAACTGAACGCGCTGCGGAAGAAGAATCAAGGCCCTGCGGGCGGCGCAAATGGTGGCTCGCAACGCTCAAAGCAGAAGGGACGGGAAGTGCCCCGCCCGATTCTCGGTGTGCTGGGGTGCATGGCCGAGCGCGTGAAGGCAGACCTCATTGAGCACCACCATGCCGACCTCGTGGCCGGTCCCGATGCTTATCTGGACCTGCCCGACCTCATCCTGCAGGTGGAGGCGGGCGGCAAGGCTATCAATACCGAGCTGTCGACCACGGAGACCTACCGCGACGTGGTGCCGCGTCGTATTGCCGGCAACCGCATCAGTGGCTACGTGAGTATCATGCGTGGCTGCAACAACTTCTGCCATTACTGCATCGTGCCTTATACGCGAGGCCGCGAGCGCAGCCGCGACGTGGAGAGCATCCTGCGCGAGGTGCGCGATCTGAAGGAGCGTGGCTATAAGGAGGTGACGCTGCTGGGGCAGAATGTGAATTCTTATCGGGGAGTTCAAGGGGTTCAAGGAGTTCAGGGAGTTCAAGGAGTTCAAGGAGTTCAAGAAGTCAGTTTCCCCGAACTGCTGAGGATGGTGGCCCGCGAGGCTTTTCCGATGCGCGTGCGCTTCACCACCTCGCATCCGAAGGACATGAGCGACGAGACGCTGCACGTGATAGCCGAGGAGCCGAACGTATGCCGCCAGATTCACCTGCCCGTGCAGTCGGGATCGGACAAGATTCTGAAACTCATGAACCGCAAATACACGCGCGAATGGTACATGGGACGCGTGGAGGCCATCAGACGCATCGTGCCCGACTGCGGACTGTCTACCGACATCTTCGTGGGCTATCACGACGAGACCGAGGAAGACCACCAGCTGTCGCTCTCGCTCATGCGCGAGGTGGGCTACGACTCCGCCTTCATGTTCAAATACTCCGAGCGTCCGGGCACCTACGCCTCGAAGCACCTGCCTGACAACGTGCCTGAAGAGGAGAAAATTCGCCGGCTGAACGAACTCATCCAGTTGCAAACCGAGATGTCGGCCCTGGCCAATAAGCGCGATGAGGGCCGGGAGTTTGAAGTGCTCGTAGAAGGCTTCTCGAAGCGCTCGCGCGAACAGCTCTGCGGCCGCACCGAACAGGGCAAGATGGTGGTGTTCGACAAAGGCTCCCACCATCCTGGCGACCTCGTGCGCGTCGTCATTACGGGCAGCACGTCGGCCACCCTCTTTGGCAAAGCCATCGGCGAAGAATAAAAATTTTGACAGAAAAAGATTCTTTTTTCAAAAAAATTAGTATATTTGCAACCAAGAAACCCTTGGTTGCATTTTTTTGTTATCCAAAGGCTTATCTTTTATGGCGTTTGAAAGAAACAGCCGAAACGCTTGAAAGGGAGTAGGCATCACTGATAAAGCAAAAATTTTTAACTATGAATCCCGAAGAAGTAATGAACAATGCTGCTGAAGAGCTGCAGCAAAAAGCAGAAGAGACCGTCGAGGCCGCTGAGCAGAAGGTTGAGGAAACCGTGGTTGCTGCCGAGGAAGTCGTTGAAGACGTGAAGGCTGAGGCTGCTGAAGTGAAGGATGCCGCCTGCGAGGCTGTGGAGGAGAAGGCTGCCGAAGTGAAGGAAGCCGCCTGCGATGCCAAGGAAGCCGTCGAGGAGAAGGCTGCTGAAGCGAAAGAAGCTGCCTGCGACGCCAAGGAAGCCGTCGAGGAGAAGGCTGCTGAAGCGAAGGACGACTTCGCCGAGGCCGTGGATGCTGCCAAGGAGAAGATTGGCGACGCCGTGGATGCCGCCAAGGACAAGGCCGAGGAGCTGTTCAACCAACTGAACGAGAACGAGACCGTGAAGGAAGCCAAGGAAAAACTGGGTGAGGCTGTCGACACTGCCAAGGAGAAATTCGAGGAGTTCGGCAAGGCGCTCAGCGAGAACGAGAACGTGCAGCAGGCCCGCGAGAAGATTGACGAGGCCGTGGACGTGGCCCGCGACAAAGCCGCTGACCTGGCCAAGGATGCTGCCGAAGTGGCCGACAAGGTAATGGAAGACGTGAAGAAGAGCGGCTTCTTCCAGAAGCTGAAGGACTTCTTCTGCAAGAAATAAAAAAAAGAGACCCAAGCACGGGTCTCTTTTTTTCTTGGGGGAGGCTTACTTCACTCCCTCCACCGTGTAGCCGGCATTGCGGAGAAGTTGCAGCACGCCCTTCTCGCCAGGCAAGTGGCCTGCACCCACGGCAAAGAATGTGGGCGCCTGCTTCATGATGGCAGGCATCTTCGTTAGCCAATCAGCATTGCGGTTGTCAATCAGGGCAGCTTCCTCCTCAGGCGTGGAGTCGCACGACGTGCCGAGTTTCACGTCCATTGCCTTCTTCAGGGCGTCGAGGTCCTGCGCATAGAATGCCTTCGTCATTTCCTCCAGCATCTGCACGTTGAACTGCTCGTTGTCGATGAGGCACATCAGCTGCTCCACCTGGCGTTCCATCGGCGTGCTGCCGTAGAGCACCTGTGCCTGGAACGACATTGTCTCCAGACCGCCGCAGGGCAGGTTGTTCTTCTGGGCCTGAGCCTGGAAATACTGGTCGAACGTGCTCGAGGGATCGAACTCGCCCATGTGGTTCATCAGGAACAGCAGCACCTGGAACTGCGTCACCAGCGCCATCGGTGTGAGCTTGCCCATCTGGGCCTCCACCATCGGATTGCTCATGCCGGCACCCATCTTGGCCGTCATAAAGGCGTCGAGCCGCTTGTATTGCTCGGGCGTGAGGATTGTCTTCAGCGTCTGGCCCTCGGGCAGCATCATCCGCTCCTGCATAGCCTTCAGCGAGTCAGGATTGGCCATGGCGTCCCACTTCAGTTCGCCATAGACCTGTTCGGTCTCGGTGAGTGCTTCCTTCACGCCGTTGATTTTCTCCACGAAGCCCACGTTGGCCAGGTGGTGCGTGCCGATGATGTAGGAAGGTTTCTCCAGGTCGTTGCCCGAAATCTTGTAGAGCAGCTGAGCGTTTATGCTCACTGCCGCCACCACGCAGGCGGCCATCGTCATCACAATTCTTTTCATCTTTTTTTTCTCCTTTTTTTATTATTTCAGTCGTTGGTTTACGCGACAAAGATAATGTTTTTGACGTAATCCGCCAAATAATTCGCCGAAAAACTGACCGCAGGGGCCGGCGCCACAGTCTTCAGCGGTCGCGACGACAGCGCTTGCGTCGCGTGTGGGGCGGTGTTTAGGGTAGGGTGAGCTGGAAGGGGCTGAGGGGTAGCCCTGTGAGGGAATAGGCATTGGCACGGGCGGGGTTGTTCTTCCAGGCGTAGCGCACGGTGCGTGGTGCGGCGAGTGGCGACTGTATGACGATGCTGTTGCCGCGGGCAGTGGCAGCAGCGGGTTGGTAGCGACCGTCGGAGGCTGCTACCTCGAACTCGTGGAGTTCGTTTTGGGTGACGATGGGTTGGTCGAGAGTGAGGATGATTTCCGAGCCGCTGACGCTGGAGGAGATTACTTGCGGGCTGAGGAGCGTCTGCGGGTGCCAGAGCATGTGGTCGAAGCACTGGGCGACACGCTGGGCGACCTCCCGCTTGCGCAGGGGGTGGATGTCGACGGCCTCACCGAGGTCGATGATGCAGGCCAGTTCGGCATGCGGGTCTTCCTTCGCCACCAGTCGCTGTGCCTCGCGCAAGGCTGCCCATCCGCTTTCCTGAGGCTTGTCGCTGGGCTCCATGTAGTTGGCCAGCTGCACGATGACAAACGGCATCTGCGGGTTTTGCCAACGGTCGCGCCAGCAGCCCATCATCTTTCGCAGCAAGTCGGCATAGGGGGCGGGGTTGCCGGCATTCGACTCGCCCTGATACCACACCACGCCCGAGAGGGCATAGGGTGCCAGCGGGTGTAGCACGGCGTTATAGAGAGTGGTGGGAAGATTCTGCAGCGACACGTCGGCGCTGGGACACGCCGGCATCTGCACACCAACATGGTGCTTCCACTGGGTGCTCAAAGGAATGACGTCGGCAGGCATCGGGTTCTGGCTGAAGCGGTCGGCGCCGAAAGCAAGCAGATAGGGTTTCTCCTTGACGAAATGCACGGTGCCGTATTTGTTGACGAAGCGTACGGCGATGACGTTGTCGCCCTCGTGCAGCAGCCCCTCGGGAATGTCGTAGCGGCGCGGCGGATACTGATAGCCCGTGTGGCCCACCTGCTTACCGTTCACATAAGTGAAGTCCTGGTCGAAGAGGGTGCCGAGCAGCAGTCGTGCCGGCTGTCCGGCATGAGCCTTGTCGATGTGCACGTGTTGGCGCAGCCACGTGGTGCCGATGCCGCGCCAGCCCCATGTGTTCTGGTCGATGGTTGTCCAGTCGGAATCGTCGTAGTCAGGAGCGGTGAAGAACGTTTCCTTCTCGTTGAGCATGGCGTTCCACCGCCGGTCGGCGAGTTGGTTGGCCCGTGCCTGCGCCTGCACGTAGTCGTCGTCCTGATAGAGCCGCGTCTTTTCGACGAGCATCGGGTAGTCACGTTGCAGCGAGTCGGCCGAAATCCATGCCTCGATGGGCGTTCCGCCCCAACTGTTGACGATGATGCCTTGCGGCACGCCGTTCTTCCCGAACATCTCGCGGCCGAGGAAATAGCCTACTGCCGAGAACAGCCAGGCGTTCTGCTTGCTGAGCGGTTTCCAGTTGATGCCGGTCGGTCGGATGTCGGTCTTCGGCCCGTGGGTGTCGGTTTCGTTCTGCACGCGGAAGAGGCGTATGCGGTCGTTGGAGTAACTGTCGATGTCCTTCGTGTACCAGGGATAGACGCGCTCGATGGTGACGTCGATGTTCGACTGGCCACTGAGCAGCCACACGTCGCCCACGAGCACGTTGCTGAGCACGATGGGCTCTCCGGCCTTACCCTGCTGGCTGCGCGAGGCCACCTGCAACTCGTAGGGACCGCCGGCCTTCTGCTTAGGCAGCGTCACCTGCCAGCGGCCATTGGCGTCGGCTGAGGCCGTGTAGGTTTTCTTTCTGAACGTCACGACCACCGTCTCGCCGGCGTCGGCCACACCCCAAACGGGGATGGGGCATCCGCGCTGGAGCACCATGCCCGACTGGAACAACTGCGGCAGCACCACCTTGGCCTGTGCTGCCCATGCGCATAGGAGCGCAAGCGCAAAAAGGAGAAGTTTCTTCATATCAAATGCAAAAATAGTCATTTCCGTCGAAATACCCTCCTTTGCCGGGTGTTTTCTTGAGAAATGAAACACCAAAAAAAGCATCTGTTACAATTTGTGATACGAAAATCCGACAAAATTATTAATTTTGCAAAATGAAAACATGTGCCTGCGCACACAAGGCTGAAATAACTTAAACATTATCATCAAAATATGACAGACAGTATCGAACAGAACGGCTTCTACAAGCTATCGTGGCTCCAGCGCATCGGCTTCGGCTCGGGCGACCTGGCGCAGAATCTTATTTTCCAGACAGTAGCATGCTACTTGATGATTTACCTTACGACAGTGCTGAAAATCAATCCGGCCTTTGTCAGCGGACTGATTCTCACGGTTCGACTCATTGACTGTTTTTGGAGTCCTATAGTAGGGCGCTATATCGATAACCGCAATCCTAAGTTGGGCAAATATCGCACCTACCTGCTCTATGGCGGTATTCCGCTGACGGTTGCTGCTTGCTTGTTGATGCTTCCGCAGGTGGCCGAATGGTCGATGACGATGAAGATGATTTATGCTACGGTGAGCTATACCGTCCTGAGCATGATCTATTCGGTCGTGAACATCCCGTACGGCTCCATCATGGCCAGTATGACCCGCGACAACGATGAAGTGCTGATTCTTACTTCTACGCGTATGGTCTGCGCCAATATTGGTCAGATTATCGTTCAGGCAGGCTTTCCCATCGGCCTCGCCATGTGTGTCCACACGGCCATCGACTGGAATCAGGCAACGTTCATGGCCATCGGTACGATTCCCGCCTTCATCATTCTGCCTTCCATGCCGATTCTGAAGAAATGGCTGGGCAAGAAGGGACTTTACTATGCGCTTCTCGCTATCGGCCTGATTGGATTTGCCATCTTGTTCGCCATCGGCAAGTTCTTTGACGTAGCCAGTCTCAACACGCTTGTCCAGACGGCAAAGGTCATGACGGGAGTTGGACTGCTTGTGGGTTCGCTGATGTGGGCACTGGTTCCCGAAGTCATCACCGAGGCAGAGTATCGTACGGGCAACAGGCCGGCAGCCACGGTCAATGCCCTTGCCGGTGTTGCTTTCAAGGCCGGATTCTCCATTGCCGGTTGGGTTACGCCGCTGGTCATGGGAATGATTGGATTTAACTTCGCCAGCGAGGAGTCGGCCCTGCCCACAGCCCCCATGGCCTGGTTTACGGTGACAGGTGTGTTTGCACTCGTCGGCTTTGTGCTCCTGATGCTTTGCTTCATGGGCAGCAAGGAGAACATCACCACGACGCCCGAGAAGCCTGTCTCGTTCCGTGAGATGTGGGAGGAATTCAAGGCAAACAAGTGTCTCCAGCTCGTGCTGAGCATCTTTGTGGTGGTGTTCCTGGCCTCGTTCATCAGCGCACCGGTGAATGCCTACTATCCCAAGTTGGCAAACTATTCCGAGATTGCACAGAATGCCATTCTGCTGTTCACGACGATTATTCCTGCCTTCCTGCTGATTGTTGTGGGCTACCTTATCTACAAGTATCCTCTCACCGATAAGCGACTCGACGAAATCAACCGCGAAATCGAAGCAAGAAACAAAGTGACAAAGTAACAAGGGACCACGGCGACGAAGGAGACGCTTTCGTAACGAAGTGGAGAAAGAACAAAGTGACAAAATAACAAGGTAACATCTAAACATAGCAAATACATGAAACCCCGCTATCTATTCCCCAGCGACTATATGGCCGATCCTGCGGCCAAAGTGTTTAACGGCAAACTGTACATCTATCCTTCCCACGACCGCGAGTGCGAAAACGTGTTCGACGACGATGGTGGTCACTTCCAGATGCGCGACTACCACGTGCTGTCGCTCGACGACGTCGAGAACGGTCCCGTCACCGACCACGGCGTCATCCTCGACCAAGACCAGGTGGCATGGGTGGAGAAGCAGATGTGGGACAGCGATGTCGTCGAGAAAGACGGCAAGTACTATCTCGTCTACTCAGCCAAGGACTACAACGGCGAGTTCCACCTCGGTGTGGCCATCGCCGACAAGCCCGAAGGTCCGTTCATCCCACAGGAACACCCCATCCGCGGCGCCTACAGCATCGACCCGTGTGTGTTCAAGGACGACAACGGCACCATCTATTGCTACTATGGTGGCCTGTGGGGCGGACAACTTCAGTGGCATGTGCCCCTGAGCGTGAATCCCGTCATGCAGCCCGACACCGACCCTGCTCCTGCAGGACATGTCGACCTGGGCCATGCTTCTGACAAGAAGACCGAACTGTGGGCTCCCGCCGATGCCCCGGCCTTGTCGAGCTATGTGGTTCGCATGACTGACGATGTGCTGCAGTTCACCGAGGCTCCGCGCCCTGTCGTCATTCTCGACGAGGACGGACAACCCATGAAGGCTGGCGACCCGCACCGTTTCTTTGAGGCATCATGGATGCACAAGTACAACGGCAAGTACTACTTCTCCTATTCCACCGGCGACAGCCACTTCCTGTGCTATGCCATCGGCGACACGCCTTACGGCCCGTTCACCTATCAGGGCGTCATCCTCGATCCCGTCGTAGGCTGGACCACGCATCACAGCATCGTGGAATTCAAAGGCCAGTGGTACCTGTTCTATCACGACTGCGTGCCCTCAAACGACATCACCCATCTGCGCTCGCTGAAGGTGCAGCGCCTGTTCTATAACGAGGACGGCACCATTCAGAAGGTTGTGAACGAATAAAAAACTCCCTCATACCTTGAAACGAATTACCATTCTATCACTACTATTGAGTCTGCTGACCGTCAACGCCGCAATGGCTGAGGACGGCAGCAGACTTTGGCTGCGCTATGACACCCTGCGCACCGCCCAGGTGAAGGGTCCGGAAGGCATGGCCCACCACGTTCTGACGTTGTTCTATCCTGGTCGGCAGGTGACACTCCGGCTCGATGCAGCCATGTCGGCCGACGAAGGCTACACCATCAGCGGCACGCGCGATGCGCTCGTTGTGAGTGCCCACAGCCAGGCCGGTCTGCTCTATGGCGCCTTTGCCGCCCTGCGCGGCGAGACGGGTGCCTCGTCGCCCTGCTTCCCCCTGCGCATCCTGAACCATTGGGACAACCTCGACGGCAGCATTGAGCGCGGTTACGCCGGACAGAGCATCTTCTGGATGGCCGACGGTTCGGAGCCCGACATGCAGCGCCTGCAGCAGTATGCGCTGGCCTGCGCCTCAGTGGGCATCAACGGCACGGTGCTGAACAATGTCAACGCATCGCCGAAGATGCTGACGCGCCCATATTTAAATAAGGTGAAGGCCATGGCCGACGTGCTGCGTCCCTATGGCATCCGCGTCTATCTCTCCGTGAACTTCGGTTCGCCGAAGGCACTGGGCGAGTTGCCCACAGCCGACCCGCTCAACAAGCGCGTGCAGCGGTGGTGGCAGCGCAAGGCCGACGAAATCTACAGGCTCGTTCCCGACTTCGGCGGCTTCCTCGTGAAAGCCAACAGCGAGGGACAGCCTGGCCCGTTCGACTACGGTCGCACCCATGCCGACGGTGCCAACATGCTGGCCGACGCACTGTGGCCTCACGGTGGCATCGTCATGTGGCGCTCGTTCGTCTATGGTGCCAAGCACAAGGGCGAAGACCGCGTGATGCAGGCCGTCAGCGAGTTCAAGCCCTGCGACGTGCAGTTCCGCGAGAACGTCATCCTGCAGTCGAAGAACGGACCGCTCGACTTCCAGCCACGCGAGCCCTATGCCCCCATCTTCGACCAGATGGAGCACACACCGCAGATGGCCGAACTGCAAATCACGCAAGAGTACCTTGGGCAGGGCAATCATCTGGTGTTCCTCGCCCCGATGTGGAAGGAATTCTTCTCGTTTGTTACGCCCAAGAAACTGGTGGGCATCGCCGGTGTGGCCAATGTGGGCGACGACGCCAACTGGTGCGGCCACCATTTTGCCCAGGCCAACTGGTATGCCTTTGGCCGACTGGCGTGGAATCCAGCCCTCTCGTCGAAGCAGATTGCAGAGGAATGGCTCAGCCAGACCTTCGACACACCTCAGCGCGGCAACGGCGCCCTGTCAGTTGCTGTGTCACAGCAGCTCCTCAGCCTCATGCTGCGTTCGCGCGAAGCCTGCGTCGACTACATGATGCCGCTCGGCCTGCACCACATCTTCAAGTTCGACCACCACTACGGTCCCGAGCCTGACGGATTCAAAGCCGACTACCCGCTGGAGTGGTGTCCCGTGTACTACCATCAGGCCGACTCGCTCGGCGTTGGCTTCGACCGTACTCAGGCCACGGGCAGCGGTGCTACGGCGCAGTATCGCGAGCCTTATCAATCCAAATATGAGAAGCTGTCGACTTGTCCTGAGCGCTACCTGTTGTGGTTCCACCACGTGCCCTGGACCTATTGCACGCTCAGCGGCCGCACCCTCTGGCAAGAGATGCAGTATCGCTATCAGCGGGGCGTCAGCGAAGTGGAGGACTTTGTGCGCATCTGGGACGCCTGCAAGGACGATGTCGATGCCGAGCGTTGGCAGGCCGTGGCAGGGAAATTGCAAACCCAGCAGCGCGATGCCCGCGAGTGGCGCGACGTCTGTCTGCGCTATTTCTCGCAGTTTGCTGAAGGTAAGTGATGATGGATGAAAATAAGAAAAGAGGTCGTGTCCCCACCGTAGGGCACGACCTCTTTTGTTGTACTTGAACCTTTCGCGTTCTTACTCTTGGTAGCTGGCCAGCTTGCGCTTGTAGTAGTCGCGGAAGTCAGTCCACTTGTAGTACGGTCCGCTTACGGCCTTCAGCGGCAGGCGCGTCTCGTTTTCGTTGAGTAATGCCTTCACCAGAATGTCGCCCTGGCCCTTCTTCGGTTTGTAGAAGATGAGCTGAATGTTGCAGCCCATCGGGAAAATCTTATAGTTCAGCCAGCCTTCCTCTGGCAGCCGCTCGAAGTCGCTCACCTGCTTGCCGCAGTTGTCCATCTCCAGCAGGCAGGCCAGCGGCATCACGCATACCTCGTGGCCGTAGCGCAACGTGGCACCCGGGTGCTTCTTGCCCAAGTTGGCATCGGCCTCCTCGATGATCTTGCCCAGCAGCTGGCGCTGCGAGAAGGGCTGCAGTGCGCCGTTGAGCGGGCAGGGACCGTAGCCGATGTACCAGCCGGCATTCTCGATCATCCAGTTGTCGTAGATCTCGTCGGCCGTGAACAGGTCGTAGAGCGACACCGTGTGGCGAATCTCCGAGCTCTGGATGTTCGACGCCAGTTTGAACAGATGGTAGTTCAGGTTTTCGGCATTCACCTCGTGGTTGACGTAGGCCGTGTCGTTGAAGAGCACCTGCATTACGCGGTCGTAGTTCTGGTGGCGCTTCTTGAAGGCGTTGTAGGCCTTGCGTGTCTCGTCGTTCCACTGCTTGTCCTTCAGTTTCTTGTCCCAGTTGTTCATGTACCACATATCGTGCTCCGATGCGTCGTGGCGGATGCGCAGTTTCGGGTTCAGGCTCTTCAACTCCTGCAGGGCGTTCTCCATCGAAAGGATGCAGCGGATGACCACCGTGCTCTTGGCATCGATGTCGGTCACGCCCTTGAACACTTCAGGGAATCGCTCGTACATTCGGTGGGCAATGCCACGATGCTGTTCGGCGCCCAGCAGCGTCAGTTCGCCCAACCGCTTGTCGGCCTCGTTGCGCAGCAGCGTTACGCGGCGCAGCACGTCCTGGCCGTAGCTGGTCAGCTTGCCCAGCGAGTCGGCACGCGAAAGCACTTTCCAGGCGCGGTCATAGTCGTTTTCGCCGATGAGGTAGCGCGAGCCGTGGCGGCCGTAGTGGGAAATGTAGTAAGGCACGTAGCCCTTCGGTGCCGGTGTCAGTTTCTGCTGCTGAGGTCCGGGGTATGCATAGTAGTTGCTGCCCGACTTGAAGATGTTCTCCTTGAACTCCTCGCGCGGCCCTTGGGCACGCACTTGCGTCATGGCAACGCAGCACAGGAGCGCTGTCAAGCCGATGATGAATGTTTTTCTTCTCATGTTGAAATAAGGGATTAAGTTTGTTGTTTTTGTTGCAAAGTTACGAAAAAGTGAGCGAAATGCAAAGCAAAAACCAAAGTTTTTGGTTTCATTTCCGAACGGAAGTAGCTTCGACGAATGTCAAAATTACGAAAAAACCGGGAACTAGAAACCAGAAACAGGAAACTTTTTTGTATTTTTGTGTCACAAATCGCTTGCTCGTGTGTACTTATGTGTAGAGAATCATAAATTAATAAAACGATATGAAGATGAAAAAGTACATTCCCCTGCTGCTGATGCTGGCCCTAATGGCGGGCACGGTGGCCTGCAGTGCCAAGAAAGATCTTGCCGAAAGTACCAATGAGGCTGCCGGCACCACCACTGAATATCCCCTGACCGGTTTCGCGCGGCTGGCTGCCAGCGGCATCGTGCACATCGAACTCGCTCAAGGTCCCGTGGAGAGCGTGCGCGTTGTGGAGAGCCCCAATCCCAACCTGCTCACGAAGGTGGAGAAGCGCGGCGACGAACTCTACATCTACACGAAGGCTCTGAAGAAGAATCTCAACATTAACGGAGATGAAAGCCCCGTGGCTTATGTCACGATGCGGAACATCGCCGGCATCGACCTACGCGGTGCCACGCATCTGAGCACGTCGTCGTTGCAGACGGGCGACCTGACCGTCAGCGTGTCGGGAGCCACCAAGCTGAAGGCTGACTACCTGCACAGCGACAACCTGAAGATGACGTGTAGCGGAGCCTCAGACATGAACATCAGCAAGGCAGAATTCGGGAAACTGAAGATGACCTGCTCGGGAGCCTCGAAGATGGCGGCCACGTTGCGGGGCGACGACGTCGACATCGACAACAGCGGTGCCAGCAAGGCTGACCTTACTGTCGATGCACGGGTGATGGAGATGGACAACAGTGGTGCCTCGAAGAGCAACATCCGTTTCAAAGGCCGCCGCTTGCAGGTCAGCAACACGGGCGCTGGCAAGATTGACATCGACACCGACTGCGAAGAACTCTCGGCTACCAACAGCGGAGCCGCTAAGTTCACAATCAAGGGTACTGCAGACAGAACCGACATCCAGGCCTCGGGCGTGTCGAAAATCAACACCTCGGGACTGAATCGCTTCTAAGGGATGGGAATAATGGGAATAATGGGTATAAGGGCATAAAGGGTATAAAGAGGAGTGAAAAGGCATAAAGTGCATAAAGGGACAAATGTCCTTCCTTTCATAACTCTTAACCCAGAACGATGAATTATGAGTTGCCTCATCACTCCCCTCAAACCCCATACGCCCTTCACTCCCCTCAAAACCCTTTAGACCCTTCCACTCCCCTTTAAACCCCTTTCGCCCTTCACTCCCCCTTAAAACCCCATACGCCCTTCCACTCCCCTTTAAACCCTTTACGCCCTTATAAAAAATGACTCCTGCCGAATACCAATCCCTCGCCACCACGCTGCGGCCCCGCCTGCTGGCCCAGGCCACGCGCTACCTCCACGACACCGCGGAGGCCGAGGATGTCGTGCAGGATGCCATGCTGAAACTATGGCTGCTCCACGACCAGCTCATCGGCAATGCTGAGGCCTTCGCCTCGGTGCTGGTGCGCAATCTCGCGCTGAACCGCCTGCGCCGCCTGCGCCGTTCGCAGCGACTTTCCGAGATGGACCTGCTGGAGATGGAACGGCAAGTCGCCGCCGACCGTGCCCAGCAGGACACCGACGAGCAGGTGGCGCGCCTGATGAGCCTCGTCGAGACCCTGCCCGACCGGCAGAAGACTATTCTGCGGATGCACGACCTCGAGGGCATGGACTACGACGAGATGGCGCAACTGACGGGCCTCTCTGCGGCCTCGCTGCGCCAAACCGTCAGCCGCACCCGTCGTCACCTGCGACTGCGCTATCTGGCTGCCGTTTCGGCGGTGGTGGCCTTGCTCGTGATTGCCCACTGGGGCTATCGCTCGCTGCAGTATGAACAGCTCAGCCGACAGTACGAAGGCTCCTACGTCATCGTTGGCGGACAGCGCAACGACAACCTGCGCGAGATACGTCCGCAACTGGAGCAGACACTGGCCTCCGCCAGCAGGGTGGAGACGGTTGTCGGCGAGCAGGACTTCGTGCGTCAGGCCGAGAGCGAGGTGCTCAATCAGATCAGCGATCCTGCTGAGCGCCAGCGAATTATGGAAATGTTGAACGAAAGAAACTGAGAAAAGATATGAACGCAAAGAACTGTCTTATCATGCTATTGCTCTGGTGTGCAGCCCTGATGCCCTGCCGCGCACAAAACAGCATCGACCGCCTCGTGGAAGACTTCTCTACGCTGGGTTCGGCCAAGTTCACGTCGGTCGTCGATCGCGACCCCAAGACCCGCCGCGTGCAGAAGGTGGTGAAAGAATTGCAACTGCCCGGCATCCAGGGTTCCAAGTTCCTGAAGGCATTCGAGGACGAGAGCCGCAAGCACAGCAGTACGCGCCAGCAGGACGGCGACGTGCTGACGATGACCATCACCCAGGAGTCGCCGCGCCAGATGCGCATCTACATGCTGCGCCTCGTGGGCCGCCATGCCTACTCGTCGGCCAAGGTGATCATCATCGTGAAGATGAGGGAATGAAGGATTGTTTATATAAAAAGCCGAAAAAAGGACGAGGAGCATCACCCCCTCGTCCTTTTTTTGTTGCCAAAGCAATATGCCCTTTCGTTTTGGGAAAGAACTCCCTATATCATCACCTTTCGTTTTTATCTGATGAACAGCAGTTCGCGATACTTCGGCAGCGTCCAGAGTTCGTCGCTGACGATGAGTTCCAACTTGTCTATCTGGTAGCGTATGGTGTCAAGCCGCGGAGCCACGGTGTCGTGATAGGCCACGGCGCGCTCGCGGGTGTCGTCGATGCGGTTGGCCACGCGGCGGGCCTCCACCAGTTCCTCCACACCTGTCTCGATGGCCTGCGTGCGCTCGCCAATCTCGATAATGATTTTCTTGTTGCGTGCCGTGATTTGGTCGGCCTCGTCGTGACTGAATATCTCGTACATGTTCTGCACCGTCTTGGCCAGTCGGCTCTGGTAGTGGGTGGCCACGGGTACCACATGGTTCATCGTGATGTCGCCCAGCACGCGGGCTTCAATCTGAATCTTCTTCGTGTAGGTCTCCCATTTCACCTCGTTGCGGGCCTCCAGTTCGTAGCGGCGCATGACGTTCATCTTTTCGAACATCTTCACGCTGTCGTCGTCCAGGTAGCGGTCGAAGACCACGGGGCACGACGTTTCCGTGTCCAGTCCGCGGCGCTTGGCTTCCTCGCGCCATTCGTCGCTGTAGCCGTTGCCCTCAAAGTGGATGGGCTTCGAGGCGCGGATGTCCTCGCGCACCACCTCGATGATGGCTGCCGTCTGGTCTTTTCCGCTACTCACGAGGCTGTCCACCCGCTGTTTGAACTCCGTCAGCGCCTCGGCTACGGCCGTGTTCAGTGCAATCATGGCTGCGGCACAGTTGGCCTCAGAGCCTACGGCACGGAACTCGAAGCGGTTGCCCGTGAAGGCGAAGGGCGACGTGCGGTTGCGGTCGGTGTTGTCGATGAGCAGTTCGGGAATCTCGGGAATGTCGAGCTTCATGCCCTGCTTGCCTGCCACGGTGAAGAGATCCTCGGTGTCGCTCGTCTCAATCTTCTGCAGCAGGTCGCTCAGCTGCTTGCCCAAGAACGACGAGATGATGGCGGGCGGAGCCTCGTTGGCACCCAGTCGGTGGGCGTTGGTGGCGCTCATGATCGAGGCTTTCAGCAGACCGTTGTGGCGCCAGACAGCCTTCAGCGTCTCCACGATGAACACCACGAAGCGCAGGTTTTCCTCGGGCGTCTTGCCGGGAGCGTGCAGCAGCACGCCTGTGTCGGTGGAGAGGCTCCAGTTGTTGTGTTTGCCTGAGCCGTTGATGCCTGCAAAAGGCTTCTCGTGCAGCAGCACGCGGAAACTGTGGTGGCGTGCCACGCGCTTCATCAGTTGCATCAGCAGCATATTGTGGTCCACGGCCAGGTTGCACTCTTCATAGATGGGTGCCAGCTCAAACTGGTTGGGTGCCACCTCGTTGTGGCGCGTCTTCACGGGTATGCCCAGCTCCAGCGCCTGAATCTCCAGGTCCTTCATGAAGGCCTGCCCGCGCTCGGGGATAGCACCGAAGTAGTGGTCGTCCATCTGCTGGTTCTTTGCCGAGTCGTGGCCCATCAGCGTGCGCCCGGTGAGCATCAGGTCAGGGCGGGCCGAGTAGAGACTCTCGTCAACCAAGAAGTACTCCTGCTCCCATCCCAGGTTGGCCTGCACCTTCTTCACCTGCGGATAGAACAGGCGCGCCACGTCGGTGGCAGCCACGTTCACGGCGTGCAGGGCTCTCAGCAGCGGAGCCTTATAGTCGAGGGCTTCGCCCGTGTAGGCAATGAAGACGGTGGGAATGCAGAGCGTGTCGTCAACGATGAAGACGGGGCTCGTGGGGTCCCAGGCCGAGTAGCCGCGTGCTTCGAACGTGTTGCGGATGCCGCCCGAGGGGAAACTCGAGGCATCGGGCTCCTGCTGCACCAGCAGCTTGCCCGAGAACTCCTCTATCAGGCCGCCCTTGCCGTCGTGCTCGATGAAGGCATCGTGCTTCTCGGCCGTGCCCTCGGTCAGCGGTTGGAACCAGTGGGTGTAGTGGGTCACGCCTTGCTCGTCGGCCCATTGCTTCATGCCTTTGGCCACGGCGTCGGCGATGGAGCGGTCGAGCCGCGCACCGTTGTCAATGACATCGATGAGCTTTTCGTAGACGTCGCGAGGAAGATACTTATACATCTTCTGGCGATTGAACACGTTTTTTCCAAAATACTCCGACGGACGGTCGGCAGGCGTAGCCACTTCCTGAGGCATTTTGCGGAAAGCCTCGGCCACGACCTCAAAGCGTAAGTTACCCATGAAACGATGATTTGATTAAATGTTTATTTTTATTTGGCTGCAAAGTTACGAAAAAAATGGAAATTATTGCGTGATAGCAGGTAAATGTTTCGCTAAAGGCTGCTTCTGAAGTGGGAAAATGAGTTGAATTGCTGAGGAAAACAAGTTAATTTGCTGCGGAAAACAACTCATTTTGCATTTCGAGGGCATCGGTGTATATAATATATATAATAAGGTGGGGAAGCCAGGGCGGCCTGCTCCGTCAATGCGTGGGGTGGGGGATGGGAGGTGTCGTTGTAGTCTGTTCATTGGTGTTGATGTTTTAGAAATACGCTGCAAAGTTACGATTAATAATTATTTTGACACTGCTGCCGGCGCGGAAAAATATTTTTGGAAAAGCCTGATGTTTCATTTTTTAACTTCTATATGATTAAAAAGACGAAAAACGAGTCTTCTTCCGACCTAAAAACTTTCGAATTGATATTTTTCGGCTGTTCTCTGCGTTTTTAATCATATGCCGTCCCTGACGACCGAACCAACTCATTGCCTAACAAAAAGCCTCGCGAGGAATGCTCCCCACGAGGCTTTCTTTATGTGCGTTCTGGCGTAGCCAGTATGCAAGTTGCTTAGTCGTTCTCAGCCAGACCGCTGTAGCGCACGCCGCTCACGCGATAGTTCTTGTAGCCGTACTGAGCGGGATACTCATCGTCGCTGAACGACACGTAGAACACGATGGAGTCGGCGGGTGAGCCGTTGTTCTGGCGGCCTGCCTGCGGCAGGATCTTACCGCCCGTAATAGACACGTTGATATCCTCATAGCCAGCCACGAGGTTGTTGTTCTCGGTGGTGTTGTTAGAGAAGGTCAGGCCCTGCTGGTCGCAGTCGACCTTCACCTTGAAGTCCCAGAATTCAGCGTTATCGCTGACAATCATCTCGTTAGGATTGTTGGCCGAGGTGTTGTAGGTGAGCATGACCACACGGCCAAGTCCGAACAAGTCCTGAAGGCCATCCACGAGGTTACCATTCTCGTCGGCAGCGTCGACGGTGACGTACCACTGTCCGGCCGTAGCCTCGGTAGCCGTTCCACCAATCTCTTCTTTCTCGCACGAAGTGAGTGTGAAGCCGAGGAGCAGTGCTGCAAAATATAGTACTTTCTTCATATTCAATTCAGATAAAAATTATTTGTTTAATTCAACACTAAACAGCATGTCGGACCACACAATGTTCCAGGAGATGGTGTTGGTCTCAGGATCATACTTACCGTCAGAGAAGGCTGTGGGCACGTCGGCACCGAAGGCTGAGGCAGGACCGCCAGAGACGTACTTGATCTGGTTGTCATCAGTCAGCTGGAAGATACCCTCCACGTCGAAGTCTAACGTGGGATACTGGGCCTGATAGCCTACGTACTGGCTGTAGTAGCCTGCCAGATAGTCCTTGATCTGGAAGATACCCGGGCAGAGATACTTGATCTCGGTGGTGCATCCAGGATAGAACGTCTGCCTTGAGGTCTCGCGGTAGGTGTTCTCGGTGGTGGTCCAAATGCCAGCCAGGTTAGTGTCAACCGAAGGATTGCAGACGGCTACGGTGCGCGTCTTGCTCCACGAGAATCCGTTGGGGCCTGTAGCCGAGTAGGTCACGTAGTACAGTCCGGGCACGTTCACGTCAATCTCGTCAAGACCCTCGACCACGATTTTCGACGTGTAGTCCTCGCCTTGGAAGGTTGCCGTGCAGCCGGGATCGTTGTAGGTCTCACCGATGGGCGAGATCAGGAACTCGTCGCCCTGAATGGTCAGGATGGGATAGTCCACCACTGACGACAGACCTTCGGTTTCCTTATCGCAGCTGGTGAGCGCGAATGCTGCCACCAGCGCAACGGTCATCGTATATAATATGTTCTTTTTCATATTGTTACCTTGTTACTTTGTTACTTTGGAACTTTGTTACCTTGTTACTTTGGTACTTTGTTACCTTGAATTACTTGCCCCAGAACACAGGCGTGGTATAGCCGGGGAACTCGGGAGAGTTGCCGTTACGGGCAGAGGACGACTCGGGATAGATCCAGCGCTCCAGCAGTTTGTTGGCACCGAGCTTGTCGTCGACCTTGATGGGCGTGTAGAATGTGCCGGGCACATAGAGGTCGGGATTGTAGGAGTCGTCGCTGGTCTCGTTGTACATCTGCGAGCCCTGAACCGAGCCGAAGGCGGGATAGTCGAGACGACGGGCCTCACACCAACCCTCGAAGGTGTTCACGCCAGCCAGCGCAATCCATTTCGAGATACCGATGCTCTTCTTCCAGTTGGCCTGGTCGTAGGGGAACTGCTTGATGGCGTCGGCAGCACCGCTCACGCCTGCCGAAGCAAACGAAGCCTCGATGGCGGCGTTGTAGTGGGCCTGTGCCTGCTGAGCGTTGCCAGCCTTGGCATAGTACTCGGCGATGAAGAATTCCACCTCGCTGCGGGTGATGAAGTAGACGGGCATGTCGTAGGATGCCACGGGGCGGCACCAGTAGCTCGACTTGTACTTCGACGACGTCGAGAAGTTGCTTCCCGAGATACCACCCGTGTACTCGCCGTTGCCGTTGGGCTCGAAGAAGGCTGCCAGACGTCCGTCGACGTAGCTGGTCTGCTTCATCGTGTTGATGATGGCCACGTTGGCGATACAGTTGATCTGCGTCGAACCCCATGCCGTTGAGAACTCCTCAGCATAGAAGGGGCTCAGTGCGCCGCTCTCGTTCGACCAGCAGCCTGCCCATGCCACATCCTCCGTGGGGAAGTTGTTCTGGCTCACGAGGGCACCAATCTGCGAGCTGACGTCGACGACTCCGCTCTCGCGGCTGAGCAGCTTCAGCTTCACGGCGTTAGCCAGCTTGATCCAGTCGGAAGAAGTCTTGCCGGGCAGCAGGAAGTTGGTGGCCACCTTCTGGCCTTCGCCGACTTTCGAGAGAGCGTCGTCGAGTTCGGCCAGCACGCCGGCATAGATGTCCTGGCCAGCGTCGTACTTAGGTGTAGAGATACCGGCATCGAGAGCCTCGCTGTAAGGCACCTCGCCATAGGCGTCGACGAGCATCTGATAGATGAACGCCTTCAGTGTCTTGGCAGCCAGGAACGTGCCCCACTCCTCGCTCTGCTCGGCCAGCTCGGCCACAGTCTTGAGGTTCTTCAGACTGACGACACAGACGAACTATTGACAGTTGATAGTTTAGAGTTTAGTGTTTAGAGTAAGTTCTGAGTTTAGAGTTTTATAATCTGTGAAAAAAAGGTCCCTGCCTCATGGTGTAGGCGGGGACCTTTGCTATGGTATAAAAGAGTATAGAAAAGAACGATTCTGCGTTGATGGGGCGGGCGCTATGG
>CACZIT010000044.1:0-15686 GCA_902781315.1 uncultured Prevotellaceae bacterium
GAGCGCTGTCTGCAAGATTAACATCGACTCAGACTCTCGTCTGGCAATGACCGCTGCTATTCGTCAGCACCTCGCTGAGCATCCCGATCACTTCGATCCGCGCCAGTACCTGAAGCCCGCCCGCGAGAACATGAAGAAGATGTACATCCACAAGATTGTGAATGTGCTCGGTTCTGACGGCAAGCTCGGCTAATCGCTGAAGTTCTTACACAGAACCAATCATAAAAAAAGGCTACACGCTTTCCAGACGTGTAGCCTTTTTTGTATGCTGCTTATTCTTATTTCTCCAGCACTTCTTCCTTGATGCTCTCAATGCCGCCTGTGAGCGGGTTGAGCACAATCTTGCTCGTGAGCTTTTTGCCGAAGAGGGCACCGCTGAGCGACTCGGTGCCGCCAAACTGGCCGGCATTGAACTCGTAGCTGTCCACCTTGCTGCCCTCGCAGTAGAGCGTGGCACGCACCTTCTGCGGCGTGTTCACGACGAGGCCGATGTCGTCCTTATCTTTCTTCTCCTTCTTCATGCTGTCGTCCTCAGCAGCCTTGGCGTCTGTGCTGACGCTGATATAATAAGGAACGCCCGAGAGGTCGTCGTTGTCAACCAGTCCGAAGTGGCGCGAGAAGCGGAAGAACAATTCGCGGTCTACGTTCTCCTTCGGCACGTAGACGAGCGTCACCTCGGTGGTATCCTTCACCGTGGTGCCCTCAAACACCTGGCGCAGCGCGCGCTCCTGTGTGTCGAGACCGTCCATCATGATGCGCAACTGCTGGCCGTCCTTCGGCATAAACTCTGCCTGACCGCGCTGCAACTGGTTGCGGCTGTCGCGAATGTCGTAAATCTCCTGTGCAATGAGCTGGGCCATCTTGGCCGAGCTGCCGGCTGTGAGGATGTCTTCGTTCATGTAGTCGCGCGGATTCAGCACCTTCGCCTTGCGTGCCGGCACGAAGGGTGCAGGCTCTTCTGCTTGCTTCGGCTGGGCGTTGATGGCCAACAGCAGCCCGTCGTCGGTACGTTCCACGGTGCTGATGGTGTAGCGCTTGTCGAGCGAGAGCGTGAAGTGCTTAGCCGTGTCGGGCAATGCGATGTTGTGCATGCGCGTGTCAACGATGCGATACTCCGTGCCAGGTTCCAGCCGCACGTTGTCCTGCTTCATGTAACGCTGGGCATAGGCAGCAAACTGGCCAGGTTCATACACCGATTTCTCGACCATGAGCGTAAACTTCATTGCCGTCTTCGGCAGATAGTAGCTGGTTCCTTCCACTGACTGTGCGAAGGTGGCCTGTGCAGCGAAGCAACAGAGCAGCAAGACAACGATTCTTGCTACGTTACTGCCTGCGTAGAGATGTTTTTTCGTTTTCAGCATGTTCGTAATATACATTATTATATTTTTCCTTTGTTACTTTGTCACCTTGTTACTTTGTTACCTTGTTACTCTGTTACCTTGTTACTCTGTTACCTTGTTACTCTGTTACCTTGATAAACGCCTTAGGCAGATAGCGGATAAGGTCGCCGGCCACAAGACTCTCCTGTCCCAGGTCGCGCACGGCAATATCGCCGGCCAGTCCGTGCAGGTACATACCTACAAGGCAGGCATCGGCCTGATTGTAGCCGCGCGCCAGCAGTCCGGTGGTGATGCCGGCCAACACGTCGCCGCAGCCCGCCGTCGCCATGCCCGCATTGCCGGTGGGATTGATGATGACGCGACTGTCGGGCAGACAGAGGGCCGAATAGTGCCCTTTCAGGATAATATAGGCACCCAGCCGCTCAGCCATGTCGCGCGCCTTGGCCAGTCGGTCGTAGCAGCCATTGCTCACGCTTCCCGAGAGACGGTCGAACTCAGCCGGATGGGGCGTCATGATGATACCCTTGGGCAGTTGCTGCATCCATGCACGATGATTGGCCAGGATGTTCAGCGCGTCGGCATCGATGAGGATGGGGCACTGCGACCGCCTGATCTGCGCGATGAGAGCGATGGCGGTGTGCTCCTGCGTGCCGATGCCCGGGCCCATGCCCACGGCGTCGAAGGCCTGCGTGTCCACAGGCTCCGAGAAGTAGCTGTCCTCATGGTCCATCTGCAGCACAGCCTCGGGCACCGCCATCTGCATGATGGCATAGTTGCGCTTCGGCGTGCGCACCGTCACCTTGCCGGCTCCCGAACGCAGACAGGCCTTCGTGGCCAGCACGGCGGCACCGCTCATGCCGTAGCTGCCGGCAATGATGAGTGCGTGGCCCATCTGCCCCTTGTGGGCAAACTCGCTGCGGGGTTTCAGTCGCTGACGGATGTCCGATTCCTCGGCCACGACAAACATGGCATCGGTGCGGGCAATATACTCCTGCGACAGGCGGATGTCGAGCACACGCAGTTCGCCCAGGAAGTGCTGGTTGTCGGCCAGCAGCATCGAGAGTTTCTTCTGTCCGAAGGTCAGCGTGATGTCGGCTTTGATGATGTTCTGACGAATGTTGTAGGTATTGTCCTCGGTCATGAGACCCGACGGAATGTCGATGCTCACCACGCGGCAGGGCGACTGGTTGATGTACTTCACAAGCGAAGCAAAACCACCCGACAGCGGTTTGTTGAGTCCAGAGCCGAACAGGCCGTCAACAACCAGTGTCTCAGCCCCCAGGCGCGGCGGGTCGAAGTCGAGCGTCACCTCGATGAAGTCCTTCACGCGGCGACCGTCGCTCAGACGTTTCTTGTTGATGGAGCATTCGTCAGAAAGCTTGTTGTGGATATTAAACAAGTAGACGGAAACAGTGTAGCCCTGCTCTCCCAGCATGCGGGCAACGGCCAAGGCATCGCCACCGTTGTTGCCGGGACCGGCAAACACGACCACGGGCGTACGCGAGTCCCACCGCTCGGTGATGACGCGGGTCACAGCCTTGGCGGCACGCTCCATGAGGTCTATCGACCGAATGGGCTCGTGCTCTATGGTATAAGTATCCAGCTCATGTATCTGAGCACCTGTAAAAATCTTCATATCTACAAACTATGATGTCATCATCAACTTGCAAAAATACAAAATAATTACTAATCAGCCGACATATCATCGGTTTTTTTTGTGTTTTCAGATATTTTTCTTAATTTTGTAGGGCTTTTTATAAGTAAAAATCTACAAAACAAGCAAGACATGAACACCATTACCGATGTAAAAGTCCATAACCTGACAAGAGCGATTCTCTTTCTGATTTGTTTAGTAGGCTCTCTTCCCACCATAGCCCAGCAACCCACGCGGGGCATCGGCATCTACCCTGGCGCACCCGAGGAATACTTCGGGCCACAACTGACCGCAAGTAGCCAACTGCGCAATGTGGCGCGTGGCAGGATGGCCTGCCAGTCGTCGTCGTTCGACTTCAACATGACGGCCCAGTTGCTCACCGACGGCATCATCGAAAAGGCGGGGGCCGTGCCCGTCCGTCTGGAAGTGACCACGCCCGAAGGCCAGCTGCCGCAGCGACAGCGTGAGAGCACCATCGACGGCAACGACTGGACGCGCAGCATCGTCATGGGCGAGGACACGTGGCTGCAGTATGCGTGGCATGGCATGACCGTCAGGGCCGACGCCATCCATCTCATAGGAACGGTGGCCTACCGCGAGGGCGAAGCCACTGAGGGCTACTGCATCCGCATCATGGCCTCTGCCGACGGCCGACGCTGGCAGGAGGTGGCACGCGACGAGAGCACGCAGCTGCTGGGCAAGAGGTCGTGGGGCATGGTGCACTCCGACCCGAACAAGAACGACGGCAACGACAACATGCTGCCCACGCGGCGTGTCGATATGCAACTGCCGTTTGGCAAGGCCGTAACGTTCAGCCGCCTTCGCGTGGAACTGAAGATGAAAGGTGCCGCCTACTGGACGTTCACCGAGAATCCCATCACACTCGACGGCCGCCAGGTGGAGAATCTGCTGCCTTCAAGCGGTTTCACGAGCGCATGGATGACGCTCTCCGACCGCGACGAATGGGCTTCCATCGACCTTGGAGCACCCGCAGAGATCAGCAATATCCGCCTGCATTGGCTGGAAAAGCCGCAACGGTTTGAGTTGCAGCTCTCCGACGACGGAGCCACTTGGCGAAAGGCGCCTGCCTCTTTCCGCAAAGGCAGCAATAGCCAAGCCCGCTACGTGCGCGTCTTCATCCCTTCGGCCGGCAAGGTGCAGCGCGCTGTGCTCTCCGAGGTGGAGGTGATGGGGCGCGGCGGAATCAGAGCCTACCCCCAGCCCCTCCCTGAAGGGAAGGGGGCATGCCTTAATGGAGGCGACTGGCGTCTGCAGCGTGCTTCAGAGGTGAAGGCTACGGGCGCACAGATTTCCAGCAAGGGGTTCGACGCCTCGCAGTGGATGGTGGCCACGGTGCCCGCAACGGTGCTCATGTCCTACGTCAACGCCGGCGCACTGCCCAATCCCAACTACGACGACAACCTGCTCGTGTCGAGCGAGTCGTTCTTCAACAGCAACTTCTGGTATCGCCGCGAGTTCCGCGTGCCCGGCGAGATGCAGGGGCAGCGCGTGTTCCTCTGCTTCGACGGCATCAACTGGAAAGCCGACGTCTGGCTCAACGGGCAGAAGGTAGACCGCATCGAGGGTGCCTTCATGCGCGGCAAGACCGACGTCACGCGCTACCTGCGCGACGGCGTGAACGTGCTGGCGGTACAGATTGAGAAGTGTGCCCACCCGGGTGCCGCCAAGCTGAAGAACGAACAGACCACCGACTATAATGGCGGACTCCTCGGTGCCGACAATCCCACGTTCCATGCCACCATAGGCTGGGACTGGATCAGCAGCATCCGCGGCCGCGACATCGGCATCTGGGACGACGTCTACCTGACCGCCACGCCCAATGGCCTGACGCTGAGCGATCCGCTGGTGGGCAGCCGAGTTGCCATCAACGGCACCGACACGCTGGTGACGATGACGCCGGCCGTCATCGTGAAGAACCATGCCGACTCTCAGCAATCGGCTCTGCTCGCAGGCTGGATTGGCGACATCCGTTTTGAAAAAGAAATCACGCTGGCAGCAGGCGAAGAAAAGGAAATCAGCTTCAGCCCCGCCGACTTCCCTCAGCTGCGCGAACAACGCATGCACCTCTGGTGGCCCAACGGCTACGGCGACCCCTACCTCTACGATGCCGGGTTCACCCTCTCCACTCTCAACCGCGCCGAAGGCGCATCAAACCCTCTCTCAACCGCGCCGAAGGCGCCTCTCAACCGCGCCGAAGGCGCCTCTCAACCCTTCTCAACCGCGCCGAAGGCGCCTCTCAACTCTAAACTCTCAACTCTAAACTATTATGCTGGCCTCCGCGAGGTCACCTATACCAACCCTGACACCCGCCTGCAGGTGTACGTCAACGGCGTGCGCTTCGTGCCGATGGGCGGCAACTGGGGATTTTCTGAAAACAACCTCTGCTATCGTGGCCGCGAGTACGACGCTGCCGTGCGCTATCACCGCGACATGCACCTGAACTGCATCCGCAACTGGGTAGGCCAGATTGGCGACCGCGAGTTCTACGAGGCCTGCGACCGCTACGGTGTCATGGTGTGGCAGGACTTCTGGCTGGCCAATCCTGCCGACGGCCCCGACCCTTATGACAACGAGATGTTCCTGCGCAACGCCCGCGACATGGTGCTCCGCCTGCGCCAGCACCCCAGCATCATGCTCTACTGCGGCCGCAACGAGGGCTATCCGCCCAAGGCTCTCGACGACTCCCTCCGCCAGTTGGTCAGCGAGCTCACCGCGCCGAGCACCGAAGGCACCTCCCCCACTCTCTCAACTGCGCCGAAGGCGACTCTCAACCGCGCCGAAGGCGCCTCCCCCACTCTCTCAACCGCGCCGAAGGCGACTCTCAACTCTCAACTCTACATCTCCTCCTCTGCCGACGATGGCGTGAGTGGCCACGGCCCTTACTGGGCCATCCCCGCCAAGGAGTACTACCAGCGGCTGTCTGGCAAGCTCCACACCGAACGCGGCATGCCCAACATCATGACCTTCGAAGGACTCAGCCGCACACTGCGTCCTGAGCACCTCTGGCCGCAGAGCCACTACTGGGGACAGCACGACTTCACCCTCCAGGGAGCCCAACGCGGCGCCTCGTTCAACGATATGATTGCCCGCGCCTTTGGCGAACCGAAGGACGCCCGCGAGTTCACCACCCTTGCCCAGTGGCTCAACTACGACGGCTATCGCGCCATGTACGAGAGTGCAAACCACGAACGCCAGGGACTGCTCATCTGGATGAGCCATCCCACGTGGCCGTCCATGGTCTGGCAGACCTACGACTACTACTTCGAACCCATTGCCGGCTACTTCGGCACGAAGAAAGCCTGCGAGCCGTTGCACATCCAGTGGAACCCGCTGGCCGACAGCGTGGAAGTCGTCAACACGGGGGCCGGCCGCTGCGACGGCATCGCCGTGGCCCGCCTGCTCGACATGCACGGCGTGGAACTCTGGCACAACGACCGTCCCTTCCAGTCCGACAACGACACCACCATCAGCTGCTTCCCCGTAGAGCTGCCGCAGGGCTACCAGGGCGTCTACTTCCTGCGCCTCGAAGCCGTCAGCAAGCCCGGAGCCCAGCCGTTCTCACAGAACACCTACGTCTGCTCCACCGACACCGGCAACTATCAGGCCCTGCGCCAACTGCCAAACGCGAAGGTCAAAGTAACAAAGTACCAAAGTGACAAAGTAACAAAGTACCAGAACGACAATGCTTCGGAGAAGCAAGACGTTACCTTGTCACCTTGTTACTTTGTTACTTTGGAAAATCTCTCCCACGAGCCCGCGCTGATGATTCGCCTCAACCTGAAGACCCCGGACGGCGAACAGGTCCTGCCCGTGCTCTACGACGACAACTACTTCCACCTGATGCCCGGCGAACGCCGCACCATCCGCGTCAGCTGGCATCCCCGCGACGCCCGTGCCCAGCAACCCGACGTCGAAGTCACCGGCTTCAACATCCAGTAGAGGCGGCGGGGCCGCCGTGGAAGGGCGCGTTGCGGCGTGTAAGGCGGCGATGCCGCGTTGAAAGGCGCTGTCGCGCCGTGTAAGGTGCCTTCTGCACGTGTAAGGCACCCCGAAGGGGCAGCACCACCTAGCCCAGGGCAACGCCCTGGGTATGCAGACCGCCATCAGAACCGCGCCCTGAAAGGGCAGTATCATCAGCGTGGAACAACGATTTTGCCCCTGTAGGGCGAAAATATGATTACGAATCCTATCCCCAGGGCGTTGCCCTGGGCTAGGTGGTATTGCCCCTCCGGGGCGTTTGTGTGCAGGAAAAAAACACCCCACAAAAACAGGCGTGCCTTTAGGTACGCGATAAGGGTTCTTTCTCCGCTATGCTACGAAAGCGGCAAAGCCGAGCGGCCAGCCAATTCATTGGCTGGCTATCCAAATCCCGTCCCTACGGGACTTTACGCGGCAATGCCGCCTTACACGGCGCGATAGCGTCCTTACACGCCCGAAGGGCCTTACACAGCGCCGACAGGCGCCTTGAACAGCGCCGCAAGGCGCATTGAACCTTGAACGTCGCGAAGCGACTTTGAACAGCGCCGACAGGCGCCTTACCCGGCGGCTCCGCCGCCCTACAGCCCGTCGATGACGCGGCAGATATCGGCGAAGATGCGCTCGAGGTCGCCCAGACCGTCGATGTGGTTGCGGATGCCCTCGCGCTCATACCACTCGATGAGCGGCGACGTCTGGTTGTGATACACGTCCAGGCGCTTCTTGATCGTCTCCTCGTTGTCGTCCGACCGACCACTCTGCTTTCCGCGCAGGATGAGACGCTTCATCAGCTCGTCCTCCGGCACGTCCAGCTCTATCATCGCTGCCACCTTGTGACCGCGCTCAGCCAGCATCTCCTTCAGCGCCTCAGCCTGCGGAATGGTGCGGGGGAAGCCGTCGAAGATCACGCCCTTGTGGTCGCTGCCGAACTTGTCGTAGAC
The DNA here is from genome assembly GCA_902781315.1 of uncultured Prevotellaceae bacterium. GTDB lineage: Bacteria > Bacteroidota > Bacteroidia > Bacteroidales > Bacteroidaceae > Prevotella. Next base: position 7,932 of record CACZIT010000044.1, read on the forward strand.
CGATGCCAGCATGTCCACGATCAGCTGGTCGGGCACCAGCTGTCCCTGGTCAATGTACTGGCGGGCCGTCTTGCCCAGCTCAGTGCCGTTCTTCATCTCGCTGCGCAGCACGTCACCCGTGGAGATGTGCTCGAAGCCATACTTCTCAATCATTTTGTCGCTCTGCGTTCCCTTACCGGAACCAGGCGCACCGAAAATCACGATGTTCTTCATTGTCTTCTATTTGGGTTATAATGATAATATTTCATCCTTACACAGCGCCGACAGGCGCCTTGAACCTTGAACGTCGCGAAGCGACTTTGAACAGCGCCGACAGGCGCCTTACACGCTGCGAAGCAGCCTTACACGACGCGAAGCGTCCTTACACGCCCTGCGGGCCTTCCACAATCGTATAAATATCCCGCAGGTTGCGGCCCTGCTGGTCGTAGTCGAGGCCGTAGCCCACGATGAAGTCATTGGGAATCTCCAGCGCGGCATATTCGATGTTCAGCGGCACCTCCAGCTTTTCGGGTTTCACGAGCAGTGCGCAGATGTGTACGCTGGCCGGATTGCGCGTGCCCAGCGTCTCAATCATGCGCTGCATGGTGCGGCCCGTGTCAACGATGTCCTCCACGATCACGATGTGGCGGCCCGACAAGTCCTCGTTGATGCCGATGACCTCCGTGATCTTGCCTGTCGAAGTTGTGCCGGCATAGCTGGCCAGCTTCACAAACGAAATCTCACTGGGAATGGTAATCTCGCGCATCAGGTCGGCGGCAAAGATAAACGACCCGTTGAGCACAGCCAGGAACAGCGGGTTCTTGCCGGCCAGGTCGTGGTTGATACGCGCTGCAACAGCCTTCACCCGCTGCAGGATTTCACTCTCAGGAATCGACGGGCGAAACGTCTTACCTTTAATCGTTACTGTTGACATGGTAATAATATTTACGAATTATTTCAAATTCGTCTGCAAAGATAATAATAAGTGAGCGAAAAAACAAAATTTTTTGAAAAAATGCCGAAAACCTTTGGCCGTATAGTAAAAAGTTAGTACTTTTGTGCACAAATATAAAATAATAGACATTCATAAGTATCTTAGTAACTGCAAAAAAAATAGCCCTATAGCAAGGAAACTATCTGTTATCCTGATGGATATAGTTTTCCCTGTCAGCCTGTGTGCATAGCACCATCAAGGCAATCATTCCGGTAGGCTGCGACCACTAGTGCGTGAGCATTGGTATCACAGATATTTGTTACATAACATTAGCTAAAATCGGAGCTGTCTCAGGAGGTAGAGTCCAAATGAGGCAGCTCCACATTCTTTTTGCAGCGTGTAAGGCGGCGATGCCGCGTTGAAAGGCGCTGTCGCGCCGTGTAAGGGCGCCATCCATTGTCTTTTTCTTTTAAAAAAATGTCAAATTATTTTGTTGATACATAAAAAGTTAGTACCTTTGTAGCCGATTGTGTGCGTATGCGCGCTATGGCGCGCTGCCAGAGATCTGAAACAAATATAATAATAATATAAAATAATCACCACTCATCTGCCATTGGTAGTATAAATATATTATATGTACGCGCGAGGTATATACCTCGGTGTGCCTTTTCCAGTAGCCGAAACAAATATAAGATCATCAATAAACTAAAGTATAAAATTAAATTCAAAACCGGTTATGAAAAAAATCTACGCGCTGGCTCTACTGAGCCTCCTTCTCGTGCCTTTAGGACTGAGGGCACAAACAGGTACAAAGGGTAACACGATTACCTTCGACGATACAAACTGTACACAGCTGAAGGCAAACATTTCAGCAACTTGGTTCAGTTTCTTGCGTCATAATCAGGCCCCTATCCAGATCCTGAACGCAAACCCAACAGCAAACAATAAGACGATTGCTCCACTGAACGAAGTTGACGGTAATGGTATTTTCGCTACTGGTGATGCTACAATTGCTAACAATATGGCATTTTCAGGTAGTGGCCATTTGGAGTTTTATAACAATTATGCCAATTATAATGCACTTTGTTTTGCCGTTATAGCCCCGAAAGGTTATCGTTTCACGGAGTATTATATGGATATCCGTAGTACGAAGGCTTCTGACGCATTGGCCAATAATTCGGGCGCATCTGGAGCTGTCATCACACGATATACTTATAACCCTGGTAGTACTTATCAGTATACACTTGCCGATGGTGAGAGTATGACTCTTAGTGGTAAGAATTCTGAAATCTACACTCACACCTTGAGCAATGCTGGTAACATTCTGTATTTTAAAGTTACTTTTGCTCAGACAAATACTCAGTCGTGTATTAATATGAATGAGTTTCGCTTGACTTATGTTATCGATACTCCGTTTGACGCAACAATCCCAAATAAATACAATAAAAATCAGGTTGGTACGGGTATTTTGAACCTTGGAGAATTCACGGGCTCAACAGGTTCGAAGGTTTTCACTAAAGCAAATATCACGGACCTTGAAGATATACACATTGTGGCAGAGGATGGTGCTACGGAGATGTCTATTGAGAACGGCAAAATCAATGTGCCTGCTGGAACCTATTGGATTGAGAGTCCCGCTAAGTTCCGCATCACGGGTGCGAAACTTAACTTCCAACTGGCTGCAGGGCACACTGAGACCACGTGGGAGCCGACAACAACACTAACATCCGGGAAAAACTACAAAATTGGTGATGGGAATGGAAACTATATAACACTTAATAATAATAGAAACGTCACTCGTACTACTGATATTAATTCTGCAACAGCCTGGAACGTTACTTCCAGTGGTAGCGGGTATGTTTTTTCAACTGTTATTGGAACTACAACCTATTATTTATACGCTGGAAACACTGGTGGTACAATTTCTGCAAATACATCACAACGTGTTTGGTCATACAATAGTGATAATCACTATTTAACCTACCAAGGATCTTCAAACCAATATGGTATAAGATATTACTCTAATCAGTGGAACGCATCAAGAACAGACAGAAACGCCCCCACCTCTCTTACATTCTACGAAGAAACCATTACCAGCGTCTCTGGTACTGAGGCTTACGAGGCAACTCTTTATGGTGCCAATGGCACAGATGTGGCTGGCACAACAAGCATCTCAACAAGCAAAACGACAGGAAGCGTTGAAGCAACAGGCTTGAACAACGATGGTATTAAGTTCATCGTGGCTGGCGGCCATGCCGGCTTCACCGTCGACCTGACCTTGGAACCGCTTGATCCTAACGTGCAGACGCTCGAGGTGGGCTATCTGCCTGACAATGCACAAGTAAAACCCAACAACTCGGTGGATAATGTCTCGGTGACCTCATCGAACTTCGAGTTCAACAATGGCGAGGTGATTGCAGTTCCCATCCGTCCGGAGGATGATCAGGTTTCTGGAGCAACTCACCAGATAGTATTCCGCAATGCTTACAACGAGAGCCGCATTGACTGGTACGATGGCACGGCAACAGGTTTGTCGAACTACTACCTGATTGACAGCTATTACGAGGGTGGTGATCTCGTGACTTCTGATGCTGCACCCTATGCAAAAGTAGATGCCAACCAGGCTGGTACGACGAAGATTGAGTTCTCTAATATCAAAACTCTGACCCAAAACGGTGGTCATCTCACTGAAATTGAATATACTCAGAATGCTACTGTTGGTACAAACCAGTGGAATAAGAATTCAGCAGGATTCCAAGAAATTAAACTTGTTGATGGCGATGAAAAGACAGTCTATATTTATACTGCTGACGAGCCATTGTATCGTATAATGACTGAGGCTGGAAAGAACCAGAATAAGCACGCTGCTTACACGTTCTACACTGCAAAGGTGAAGCCGATCAAGGTGAACGAAACTCCCGTCGTTGAGGTTACTCCCATCTACACCGAGACCTTCAAGGGTGACAACACGAAGGTGCCTGTCTACAATGCCGCTATGCAGAAGAGCGTGACCATCAATAAAGACACCGAGCTGGACAGCGATCACACGTTCTATGGCGTTACAGTGACCTCAGTAGTGAGCGACAATCCGAGCGTTCAGCCCTCTGGCTACCTCACGGGTGAGGCTGTCGTGGCTGCCATCAAGGCAAAGATGCAGGAGCAGACAGGTATCTACAGCACCGAAGATCCCTTCCGTACGCTCCTCTATGTCGACATGTCGTCGCTGAAGTCAATCTCCGGTGACGAGAACACCTGGAAGGAGATCATGCTGGGCTCGGCTGACAACTGCCTATTCTTCATGCCTTCTAACTTTGCCATCTCGCAGAGCATGCCTGGCGGCGGTATCATTGCCGGCGGTGACAATGGTGTGGCCGTGACCGACATCACTATCATCGACCAGCAACCGTTCTACACGCCACACAACTTCCGCACCTCTACCCATCTGGCCAACTACACGCGTAAGGTGACTCCCGTGGCAGGTCACGAGGATGCAACGACCGTCACAGTGGTACTTCCGTTCGATGTGAACCTCTCGGCCGACGGCCACCTGAAGACTGCCAGCGATGCTGTGGATCAGAGCGTACAGTTCTTCAAGTTGTCTGACAACATCCAGAAGAATAAGAACAATGATAAGATTTACGACGTCGTGCTCTCGAACGTAACAATGGGCAGAGCTACAGCCGGCACACCCTACATCGTAAAGACCGACAACAGCGTGACAGGTGGAACTGTCTTCGGCGTATCCATTCTGGGTGCAAACTTTGCCAATGGTTCCAACATTGCAGCTCTCTCTGGCCAAGACGCCTCGTTCACTTCCTATGGCACCTTCAGTGGAACCGTGGTACGTGGTGACGGAAACTTCTACTTCTCGAAGGACTACTTCTGGAATTCCAAGACCCTGACTGACAAGTATGTGAACATACGTCCCTTCCGTGCTTGGTACAAGACGACGAACTCTTCTATCAATGCTATGGCAAGATTTGGTCTGCTGTGGGACGAGGAGATTTCGGGCGTCAGCGAAATGTTGACCACTACACCTGCTACGGGCGTTGTCTATGACATTCAGGGCCGTGTGGTTTCCTCTAATGGTCTTACCAGCTTACCGAAGGGGCTCTACATCATGAATGGAAAGAAAATATTTGTAAAGTAAGTTGATTTCGAGAACAGTTTGAAATAGTAAATCAGAAAAAAGAAGATGACTCTTATGAAAAAAGATATATATCAGTCGCCATACGTAGAGGTTGTCAAGGTAGTCACCGAACGACTCCTTACTGTACCATCAGAAACAGAACAGGATCATGATGCAGACGCCAGGAGCAACGACATTTTCAGTGACGACGAGGACAACTCGGGGCTCGGTCCTAAGAACCTTTGGGATGAATAATATGAAATTGCAGACATCAAAGCAATAACGACACGCAGAGACGGATGCACGTTTTCGTAAGAAACGGAGGCGTGTGTCCGTTTCTATCGCTTAACGGATAGGCTTCACTGCGAAGCATCACAAAAAAATGAAAACAAGCTATTGGCTCATAACGACACTGGTTGCCTTGCTGATGGCAACGACCGCCTCAGCAGAGGAAGTAAGCTGGGCGCTGACGCCGACACCGAACGACGGTGCGGCTGTTGACTGGCTGGGGGTGAAGACACCCTCGCGGTCCGACGGAAAGAAATTCAGGCTGGACAGCTTCAACCTGTTTGTAGGTTTCCTGAAGACGGGTGGCACCAGCTATGGTGTCTCTACGACGTATATGATTATCAGCAAGAGCAACGCCTCCGAGACATCCGTGGCAAACAGCAACGTGGTGGCCATCTCGACGAATGCGCCCACGCCCGCCAACGACTATGCCACCTATACGTTCGACGGGGCAGAGCTGGAGCCCGGCACGCAGTACTACCTCTACTGGGTGACCTCCAACAGCCCTGCATCCACCTACTCGACAACGACTCAGCGCCTTGGGGTCTACAAGCAGAGTTATGAGCCCGGCATGTACTTTTCGAACACCATCAGGACTGACTACAGTCCGGCCTTCCATGCCACGCTGACCCCCGTAGAAGGCAGCAGCCAGGGCACCGACGAGCCTGACGATCCCTCTGGCGAGGACGACACGAGGCAGTTGCTGTTCGACAACGCCGGGTCGAGCGTTCCCTACCGCATACCGGCATTGGCACAGGCCGTGAACGGCGACATCATCGCGCTGACGGACTATCGTCAGGGAAAGATGGACATCGGCTTCGGCGCCGTTGACATCCATGCCCGCATCAGCACCGACAACGGTGCCTCGTGGGGCAGCGAGTTCTGCATCGCCGGCAGCAACGCCATCACGGGCAAGGACTCGCAGTACTACGGCGACGCCTCCATCGTGGCCGACCGTGAAAAGAACGAGGTGCTGGTGATGCTGGTGTCGGGAACAGTGGGCTTCACGGCATCTACCCGCAACAACCCTATCCGCATGGCCTATGCCCGTGCCACCTACGACGAAATGGCTGGGGAGTGGCAGTGGACGGCCCCGACCGACATCACCTCCGCCGTCTACGGCCTGCTACCTACGGCGAAGTCGCTGTTCTTCACCTCGGGAAAAATCTGCCAGAGCAAGACCATCAAGGTGGGCACTCACTACCGAATCTATTCGGGCGTTTGCGTACGCACCACGTCGGGTGGCTCTACGAACTACAACTTCGTGATGTACTCCGACGACTTCGGCGAGACGTGGAAAGTGCTGGGCAGCAGCACGACACCCTGCGTGAGCAGCGCCGACGAATGTAAATGTGAAGAGTTGCCCAACGGCAACGTGGTGCTCAGCACGCGCGTGGCGAAGGGCCGCAAGTGGACCATCTTCACTTATACCAACCAGACAACTGCTGAAGGCAGCTGGTCGGCAACGGTAAGCCCGTCATCGTCGAACGGAGGCATCTACGATGCCGATGACACCAACCCCTGCAACGGCGAGATTCTGCTGGTGGACGCCATCCGCCAGAGCGACCAGGCGGAAGTGAAGCTGGCGCTGCAGACGGTGGCCACAAACCGCAGAAACGTCACCATCTGGTATAAGCCGCTGGAGAGCGAGAGCGACTACGACACACCGGCGAACTTCGCCAAGACGTGGGAAGGAAAATACCAGGTGAGCAGCTCGACGTCGTGCTACTCCACGATGATTCAGCAGAGCGAGAACCGCATTGGCTTCTTCTTTGAGGAGAACTCCTACAACAGCGGCTACGACATGGTGTACTACCGCTACCAACTGGAGACCATCACCGGCGGCAAGTATTCGCTGAAGACAGAGAGCAGCGACAAGCCCAAGTGCGAGACTCCCGTGCTGGCGTTGGAGAACGGACAGGTGAAATGCACGTGTGCTACGCCCGACGTGAAGTATGCTTACACGGTCTCGATGGGCGACTGCACGGGTGAGTCGGCTGACGGAATCATCAAGCTCGGCAGCACATTTACGGTGAGCGTGCGTGCCATACGCGAAGGCTATAAAAGCTCCGACGTGTCGACACTCGAGTTCAAGCTGCCCGACATCGGCGACATGAACGGCGACGGCGCAATCACTATAGCCGACGTGACGGCACTGGTGAACAGAATCTTAAGAAAATAAAATTTCCACATTTGTGGCGAGCGCGCCACGTTATTTTTTATTTTAGTTATGCGAGCTATTTAGCTCCGTAACCTTAGCATTAAGCAGGGTTGTCGACGTGATGTCGCTGGCCCTGCGTTTTTTTAGGGAATAATATAGCAGATTGCACAATGACCTCGGAGAGGTCGCACGATGGTAACCGCAGGTCTTGACCTGCGGGGTAAAGCATCCACATGGCTACGACCCCAATGGGGTCGCACAACA
>CACZIT010000044.1:15704-56126 GCA_902781315.1 uncultured Prevotellaceae bacterium
CCGCTGTGCTACGAAAGCGAGCAAGCTCGAGCGATGTACATGAGACCCCGTTGGGGTCTTACTGTAGAGGTATTGTGCCATCTGCTATATCATTGCCTTTTTTTATTGTGGGGGGGGGAAGGCGGCAGAGCTGCCGTGTAAAGCTGCTTAGCAGCTGTGTAAAGTCCCTTAATACCCTTCCACTCCCCTTTACGCCCTTCATGCCCTTTCTCTGAATTTTTCGTACAAAAAACTGGTCGCGTGAAACATCATTCTAGCGCGTGAAACAATGGGGAGCCTACCCCTAACCCCTCCAGAGCCTACCCCTAACCCCTCCCTAAAGGGAAGGGAATCCTGCTAAACCTATGGTTTGACTCGACTAAACCTATGGTTTTTGCGATACAAAGCTATGAGATAGAGCATACAGAGCATAGAGATAGATCGACTAAACCTATGGTTTACGTGGTCTAAACCTATGGTTTCGAGCCCCCTAACATAGGGGGTTGGGGGTCTCGAGAAGCTAAGTTGCTGATTGATAGGCTGTTAGGGACTTTGCTAAAATACGGCCGTATTTGCGGAAAAATATTTTTTGGTGCAGAATTTTTAAATGTAGAAGGGGGTTGACAGGCAAGTTTTTTTGACAATAAGGGCGCGTTGCGCCGTGTAAGGGCGGCTTTGCCGCCGTGTAAGGCCCTTCGGGCGTGTAAGGGCGCGTTGCGCCGTGTAAGGGCGGCTTTGCCGCCGTAAAATCCCGTAGGGACGGGATAGGGGCACGTTGTGCCGTGCAAGGCCCTGCGGGCGTGTAAGGGCGCGATGCGCCGTGTAAGGTGCCTTCGGCACGTGTAAAAGTCCCGTAGGGACGGGATAGGGATAGCCAGCCAATTCATTGGCTGGTATTGCGTTGTTTTTTATAGGCTAGCGTGCCTTTAGGTACGCGACATGATCTGTTTCTTTCCTCGTATTCCTCTTATGTCGATGTACCTACGGCACACCGCAACTGATTACAACCTCCATATACCAGCCGTTAAAACGGCTGGCTACCCAAATCCCGTCCCTACGGGACTTTTACACGTGCCGAAGGCACCTTACACGGCGCGACAGCGCCTTTCAACGCGGCATCGCCGCCTTACACGACGCGCCAGCGTCCTTACACGCGGCTTTGCCGCCTTGCTGCCGCCTTGCTGTCCCTTTTATGCACTATAATGCCTTAGATTTGTAATAATAATAGAAAAAATGTGCGTTAAAAAAGTAAAAACTTATAATTTTTCTTTGAGTATACGCAAAAAGTTAGTACTTTTGCAAAGATATGCTACAGGGAGTGCTTGTGTGTGCCCCATACCAAAATCGGAACAAATATAATAGAGATAAAATAAAATAATCGATTCTGCTGCTACAACTGCTGTATATATATTAATATGTACGCGATGAGTCTACATAGAGCCGTCATTGTGACGGGCAGGGACAATGTATTGTCTCCGCCCTGACGGTGTGTTTATTCCCCCACCCCACAAGGCCCTGCAGCCTTTTACTTCATTATCCGAAACAAATATAAAATAATCATTAATGTAATAATAAAAATAATTCGATTATGCGTAAACAAGAGAATGAGAATTTGAAGCTTCTCTACGTGACTCCCTTGACTGAAATCGTACAGGTGCAGTCTGAAGGGGTGATGAATGGGCCTTCCAAATGGACTGGTGGTGATGGCGAGATTATCGACATCCATGAAGGTGACTATGATGGTGGTGCTGATGACGACGGCAAGGGTGCCAAGAACATCTGGGATTCTGGTAATAGTAACGGAATGTGGGACGATTAATTAAAAGAAAGGAGAAAAAACAATGAAAAAGAATATTTTACTTTCAGTAATTTTTGTGCTGGCAGGTCTATTTGCTTCGCAGAGTGGCAAGGCACAGCAAATCGACTTGAACACAGGTCAGGTAGTATGGACAGGAACTACTCTTGAGGATGCCGTTGCATCCTGTGCCAATGGCGGATATGTATATTTTCTGCAGTTTAAGGAAACATTAGATGCGTCATCACCTGAAAAATACATATCATCGGGTGGCGACTTCGGTGTTCAAGGCGTGTTGTCATCTGTAGGCATGAGAATGCAGATTTTCAAGAGCACCGAAAGGGGGAAAACCGACTATTACCAAGTTGTGACGCGAGTTGATAATAAAGGTGGTGCAGCCACACAAGGAGACAGAATGGGATTCAATGGTCATGACAATAATAGATATGTCCACCTTGATCGAGGTGCAACGTCATCTACTTCTAGTTCTGCCCGAAACTATGTGAATTGGCAATTCTATAAAGGAACTTCAACTAAGCGTAATATCAGATTCCGTGTTCAGACAGGTGTTGATGATACGGGCAAGCCTATTTATACCAATGAAACTACTGCACATACCGTAGAAGTCACAACCTACACTCTCGTTAACAGAGATGAAAATGACAATAATAATAGCTATTGGGTTGGTATCAACGACAATGGCTTGGTTGTAAAGCAAGCAGGAAATAATGTTACCAGTAATAATAACGCGACCAAATGGGTTATTGTATCAGAGGAAGACTATAGCAAGGCCATGCAAGACGTCACCTGGGGTGAGGTAGACCTCGGTGTGTTTGTGCAGGATGCTGAGTTTGGCCGTGACAATAAGGACTACACTTATTGGCAATGGGGAACATGGGATGGTACGACGTGGAACAAACTTGACAACCAAGAAGACTCATGGACTCTTACAGGTACTCCACATTGGCATCAGCGCAATCAAAACTTGATGTGTAATGGTGTAAACCTTCCTGATGATAACACCGTGATTGCATATGGTAAAGTCGGTAATAATGTCACTGGATCCTCTTCATTACAATATGGAATATCACGTGAAACTCTTCGTGCAAAATATGGCCAATACTACAAGGCTGAAATCTACAACGAAGCCATTGCCCTTTCTCAGACTTTAAGTGGCTCCAATATTCCTAATTTGACCGACGGTTTGTATAAACTGACAGCACAAGCTCTTTACCATGACGGCGAAAGTGGAACAACCAATAACGGAGTATCTTATTTCGTGGTCAAACGTGTAGAGTATCAATATCAAGTTGATGATGATGGAAAAATGATGAAAGATGAAGATGGAAATCCCATTTTCATTTATGAAGCTGATGGAGAAACCAAGAAAGTGAAGGATATTTCTATCCAACGGCTTCCCGTTAGGGCTATCAACTCGGTGAGCAATGAAATCACGGCTCAGAGTGGTATCTCAGCAGGAAAGGAAATGAATGATCACCATGACAAGTATGTTCTTACCTTCTTCGTTGAGATCAGTGGTGCTGCAGATATCACCATTGGTATCGAACAGCAGCAGGCTATAGGTTGGACTGTTATTGGTAATGTACACCTCTATGCCAATGGTAAGCAAGCTCTTTTCATCGATGAAGACTGGTGTGAGAAAACCTCTGTCCCATATATAGAGAACGGTGAAACGGTATGGTCACAAGGTGATCCCTACGAGCACACTCAGTTTAACGGAAAATATGAATATCCCGCAACGGTTTATTATAATCGCACATTTGCAAAGGAAACGGGAAAATTCAACCCTATCTGTCTGCCTATTGACATGACCGGCTATCAGGTGCGTCAAGCCTTCGGCAACGATTGCATGCTGAGCGAGTTGGAGAAAGTTACTGATGGTGCCTGGAAGGTTATCGTTTTCAAACCTGTCGACCTTGACGCCCTTAGCGATGTGACAGCGTTGCACAAGGGTAGACCTTATATTGTGAAGGTGACTACCGCTCCCTTTGTGCCTGCTGGGGAAAAGCATACTATGGAAGTTGGTAATGGCGGTCAGAATCACACAGTGACTATCGACGGACCTATCTATGCTCTTCCTGGTATCACCAAAGATGAAGCCAGCGGTTTGCCAGAAATAGTACCTGTCACAAAGGATGGCATTACCTTCGAGGGAACCTTCTATTTCAAAGCTATTCCTGTTGAAACAATAACTGGGGGTAGCGAAGACTATTGGCAGTTCAGACAGGGTGGCCTGTACCACCTTGACGGCGAACACCCCATCAAAATTTGGAAATGGGATGAGACTGCTGGCGAGAGCGGACATGGTGCCAACGTGAAAACTGCTGATGAAGGCTACATGATTTGGGGTACTTATGCCTACCTCCATGCACCGAAAGACGCTACAGGTAATGCCAAGAACGTGACCTTCGGCATCGAGGATGAGTTCGGAGAGATCACCGCCATCGACATTGAGGGCATGGAAGTGCCTCAAAGCCAGGCCATCGAGGACAACAGCGTCTACACGATGAACGGCCAGAAGATTGGCGGTCAGGGCAACCTGAACAGCCTGAAGAAGGGCATCTACATCGTGAATGGTCGTAAGTTCGTTGTGAAGTAATACGCACCACGCACCATAGAAAATGCTAAGACTAAGCGTTGCCACTGCCAGCACCTCCGAAGCTGGAATTGGCAACGCTTTTCTTTTTTCAGAAGAACAACAACAATGAAATCATTCCTACACACATTGCTATGCGCCGCTGCCGGCGCATTCGCCTTGGGCTACACGCTCACGGCCGAGGCGCAAATCTACGAACAGCCCACCAACCTGCCAGCCTTGCACATCAACACGGAGGGCGGCCAGGCCATCACGTCGAAGGACACCTACGTGCTGAGCACGCTGGTATACGTCGACGGCGACTCCGTCGCTACCTACGAGGGTACGAGCATCCGCGGTCGCGGCAACTCCACCTGGGAGAACTCTGACAAGAAGCCCTACCGGCTGAAGTTTGCCGAGAGCACGAAGTTTCTGGGCAAGGGCTTTGCGAAGAACAAGTCGTGGACGCTGCTGGCCAACGCCGGCGACAAGTCGCTCATGCGCAATGCCCTCACCCGCGAGTTGGGACTCTTCGTGGGACTTCCCTTCTGCCCCGCCGCCCGCTTCGTCGACCTCTACCTGAACGGCTCTTACCGTGGTACCTACCAGATTAGCGACCACGTGAACGTTGACAACAAGCGCGTGGAGGTGAACGACACGACGGGTTTCCTGCTGGAGTTTTCGCAGGCTGCCGATAAGTCGGAAGAGCCACACTTTCAGGGCAAGTACGGATGGATAGACATCAAAAGTCCGGATACCGACCTGCTGACCGCCGAGCAGGAGGCATACGCTGAAAGCTACATCGGCGACACGCGCCAGCGCTTGCTGGGCAGCAACTACAGCGACCCGCGAGAGGGTTACCGCGCGAAAGTGGACACGGCCACGCTGGTAAACTGGTATGTGGCCTCGGAGGTGACAGGCAACTGGGATGCGCTCTACAGCGTCAAGGCCTATATGGAGCAGGACGGCCCGCTGTGCTTCGGTCCGCTGTGGGACGAGGACCTCGGCTGGAATAATAACAGCGAGGTGGATCTGACGCAGGAGCTCATCGGCGTGAAGACAGCCATCCCCGGCTATCAGAACCTGCGCCCGCTGACAGCTCTGACGCGCAGGCTGTGGGAGGAGCCGTGGTTTGCCAACGCGGTGACGATGAGGCTGAACCTGCTGCTCAGCGAGGGACTGGAGGAGTTTCTGCTGGCAAAGGTGGACAGCCTGGCCGCTTTGCTGAGCCAGTCGCAGGCAAAGAACTACCAACTGTGGCCCATCAGCAGGAGCAGCTTGGCCAACTTCGACCGCTATCACAGCTATTCGAACTATGCGCAGTACGTGAGCCAGCTGAAGTCGTTCATCAGTGAGCATTTGTCCTACCTGCAGACGACGTTTGCCTCGAAGAACAAGAACAACTGCTATCTGGACGAGGGTGCAGAACTGCCGTTGACAATCAATACGGGACTGAACGTGGTGCTCCGCCGTACGGCAAAAGCTGACGAATGGAGCACAATCTGCCTGCCGTTCAACGTATCGAAAAGCGAGCTGGAGCGGGTGTTCGGCGAAGGCACGAAGCTGGCCCGTTACGTCTCGAAGAGCGATGGCATCGTGAGGTTCTCGTCGTCGGGCGTGAGCAGTATTACTGCTGGCACACCCTACCTGATCAGGCCGACACTGGATGTGGACGTGCCTTTCGTCTTTAGCGGGGCTGGTGTGCAACTGGGTGCCGGACGTCAGGTGAGCTACGACGGCGGTATGATACAAGGAACGTTTGTGCCCGTGACCCTGTCGGCAGGCGACTGGATACTGGAAAACGGCCGCTGGACAGAGGCTCGTGAGGGTGACGAACAACTGAGGGGCTTCCGCTGCTATCTGACATCAAACTCAGGGCGGCCGATGATCGCCATAGACAGTTGGCTGCCTGGCGATGCTAATCTGGATGGCGTGGTGACCATTGCCGACGTGACGGCGGTGGTGAACCGTATCTTAGGTAAGAACGCTGATACTTTCAGCGAGGAGAATGCCGACGTGAACAACGACGGTACCACGTCGATAGCCGACGTAACAGAACTGGTGAACATCATTCTAGGGAAATAGAATATGCACAAAAAGTGGCGAAGCGCGCCACGGTATATTTGTTTTTAGTGAAAAAAGCTATTAAGTTCCATAACTTTAGCAGCATGAAGATTGGTGGGGTCGCGACGTGATGTTGCCGCCCTACTCTTTTTTGATTATCTCTGCTATTAATAGATTTCGTTGGCAAAGATACGAATAAGTGAGCGAAATACAAAAAGAAAAACGATTTCTTTTCTTTTTTGGGAAAAAACTTGTAAATTTGCAAGCGAGTATGGCAATCATTGACCGAGAAACTGTTGAAAAGATTAAGGACGCTGCCAACATCGTGGAGGTGGTGTCGGAGTTTGTGACGCTCAGGAAGAGCGGCGCCAACTATAAAGGATTGTGTCCGTTCCACAACGAACGGACACCGTCGTTCATGGTGTCACCGGCCCGCAACACCTGCCACTGCTTCGGCTGTGGCAAGGGTGGCCCTCCCGTGAACTTCATTATGGAACACGAGCAGATGACCTATCCCGAGGCGCTGCGCTGGCTGGCCAACAAATACCATATCGAGATTAAGGAGCGCGAACTGAGCGACGAGGAGAAGCGCGAGCAGAGCGAGAGGGAATCGATGTTCATCGTGAACGAATATGCAATGAAGTACTTCGAGGACACGCTGCACAAGCACCCCGACGGCGTGGCCATCGGCATGCAGTACTTCCGCCAGCGCGGCATTCGCGACGACATCATCCGCAAGTTCCAGCTGGGCTTCGACCTGAACGACCGCTACGCCTTTGCCCGCACGGCGCTGCAGAAGGGTTACAAGGAGGAGTACATCGAGAAGGTGGGCATCTGCTACAAGAACGACCGCGGCGAACTCATTGACCGCTATGCCGGTCGCGTCATCTTCCCATGGATAGGCGTAAGCGGCAAGGTGGTGGGCTTCGGTGGCCGCAAGCTGGATGCTGCCACGAAGGGCGTGCAGCAGAAGTACGTGAACTCGCCCGACTCGGAGATATACCACAAGGACCGCGAGTTGTACGGTCTCTATCAGGCCAAGCGCGCCATCGCCAAGGAGGACTGCGTGTACATGGTGGAGGGCTACACCGACGTCATCGCCATGCATCAGGCAGGCATCGAGAACGTGGTGGCCAACTCGGGCACAGCGCTCTCCACACACCAGATACACATCCTGCACCGCTTCACGTCGAACATCGTACTGCTTTACGACGGCGACGCTGCCGGCATCCACGCTGCCCTGCGCGGCACGGACATGCTGCTCAGCGAGGGCATGAACCTGAAGGTTCTGTTGCTGCCCGACGGCGACGACCCTGACTCATTTGCCCGCAAGCATACGGCCAGCGACTTCCGCCAGTATCTGGAGGAACATCAGCGCGACTTCATACAGTTCAAGACCGACCTGCTGCTGAAGAACGAACGCGACCCGCTGAAGCGCAGCCAGGCCATCAACAGTATCGTGGAGAGTATCTCGATGGTGGTGAACCCCATCCTGCGCGATACCTATCTGCACGATTGCTCGCAGCGCATGGGCATTGCCGAGGGAACGCTCATCAACCAGATGAACAAGTTCATTCGCGACAGGAGAGGCAGCGGCCAACAGCAACAGGGCGCAGAGGCGCAGCCTCAGCCAGCACCCGTCAGCCAGCCTGCACCCGTGGAGACGCCCCGCAGGACACAGGCTGCCTCGCCCGTCGAACAGATGATCGTGCAGCTCGTGGTGCGCCACGGCGAGACGGTGATCTTGGAGAATGTGGAAGACGACGAGGGCAACCTTTACAACCTGACCATTGCCCAGTTCTTCCACTACAACATGGCTGCCGACGGCCTGCAGTTCAGCAACCCACTCTACAGCCAAGTGCTCAAGGAAGCCGTTGCCCACAGTGGCGAGCCGGGATTCCGCGCCGAGCCATACTTCATCAACCACGAGGACATCAACATCAGCCGCATGGCCGCCGACATGGCCGTCGACAAGATTCCACTGGCCGACAGCCAGCAGCCGCGCAACGACGTGGAGACGCTGCGCCAGCGAGCCCAGCATCTGGCGCTAGACCTCCGCATGGACTTGCTGGAGCGCCGGCTAAAGGACATCCGCCGCGAGATTTCCGCCGTCACGGGCGATGCCAACCGTCTGCAGGAACTCATGAACGAGTTCAAGGACGCGTCGGAGATGCGTAATGCCCTCGCCCGCAAACTGGGAAGCAACATCATCCTCTAAGCCCTCCGCTCGACCCGTAGGGGCGCATTCGCAGCGAAGCGGAGAAAAAACTCTAAACTCTCAACTCTAAACTCTCAACTAACAATTGAACTACCTGCACTGGATATTCCTCTCTGTCTACGCCCTGCTTGTCGTAGGCACCATGGTCACCATCCTGATGGACAACCGTCAGCCCGCAAAGGCCATGGCGTGGATTCTTGTGCTGACGTTCATGCCCGTGGTGGGCCTCATCCTCTACATCTTCTTCGGCCAAAACACGCGCAAGGAGCGCCTCATCAGCCAGCAGAGCATGGACCAGCTGACAAAGCGGTCGATGCTGGAGTTTGCCGAGCAGAAGGACCTGACGCTGCCTGATGCCCACAGGACACTCATTCAGCAGTTCATCAACGAGAACTGGGCGCTGCCCTTCAAGGGCAACAACGTAGACATCTACACCGGCGGCCACGACTTCTTCCTTGCCCTGCTTGGGGCCATCGGCCGTGCCCGCCACCACATTCATCTGGACACTTACATCATTGAAGACGACCCGCTGGGCCGCCTCGTCAGCGATGCCCTCATCGACCGTGCCCGCGAAGGCGTCGAAGTGCGCCTCATCTACGACGACGTGGGCTGCTGGCGCGTGCCTTCGGCATTCTTCGAACGCATGCGCCAGGCCGGCATCGACGTGCGCGGTTTCATGCCAGTGCATTTCCCTGCCTTCACCAGCAAAATCAACTACCGCAACCACCGCAAACTGTGCGTCGTAGACGGCCAGGAGGCTTTCATCGGCGGCATGAACATCGCCATGCGCTACGTGAAGCCCTGGCGCGACACCCACCTGCGCGTGGTGGGAGGCGTGGTGTACGGCGTGCAGCGCGCCTTCCTGGTAGACTGGTACTTCGTCGACCGCACACTCATCAGCGGACGCAAGTACTACCCCGGCCTGGCCGACAAGTCAGTCACCGCTCCGGCAAGGCTGGCACAAGTGGTGACGAGCAATCCAACGTCGCCCTGGGCAGACATCATGCAGGGCTACGTGCGCATTCTGCTCGAAGCCCGCGAGTATGTCTACATGGAAACGCCTTATTTCCTGCCCACCGAACCCATTCTCTTCGCCATGCGCACAGCAGCCCTGGCGGGTGTCGACGTGCGCCTGATGGTGCCGCGCCACGTTGACTCGAAGTTGGTGGAATGGGCCTCGCGCTCCTATCTGAGCGAAATTGTCGAGTCGGGTGTGCAGATTCTGCTCTACGAGCCGTGCTTCAACCATTCGAAGCTGCTCGTCTGCGACGACTCGCTGGCCACCTGCGGCTCCACCAACATCGACTTCCGCTCGTTTGAGAACAATTTTGAAGCCAACATCTTCTTCTACGACCGCGACGTGGCCCTGCGCCTGAAGCAAGTGTTCTTGGACGACGAGGCCCACTGCACGCGCGTCGGCGAGCAGGATGCCCACAGCCAACGCCCGTTCTGGCAGCGCCTGTGGGAGTCGCTCGTGCGGCTGCTCGCCCCCCTACTCTGACATAACAACGCAGAACAATGGAGAACAACATACCGCAACAATGGAGCAAGTTTCTGCTCAAGGACGTGACATTCGTCAACCTCATGATGCGCCGCATCTACAACGTGCTCATCGTGGCCAACCCCTACGACGCCTTCATGCTGGAGGACGACGGGCGCATTGAAGAGAAAATCTACAACGAATACATGGCGCTCGGACTACGCTATCCGCCGTCGTTCACGCAGGTGTCGACCATCGAGGAAGCCCACGATGTGATGCTCACGATGAACATCGACCTGGTCATCACCATGCCCGGCAACGCCGACAACGACGCCTTCTCGGTAGCCCGCCAAATCAAACAAGAGCAGCCCGACGTACGCTGCGTCGTGCTGACACCCTTCTCCCACGGCATCACGCGCCGCATGCAGGACGAAGACCTCTCGATGTTCGACTACGTGTTCTGCTGGCTGGGCAACACCAACCTCATCCTCTCCATCATCAAGCTCATCGAAGACCGCATGAATCTGGAGCACGACATCGAGGAGGCCGGCGTGCAGCTCATCCTGCTGGTGGAGGACAGCATCCGCTTCTACTCCAGCATTCTGCCCAACCTTTACAACTACCTGCTCATTCAGAGCCAGCGCTTCTCGACCGAGGCCCTGAACCCGCACGCCGCCACGCTGCGCATGAGGGGACGGCCCAAGGTTGTGCTGGCGCGCAGCTACGAGGAGGCATGGGCCATCTACGAGCGGTTCCACGACAACGTGCTGGGCGTCATCAGCGACGTGCGTTTCCCGATGAAGACCACCGACAGCCCGTCGCGCTCGGGCGAAGGAATGTCGGGCATGGAGAAAGACCCCGAGGCTGGCCTGAAGCTGCTGCGCGCCATCAGGGCCGACAACGAATTCCTGCCGCTCATCCTGGAGAGTTCGGAGAGCGACAACCGCCAGATGGCCGAAGCCGAGGGCTTCCATTTTGTCGATAAGAATTCGAAGATGATGAGTCTCGACCTGCGCCACCTGCTGGAGGAGCACATGGGCTTCGGCGACTTCATCTTCCGCAAGCCGCCCACCTGTCCTGACGGACAGCAACACCTCAAGGTGAAGGGAGAGGAGATAGCACGGGTCAGCAACCTGAAAGAGTTGCAGGACATCATCTTCAAGATTCCGAACGACTCCATGCTCTACCACATCTCGCGCAACCACATGAGCCGCTGGCTGACAGCACGCGCCATCTTCCCCGTGTCGCAGTTCCTGAAGACGGTGACGTGGAAGAAACTGCAGGACGTGGATGCCCACCGCCAGATTATCTTCGACGCCATCGTGCAATACCGCCACATGAAGAACCAGGGCGTCGTGGCTGTCTTCGACCGCGGACGCTTCGACAAGTATGCCCACTTTGCCCGCATCGGCGATGGCTCACTGGGCGGCAAGGGGCGCGGCCTGGCTTTCCTCGACAGCGTGGTGAAGCGCCACCCCGACCTCGGACAGTTTGCCGACGTGAGCGTGCAGATACCGAAGACGGTGGTGCTCTGCACCGACATTTTCGACCAGTTCATGGAGCAGAACAACCTCTACCCCATCGCTCTGAGCGACGCGCCCGACGAGAAAATCCTGCAGCACTTCCTGCAGGCTCAGTTGCCCGACAATTTCATTCACGACTTCTACGCCTTCTTCGAGGCCACCCACACGCCCATCGCCGTGCGCTCCAGTTCGCTGCTCGAAGATGCCCACTACCAGCCTTTCGCCGGTGTCTATTCCACCTACATGATACCCTGGATCGACGACCGCTTCCAGATGGTGCAGATGCTTGCAGCAGCCATCAAGAGCGTCTATGCATCGGTCTACTACCGCGACTCGAAGGCCTATATGATGGCCACGTCGAACGTCATCGACCAGGAGAAGATGGCCGTCATCCTGCAGGAAGTGGCCGGACAGCAGCACGGCAGCCGCTACTACCCGACGTTCTCGGGTGTGATGCGGTCGCTCAACTACTACCCCATCGGCGACGAACGGGCCGAGGAGGGCATTGCCCAACTGGCACTCGGACTGGGCAAGTACATCGTTGACGGCGGACAAACCCTGCGCGTGTCGCCCTACCACCCCAATCAGGTGCTGCAGACCAGCGACCTCGACATCGCCCTCCGACAGACGCAGACGCGTTTCTACGCCCTCGACTGTGCCGACGTGACGCGCGACTTCAAGGTGGACGAGGGATTCAACATCCTAAACCTGCGCGTGAAAGAGGCCGAGCGCGACGGCACGCTGCGCGGCATCGCCTCCACCTACGACCCCTACGACAACATCATGCGCGAGGGCATCTACGACGGTGGCCGGAAGGTCATCACCTTCGGCGGCGTGTTGCGCCAGGGCGTCATGCCGCTGCCCGAAATCATGCAGATGGCCATGCGCTATGGTGCCGACGCCATGAAGCGGCCGGTGGAGATTGAGTTTGCCTGCAACCTCGACGTTGCCAGCGGCCACCACCAGTTCTACCTGCTGCAGATACGGCCCATAGTCGACGCCATGCAGTCGGTCGACGAAGACCTGGCTGCCATCGACGACAGCCAATGCCTGCTGCGCACCGACAAGGCACTGGGCCACGGCATCATCGACGACGTCAGCGACGTGGTCTACGTAAAGGCTGGCGACAACTTCAACGGCGCCGACAACCCTGCCATCGCCCTCGAACTCGAGCAACTCAACAGCCACTTCGCCAAAGACGGCCGCGGCTACGTGCTCGTGGGGCCAGGCCGGTGGGGCTCAAGCGACCCCTGGCTGGGCATTCCCGTGAAGTGGCCCCACATCTCCTGCGCGCGCATCATCGTAGAGGTGGGCCTGCCCAACTATCGCATAGACCCCTCGCAGGGCACCCACTTCTTCCAGAACCTCACCTCGCTGGGCGTGGGCTACTTCACCATTGCCTATGGCGACGAGGCCAGCTTCTTCCGACGCGACATGCTCGACGCGCTGCCGGCCCAGACCGAGACCGCCCACCTGCGCCACGTGCAGCTACCCGTCCCGCTGCGCATCCTCATGGACGGCCAGAAGCAAACAGGCGTCGTCGTGATCAGCCAACCATAGGAACAGGCAGCATATTTATATGCAAAATCGTAAGCACACTTGATATAAATCAAGAAAACGGCACAAAATAGCACATTTGTGCATAAAAATCACGGTGCAATAGGAAAAATCACTACCTTTGCATCGTGTTTTTCATGGTATTAGATTTAAGGTTAAGTAGATTGGGACTCAGCGGAGTCCTTTTTTTATGCCCATGCCCCACCCTGCTCTTTCATTTTCTACTTTTATTAATCCAGAAAAGTTCGATTTGAAAGAAAACAAAACGAAAAACTAACAATAATTGTTTGTAAATGTTAATTCAAAGACTGGTTTTGTAAATAAAATATAAAAACCGATTGATTTTCTCATGATTTCTTGCAACGAGTCGCAGAAATTCGTATCTTTGCAGTGTGTTTTTCATAGTATTAGATTTAAGGTTAACAAGGTAGGGCGCAGCGGCGCCCATTTTTTTTGCTCTGTTTTTCAGGGTGAGCGGAAGGGATTTTCATGTTGAAAACCGTTCACATGCCCCCCGTTGGGGGCGAGTTCTCCAACGATTCTCCTACTTCAGGTATTCAGCCAGTGGCGACTGCATGATGCGCAGACCGCGGGCAACGCTCTGGGCGTTGAGCCGTGCACCAGCCTTCGAGGCGTGGGTGTGGTCTTTCTTGAAATAGAGGTTGCCGCAGCGCTCTTTGATTTTCGCGATGCGCGCCTTTGCCTTCTCCTTATTCTTGGGCAGGCGCTTCACGGCGAACTCGCGGTCGAGCACATCGGCCGAGAGGTTGTGCAGGTCGAGGAAGGCAACGCCCGTCTGCTCCACCACCTCGCGATACCAACGGCCATAGCTGTCGTTGCGACGCTCGATGCGCCCACCGGGCCACTCGTTGCGCGGCGTCAGCGAGACAAGAATTGGCGTGGCGCCACGTTCGCGCGTGTCGTCGATCATCTTCTTCAGATACCAGCCGAAGCTATACACTACTTCGTAGCGGCCGTCCTTTTCCATCTTGTAGACGTGGCAGGTGTCGGTTGTTGCTGCAATCACGCCGCGCTCCTTCACGTCGGTAATCGGGCAGATGTCGTTGTGGCCAAACTCGATGAGCACGTAGTCGCCGGGCTGCAACGCGTTGTAGACGTTTTCCCACAGGCCCTCGCGGATGTAGGAGCGCGTGGAGCGTCCGGCACGTGCGGCGTTGACGAGGTTGATCTTCGACTCGTCGAACACCTCGCCTGCCAGTGCGGCCCATCCCCACATACCATCATCGTCGTTGTCGGAATTTTTCACCGTCGAGTCGCCGGTGAAGAAAACCGTAGGCTTGGAAGCCTCCGCATCGCCAGCATCACCTGAATGTCCAGCACCTCTGGAATATTTAGAACTGCCAGGATTTCCAGGCATACCAGCCAGCACAGCCTCAGCCACCATCATGGCCTTCAGCGGAGCCAGCGACGGATGCTGACAGGCCATCAGACCCTCGGCTGCCGAACGGGCATTCATCAGCGCGCCATAGTGCGACGTGTGGATGTGGTCGCCAAAGAAGTGGTACTGCTCCTTCCAGTGGCTGTAGCTGTCGAGCTTGCGGCCGGAAATCTCGTTCAAGTCCACGTAGGGCACGTCGAGTTCTTTCGACAACTCGGCCAGCCACTCCGACTGCGGCTTGCGCACGATGTGCCCGTCAGCATCGAAGGCATCGCGCGGCGTGAGCGACATCAGGATGGGATGTGCCCCCTTGGCACGTATCTCGCTGACGTAGCGGCGCATGTAGTTGCCGTAGCTGTAGACGGTGTCCTGCCGCTGCGTGCGCTGATTGAAGCCGACGACCATCGTGTCGGGGTCAACGCCGGGAATGACGGCACGCGCCCGCTTTTGGTCGAAAAACTCGCCGCCGTCGTTGTGGCCAATGGAGACCAGCACCCAGTCGCCTGCCTTGAGCGAGTCGCGCACAGCAGGCCACAGGTCGGTGTAGAACGTGCGCGTGGACATTCCGCCCAGCGCCTGATTTTCAACCGATATTTTCCTTCCGTCGAAGAACTGCGAGGCATAGAATCCCCAGCCCCACTGGCCGTTGGAGCCGTCGCCGCGCGTGCCGTTGCGCATGGTGGAATTGCCGATGAGGAACAGCACGGGGTTCGTGCCCTGACGCGTGGTGCCCGGTGCCGGGCGCGACATCAGTGCCTTCGCAATGGAGTCGGGTGTGTGGTCGATGGCAGTGGGCAGTGCGTCGCCCACGCCCGTGGGCTGAGCGGTCGGTGCCGTAGGGTCTGGCAGGTCGTCGAACCCCGTCTGGGCCACCATCGAAACAGGCAGCAAAGCCGCTGCCAGAAGCACTTTTCGAAGTATTGAGAACATCGTTTTCTTGATCAGTTAAACATTACCAGATTGAATACCAGCGCGTGGTAATACTTTTACCAAGCGCTGGTAAAGACTTTACCACGTGCTGGTAAAGCGTTTACCACGCCGTAGTAAAGAGATTACCACACGCTGGTACATAAAACGGGACAAGGCTCTGCAGCCTTTAGACGAGGTGTTCGATGAGATCGGCACGGTCGCCGGGCAGCATGTCGATGACGGGCAGCTCGACCATCGTGTAGCAGCCGGGCTGCTGGCGCAGCGAGGCGCGAGCCACGTTGACAAGCACCTGAGCCGTCAGCGCGGGGTTGTTAATCTGCATATTGAACTCGAAGCGCTGGTTCTGCGTCTTTCCGCTGACGCCCTTGCGCACGAGGTTCACGCCGTGACCCATGTCGCGCACGTCGTCGACGCTCTCAACGGCAAAGACATGCGTTTCGTCGTTGGCGAAGTAGGGGTCGGCCTTGATGGCCTTGGTCACGTCGGAGAGTTCGGCACCCGGCTCCAGTTCTACATAGACCATGCGGCGATGGATGCCCTCGCCCAGGGGGATGGTGACGGAAAGGGCGTTCTTCACGCCTTCCTTCGAGCGCACGCAGACGCTGTGGCCCATCGACATGCCCGGGCCGAAGTTGGTGTACGAGAGACCCTTCGGGGCGAGGCTCTGCATGAGGGTGCGCACGATGCTGTCGGAGCCCGGATCCCATCCGGCGGCAATCACGGAGACGGTGCCCGTCTGTTTGTTGAGCTCCATGAGGCGCTCGCGGTAGCCGCGAATGTTGGTATGGATGTCGAACGAGTCGACGGTGTTGATGCCCAGCGGCAGAATCTGCTTGGCATACTCCTCGCACGAACGGGTGGGCGTGGCGAGGATGGCCACCTGCACGTCCTTCAGCTCGCGGATGTCGCTCACCACCTCGTAGGGAGTCAGTTCCAGCGGCTTGTTCTGAGCACCCTGACGACGCACGATGCCTGCAATCTCGAAGTCGGGGGCTGTCTCCAGTGCTTCCACCGTGAAGCGCCCGATGTTGCCGTAGCCCACTACGGCTGCTCTGATTTTCTTCATGTCCTTTGGTAGTTTTGTTGGTTTGTTGTTTTGTCTTGCAAAATTACATTTTTTCTTCGAAAAATTCTGCACAATCGCTTAAAAATGTGCACAATCGCTTTATTTTCGTTCGTTTTTTGGGGTTTCATTTGGTCAGCAGGCGAAAAAAGTGTAATTTTGCAACGCTTTTGTAAAATAAGCAGATAATAAACAACCAATCATATTTTTATATGGCATTAAAAATTGTTGTGCTGGCCAAGCAAGTGCCAGACACCCGAAATGTGGGTAAGGACGCAATGACAGCCGAAGGTACCGTCAACCGCGCTGCCCTGCCCGCCATCTTCAACCCAGAAGATTTGAACGCCCTGGAGCAGGCTCTCCGCTTGAAAGAACAGCATCCGGGCTCTACAGTAGGAATCCTCACGATGGGTCCTCCGCGTGCAGGTGAAATCATTCGTCAAGGTCTTTATCGTGGTGCCGACACGGGTTGGCTGCTGACCGACCGACTCTTCGCCGGTGCCGACACGCTGGCCACTTCCTATGCGCTGGCAACCGCCATCAAGAAGATTGGCGACGTCGACATGGTCATTGGCGGTCGTCAGGCCATCGATGGCGACACGGCTCAGGTGGGTCCGCAGGTGGCTCAGAAGCTGGGACTCAACCAGGTCACTTATGCCGAAGAGATTCTCAGCGTCGAGGATGGCAAAGCTACTATCAAGCGTGTCATCGATGGTGGCGTGGAGACCGTCGAGGCTCCGCTGCCCGTCGTAGTCACGGTGAACGGAAGCGCTGCTCCCTGCCGCCCGCAGAACGCCAAGCTGGTGATGAAGTACAAGCGCGCCACATGCCCCATGGAGCGTCCCGCCGAGGGCACTGCCTACGACTACTTGTACGACGAGCGTCCAGAACTGACGCTGAACCAGTGGTCGGTGGCCGACGTCGATGGCGATGTAAACCAGTGTGGTCTGGCCGGCTCGCCCACGAAGGTGAAGGCCGTGAAGAACATCGTGTTCCAAGCTAAGGAGTCGAAGACTTTGACGGCTTCTGATGCTGATGTCGAGGGTATGATCAAAGAATTGTTGGACGAGAAGATTATTGGTTAAAGAGATATGAACAACGTATTTGTATATTGCGAAATAGAAGGTACTCACGTACAGGAAGTATCTCAAGAGCTGCTGACCAAGGGTCGCAAGCTCGCCAATGAACTCGGAGTGGAACTCCACGCAGTGGTGGCCGGCACAGGCATTATGGGTAAGGTGGAAGACCAGATTCTGCCCTACGGCGTCGACAAGCTGTTTGTCTTCGACGGTGAGGGACTGTTCCCCTACACGTCGGCTCCTCACACTGATATCATGGTGAACCTCTTCAAGGAGGAACAGCCGCAGATTTGCCTGATGGGTGCTACGGTCATCGGCCGCGACCTCGGTCCACGTGTGTCGTCATCGCTGACCTCTGGTCTGACTGCCGACTGCACCGAACTCGAGATTGGTCCGTATGAGGACAAGAAGGCAGGCAAGACCTACGAGAACCTGCTTTATCAGATTCGTCCCGCCTTCGGTGGCAACATCGTGGCAACGATCGTGAACCCCGACCACCGTCCTCAGATGGCAACCGTACGTTCGGGCGTCATGCAGAAGGCTCTCTACGAGGGCGAGTGCAAGAAGGAAGTGGTCTATCCCGAGGTTTCGAAGTATGTGAGCCCAGAGGCTTTCGTTGTGAAGGTGCTGGACCACCACGTGGAAGCTGCCAAGCACAACCTAAAGGGTGCTCCTATCGTTGTGGCCGGCGGTTATGGCATGGGCTCGAAGGAGAACTTCGACATGCTGTTCCAGTTGGCTAAGGTGCTTCATGGTGAGGTGGGTGGAAGCCGCGCTGCCGTTGATGCTGGTTGGCTCGACCACGACCGCCAGATTGGTCAGACTGGTGTAACCGTTCATCCGAAGGTATACATCGCCTGTGGTATCTCTGGTCAGATTCAGCACATCGCCGGTATGCAGGATTCGGGCATCATCATCTCTATCAACAGTGATCCCGATGCACCCATCAACAAGATTGCTGACTACGTGATTGTGGGTACTGTAGAAGAAGTTGTTCCCAAACTGATTAAGTATTATAAGCAGAACTCGAAGTAAGATGAAAGCATTAGAATATTTCCTTCTTTTTTGTGCTATTGTACTGCTTGCTGTATCCTATTACCTTAGTACGGAAGGCAATTTTAAAGTTGCTGCTTTAGTGAACTTCTGTGCTTTTATTTGTGGTACAGTAGCCGGCACAAGAATAGGAAGAAGAATTTATAAGAAGAACCAAGAAAACAAAGAATAATTATGGCAAACTATTATAGCGATCATCCTGAGATCGGGTTCTACTTGAACCACCCCCTGATGGCTCGTATCGTTGAGCTGAGGCGACGTGGCTGCCAACATCATTGCTCCGAACTCGGAGAGCGTCGACCTCGAAGGTCCGCACCTTGAGAACGGCCGTATGATTTATGCAAGCAAGACTTTCGAAAACCTCGATGCCACGCGCAAGGCTGGCCTCTGGGGCGTTTCGATGCCTCGCCGCTACGGCGGTCTGAACCTGCCGAACGCAGTGTTCTCGATGCTCTCTGAAGTCATCTCGGCTGCCGATGCCGGTTTCCAGAACATCTGGAGCTTGCAGAGCTGTATCGACACGCTCTATGAGTTCGGCTCTGAGGAGCAGCGCCAGAAGTACATCCCCCGCGTCTGCGAGGGCGAAGGCATGTCGATGGACCTCACCGAGCCCGATGCCGGTTCCGACCTGCAGCGCGTGATGCTGAAGGCTACCTTCGATGAGAAGGAGAACTGCTGGCGCCTGAACGGTGTGAAGCGCTTCATCACCAATGGCGATAGCGACATCCACCTCGTGCTGGCCCGCTCAGAGGAAGGCACGAAGGACGGCCGCGGCCTGTCGATGTTCATCTACGACAAGCGCAACGGTGGTGTCGACGTGCGCCACATCGAGCACAAGCTCGGCATCCACGGCTCGCCCACCTGCGAGCTCACCTATAAGAACGCCAAGGCTGAACTCTGCGGTTCGACTCGCCTGGGACTCATCAAGTATGTGATGGCACTAATGAACGGTGCCCGTCTGGGTATTGCCGCTCAGTCGGTGGGTCTGTCGCAGGAGGCTTACAACGAAGGCCTGGCCTATGCCAAGGAGCGCGCACAGTTCGGCGAGAAAATCATCAACTTCCCCGCTGTCTACGACATGCTCTCGCGCATGAAGGCCAAACTCGATGCCGGTCGCTCGCTGCTCTACCAGACCGCCTG
This sequence comes from uncultured Prevotellaceae bacterium, assembly GCA_902781315.1. Taxonomy (GTDB): domain Bacteria; phylum Bacteroidota; class Bacteroidia; order Bacteroidales; family Bacteroidaceae; genus Prevotella. The sequence continues at coordinate 35,581 of CACZIT010000044.1, forward strand.
CTACGTCGACATCTACAAGTGCCTCGAGGACATCGAGCGCGACCGCAAGCTCACACCCGAGGAGAAGCAGGAGCTGAAGAAGTATCAGCGCCTGGCCGATGCCTTCACGCCGCTGGCCAAGGGCATGAATTCGGAGTACGCCAACCAGAATGCCTACGACGCCATCTCTATCCACGGTGGTTCGGGCTTTATCATGGAGTACAAGTCACAGCGTCTCTATCGCGATGCCCGCATCTTCAGCATCTACGAGGGAACAACCCAGCTGCAGGTCGTGGCTGCCATCCGCTACATCTCGAACGGCACCATGCTGCAGAACATCAAGGACATGCTGGCCAGCCTGCCCGAGAATGCCGACGCTGCCCTGAAGGCCCGCGTGGAGAAACTCATTCCCGTTTACGAGGAAGCGCTCGCCTACGCCAAGGGCCTGGAGAATCAGGACGCCTTCGACTTCCTGGCTCGCCGCCTGTACGACATGACCTGCGAGCTGGTGATGTCGCTGCTCATCATTCGCGACGCCGCCAAGTGCCCCGAGCTGTTCCAGAAGTCGGCCAACGTCTACGTGCGCATGGCTGAGGAGAACGTGCTGGGCAAGGCTGCCTACATCAAGGCTTTCCGCGCTGAGGACCTTGACAGCTTCCGCGCCTGCGATGGCAACTGCGAAGCATAATCTGACGAAAACAAGTGAAAGGAAACCCAACAACGGCGCACACCTTGTTGGGCTTCCTTTTTTATTTTAACACCGAGAAGAAATCCTTTAACCCGAAATAATATGAATATCAAGCTGATTGTTTGCATTATTGCCATTCTGGCGGTCGCCGCCATCATGATATACAACAGGCGGAAGTCACTTCCCCCTGGCACAACCGTGATGGACGCACTGCTAACGGACGAGGTTCACGCCGGCCAGCGCATCATCCAGACCGTGGGCATGACGGATGACGAAGTGCGCTGCGCCATCCGCGACTATCAAAAACTCTGCGCCGAAGAAGGCGAAGAGGCAGAAAAGCCCGTAATCACGACATCACAGGATACCATCACGCTCCGACTGCCCAACGGACTCAGTTACAACAGTTTCTGCTACTGGGTGAACTACATCGTCTACTCCAATAAGGCGAAACGCTACAACGAAAACGTGACAGGCTGGTACGAGGTACCTGCCACTGCACAGGGTGCTTGGAAGCCGTTTGCCGGACAAGCGCTGATGTTCTTCATTCCCTCAACTGACGAGGAGTTCGACAACGTCTATTTTACCGACCATTTCGGCCACTGCTACAAGCAGGAGTTTGCCAACTGGGCCAATTTGATTCTCTTGGAAAAGAGCATCCGGAGATACCAGCCACTTCCCACCCTTCCATGAAAGACTACTACGAGCGGATGACTCCTGAGCAGGCGCGGGCGTTCAAGGACGACGTGCTGAACATTGTGGCTCAGATTCCACGCGGACAAGTGACCACCTACGGCCACATTGCAGCCCTGTGTGGATGGCCCGACCATGCCCGAATGGTGGGACGCACGCTGCACTACACGCCCGGAGCCGAGCAGGTGCCTTGCCACAGAGTAGTGAATGCCGCAGGTCGCAAGGCGCCCGGCTGGGCAGCCCAGCGCGAGATGCTGCTCAGGGAAGGCGTCACCTTCAAGGCCAATGGCCGCGTCGACATGGCACGCCACCTGTGGGAACCTACGATACCAGATGTTAGCAACGAATCGATATAACACATGAACAGATGAAAACTACCGCAATCATAGAAAACCGTAAGCCATCAGGCCGACACGGACTCAGATGGACTTTGACAATGGTGATAGCATGCATCGGCATGCAAAGCACTTCGGCTTATTCTTCCTCTGATAACGTGAAGAACGACGAAGAGGCCGACATTCTGAATATCGAGAACTCCTACGTGCAGGAGTTTTGCCAAAAGGCAAACTCCACGTTTTCTGGTACAACAAGCAATTACGGTGAATCGTTCTTTAAAGACGCCACCAGTCACTATTCTGACCAGCCTAACGGTAAGACCATTTCGTTTGCAAATGCCACAGCCTCATCGGCTCAGGTCGTACTCTCGCAGCAGAGCGACTACTCATCGCCCGAACTGACGGCCGACGTCAGTCTACAGAATGGCACAGGCAGCTACAAACTGACTAACTTATATCCCGGAAAGGCTTATTACTACAAGGTGACAGCCGACGGCGAGACTATTGCTGCCGGGCATTTCACGACCACAGGACAAGTGCGCATGATTGAACTCGAGAAAGGATTCAACATACGTGATCTCGGAGGATGGAAAGGACTTCAAGGGAACAGCGTGCGCTATGGGCAAATCTATCGGGGAGCCAGCTTGGGCGGAACAGACAAGGACGGCAACAAAAGCGACATTACGGATGCCGACAAAGCAGAGCTGCATCGTCTGGGCATCCGCGCACACCTCGACCTCAGGGCTGCTACCGACAAAGGAAAATACGCCGGCGAGAGCAGTCTTCACTCCTATTCACGCGGCGAGACCACACTTACCGACGCCTGCTTTGCCAACATCATGACCGATTATGGCGCTTACAACCAAGACGAATCTGTTGTGCGCGACATTGCCTTCATCATCTATGAACTCCAAAAAGGTCATCCCGTCTATTTCAACTGCCGCCAGGGAGCCGACCGCACAGGCATCATAGCCTTTGTCATAGAAGGTATCCTCGGTTGTGGCGACTACACCAATGCCGCCGGCGGCAACCAGATGGCACTCGACTATGAGCTCACGGGCTTCTCGGGAGCCAACAGGGTGGACAATGTAAAAGTCAGCAGTTCCTACCGAAGTGCAAAATATACTTACGGCGAAACCTCCAAACTCTTCCGCCAACTCATTGACCTGAATCCTTCCGGCGTACAACTCAACAACCTGCAGGAGCGCTGCTATTACTATCTGAACCGCTATTTCGAAAATGCACGCATCGACAAGGACGACCTCGACTGGTTCATCAAGTTCATGCTGAATCTCTCTGACTACGCCACCCCCTCATGGGCCGTAGAAGGCGATGACTTGAAAGTCGTGGCCGAGACCAATGCCAACGTTGTACTACATCAAATTTCTCCCGCGTTGAAGGGCGACGTGAATAGCGATGGCTTCGTCACCATTGCCAACGTCACTGCCTTGGTGAACATCCTTTTAGGCAAGGAATCGGAATAACAGAACAAACTCATCAATAATGAAGACACAAGCAGATGCGACGATTGCCACTGGCAAAACGTTGCTTAAAGCTTTGTGTTTGAAAGAGTGTTTGGCATTACCAGACTGATTACCACTATCTGGTAATACTTGTACCACGGCCTGGTAATGTCTTTACCACGGCGTGGTAAACCGTTTACCAGGCCGTGGTACAAGTATTACCAGGCCGTGGTACATTCGCGGGACTGCCCCTCAGTCGGTAGTGGCGGTGAGGGTTTTAAAAAGATTTTCGAGCACCAGGGGATAGTACTTCAGCTCGAGCTGATTCTCTTTGCGGGCGATGTCGTCGGCAGAGTCGTCGGGCGAAAGGGCTACGCGATACTGGGCGATGATTTCGCCGCCATCACAAACGGGTGTGACGTAATGCACGGTCATGCCCGTTTCTGTTTCGCCTGCCGCCTTCACGGCCTCATGGACGTGGTGGCCCCACATGCCCTTGCCGCCATACTTCGGAAGCAGGGCCGGATGGATGTTGACGATGCGACGGGGGAAGGCTTCGATGAGGTAGTCGGGCACCAGCGGCAGGAAGCCTGCCAGCACGACGAACTGCACGTCGTAGCGGCGCAGCAGCGGGAGCACTTGGTCGGCATCGGCGAGTTGGGCCTTTGGAACAATGGCTGTGGGAACGCCCAGCCGCTCGGCACGCACCAGTGCATAGGCATCGGCGCGGCTGCTGACCACGAGCACGGCGCGGGCCACTGCCGACTGGCTGAAGTGGCGGATGAGCTGCTCGCAGTTGGAACCGTTACCTGAGACAAATATGGCAAAACGAGTCATCATGATGTTACAAGATTGTTTGTGGTGACAAAATTACGAAATAAATGCGAAAGAGTAAGTTTTCTGCGAAAAAATTTTGTGATATGCAAAAAAAAGTGTTACTTTGCACATCAATAGAATCAGTATTAACAACAAAAACGGAACAACTATGAAGAAATTTTTTGCAGTGATTGCAGCACTGGTGCTGTCAGTGCCCTCGTTCGCTCAGTATAGCAGCGGCGGTTTCGATCTGGACAAGGAGAATCTGTATTACGGTGTGCGCATCGGTATGACAGGCGCAACGCTCAGCGGCGATGCTGCCGCAGTGAAGGACCTGGGTACGAAGGTGGGTCTGACCTTGGCTGGCGTTATTGGCCTGCACATCTCGAAGTCGGCTCCCGTATTCCTGGAGAGCGGTCTTTACTACACGGAGCGCGGTGCCAAGAAGAACAAGTTCTCCGTCAGCTATAACAACCTTGAGATTCCCATTCTGGTGAAGTATGGCATCAAGGCTACCGACGATATTGCCATTCTGCCCTTCCTGGGTCCGGTGTTCTCTTACGCCTTCAGCGGCAAGTATAAGTACACCGAAGGCGGCACCTCGGTGGAAGTAGGTGCTTTCGACGAGAAGAAGTGGGACGGCCTGAAGCGCGCCAACATGGGCTTCAAGCTGGGTTGTGGTGCTGAGTACAACAACCTCTACCTGGAGGCCGGCTACCAGTTTGGCATTACGGACATCAGCAAGAGCGAAGACGGCATCCACTCGAACGCGCTCTTCGTGAATTTCGGCGTGAACTTCTAAGCATTTGCGCACGGAACATAAAGAAAGGGGCAACCGCTCAGCCATTGAGCGATTGCCCCTTTTTCTGTTTCCCTGGGTGGGAGGGGAGGACTTGCTACGGCTCGCACAGCAGCGTGCAGACCTTATCCTGGAAGGCCTTGCCACTCTTAGCCTTCACGATGCCTTGGTTGATAATGCAGAATGCAAACTGGTGGCCATTGCCGGCGGTGAGATAGCCGGCCAGCGAACTGATGCCCGTGAGCGTGCCCGTCTTGGCTTTCACATTGCGATAGGCTGCCGACTTCGTCATGCGCTCCTTCAGCGTGCCATCGACACCTGCCACGGGCAGCGACGGCACCAGATGCTCGCGGATGCGGTCGGAACGCCACGCATAGCGAAGAAGACTGGTCATGAGTTCAGGCGACACATAGTTGTAGAGCGAAAGACCTGAGCCGTCGGCCACATAGTAGTTGGAAGGATCGTAGCCCAGCTTCTGAATCAGGCGGCGCACGGCCGAGCGGGCGTTCTTCTGCGTTGCCGGCCGCGCGGTGGCCAGGGCGATGTGATAGAACATTGACTCGGCATAGAGGTTGTCGCTCTGCTTCATCATGCGAGTGAGAATCTGATGGAAGGAATGGCTGACACGGGCGACGGTGGCGGTTTCAGGTTTATCAGGCAGAGCTACCGTCGTGTCATTGATCACGATGCCCACACTGACGAGTTCGCGCGCCAGCCGCTCTGCGAAGTTATCTTTCCTGCCTACGAGCAAGGCCGACAGACAGGGATTGTCGTCGTCCCAACACCAACCTTCACCCAACAGCAATTCGTCCTTCATTGACACATCAGCCACAACACGCCCGCAAATGGTGTCGATGCCTGCCGAGCGGACACGGTCTACCATGACCTTCAGGTCGCCGCTGTCGAAAGCAGGATCCATGCCTCCGACGCAGACAAGGTCGCCCATCAGCGTGCGGCCGACCTGCTGCCCTCGCGAGCGCAATTCGGTTGTGAACGGATGATTGCCGCCGTAGAGGTCGAGTGCTGTGATGGAAGTGAGCAGTTTCATGGTCGAAGCAGGACGCATGCGCTGACGATGGTTGTGGAAATAGAACGCCGAATCGCCCGCGAGGTCCCACACCATCAGGCCCAGCTGCGACGTCTCGAGCAGCGTGCTGTTGGCAATGAGGCTGTCCAACTGCATACTGACGCGCACTTCCCAAGGCACAGGCGGCAGACTGTCGGCGGCGATGGTGTCAGTGGAAATGGTGGCGGAATCTGAGGCTGCCCCGTCGGGCAACGTCGTCTGGGCACACAGGAACATGTGTGCAAGCAACAGGGTGTATAGTGTTAAGAACGTTCTCTTCATGTAAGGAAAATGGGGAAAAGGGGTTTAGCGTGTCAACGAGAGTTTCAGCGAGAGGCCGAAGTCCTGCGTCGTGGTGGGATAACTGCTTGACGACAGTAGCGGGGTGTTGGTCTGCCGGTCGAAATAGAACGTCATCGTGAGAAGTTTCGACAGCGTGTAGTCGGCCGAGAACTTCAGCGAGAAAGCCTTGTTTCCACTGCTGGCTGCCGACGTGAGCGAAGCGATGTCGCGCGTGATGTTGGCCTGCTGACGGTAGCTCAGGTCGAGCCTGAGGTTGAGCGCTCTGTTGGCATTGCTCTTGTTGTTGCGGTTGTTGCGCCGGTTGTTGTTAGCGTCGTCTTCGTCGTTGCCCTTCTTGGCACTCTTCACAGCACGATGGTTGCGGGCACCAAAGGGATTGAAGTCGTTGATTTTGTATCCCATACCAATCACCCAGTCCTTCGACGTGGCCTCGCTGAGCTGCACGCTGGTCATCGAAAGATTGAGCACACGCGTGGTGCGATACTCCAACTTCAGCGTCATGCTGTTCTGCAGCGTCACGTCAAGGCCGAGCAGCGGCGAGAAGGCTTCGTTGAGGCTCACGGTAGAGACGTTGAACATGCTGGAAGGTATCGGATTGCCCGTGGTAGCATCGTTGACGAATCCGAGTCCGTTCATCACATCCATGAACGTGCTGTAGCTGCTATAGGCGCCCACGGCATATATGCTCTTGTAGGAGTGGTTGATGTTGACGCTCTTGAAGTGGTCGCGCAGCCAAGGCAACTTGCCCAGTCCGCTGTAGCGCACAGTCCAGTTGGGCAGCAGTCGCGACAGTGCGGGGAAGATGGCCAGGCCGTTGCTCTTCATGCTCGTGTAAGTAGACAGGAAGGCAGGAATCATCACGTCAGCCGAATACTTATTGACGCCGCCGTTCTCAGGATTGAACGTCTGTCCTTCGTAGGTTGTGCCGACAGGATAGCGCAGTCCTTCGTAGAGTCCTTCCACCCGGTCGCGATACTGGTCCAACGAAGCCACGAAGCGTTCGAAGGTCTTGTTCTTGTAACCGTTGTTGGCATTGCCCGTGCTCTCGAAGGCCGATCCGAGCGAGAGAGTCGTCATGGTGAACGTACCGCTCATGGTGGTGGGGTTGCCCTGGAACATGTACTGCACGCTGCGTCCGGTAGTCATCGTACGCGAGGCGTTCAGGTCGATCTTGAAATTCTTCACAGGCTCCACGGTCATGCGCAACTGCAAGTCTTCGGTCTTATTGGTCGTAGCCGGCGTCGCCACATTTTCGTTCACGAGCAGCCAGTTGTTCTCGCGGGCTTTCTCAATAAAGTCGTCGCCCGTCAAACCGAAGGCAAAGTCGAGTCCTGGCGAGAGCAGGCCGTTGTTGCGCGACTGTCCGAAGGCATTGCCCACGCTGGGCATGAATCCCGGCAGTGCCATCGAGTACTGATTGCGATACGACATGCTGACATTGCGAACCATCATCAGCACTCGGGCGATGCCCTGTGCGGTCTTGTACCAGCCCTTGTCGTCGAGCGGGTCTTTCGGCGTGATGGTCAGCTTGATACTTGTCGTAGGAATCATCAGCTGAGCCTTCTTCGGCTTCTCACCCAGTTTCAGGCGCTTGCCAATAGTCTTGGAGCCCACCTTGATGGAATCGTCTTTCAGAGAGTCGTTGGGGATGGCGGCACGAGCTATCGAGTCGGCAGTCAGCGAGTCCTGAAGGGCTTTGAAGGCAGCCAGTGCATCGGCTTTCATCTGGCGGGCCAGCGACTTCGGCATCCACACCTTCACCTTGTTTTCGTCCACCACCTTATATTTCAGCGGATACTGCTTGCCATCTTCGGTCTTTGCCGTCAGACGCAAACGCTTTGTCTTCTTGCCATGCTGCACCTCGATGACGGTGTCGGGAAGCAGTTGCAGTTCCTTCTCAAAGCTCTTCGAGTTCTTGGGCAAAGCCTTCTTCTGCTGGTCGGCCTTCTTGTCGGCAGCAGCCTTCGCCGGGTCTTCGCCTTTGGCAATGGCTTCAGCCCTGGCCTTCTCTTCCTCCTCCTTTTTCTTCTTAGCCTCAGCCTTGGCCTTCTCCTTCTCTTGTTTTTCCTTGGCTATCTGGCTCTGGCTCTTCTCCTTGTTGAAGCGGTCGTTGGCACTCTTCAGGAAGGGCACCATGTTGTAGAGTTTCTCGAGGTTGAACGTACCATTGATGTTCAGCGTACGGTTGTTGTTGATGGTATTTCCGAGCGAAGTGCCATCCTCCAGGTCGGTGCCGCGCACCCAGCCGTAGCTGGCGTTGTAGCTGGCATCGGCATTCAGCCATTCGAAGATGGGGATGAGATTCAGCGGAAGCTGGTAGCTGGCCTGGAACGACTGGCTGTAGTCGAGTGGCGAACCGAGATGGCGCAGCGAGTAGTTCACGGAGTCTTTCCACGCTTCGTAGCGGTCGGGATAGAGGTCTTTGTTGACGGGGGTGTAGGGTTCCTCCACCTCGGCGTGGGTGGCCGACTGGAAGTTCATGTGGAGGTTCTTCGTCAGGTCCCAACGCAGCGAGAAGTCGCGGTTCCAGAGGAACTGTTCGTTGAACGTCAGCGGCAACTGCGACCCGCCCAGGTCTTCCATGTCGCGCTCCTGCAACTCAGAGTAGAAGCGCGAGATATCGGTATTGAAGGCCACGCTCTGCGGCAGCCAGTTCAGTCCGAAGCGCTTCAGAATCTCATAGTATTTCGACTTCGACTTGATTTTCTTGAACGGTTCGAAAGCCTTGAACACTGGCGTCCAGGCATAGTTCATGCCGCCCCTCCACTGGTGTTCGTTCTCGAAGACGGTGGTCTCGCCTGTGGTGTGACGATAGGAGTGGCTGTAGTTGAACGAGAAGTTGGCCGGGTCTACCGGTGTCGGATGGCGCTTGTTTTGGATGCCCACTCTCACGTTGGAGAGCGAGAAGTTGGTATTGGTGGTGCGCACGATGGCTATCGATTCTATGGAGTCGCGCTCGTGCTTGTCGGCCGCAGCCTCCAGGGCATCATCAAGGCGCATGTCGGTGTCCAGCGGATTATACTTGGGGCGCGTCTCTTCCTTTGTCACCGAATAGTAGAGCGGAGCCGACACCTTCGCCTTCTCGGGGAAGAACTTACCCAGTTCGAGCGACGTGGTGATGCTGTAGGTCTTATAGTCGTCCGTGGAACGCTGCGACACGCCTTCCTCCAGTCCACCGAAGCCTTCCGACGTGAAGCGGCCCTGCACGTTGACCGTGCCCAAGTCAGAGAGTTGCATGTTCAGGTTGCCCTGTGCGGCCCAGCCGCCTTCGTTGTTGTATTCCTTCAGTCGCAGTTCGTTCACCCATATCTCGCCCGACTTCGGTGTTCCGCTGAGGTTGCGCACACCGATAATCATCGTCTTCACCTCGCCCAGCGTCGGGTTACCCATGATGGAGAGTTTGTTCTGCGGCCGTTCCTCGTCGTATTCCGAGTAGACGCGGTTGTAGCTGGCGTTGCCCTCTGCCTTGGCACGGTTGCGTGCTTTCTTCAGGGCTGTGAAGATGCTCAGCGGCACGTCGAGCATGTTCTCCTCGGGCCATACGGCACGGCAGTCCTGCGGCGAGTAGCGGTCGTAGGGGATGCCCTCCCACGGAGCAGTCAGCGTCAGCGGAATCTCGTATTCGTAGTAATTCGACTTGTAGTCGCTGCCGAAGCGCACGAACACAGCCAGCTGGTTGTCAGCGAGTCCGCTGGTGTTCTGCTCCATCGCATTGGCATGCACAAACATCTCGATGCGCTTGTACTGGCGCAGATCGAGCGTCGTGTTCTTATAGACGGCCTTCGACTCGCCGTTGCCCAGATCGGTCACCACCATCGACAGGGCCTGCTCGTTGCTTTCCACAAGCTGTGGCTGCGAGGGGTCGGTATCGCGGCGGATGCCCGGCGGCAGCACGTAGTTGACGGGCGTCTTGTCGTTGTTCTCCTCGATGTTCACCGCACTCACGGTCATCTTGCCCGACTTCGAGCCACTATTGTCAAGACTCTGCTCGTAGACGCGCCAGTCGCCACGCACCAGCTGCAGCGTGCCGAAGCGCATCACCACCGGATGGCGGAATCCCGTCAGGAACATTCGCATGAAGCGTATCGAGGTGAAGTCCCTGATGCTGCCCACTCGCTGCTGGAAGTCGTCGATAGGAATGCGGAACTGATACCACGTCATCTTTCCGTCCTGACCATTGCGCAGCGTCTTGGTATACTCGCGCTTGTCGACGATGAAGTTCTGGCCTACGACCAGGTCCTCAGGACGTATCGACACCTTGTACTGGTAGTACTTCTCATATTCGTTCAGCGTGTGGTCCTGGTTGATGTCCTCCACGTCGGGCGTCGTCTTGTAGCTGGTGTCGTAGCCCTCGGTACGCGAGTCGTTGTCGGGCGAGTTGCCCTGCGGATTGTTGATGTACTTGTAGCGGCGTATGACGTCGGCACGTATCTGGTCGTAGTCCGATCCGCGGAAGTAGTGGTAGTTGTCGTTGGCAGGGTCGTTCATGATGGAGTCGAAGACGGCCGGCGACACCTTGCCCTGTATCTGCGAGAGGAAGTTCTGATAAGAATCGTAGGCACGCTCCTCTTCGTCGTTCAGTCCGTTGTAGCCCAAGTCCTGTTGGGCGCGGCTGCCGCTGGTCGTGGCGAAAGCGTAGTTCTCAGCCGGACGATTGGCTATCTTACCCCACTGCGTGTAGGAATAGTTGCTCGATCCGTCTACGGCCAGACTGCTCTCGTCGAATTTCTTGCCGTCGTGCAGGATGTCCTCGCTGACCTCACCCAGGTTGATGTAGAAGTCGCCGCCATATTCGTGGGCGTCGGCCTGCTGGTTGCTGTAGAGGAACGGGTCCAGCAGCCAGAATTCGATGTAGCCGATGTTGGCTGCCTCGAAGTCGGTGGTCTCCAGTTTGCGCATCATGCCGCCCCAATGCTGCGTGGGGTTGCCGAGCGTACCGTCCTGGTTCAGGTCGGGATTGAAGTTATAAGGACCGCGCTCGTTGGGATAGTAGGCCAGGTTCAGGATGGGAATCGTGGCCGTGGCACCGCTGTAGTTGCTTTGGTCGCGGTTGGGGAACAGTTCGTTCGTATACACCTCGCGGATGTAGAAGTTCGACAGCTGGTCGAGGTCGCTCTTGATGTGGCTGGGCGTGAGACTCGACGAACGGCGCGTGAACAGCGGGTCGATGGTGTACCACGACATCAGCGAGCGGTTGAAACCACTGCTCAGGCCCGTGTTGTCGCGACTCTCGGCGAACATCGACGGCACGCTGGAGATAATCCACGACGTCGGTGTCGACACGTCAATCTCGCTCTCGGTGTTCTCAAAGTCGTCGATATAGGAGGCGTTGTCCTGCGTGCCGTGACTCTGTCCGGCAATGAGTTGTGCAAATTCTCCGGTAAACGAAATCTGCGACGGCTGCGTCAGGTGCAGCAGCGGAATCTTGTCGAGCATGTTGGTCAGCCATTGGCTCTCCTTCTTCCAGTTCAGGTTCACGCCCCAGATGGTATTGTTCAGCGGTTCTTCGCCCATGCCCACCTTGGTGGTCAGCGCCTGTTCCGAGAGGTGCTGCAGCGTACCGCTCAGCTGGAAGTTCTTCGAGAAGTCGTAGGCCCAGTTCACACCCACCATCGTCTTGCGCATCTGCCCGTAGTCTGTATTGCTCTCGTACGACGCATTCACCTGCGTGCCGGCATCCAGGATGCTCTGGTTGATGATGGTCACCTCACCCGCGCTGTAGTCCACCGTATAGTCCGATCCCTCGGTCAGCGTCACACCGCCGGCAGTCACCTTCACACTGCCTTGCGGCACGTTGTAGGCACCCAGCGAAATGACGTTGGCCGACGTGCCGCGGAATTGTCCCATCAGCACAAACTTGTCCTTCTCGGCAATCTGCTTTGCCACAGTCTTCGTCGAGTCGTACAACTCCGTGAAGGCATAGCCGGCAGCCTTCTCGGCACTCACGCCTTTCGACATCAGATAGTTATACAGATACTCGCCGAACGGTTCGGCAGCGGGGAAGAACACACGGCCATTCGACACCGTGTAGCCATCCACGTAGTCGAAGCGACCGTTCGAGTGGGCCTTCATGTTGTTGTCCAGTCGGTCGGCACCCAACGACTTGATGAGCAGTTCGCCCTTCACCTGAGGCTCGGGAATGTAGGTCAGATAGACACCGGCCGTGTCGCTCTGGAACTTCACGTCCAGGCGGAACTTGTCTTTCTCCACCGTCGAAGCCAGGTAATAGACGTTTTTCATCATCAGGTCCCAGTTGCCCTGCGCGGGATTGTTCGACGTGTTCTTCAGTGCCTTTACGTAGAGGGCCTGCGACACGTCGGTGACGTCCGACGCAAACTCACCCACCTGGAACGTCTGGCCGCCGTAGGTATATTCGTAGGCCACGGCCAGCACCTGGTCGGTCTGCAGGGCGGTGCGCAGCGAGATGTAGCCCAGTGCCGTGTTCACGGTGTACTCTGACGACGACAGCAGGCGAGCGCTCTGCAGCTTCTCGTAGTCCGAACCGCCCACGAAGCCGCTGATGCCGTCGAGCACGGTCGACGTCTGGGCTATGTCGCGGGCCTCGCCATACTGATTCACCAGCGAGCCATACTCCGAGTTGGCATTGTTCGACGGCACGGGAGCGCCCATCGCCGTCCATATCGGGTTCGAAATCTTCTGGTTCTCGCCCAGGTCGGTCAGTGCAATGATATTTCGCGTGTTGTTCAGCGTTCCCGTCTTGTTGGTCACCCACAGCTCCACGCGGTTGATCTTCACGCCCGTGGTCAGGTTGGGCAGCGTCTTCATGCCGGCATCGTAGCAGTCGCGGAAGTATTGCGAGAGGAAGAAGTGGCGATTCTCCTCATAGTTGGCAGCATCAATCTCGAAGGGAGTGAGCTGCACGCCACCCTTCGACGACACACTCTTCGACGACGACTTCTTCTGGCTCACCACCGTCTGCAGCGACAGCTTGCCGAACTGCCAGTCGGTGCGCAGACCGAACAGGCTGCTGGCACCGCGCACGAGGCTTGAGTTCGAGGGGAACGTCACGTTGCCGCCCTCCACCAGTTTGATGATCTCGTCTTCCTTGCCGTCGTACTTCAGCTTCATGCTCTGCGTGTCGAAGTCGAACGTCGCCTCGGTGTTGTAGTTCAGGTTCAGGTTCACCTTGTCGCCCACCTTACCGTTCACGCTCAGGTTCACCTTTTCGTCGAAGTCCATCGTCGTGGTCTTGCGGTTGCGCACGGGCAGCGAGGGATTGTCGATGTTCTTCATCGTTGCACCGAACTTCAGCTCGGCCGTACCCTGCGTCTTGATGCGCACGCCGCCGGGACCGAAAATCTTCTCGGCCGGGCCCAGATCGAAGTGCATGTCGGTGAAGTCGAACTTCTCCTTGCCCTTGGCCTGGTATATCTCGTCGTTCTTCGAGCGGAAGAACTTGCGCATCTGCTGCGTGGTGCTCCAGTTCAGATACTCTTGGGGCGTCATCATGATGGGGGCTGCAATCCACTGCTGACCAATCTTCGAACCGATGACGTAGCGGTCCAGCGTGTCGTTGTACTCCACCTCCTGTTTCATGTTCTCAGGCCGTTGCAGGTCGGAAGGATTCTGCCTCAGGTCGTCGTAGGTGATGGGCGTGGTGCGCTGAATCTTCCAGCGCGGGTGCAGCAGCGAGTCGGGTATTTCCTCTTCGTTGTCCAGAATGGGTTGTTCCGCTATGTCCTGCTGTTTCTTCTTGTCGTCGTCATCCCTGTTTGCAGGCGTCAGGTTGCGGTTCTGAGGCTTGCGCAGTCCCTGCTGCTGTTGCCTGATGTTTCCAGTCTGTGGCGTGCGGCCAGCACCCCGCTGCTGAGCGTTTTGCGTCCGCCGCCGCGTCAGGTCGTCCTGAAACACGGGCACAGCCAGTGCATAGCTGACCACAATCAGCATGGCCAGCAGCATCGTCATTAGTGCTCGTGTTCGTTGTCTCATTCCTTAATAATAAAAATTATAACTACTCTCAACCGCGCCGCAGGCGCATCTCAACCTTTCTCAACTGCCCAAAGGGCTACTCTCAACCGCGCCGTAGGCGCATCTCAACCCTTCTCAACTGCCCGAAGGGCTACTCTCAACCGCGCCGCAGGCGCAGATCTTACTTAATCATCTTCAGTGCCTGCTTGATGACCTGCTCCACCGCCATCGTCGGCTCGGCAGCCAGAATCTGCGACACCACCTTTGCACTCGGTGCAGGCGAGAAGCCCAGCATCGTCAGTGCCTGCACGGCCTCATCCCTTACGGGCGAATGGGCAGCCACGGCAGCCGAGGCGCCGCCAGCATGCAGTTCGTCGGCCACACCCGACGCCATCACCTTGTCCCTCAGGTCGACGATGATGCGCTGCGCCGTCTTCAGGCCGATGCCCTTCACGCCCTTCAGCACGCGTTCTTCGCCGTTGGCAATCACGTTGCACAGCTCCTTCGGCGACAGACTCGACAGGATCATGCGCGCCGTATTGGCCCCCACCCCACTCACTGTGATGAGCATCTGGTAGAGCTCGCGCTCCTGCTTGGTAGAAAAGCCATACAGCGTGTACGAGTCGTCGCGGCCACCCGTCACGATGGCCTCGTGGACGTACAACTTCACATCTTTCTTGCCCTGTATGGCCGAATAGGTATTCAGCGAAATCTGCAGCGCATAGCCCACTCCGGCCGCTTCTACAACAGCCAAGGCAGGCGTCAGCTCAGTCAGCTCGCCCTTAATATATTCTATCATACACCTCTAAAATTTGTATATATACAGTGAAATAACGGCTGCAATCTCGATTTATTGCATCCGTCTGAAGAAAAAACTCCATTTTCCCCTTCCTTTCCGCCTTCTATACAACTAACCTCTGCAAGGTGTTATAAAAACGCCTCTGCTTTCGGTCAGTCGAAAAGTTTGCTGCAAAGATACAACATTTTGACACCGAAAGCAAGAAAAACACGAAAAACATCTGGGTAGTTGCCTTGCTCCCACCTTAGTCGCTTGCAGAGCATAGCGAAGCGAGAACGTTCTTAACCTTCTCAACCTTCTTAACTTTTTAACCCCCAAAAGAATACCACATAGATGTTCAGCATCGCCAAATGCTCATCATCAATTCTCGGAAATTCGGCTTTCTATACGCAAATAGTCCTCATTCTACCTTTCAAACGTCACGACCTTGGCGCTGCTGCAGATGCCGTCGACGGAAATCTCGTCGACAATCTTCAGGTAGCGGCCTGCCTCTGTGGGCTGCTCGTGCGTCTGCGGCTGGTAGGGCTGTGACGCATTGGCGATGCCCAGGGCGGGTGCATAGATGACGCCCATGCTGCGCACCGACTGGGGCTTGAAGCGCTTCGTCTTGATTTCCAGACAGCCGTTGATGCATCCCTGATGAAGAGGAAGCGCCTTGGCTGGCGACATGAACTCCACCGAAGCCACCTGCTGCATGTCGAGATTGAAAGCCTGCGTGGCACTCAACAGTACGCCGTCGACGTAGATTCTGATTTCGTCCTTGCCGCCGAGCGTTGAGATACGGTTTGCCGGAAACAGGTGCCATTCGGGAGGTGCCGTTTTCTGGTCGAGTTCCGTCATGCCTTCCTGCGTAGGGTCAGTACTGTCGCCCTCGTCGTCTCTCTCCGGGCTTGCCATGATGAGCCGCATGTACGGTGCAAAGTGGTAGACCATTTCCTGGAACGACTGGTAGTTGTGCTTGTCGAGGGCTTCTTCCGAGAGGTATCGGTGGCCGTAGTACTCCTTGTTCTCCTGTTCATGTTCGACCCTCACCTTGGCTCTGGCCACCACTTCTGGAATCATGTTCGTGCCCGTGAAGGAGAAGGCACCGCGGTGGCTGACTTCATTTTCAGTTTTCATTTTTCCATTCTCCATTTGCCCGTCGGCCATGGCCGTCCAGAGGTGCAGGTGGTTTCGCAGGGCGGGAATCGTGTCGCCCAGAAAGTCGTAGTCGTAGATGCCGGCCTTGCCCTTCTTGTCGAAGGCCTCAATGAAGAAATCGTCGCCGTCGGGATAGGCACCCACAGGCAGCACGAACGTTCCGTCGCGGTTCACCTCAGTCGAGAAAGCGTCGGCCGTGCTGCGCTGATAGGCCACCACGGTGCCTTCCTTCAGCGCCCACTGCCGTCCGCCACCCTTCACGGTGCCGCGAATGAGCGGTGCCACCTCGGGCTGGTTCTTGGCTTGCCAACCCTCTTTCAGCACCTTCTTCACGTCGAAGCGGCTGAAGCGTGCCGAGCAGAGCCACCCCATCACGTCGGTGGTGCGGTCGGCCTGATTCTCCAAGGCGTAGCAGGCGGGGAAGGGTTCCTCGGAGAACAGGTCCTGCTGGTAGTTGACCATAGCCTCGGCCGTGGGAACGTAGCTTCGGGCGATGCCCTGGCGAGCCTCGTCGAGGGGCAGGAAGCGCACGAGGCTGAACACCTGTTCGCCGGCATCGCCAGTCTTGGCCGCCTTCTCTCCGCCATGCCAGCAATGGCTCTGGCTGACGATGCTGTCCGTGCGGTCGGTGAGCATCAGCGTCACCACGCCTGGGCCAATGCCCTCGAGTACCACGATGCCTTTCTTCTTCAGCGGCAGCACCATCAGGCCCGTCGACTGGTGGTAGGCATAGAGTTTGCTGCCCTTGGGCAGTGTGCCCAACACGTCGTAGGCCAGCTGCGCCTTTCCCTTGGTGAGCCGCAGCGAGGGATGCTGAGGGTCGCTTTCCGGCAGGGCAAACAACTGGTTGCGCCCACCGAGTGTGGCCGTGAGGAAATAGTGGCGCCCCTGAACGGGAATGAACGAGAACACCGCCCAGCCCGATGCTGTCGTCACGACCTCCTGCAACGTGTCGCCCTGTTCGCTCGTGAGGAAAGCCTTCGTCTGCAGTGGGTTGCCGCCCTCGGTCAGGCATACGGCCACCTGCTGCATGTCGTCGCCTACGAGCTGTCCGCCCTCGGGATAGAAGTGGCACGTCATGCCCGCCGTAGTCACTGCCAGCGTGGGCGTCTCGGCAAAGACTTCCAGCGGGACGACAGGAATGGTGTAGTCGCTGAAGTTGCACATCATGCGGGTGTAGGCTCGCAGATAGCAGACACCCTTGGGTGTGGTGGGGTCTAAGGTCATCTTGGCAGAAAAAGAGCCGGCCTCATCGGTCATCAGCCTCTTCCGCACCATCACGCTGTCGCTGCTGTTGAGCAGTTCCACGTAGAGATAGCGGCTATAGGGCAGCAGCAACTGGCCGGCAGTCTCGTTGCCTGCCGAGGGAGCATGGTCGGTCCTTACCAGTTGCCCCGTCACCCTGATTGTGTCGTTCAGGCCGTAGCTCAATCTGCCGGTAGCGAAGAAAATCTTCTCCGTCGGCAGCGTCTGAGCCATGCTTCCTGTTGCCAAGAGCAGGAAAAGCAATAAGAATAATAGCCAGGTCTTTTTCATGTTCAAGAAATTGTTTTAAACGTTCTCAGATAGTGCAAAATTAAT
This sequence comes from uncultured Prevotellaceae bacterium, assembly GCA_902781315.1. Lineage (GTDB taxonomy): Bacteria > Bacteroidota > Bacteroidia > Bacteroidales > Bacteroidaceae > Prevotella. Next base: position 53,169 of record CACZIT010000044.1, read on the forward strand.
AAAAAATACTTATAGCGAGCAATAGACGTTAACGCAGCAACGCCGCATTCATTTGGCTCCTCTTGTTTTATAAATGGAACATCATTCATTGTTTGTACAGCAGCGGAATCCCATCAGGGGTGAACCCTTCGGCAGAAATGGCAAGTTGGCGACAGTCGCGGTTGTTATAGAACATAATCTCGGCCACACCCTTCTTGTCTGTCTTCACATTCGGATTCCAATAAAGTGTACGGCGGAAATCTGGGATGCTGGGCACTACCCTGTAATTCGGGTTCTTAAATGTCTGAGGAATCTGGTAGCCTTGCAGCGTAATGGCGCGGATACCCTTACGTAGCGACTCCCAACGGTTGCCATCCCAGTTGCGGTAGACAAACACTGTGGTCACATTCACTCCCTCAAGGTCGGGTATGGTGACAAAACGCTTCCACGCATCGCCCTCCTCTGATATATATACCGACTTGACACTCTTAAGATCATCGGGAAGCATCGCCATTCCCGAACGACCAGCCATAATGCTACTCTCTGACAATCGCGGGGGAGCATAGGTGATGCAGTTGAACCGATTGTTAAGAATCCACACTATGGGGCGCCGCTTATACGATATCCCATCCCTGGGATACACCAACCGATGGGTATAGCCTGCCGTAAGATGACGTATGTCTTCCTCCTCATGCGGCCAGTTACCGCTAAAAAAGGGATTCCTGTTTTCCAACCATTTCAGGAAATCAACAAACTTCTCACCTTTGTCACGTAACTTCTCATATTCTTTTGCACAATCATAGTAAATGCTTGAACGGCTGAAGGCATTCTGCTCGTTCCTCCAATAGCGTTCTCCGTTGTATTTATTTTTGGCTCTGACTACCACTTGGCTAAGCATGAATTCACGCTTGCCGAGGGCAAGAACCGTGTCGGGGTCTCGCCAGTCATTCCATACCCGAGGCGTATCAATGGGAATCGGCAACAATTCGTTTTTGAACACGTGGCGGGGGCCAGGCTCATATCCACGATTGAAGTTAAAGTCGAATTGTAGAATCTTCTCCTTTTTCTCAGGCCTCATCACGACATCCCGCTCACCATAGAAATCGGGCGATTTGAATTGAAACCTACCACTGGCATCTGTTAAGTACATATCCTCATAAACCATTGAGTCGGTCGGGTTATTGCGATCTGTCATATAGGTCGCCCAAAGACTAACGCCATCGACACTTCCGCTGCCCTTTTTCTTACTTTTACGTATCGCCCCCTCAAAGAATAGGGAGCGTTCAAGTGGATATGTCAATTTGAATGGTTCTCCGCTACCCATGAGCGACAAATCATAACGCTGCCAACCCTGCACCATCATCAGCAGGTCGGCAGCACGACGATGTTCTTCGTCATCAGCCTCCACATAGTACTTGGCATTCTCTATGTAGCCCTTAAGGTCAGATGATAAAAGAAGCCACGAAGCAAGATCGGCCTGCCAACCGTCTACTTGTGAATGGTAATCGCGCACAGCTAGAGAGAAACGACAGTTGGGGACCGCTTTGGCAGTCAGCGAGATTTTCCCATAAGGCTTTAGATACTCGTTCCGTAACTGTAAGTCTATTCTCTTTACACTGGGATTTTGACACACAAACACCATCCTATTTGCCATCATACGGCCAACACTGTCAATCAAAGCCACTTGGCTCACACCATTGCCCAACTCAGCCTTGGATATTATTATTCTTTTCCCAAGGCCGATACTGGCCAATTCGTCGAATCGCTTCACCTGGCCGCCATGCATTGTAATGAGCCCCATCTTCTGCCCACGGTACTTAGGCGAAGCAAGGATATCCACAGTTATGGCATCGGCATCTGTGACATCTGCGCAAATAACACAGCCCTCCTGCTCAGCTTCGGGAAGGCGGAAAGAGCGCTCGCCTCCCTTTGCGTTGGCCAGATGGAGTGTCAGCCTTTCCGCTCCAGGGGTACAGGTAAACACTCCACGACCTTCGCGCAGGGTTCTCACATCACAAAGACGGCGACCGCCAGCCTCTAAATAGCCTTCCGTCTCGAAGTGTGCACCATCTTCATCGGTTACGGCAAACGCAATTCGGTTCTCCAGCCCTGAAATCAGATGACCGCCCTCAGGATAGAACGTCACGTTCATCGCCTTTCTGCCCTCTTCTTCTTTCTCGCGATAGTCAGGAAGACGGTTGCGCGCGCCGAACTCGTCCATACGACGGTCATTGTAGTCTCCTTCAGCAGCAGGCTTTTCCAAAATGGGAAACACGCGAGAGAACAGTGCCGTTGTCCCCCAATTCAGCATGTAACTGGTATAGGCGCGAATCTCGTAGAATCCGCTCACAAGCAGGTGCCTCAGATCGATATAGCCGTCGGCCTCGCCGTCAACAATCTTTAGTTTCTCCGACTTCACAACCTCACCCGAAGGATTGACAAGGTCCACGTAGAGAACCTTGCTCAAATTTGACGGCCTACTATCATCGCGAACGACATAGGCCTTGAACCATATCCGTTCCTCCAAGAAATATCCAGTGTTGTCAAAGTGCAAGTATACCTTTTCCTGAGGATAACTATTGGAGAATAAATCCACGTTTTTTACAAATTTCTGCAGTTGGCTCTTCGGCTCCAAAGGCTTCAAGCGATTCCCATTAGTCTGAGCACAACAAACGAGAGAGTTCATTATCAGGATAAACACCAACACTTTTCTTGACATAATTATATACTTTTATGAGTAGATTGTACAAAGTTAGCTATTATTTTATGAAATAGAGTTTGCGCTGCAAAAGTAGGGAAAAAAATCAAAAAATGCAAGAAAATCAATGTGCAAAAAATGTGCATTTTATAACCGGCTGATTATAAGATAGTTACAAGGGCGTCCCAGTCGCTTGGTTTTCCGCTTTTCTTCATCGCTTTCTCGTAAAGACGGCGGCGAGACGACGTCACAGACTCACGGCTGTGGGTTGTCAGCGAGGC
>CACZIT010000045.1 GCA_902781315.1 uncultured Prevotellaceae bacterium
TAAGTGAAAATTCTGACATGGCAAAATCCTGGGCAACTTTTTGTTGCTCAGGCACTTATAAATAATGTTAAACTATAGTGTTGCGGAATTAAGGTTTATAAATCTGGATGGCGTGGTAGCCTGCTTTCTCGTCAATAGCATTGATGAAAGTAAAGCATTCGACGACAGAACTGCCTGCCACCGGGGCTTTACGCGGAGCGCCCACGATAGGAGGCGTGACATCGTCGCCGCCAGGGCCGGCATCGGGATCAAGGTAGTGAGCGAGCAGGTTGTTGCTGCCCTCGCTGGCGAAGGTGACGGTTGCATTGCCGTCGCTGGCAACAGCGATGGTTGCTTTGGCATAGTTGCCTGCTGTAGCCTGCATGTCCAGATAGCCATCGGCACCACTATTGAAGAGGAATCTCTCCGTATCGCCCACAACCTGGAAGGTGTAAGCACTGGCACTACCACCAAGACGGAGGCGTGCCACAGAGGCATCGTTTGTTCCGACGACAATGCTGTCGCCCACGATAGTAACGCCCACACAGGCTCTGTTACCCTCGGCATACTGGCCACCCATAGCCCTGCCATTGGTGCCATAGACAAAGATGACGGTATCATTGGCGGCCAGTTGGCTGGCGTCAGTGACAAGATAGAATGCCTCTTTGGGAATTGTCACCACATAGGTGGCTGAGGCCACTTCGCTGCTGACACCATTGAGCACGGCGATGGCCTTGATAGTGGTGGTACCTTCGCCCACGTTGATTGCCTCAGTGTATTGCGTGCTGCTGGTGGTAGGAGTCGATCCATCGGTAGTATAATAGATAGCTGCGCCAGCGGTGGTTGAGGACAACGTTACGCTCTGCACTTCATTATACTCACCAGCTGCAACCGAGAAAGTGGGAGCATCAACAACAATTTTCTTCTTGAAAAGGCGGATGTTGGAGTTTGAGGTGCCAGTAACATTGAAATAAGTAGAGTAAGTCAGGTATCTGTTAGTGGTTCCGCCAGCATTGAAATTGAGCGTTGCTGCACCTGAATTAATGGTTACGGCAACTTTATTATTATCACTAGTTGCAGTTGTAGTCGACAAATAATAAGTAAGACCAAAACCACTTGAAACCCTTGTCAGATATCCAGCTGTGTTGGTCTCTGAATAAAACGTCCAAGCACCAGAACTACCCCCGAGGGTGAATCGAGATACGGTCGTATCGGTAGTCGGAAGAGTAATGGTATTGCTACTGACAGTAACAGCAGTACCAGTACGGTAATAAGTTTGAGAACTAGATTTCGCACCCATGGCATAATAGGTGGAGCTACTCAGATAGGTAATAATCACTTCGTCACCAGCAGCCAATGAGTTGGCATCTGTAACGAGCTCATACACTTCATCATCGGCAAACGATAGCGTAGAGCCTGCTATCATCGCCAGCGTAAAAAGGAGAATTTTTCTCATAATATTCATTTTTAATACATTATTATCTATTGAACAGGTTCAAAATCTTTTCAGCCAATATACAAGTCGCAAAATTAGACTTTTTTATTGAAATATGAAAGATTTTTGGCAGTTTTTTGAGCAAATAATAACAAAAACGTTCAAAAACGCATAAAAAAGATGACAAAAAAAATAGATGTAAAGATTATTTGTTGTCACATTCAATGATTGTCTCAACTTATGCAGTTTTTCTTCTTACTATACAATAATTTTAAATTCTTGCCGTTATCAGTATGTGTTTAAACGCAAAATAGTGATATTCTTGATGTTGGCGACGGCCAGCATAGGGGTTCATGCGCAGTACGATCCCTCATTTAGTCATTATTTCGACTTGGAGCCGTCGTTCAACCCCGCTTCCGTGGGCAAGCGGGCGGTCATCAACGTGACTGCTGCGTACGCCCTGCAGTTGGCGGGCTTCAGCGGCAATCCTCAGACGGCGTTCTTCGCCGGCGACATACCGTTCTACGGGATGAAGACCTACCACGGTGTGGGTCTGCAACTGATGAACGACAAGATTGGCGCTTTCTCCCACCAGCGACTGCAGGGGCAGTATGCGCTGAAACTGAAGTTGTTTGGCGGCCAGTTGGGCATCGGCGTGCAGGCGGGACTGCTGAGCGAGAGTCTGGACGGTTCGAAGATTGACTTGGAGGACAGCAGCGACCCTGCTTTCGCAAGTTCGGAGTTGGATGGCAACGCCCTCGACATGGCAGCGGGCCTGTACTACACGCACGGTCCATGGTATGCAGGACTGAGTGCCACTCACCTGACGGCACCGCTGATTCATCTAGGCGAACGCAACGAATTGCAGGTGGACAGAACATATTATTTGACGGGCGGATACAATATTCGGCTGAAAAATCCGTTTTTATCAGTGCAGCCCTCTCTTTTGGCGCGCACCGACATGGTGGCATGGCGCGTCGACGTGACGGGCAGACTGGTCTATCAGCATGAGAACAAGATGATGTATCTCGGTGCTACGTACAGCCCCAAGACATCAGTGACAATGCTGGTGGGCGGCTCGTTTCACGGTATCGTAGTGGGCTACAGCTACGAGTTCTACACCTCGCTGAGCCCCATCAACGGCTCTCACGAGTTGTTTGTGGGCTATCAGCAGGACATCAATCTGGTGAAGAAAGGCAAGAACCGCCATCAGAGCGTGAGGATACTTTGAGTTGAGAGTTGAGAGTTTAGAGTTTAGAGTCAGTTTAGAGTTGCGCCTGCGGCGCGGTTGAGAGTGCGCTTCGCGCGGTTGAGAGAGTTCAGAGAGTTCAGAGATATATAAAAACGAAAATATTTGAAGGAAGATATGAAAAGAATGAAAGAAAACAAAAGACAAGGCAAGGCAACAGGAATTGGTGCCTTGATACTTTGTTTCTTTGTTACTTTGACAGTGGTGGGCTGCATGAGCGCCAAGCAGGCTTCGTCGTCTGGCAAGGGCGGCGAAGTGGTCGGCGTGGGCGGCCGCGCGTTCAGTGAGCCGTCGCCCTACGGTATGACGAAGATAGGCCGCGGCTGGCTGCGCATGGGTATCGACGAGCAGGACACGCTCTGGGGCAAGAAGACGCCCGTGAGAGACGTGTCGGTGGATGGTTTCTGGATGGACGAGACCGAAGTGACCAACTCGCAATATAAGCAGTTTGTCTACTGGGTGCGCGACTCCATTCTGAGAACACGCCTGGCCGACCCGAACTATGGCGGCGACGAGAGCTACATGATCACCGAAGAGAAGGGCGAGGAGGTGACTCCCCACCTGAACTGGAAGAAGCCGCTGCCCCGCAAGCCCAACGAGGACGAGCAGCGTGCCATCGAGAGTCTCTACGTGACCAACCCTGTGACGGGCGAGAAGTTGCTGGACTACTCGCAGATGAACTATCGCTACGAGGTGTACGACTACACGACGGCCGCGCTGCGCCGCAACCGCATGGTTGCCGAGGAGCGCAACCTGAACACCGACGTGGTGGTGGATCCGAACGAGGTGGTGATGATCTCGAAGGACACGGCCTACATCGACGACGAGGGACGCATCGTGCGCCAGACCATCAACCGTCCGCTTTCGGGACCGTGGGACTTCCTGAACACTTATATTATAAATATATATCCCGACACTACGTGCTGGGTGAACGACTTCCAAAACTCTGACAACGAGGTGTACCTGCGCAACTACTTCTCGAACCCCGCCTACAACGACTATCCTGTGGTGGGTGTGACGTGGGAGCAGGCCAATGCCTTCTGCGCCTGGCGCACGGAGTACCTGCTGAAAGGACTGGGCCCAGAGGCTCGCTACGTGCAGCGCTATCGCCTGCCGACCGAGGCCGAGTGGGAGTATGCCGCCCGCGGCAAAGACCAGACGGAATTCCCCTGGGACAACGAGCAGGTGAAGAGTGGCGAGGGTTGTTTTTTTGCCAACTTCAAGCCCGACCGGGGTAACTACACGAAGGACGGCAACCTGATAACATCGAAGGTGGGCATCTACGGTGCCAACTCCAACGGACTCTACGACATGGCAGGCAACGTGGGCGAATGGACCAGCACCATCTACACCGAGGCTGGTGTGGACGCTATGAACGATCTGAATCCGCAGCTGGAATACAAGGCAGCCAAGGAAGACCCGTACAAACTGAAGAAGAAGAGCGTGCGCGGTGGCTCGTGGAAGGACCCCGAGAGCTACATCCGCTCGGCTTGGCGCACATGGGAATACCAGAACCAGCCGCGCTCGTACATTGGTTTCCGCTGCGTGCGTTCACTGGCCAACACCACCAGCGAAAAGGCCAAGGGCAGCAGCAAGGGAAAAGGTAAGAGAAAGAAACATTGAAACTTTAGTAAAAATCTGTAAATCGTAAATAAAGATGACGCAGTATAGCAAATATAATGTGATCTACCGCTTGCAGAAGTGGTTGGACAGCGTTCCCGGGCAGACGTTCATGAACTATGCCTACAGCTGGGGTGCCTCTATCGTGATTCTGGGTGCCCTGTTCAAACTGACCCACATGCCGGGTGCCAATTTCTGGCTGTTCCTGGGTATGGGTACGGAAGTGCTGGTGTTCTTCATCTCCGGTTTCGACCGCCCGTTCGACAAGACTGCCGAAGGCCGCGAGCTGCCTACCCATGTGGGAGTGGCCGTGAATGGTGAAGACGGATTTGCAGGCAAGGGTGCTGAGGGTGCTGTTGCCCAGAATGAAGACGGCCAGCAGGCCGAAGGCGCCGGCATGGGCGCAGCTGCTGCCTATGGCGGTGGCGGTTATGCCGGTGGCGGCGGTTATGCCGGTGGCGGCGGTGGCGGCACCATCATCATTGGTGGTGGCGGCGGTGCTGTCGGCAGCGGCGATGCCGCAGCCCACGTAGAGCCTGGAACAGCAGGTGAGTCTGCCGGGGCTGGTGTTGCCGGTGTTCCCGGTGCTGGCGGTATCTCCTGGATTGGACAACAGCAGGAGAAGACGCCTGACATGGCTGAGGCCCAGGGCAACTACGTGGAAGAGCTGAACAAGCTGACCGAGATGCTGCAGAAGGTGAGCGAGCAGAGCCAGCGCCTGACGCGCGACTCGGAGGAGATGGAGAACCTGAACCGCACGCTCACAGGCATCTGCAAGGTCTATGAGATGCAGCTGAAGGGTGCCAGCCAGCAAATCGGCACCATCGACGAAATCAACGAGCAGAGCCGCAAGATGGCTCAGCAGATTGCTGAACTGAACAAGATCTACACCCGCATGATTGAAGCCATGACGGTGAACATGCCGAAGGCTCCTATCATGAATAGTGAACAGTGAAAAGTGAACCATCACGGACTATCACCTATTCACTATCAACTATAAACTGAAGATAAATGGCAATAAGACGAAATTACGTATCACCCCGCCAGAAGATGATCAACCTCATGTATGTGGTGTTGATGGCTATGCTGGCGCTGAACGTCTCTAACGAGGTGCTCAACGGCTTCACGGTCGTGGAGGAAAGCCTCGGCCGCACGACGAGCAACTCGGCGAAGGAGAATGCGGCCATCTACGACACGTTTGCCCAGCAGATGAAGCAGAATCCGGAGAAGGTGCGCCAATGGTTTGAGAAGTCGCAGGCAGTGAAGCTGATGAGCGACTCTCTCTACAACTTCGCCCAGGAACTGAAAGAAGCCATCGTGCGCGAAGCTGACGGCGATGATGCCGACCTGAACAACATCAAGGCGAAGGACGACCTGGAGGCTGCCAGCCAGATCATGCTGGCTCCCGGCACGGGCAAGGGCAAGCACCTGTTTGAGATGATCAACAGCTATCGCGAGCGCATCCTGAAGATGGTGGGCGACCCGAAGCAGCAGGAGATTATCGCCTCCAACCTGACCACCGAGGTGCCCAAGTCGCAGCGCGCGCTGGGCAAGAACTGGCAGGAATACATGTTTGAGGACATGCCCGTGGCCGCATCGGTGACGCTGCTGTCGAAACTGCAGAGCGACGTGCGCTATGCTGAGGGCGAAGTGCTCCACACACTGGTGTCGAACATCGACGTGAAGGACATCCGCGTGAACAAACTCGATGCCTTCGTCATTCCCGAGAAGACCACGCTCTATCCGGGCGAGGTGTTCAATGCCGACATCGTGATGGCTGCCGTGGATACCACCATGCAGCCCGAGATCTACGTGAACGGCACGAAGATAAACCCGAAAGGAAAATACTCGTTCACGGCCGGTGCCGTGGGTGAGCATTCGTTCAGCGGCTACCTGATGACCCGCAACGCAGCCGGCGAGACCATGCGCCGCGACTTCCTGCAGAAGTACACCGTCATTCCCGCTCCGACGGGTGCCACGGTGGCTGCCGACCTGATGAACGTGCTCTACGCCGGATTCCAGAACCCGATGAGCGTCAGCGTACCGGGCGTACCGGCCAATGCCGTGTCGGTGTCGATGAGCGGTGGTTCGCTCGTGGCCAAAGGTGCCGGCCACTATGTGGCAACACCGTCGCAGGTGGGCAAGGACGTTGTGTTCACCGTGACTGCCAACGACAAGGGCAAGTCGCGCCAGATGGCACAGGTGACGTTTAAAGTAAGGAAACTGCCCGATCCTACTCCCTACGTCGTGGTGGGTAGCGACCGCTTCAAGGGTGGCAACATGCCGAAGGCTTCGCTCGTGGCGATGACACAGCTGCATGCAGCCATCGACGACGGCCTGCTCGACATTCCGTTCAAGGTGCTGAGTTTCGAGACCGTGTTCTTCGACGACATGGGTAACTCTATCCCCATCGCCTCTGAAGGAGCATCGTTCTCCGGCCGCCAGAAAGAAACCTTCCGCCGCCTGTCGCGCAACAAGCGCTTCTACGTGCGCGGTGTGAAAGCCATCGGTCCCGACGGCATACAGCGCACGCTGCCCGGCGCCATGGAGTTCATCGTGAAGTAGCTTTTCCAAGAAGTTCAAGGAGTCCAAGAAGTTCAAGGAGTTCAAGACGAATGTCTCCGTGAAAGAAAAAGGAAAGAACAGAAACGAAAACAAGATATGAAAATGAAGAAGATAGAAGTAAGAACAATGGCAAGACTGGTAACTTTGTTACTTTGTTACTTTGTTACTCTGACCTCGCTGGCCCAGCCGCAGCAGCGACGCAACCAGCAGGCACGGCAGCACCAGCAGACAGCCCAGAAGTCGAATGCCAACAACATGACCACGCGTGCACAGTTGTCGTTCCCCACGCAGGCTTCGATGTCGGAAGATGTCGTGTGGCGTCGCGACATCTATCGTGAAGTAGACCTGCACGACGATGCCAACGCCGGACTCTACTATCCGAAAGAGCCCGTGGGCACGCAGATGAACCTCTTCACCTATATGTTCAAGCTGATGATGCGCGGGGCGAAGAACGGCGGCATCCCTGCCTACGAATACCGCCTCGACGGCAACGAAGTCTTCACCGACTCGGCACGCATCAAGCCCCTGCAGTTCCTGAAGGACCAGGGCATCTTCTACGAGCGCACCGACAAGGGCATCCGCCTCGACGACAGCGACATCCCGTCGAAGGAAGTGACGGCCTACTACCTAAAGGAGAGTGCCTACTACGACCAGGCCACCAGCACCTTCCACACCAAGGTGCTTGCCCTCTGCCCCATCTGGGTTGAGGAATGGGGTGGCGTAGCCGAGAAAAAGCCGCTCTTCTGGGTGAAATACGACGACCTGGCTCCGTTCCTGGCCAAGCAGACCATCATGACGAGCAACCTGAACAATGCTGCCACGATGAGCCTCGACGACTACTTCACGCTCAACATGTACAAGGGCGACATCTATAAGACCAACAACATGCTGGGCGAGTCGCTGGCAAAGATTTGCGGCAACGACTCCACGAAACTCTCGGCCGAGCAGAAGCGCATTGAAGCCGAACTGAAGGAGTTTGAGACCCACATCTGGGGCAAGCCCGAACAGACCGATTCGCTCGACAGCATAGCCGCCGCCGAAGGCAAGGACGTGAAGGCGAAGAAGACCAAGGAAGTGAAGACCAAAGAGGCCAAGACCGTCCGTTCGAAGAGCGTGAAGTCGCGCAAGTCGAAGGAGCGTTCGGTCAGCAGCGGCTCGTCGGCCCGCGTGTCGGTGCGCCGTCAGAGACACTAAGCAATGGCATTCGCCATCACCACTTTTTAAGCAACCTTAAAGACAAGAAATATGAAGCAACTACGTATACTGGCCATCGCATTGGCCCTGATTGGCACTCTCGCCGCTCAGGCACAAGTGAAGTTCGGTGTGAAGGGTGGCATAGAAGTTCTTGACTTCAAGAGCGATTTCTTCAATGCCGACAACCGCATGGGATGGTTCATCGGACCGACAGTCAAGATTGGGCTGCCGTTGCCGGGATTCGCCATCGACATTGCCGCACTCTACAACCAGCGCGAATCGAAAATCGACCTCTACGAGACTATGAACTACGCGAGCGCCGAATGTCTTCAGGTGAAAGCCCTGAAAACCCGCCAGATAGCAGTGCCGCTCAACATCCGCTACGGCATCAGCCTGGGCTCTGCCGAAGTGTTTGCCTATGCCGGCCCTCAGGTGGCATTCCGCCTGGGCGACGAGTCAGAACGAATCAGCCGAAGCGAAGAAGGCGACTTGGCGTGGCGCGTCAAGAATTCCAATTTCAGCGTCAACGGCGGCGTGGGCTTCACCGTCGGTCCCATACAGCTGACGGCCAACTACAATGTAGCCTTAGGCCGCACGGGCGACGTGACGCAAGGCGATGCTGTCGATGCGGCCAAGAACGGGCTCCACGGCAAGTACAATTCATGGCAGATTGGTGCCACCTGGTACTTCTGACCGACAGCCGTCGTTTTCAGCAGATTCTCTGGAATTGCAGCCAGCGACCTGCAAAAAGCAGATGCAAAGTGTGTGCATCTGCTTTTTTTTGTGTATCTTTGCAGTCGTATGCGATATGTCGACGTGATACTGCCCTTGCCCCTCGACGGGACGTTCACCTATGGCGTCAGCACGGAACTGGCTCCACGGGTGCAGGAAGGCGTGCGCCTGCTGGTGCCGCTGGGCAGGTCGAAACGCTATACGGCCATCGCCGTCCGACTGCACGACGAGGCACCCGGCTTCGAGGTGCGCGACGTGCTCGAAGTGCTCGACGACCGCCCCATCCTGCTGCCCCGGCAACTGCAGTTGTGGCAGTGGATCAGCAATTACTACATGGCGCCGCTGGGCGACGTGATGATGGCAGCCCTACCCGCCGGACTGAAGAACGAGGAAGGCTACCGCCCGAAGGAAGAGACCTATGTGGGACTCAGCGAGCCCTATCGCTCGGAGCGGGCCCTGCACATCGCCCTCGACATGCTGCGCCGTGCCGAGAAGCAACAGAAGGTGCTGATGGACTTCCTCTTTCTTTCAGGAGTGCAAAACGTCGACCGCATGGAAGCATGGGAGCCGGAAAGTGCCGAAGTGACCCGCGAAGAACTGATGAACGAGAGCCACTGCACGGCGGCGGTGCTGAAGTCGCTCATCGACAGAAAAATTCTCTACACCTACACGAAGGAGGTGGGGCGGCTGAACCATGGCGGCGAGCCTCATCCCGAACACATCAAGAAACTGAGCGACGCCCAGGAGACGGCCTACAACAAGGTGCTGCTACAGTTCATGCGCAAGCAGGTAGTGCTGCTACACGGCGTGACGTCGAGCGGCAAGACAGAAATCTACATCCACCTCATCCAGCGCGAACTCGATGCCGGCCGTCAGGTGCTCTACCTGTTGCCCGAGATAGCACTCACGGTGCAGATGATGGAACGCCTGCGCGCCGTGTTCGGCAACCGGCTGGGCATCTACCACTCGCGCTACAGCGATGCCGAGCGCGTGGAGATTTGGCAGAAGCAACTCTCCCGGAACCCCTACGACATCATCCTCGGTGCCCGCTCCGCCGTGTTCCTGCCGATGCAGCGGCTGGGCCTCGTCATCGTCGACGAAGAACACGAGACGTCGTTCAAGCAGCAGGACCCTGCTCCGCGCTACCATGCCCGCAGCGTGGCCGTGATGATGGCGGCCGCTGCAGGGGCAAAGGTGCTGCTCGGCACTGCCACGCCCTGCATGGAGACCTACCACAACGCACTGACAGGGAAATTCGGACTCGTGGAACTCACCACGCGCTATCAGGGCATCGAACTGCCCGAGATACGCATTGTCGACGTGAAAGACCTGCGCCGCCGCAAGATGATGAGCGGTCCGTTTTCGCCACAACTGCTGGCAGCCATGCGCCAGGCGCTGGGCGACGGCAAGCAGGTCATCCTGTTCCAGAACCGTCGCGGCTTTGCGCCGATGATAGAGTGTAAGACGTGCGGATGGGTGCCCCGCTGCAAGAACTGCGACGTGTCGCTCACGCTCCATAAGAACACCAACACGCTGACCTGCCACTATTGCGGCTACACCTACGCCGTGCCCACCCACTGTCCCTCCTGCGAGGGCACCGACCTGCGCGGACGCGGCTATGGCACTGAGAAGATTGAGGACCAGATATGCGAGATATTCCCCGAGGCACGCGTGGCCCGCATGGACCTCGACACCACCCGCTCGCGCAATGCCTACGAGCGGCTCATCGGCGATTTTGCCTCCGGGCGCACCAACGTGCTCATCGGCACACAGATGATTTCGAAGGGGCTCGACTTCGACCGCGTGGCCGTGGTGGGCATTCTGGATGCTGACTCCATGCTCAACTACCCCGACTTCCGCGCCTACGAGCATGCTTTTATGATGATGTCGCAGGTGGCAGGCCGCGCCGGCCGAAAGGGCAAGCGCGGACTGGTGCTGTTGCAGACGAAAAACAAAGACCTGCCCGTCGTTCAGCAGGTGGTGAGGAACGACTGGAAGGGTTTCTATCGCGACCTGCTGGAAGAGCGCAGGCTGTTCCGCTATCCGCCATTCCACCACCTTGTCTATATCTACCTGCGCCACAAGACCGAGCCGACGGTCGACTCAGCGGCCATCTACATGGGCTCGTTGCTGCGCCAGTGGTTTGGCGAGCGCGTGCTGGGCCCCGACAAGCCTGGCGTGTCGAAGGTGAAGACGCTGCACATCCGAAAGATCGTTCTCAAATTGGAGAACGGCATCGACCTGCAGAAGGTGCGCCAGTATCTCAGGCTGGCCCAAAAACAAATCTTGCAGGACAAGCAATATGCCGCCCTGCAAGTATTCTTTGATGTCGATCCGCTGTAGTTTTTTGAGGGGGACTAGTTGTTCTAGTCGTGCTAGTTGTTCTAGTCGTGCTAGTCGCCCTAGGTATACTAGTCGTACTAGGTGTACTAGTCGTACTAGGTATACTAGTCGTACTAGGTGTACTAGATCATCTGGATTTCTAGAGAGTCACCTCAACGCCTACGCCAATCACGCGGTTGGTGCGGGTGAAGGAGTTCTTGCCAGCCGGAATAGTCAGGTCCAGAGCAGGCATGCTCTTCTTGGGCGTATCCATGTCGTAGTTCTCGTAGTTGGTCTGGAAGTAGGCGGCGTTGAGCTTCACCTTGTCGCTCACCTGATAGCCTACGCCGAGGCCGAACGTCCAGGAGTTCACGACGAACGACATGTCGTTCATGTACGCATCTGACAGGCCGTAGCGAGTGAGCTGAGCACCACCGCTCACCTGCAGCTTCTTCGTGATGTCCCATTCGGCACCGGCCAGATACTCGTTGGTGTCGCCATCAAGCAGTTTCTCGCTGTGCTCATACCAGTGGGCCGACTTGTCGAAGAAGTGGTGGTAGCCCAGATTCAGGCGCACGCCCGGCGTCATCTCCCACTGAGCACCCAAGGCCAGCAGAGCGGGTGAGTCCTCGGGCACGCTTGTGCCGTTCACAAACTTGTTGGTGGCCGAGATCACAGTGGCCTCCTTCAGGTCGGAGTCGTTCTTCATGCGCATGCGGGTCTTGAACTCGTACTTTGCAGCGAAGTTGAAATTACCAGTCTTATAATCGATACCGATGACGGGAGCAATGCCCCAGCCCGTCTGATCGCTCTTCAGGTTCATGCCGTTGGCATAGGGAGCCAGGGTCTCGGCGCTGGCGGCAAGCTGTTCGCCGGTGGCCTGAAGCGACTGACCGGCAGCCTGCAGCTGCTGGCCCTTAGCAACGAGTTCCTGAATCTGCGGCAGCTGCATGGCCTGTTCCTGCGTCATGCCGGCAGCCATCGCCTGGGCCACCCCCTGCTGAATGCCCGCCTGCACCTGGCCAGCCAGATTGGCGATGGTGTTGCCGGCCTGTGTCAGACCGCCCGTCACACCTTCGAAATACTGCGGCAGGGTCATGCCTTCGGTGCCGTTCATCACGCGGATATTGTTCAGACGGGCCTCATACGAGGCAGTTCCGTAGAGCAGACGCAGACCAGCGTACACGCTGAGGTGCTCGTTGATCTTGCGGGCAGCACCCACCTGAACGCCGAAATAGTACTGCTTGCCCTTCATATAGCCGTCGACGTCGTAGCCCGTCACGTTGGGCACGCTGGCACCAAACTGGCCGAGCGCTGCGTTCAGCTGCTGAGAAGTGCCGATGAGACGATTGGCGATGGCACCCACAACGGTTTCGAAGGAGCCGATGCCCTTATCAAATTCGCACTTACCGCCGCCGCCAGGCACCGAGAAGTTGAACTGGAACGACCAGTTGTTCTTGTTGTAGGCAGCCTGCAGCGAGGGAATGATGGGCGCATTGGCCACACCCTCAAACTCCTTGGTGTTCAGTCCGTTGTTCTTTGCACCGAGCATGAACAGGTCGTTGGTCGAAGTAATTGTACGCGTCTGGTGAGCGTACTGCCAGTTGAATCCCAGGTGCAGTCCGTCGCTGAGGAAGGCCACGCCGGCAGGATTGGAGTAAACACCGTCGAGGCCTATAGCGGCATCGCGTGCGGGGTTACGAAGAAAGTTTACGCTTTGGTTGGTGTTTGTTAGTATTCCACCAGCAAACATGATGTTTCCTGAAAACATGATGGCTGTCAGGGCCAATACAATTTTCTTACTCATAAAAAACGGTTTCTAAAAAATTTGTTCTAAAAATCGGGTGCAAAGGTATAGACTTTGTTTTATATAGCCATAAAAACCTGCGGCAAATTAATTAATTTTAACTTAAAATCGCACAAAATGGGGTGTTTTTGTGCAAAATCGACCTTCTGTTTTGCACAAAATGCGCTGCCAGTGTGCAGAAAACGACGACTATTTCTTAACGATTATTTCACTTCCTCTGAATTATTCTGACAAAAAACCTGCGGTGTGAAACATCATTCCAGAGCGTGAAACAATCGGGAGCCTACCCCTAGCCCCTCCCTAAAGGGAAGGGAATCCTGCTAAACCTATGGTTTGGACCGGCTAAACGATAGGTTTGGATGAAACAACTCAATGAGATGGAGTATGTAACTCCACGAGATAGTGCGACTAAACCTATGGTTTGGAGGGTCTAAACCTATCGTTTCTAGCCCCCTAACATAGGGGGTTAGGGGCCTCAAATGGCTAACCATTTGGCCCACAACGAGTTAGAGACTTTGCCAAAATACGGGCGTATTTGCGAAAAAATATTTCTTGGTCGAAAATTTTAAAATCTACGAGGGGGTTGACAGGCAATATTTCTTTACAATCAGCGCTTCAGTTCGGGATATTGAATGCGCGTGTGGTAGATGCTCTTCAGCCTTTCGATGAGCACCAGCTTGGCCTGGGCGATGTCGCGGAACGTGATGGGGCACTCGCGGAAATAGCCTTCGCTGACCTGCGCGTCGATGATGCGTCCCACCAGCGCGGCGATGCTCTCCTCGGTGTACTCGTTGAGCGAGCGCGAGGCAGCCTCAACGGCGTCAGCCATCATCAGGATGGCCTGCTCGCGGGTGAAGGGATTGGGACCGGGATAGGTGAAGGGCTCGCGGTCAATCTGCTCGTTGGGATGCTCGTTCTGCTGCTTGATGTAGAAATACTTCGTCATGCCGCGCCCGTGGTGGGTCAGGATGAAGTTCTTGATGATGGCCGGCAGTCCTGCCTTCTCGGCCATCTTCAGACCCTCGGTGACGTGGCTGATGACGATGCGCGCGCTCTCGGTGTAGGGCATGTTGTCGTGCGGATTGACGCCCACCTGGTTTTCGGTGAAGAACACGGGGTTGGCCATCTTACCTATATCATGATAGAGCGCGCCCGTGCGCACGAGGATGCTGTTAGCTTCGATGCGATTGGCAATCTCGGCAGCCAGGTTGCCCACGGTGATGGAGTGCTGGAAGGTGCCGGGAGCAATCTCGCTCAGGTCGCGCAGCAGTCCCTTGTTGGTGTTGGAGAGTTCGAAGAGCGTCACGTTCGACGTGAAGTTAAAGGTGCGCTCAATGAGGTACATGAGCGGATAGGCCAGCAGGAGCAGCACGCCGTTGATGACGAAGTAGATGTACATGTCAGTATCGATGCCGATGACGACGTTGTCCTGCATCAGCTGCAAGGCAAAGAACACGGCGCCGCTGGCCAGGGTGACGAGAATGGCCGTCTTGAACACCTGTGCACGGCGCGACAGGTCGCGCAGCGAGTAGATGGCCGTCAGGCCTGCCACCAGTTGCACGATGATGAACTCATACTGGTACTTCACAGCAGCGCCGCAGATGAGAATCATGATGGCATGCGAAATGAAGGCCGTACGCGAATCCATAAACACACGTATGAACATGGGGGCCATCGCGAAGGGCAGGATGTAGATGCTGAAGAAGTTGTGCTGCACCATGAGCGACACCAGGATGGGGAAGAGCGTGATGAGCGCATAGAGCATCATGATGGAGCGCGGCTTGTCGAAGTAGTCGCGGCGGAACAGGGCCAGGTAGAGCGTGAAGAGCAGCATCATGATGGTCACGAAGATAATCTGGCCGATGGTCGTCGTGGCCAGTTCGCTCTCGGTGGCGCTGCGCCGCTTCATCTCGCGTTCGAAGGAGTCGAGCACGCGGAAGGTGTAGTCGTCAACGATTTCGCCGCGGTCAATGATTTTCTGGCCCGCCAGCACCATGCCGCTGGCAATGGGAATGGTGCTCAGCCGGTCGGTGCGCTCTATCTCGGTGCGGTTCTTGTCGTAGATGAGGTTGGGTTCCAGGTATTCGTTCAGGTTACACTTCTGCAGGGCTTGGCGCTGCGACTCGAGGCGCGCGTCCTGAAACAGCTGCTCGTAGGCCGAGAGGGTGGAATAGAACGATGACACGCGCATGGCCTGCGCCTCCTTGCCCGTGACCACGCGCACCATGGCCGTGGTGTCCTTCATCATCGCGTTGTATTCGGGCGTGTTCATGATGCCGGCCTGATAGAGGCGGTGCAACTGGTTGTAGACCAGATTCTTGAACGACGACGGCAGACCGGGCATACCATTCTGGAAATCGGCCAAGAACTTCTCCACCATCTGCTTCTCGACGTCGGGCGCATAGTTGTAGTAGGGCTGCAGCGTCTTCACCACCGAGTCCTTCTCGTGCTGAATGACCTCCTCGGTCTTATAGACGGGAAAATCGAACTTGGCAATCACCGAACCGTAGGTCCAGGGGCGGTCGATGCCATAGCGGAAGTGCTGGCCTTCCTCGCGTGGCAGAAACCAGACGATGAGTGCCACGGTCACGAAAATGATGCCTATGCGCGTGAAAATATTACGCCAATAATGCATTTCTGTCCTGTCTATTCTGTCCATTTTCCTTGAATGTTGTTCTTTTACCCTGCGAAAATACTAAAAAAATACGCAAAACTCAAAAAAAAGTCGTAATTTTGCACAAATTTTAATGATTATCAGCAATTAATGATGGAAGAAAGACGTGTAAGGGTGCGTTTTGCACCCAGTCCCACAGGGGCATTGCATATTGGCGGCGTGCGCACCGCCCTGTATAACTATCTCTTCGCCCGCAAGCACAAGGGCGACCTTGTTTTCCGTATCGAAGACACCGACTCCAACCGCTTCGTGCCTGGAGCCGAGGAGTATATCCTCGAGTCGTTCCAGTGGTTGGGCATCAAGTTCGACGAGGGTGTCAGCTTTGGTGGCAACTACGGTCCCTACCGGCAGAGCGAGCGACGTGCCATCTACAAGAAGTACGTCGACCAGCTGCTGCAGGAAGGCAAGGCCTACGTAGCCTTCGACACGCCCGAAGAACTGGAGCAGAAGCGCCAGGAGATTCAGAACTTCCAGTACGACGCCAAGACGCGCCAGATGATGCGCAACTCGCTGACGCTGCCCGCCGACGAGGTGGCTCGCCTCATCGACGACGGCAAGCAGTACGTGGTGCGCTTCAAGATTGAGCCGGGCCGCGAGGTGCTGGTGAACGACATGATTCGTGGCGAGGTGCGCGTGAAGAGCGACATCCTCGACGACAAAGTGCTCTACAAGAGTGCCGACGAACTGCCCACGTACCATCTGGCTAACATCGTCGACGACCATCTGATGGAAATTTCGCACGTCATCCGCGGCGAAGAGTGGCTGCCCTCCGCCCCACTCCACGTGCTGCTCTACGAGGCTTTCGGCTGGCAGGACACCATGCCCCGCTTTGCCCATCTGCCTCTGTTGCTGAAGCCCGAAGGCAAGGGAAAACTCTCGAAGCGCGACGGCGACCGACTGGGCTTCCCGGTGTTCCCGCTGGAGTGGCACGACCCGAAGACGGGCGAGGTGTCGAGCGGCTATCGCGAGAGCGGCTATTTCCCCGAGGCCGTAGTCAATTTCCTGGCTTTGCTGGGCTGGAATCCCGGCACCGAGCAGGAGCTCTTCACGCTCGACGAGCTCGTGGAAGCCTTCGACATCACGCGTTGCTCGAAGGCCGGCGCGAAGTTCGACTACCAGAAGGGCATCTGGTTCAACCATGAGTATATCCTGAAAAAGTCGAACGAGGAGATTGCCCAGCTCTTCGCCCCCATCGTGGCCAACAACGGCGTCGACGAGTCGCTGGAGCGCGTCACCGAGGTGGTGCGCATGATGAAGGACCGCGTGTCGTTCGTCAAGGAACTGTGGCCGCTGTGCTCGTTCTTCTTCATTCCGCCTACGGAGTACGACGAGAAGACCGTGAAGAAGCGCTGGAAGGAAGACTCTGCCCAGGTGATGGCCGAGCTGGCCACGCTGCTGGAAGGTCTCGACGACTTCTCACTCGAGAACCAGGAGCGCGTCGTCCACGAGTGGGTGGAGAAGAAGGAATACAAGCTGGGCAACGTCATGAACGCCTGGCGCCTGACACTCGTCGGCGAGGGCAAGGGTCCCGGCATGTTCGACATCTCTGCCTTCCTCGGCAAGGAGGAGACGCTGCGTCGCATGCGGAGGGCGATTGATATCCTAGGTTGACTAACGAGGCGCTTTTTGGAAACATTGATGGTGCCTTGAACAAAATTAAGGAGCTGTTATACTGATGAACATCAATGGTGTCTTAATATGATAAGAGAACAATTCTATTGTATGGTGAACATAGCAAATGAAGCCCCCTCGGGGGCAGTAGGGGGGGTGTTATGTATCAGATAGTCCTTTACCTCTATCTCTGCGGCGTCGCCATCGCGAGTCTGTTCAGCGAGAAGGTGCGCAAGATGTGGCGTGGCGAGCGCGAAGCCATACGCATCCTCAAGGAGCGTGTAGACCCGCAGGCGCAGTATGTGTGGTTCCACGCAGCGTCGCTAGGCGAGTTCGAACAGGGACGCCCGCTCATGGAGCGCCTGCGCCGCGACCATCCGGAGTATAAAATCCTGCTCACGTTCTTCTCGCCGTCGGGCTACGAGGTCAGGAAGAACTACGAGGGTGCCGACATCGTGTGCTATCTGCCACTCGACACCATCCGCAATGCACGCCGGTTCCTGCGTGCCGTGCGGCCCGTCATGGCCTTCTTCATCAAGTATGAGTTCTGGTACAACTATCTGCACATCCTGAAGCATCGCCAGGTGCCCGTCTATAGCGTCAGCAGCATCTTCCGACCCGAGCAGGTGTTCTTCCGCTGGTACGGCCGCCAGTACTCGCGCGTACTGAAGTGCTTCACGCGTTTTTTCGTTCAGAACGAGCAGAGCCGCGAGCTCCTCGCAAAGCTTGGCATCACTGAGGTTGACGTCGTCGGCGACACCCGCTTCGACCGCGTGCTCCAGATTCGCGATGCCGCCAAGCAGTTGCCGCTGGTGGAATCGTTCACAAGCGGTGCTCCCCATGTCTTCGTTGCCGGCTCCTCATGGCCGCCCGACGAGGAAATCTTCATCCGCTATTTCCGCGACCATCCCGAGTGGAAACTCATCATTGCCCCGCACGTCATCGGCGAAGACCACCTGCAGCAGATCGAGAAGCTCCTCGAAGGCCGAGAAGTGATTAGGTATACGCAAATAGCCCCTCTGTCGTCACCCGAGAGAGCCCCCCTGTCGTCACCCGAGGGGGACACAGTTGCCTCGTCATCAAAGGGAAAGAGTAATGAGGCCCCCTCGGGGGCCGTCGGGGGGGCTCCAGGGGCCGTCGGGGGGGCTCCAGGGGCCGTCGGGGGGGCGCTCATCATCGACTGCTTCGGCTTGCTCAGCAGCATCTACCGTTATGGCCAGGTGGCTTACGTCGGAGGAGGTTTCGGCGTGGGCATCCACAATGTCCCCGAGGCTGCCGTGTGGGGCATGCCCGTGTTCTTCGGTCCCAACAACGAGCGTTTTCAGGAAGCCCAGGAACTGAAGCACAACGGTGGTGGCATCGAAATCAGCAGCTACGACGATTTTGCCCGCCAGATGGACCGCTTTGCAGCCGACGCCTCGCTCATCACGACGCTGGGAAATGCGGCCGGCAGCTATGTCACCGACCGCGCCGGTGCCACCGGCAAAATCTTCCAGCGCCTCAACCTCTAGGAAGGCTCCTGTAGCCCCAGAAAGACTTATCGCCCCAGTAGCCCTAGGACGACTAGAAAAAACTAGGACGACTAGAAAAACTAGGACGACTAGAAAAAACTAGGACGCCTAGAAAGCCTAGGAAACACCAGAAAAAGCCCAACAACTAAAAACATCACCCTATGAGACCACTGCTTATCACCCTTCTGCTGGCCATCTCCACGCTCACTGCCAGCGCACAGCAGAAACCGTCTTTCATCCCTCAGCCCGACGACATCGCATGGATGGAAGGCTCATTCCTCGTCAGCAAGAAAACATCCATCAGCACCGAGAGCGCCACGCTGCGCCCGGCTGCCGAATACCTCTCTTACATACTGGTGAAGGCCACAGGCTACGAGCCGCGACTGAAGAAACGCGGCGGAACCATCCATCTTGCCCTCTCCGACCAGATGGCTGCCGGCAGCTACATGCTCAACGTCACGCCCAAGCTCATCACGCTCACCGGTGCCGACTACCAGGGCATCGTCAGCGGCATCAGCACACTGCGACAGATGCTGCCCGAAACACTGCGCGAAGGGCTGGTGCAACTGCCCTGCTGCAAGATTCTGGACGCGCCGCGCTTCCAGTGGCGAGGCATGGAACTGGACTGCTCGCGCCACTTCTTCACCAAGGAGGAGGTCATGGAGCTGCTCGACGTGCTGGCGCTCTACAAAATCAACAAGTTCCACTGGCACCTGACCGACGACCAAGGCTGGCGCATAGAAATCAAGAAATATCCCCTGCTGACCGAGCGCGGCGCCTGGCGCGTTCCGAACAACCAAGACACCATCTGCATGCGCAATGCCGCACGTCAGGACAACCCCGACCTGCAACTGCCCAAGAAGCACTTCAACAGCCGCGGTGAATACGGCGGCTACTACACCCAGGACGACATCCGCGAAATCGTGGCCTACGCCCGCCAGCGAGGCATTGACGTAGTGCCAGAAATCGACATTCCCGGCCACAGCCTTTGCGCCATCGACAACTACGAGGGACTCTCCTGCACCGAGCGCACGGGCTGGGGACAGTTCTTCACCACCCCGCTATGCCCGGGCAAGGACCGCGTGCTGGAATTCTGCAAGGACGTCTATCGCGAAGTGTTCGAACTATTCCCCTACCACTACGTCCACCTCGGCGGCGACGAGGTCGACATGAGCCATTGGAAGCGTTGTCCTGACTGCCAGCGCCGCATGCGCGAACACCGGCTGAAGACCGAGGCCGAACTGCAGTCGTGGTTCATCCACCAGATGGAGCAGTTCTGCAACGAGAACGGTCGCGATATCATCGGCTGGGACGAAATCATTGCCGGCGGCCTCTCGCCCACGAGCACCGTCATGTGGTGGCGCTCATGGAACAAGCCCGCCCTTGAAGACGGCACACGCAATGGCAACCACGTCATCTGTACCCCCAATGCCCCCTTCTACCTCGACTACGAGGAGGATCCCAAGACGCTGGGCGAAATCTATCACTTCAATCCCACACCCGCCACGCTCACCGAGCAGCAGCGGCAGCTTGTGCTCGGCGTGCAGGGCAACCTCTGGACCGAGTGGGTGCCCACGCGCGAACGCATGTACTACATGGCCTTTCCACGCATGCTGGCTGTCGCAGAACTCGGCTGGAGCAAGCAGCGCAACATGGATTTCGACGACTTCCAGCGACGCATGCTGCCCCACTACGAGCGGCTGCAGCAGCTCGACGTCACCTACCGCCGTCCCGACCTGAAAGGCTTCTTCGCCTCGAATGTCTTCACCAATCAGGCCACGGTCGACGTAACGTGCCACGATCCTTCGGCCGTCATCCGCTACACCACCGACGGCACCATCCCACAGCCGTCGTCGACGCTCTACACAGGGCCCATCACCATTACCGACGACACCCACTTCACCTTCCGCACCTTCCTGCCCGACGGCCGCAAAGGGCAGTATGTGGAGTGCCACTATAAGAAAGAAGACTACGCGGCTGCCGTTTCCATTGAAGCCCCAGCCCCCCTTTCGTCCCCCGAGGGGGCTCCTTCTCCCGGGCTCTGCTGTGAGTGGTACGACTACCGCGGCCCCCGCTGTGCCGACATCGACCAGGCACCGCTCCTGGCCACGCTCACAGCACCCGAAGTGTGCATTCCCGACTCCTGCCATGGCAACATCGGACTTATCCTCTCGGGCTACATCGAAGTACCGGCCGACGGCATCTACACCTTCTCGCTGCTCTCCGACGACGGCAGCTACCTGATGATAGATGGCCGCATGGTGGTCGACAACGACGGCGAGCACTCACCACGTGAACTCGTAGGCCAGCATGCCATGCGGCGCGGCCTGCACCCGCTGCTCGTGCGCTATTTCGACCATAACGGCGGCAAACTCCAGCTGCGCGTCCTCGACCAGCAAGGGCGCCCCGTCAACGTCAGCTACTGCCACTAAGACTTCCCCTCCTGCGGATTTTCCTCCCGCATACAGTTTTTGAAACTCATAGCCTGCACCGGCGACCACTGGTGCAGGCTTTCTTTTGCCATATATTTTCAGGTGTTTAGGTTATAAAATGGAAGTTTTTGCTGATTTTTCTTTTTAGTTCAAAACTTTTTACATATCTTTGCACCCTACAAAAAAGAAACAATCGCGCTGAAAAGTGCAGAAGGCGACCTACTCATTCAGTCCGCACATTATTGGGAAAACACCAGCGAGACAAATCTTGCTTGTTTGTCTCGCTGGCGTTAAGTGGTTTAGGTCTAAAGCCTACTAATACTCATCCTCGTAGATAACTTTATTTCATTCGCTTTTATACTGACTATCAGTCATTTGTGCTATAATTAACTATTTTTATCCAAACAAACCGCACTATCAGAGGCGATATGGAGCGATTAGAAGGTAAAAACTTACAAAATTCTTTCTTAACACACTGAGCAATATACTACACATACTGTTTTATTGTCAATCTTGATAAGATGAATTTTAATCCTATATGAGAACGAATCTGTCTAAAGTTGCTTGAATTCAAAAAGGATGAATAATATAGGGGAAAAGAAAGTCATAAGAAAAGGGAACCAAGTTTGCTTGGTTCCCTTTGATATAAAGTTTAGGTGTTAGACTTACCTGATGAACAACAGTTCGCGGTACTTGGGCAGAGGCCAGAGGCCGTCGTCAACGATGAGTTCGAGCTTGTCTATCTGATAGCGAATCTTGTCGAACATCGGGGCAATGGTGTCGTGGTAGGCGATGGCTTTCTGGTGCTCGTCTGCAATCTTGTTGGCAACCTTGCGGGCCTTGACAAGCTCCTCCACCTGTGTTTCGATGGTGGCTGTGCGCTCTGCTATCTCCTCGATGAGCTTAAGGTTGCGCACATTCAGCTGGCTGGCCTTCTCCTTCGGGAATACGCCCGA
The DNA here is from genome assembly GCA_902781315.1 of uncultured Prevotellaceae bacterium. Taxonomy (GTDB): domain Bacteria; phylum Bacteroidota; class Bacteroidia; order Bacteroidales; family Bacteroidaceae; genus Prevotella. Next base: position 22,088 of record CACZIT010000045.1, read on the forward strand.
CATGCGCTCAACGTTTCTTAGGAGCTGGCTCTGATAGCTAGTGGCAATGGGGATGATGTGGTTCATGGAGAGGTCGCCTAGCACACGAGCTTCAATCTGAATCTTCTTGGTGTAGGTTTCCCACTTCACTTCGTTGCGAGCCTCCAGTTCCTTCTTTGTCATCACACCGAGGCTCTCGAACATACGG
>CACZIT010000046.1 GCA_902781315.1 uncultured Prevotellaceae bacterium
TTAATGTTTTGAACACCACTAAGTTACTAAAAATCAGCGATATGTGCAACTTTTTACTCATATTTATCAACTTAAATTAATTCCGCCAACGGGTTATTTATAATGAACTTGCTGCTGGCCGTCCTGTTAACTTCGTAGGTAGCCATGAGAATCTTGGTGGTCACTCTTATCTTACTGATGGCTATCAGGCCAGCAATGGCTTCTTCCACATGATCTGGGGCTGGGGAAACACTTGTGTTGGCTATTTTGACATCAACATCCTCAACCCGTTCATTGAGTACATTTCCCAATGGGGAGGCATGGGCTATAACTGCCCGCCCGCCGGATTTACTCAGGACCTGAAAGCTGTCGTGGGCATTCAGCCTGCAGCAACAGAACCGGTGGCAAGCGTCTTGACGGTAGACAACTACAGCAAAGAGGGCTCATCGCGCTACATGGCCATGTTCTACAATTACAACGCTGACTCGTACACTGGTAAAATCAGCTGGGCCATCCTTGGCGAGGGCGAAAGCTTTACGCTTCTTGAGAATGTTCAGCCCACACCGGTAACTCGCGTCACCAGCTACACCTATTCCACGCTTGACGTGAGCCAACTGAACCTCGCAGAAGGCGAATACAAGATTGTTCCTGTCTGCCAGACCAACAATGAGACGGAGTGGAACCTCTGCCAGGGCTACAAGCAGAAGTATGTGGAGGTGAAGGTTGGTGCCGACGGCGAGCAGACCGTCGTTGCACACCCGGTGGTCGACCTGAACGTCGACGGACTGGTTTACCAGCGTGTCACCGGCGAATACATCGAGATGGTGCTTGACATCACCAACAACGGCGATGACACCTTCGGCTCTCTACATATCACTGGAGTTCGTGACGATGACGTAAAGGTTGACGGTTCGCACATGGATATCGCTGTGAGTGCAGGTAAGAAGCAGATGCTGTCTGTATTCATCGCAACTGGAGGAAACTACAGTGGTCATACCTACGAAGTCTCTGTGGAGTACATGAAGAAAGTCATCTGGAAGGGAACCATCGTTCCGACCTATTCTTCTTCTTATAACTATTCTACATACGATCGCGTGGAATTTGAGGACTATGAGTATAAAGATGGCAATGCTTATCTTTACAGCACGACGCTGAAAGGTGATGTTATCATCAAGTCAGGTAAGTATAATGTTCACAATCTGCCTGTCCGCCTCACGCTGAAAGACGAGAATGACAACATCGTATACCAGGAGACCCTGCAGAAGTATATTGAAATGGATACAGAAGGCCGGTATTCTATCAATGCAGAAGGCCTGCAGCCCAACAAGACTTATAAACTTACCGCAGATGTTATAAAGGTAACTCGTAATGGTTCTAAGTATTCTGAATCCGTTGAAAAGAACTTCTTCAAAGACTTCCCCATCAATGTGAGAGCTGGTATACCTTATTATAAAGAGGATGGAACCCTTGCACGTGAAATCATTACAGAGGAAACAACTCTGCCAGTATCTCTTCCTGAAAACGCAGCAGCAGTTGATCTCACTAAGTTCAGTGCTGAGATGGTCGACTTGACTTCAGTCAGCAATCCTAACTGTATTTATTTCTTAAAGGCTGATGCAGAAGTACCAGCATCTATCAACGGCAAGAATGTTGTTAAGGGTAATGAGGCTGAAAAGATTAAACTTGTAGATGGTTATCCTATTGCTATTCCTGCTGATTTCACAGCACAGGAAGCTACTTACACTCGTACATTTACTAAGGGTAACAATGGCGATGATCAAGGCTGGACCACTATCGTAGTTCCTTTCGATGCTAAGGCTACTGTCGATGGCCAAAATGTTGAATGGTTCCATAGCAAGAGTGAAAATGGACGCAAATTCTGGCTCTATAAGTATAATGGTGGAGTTGGTGGTACTGTTTACTTCGACTATGAGACAGAAAATGTGATGAAGGCTAACGAGCCTTATCTCATCGCTGTTCCAGGTGACAAGTGGGGTCCCACTTACGACCTGCGTAAGGAATTTGTATTCAAAGGCACAGATGTGGCATTCTCTAAAGATGTTCCTGCCGTGGAAAAAGATGACTATACTTTCGTCGGACTTTATGGCAAGAAAGAACTGACCGACCATATCAGCTATAAGATGAATGAGGTTGGTGACTTCTTTGAGTTGGTAGCAACTGAAGGTGTTTATGAAATGCCATTCCATGCTTACTTCTCTGTACTTGGTGCAGAAATGGCTAACAAGGCAATGCTCCGTATCGTGCAGGGTGAGAATCCTAATCCAACAGGTATTGAGCAGATTGAGACTCTCGATGATATTAACAATGCTGTTATCTACAACCTCAATGGTCAGCGCATGCAGCAGATGCAGCGTGGCGTGAATATTGTTGGTGGCAAGAAGGTATTAGTGAAATAATAATTCCATCAAAAAAGAATAGTGGATATGAAAAAAAATCAATATATCGTGCCGGCTATTAAATCGCTGGCTTACACGACAGAATATATTCTTGAAGCCAGCAATTTAGGTCCTGGTGGCGGTGATGCCATTCTGCCTGGAATGACTGACGATGGTATCGACGGCCCCGGTGCAGGAGACTTTGGTGGCACTCCAGGATTAGGAGGCAATGCCAACGCAATGTTACAGATTAAAAATGTATGGGAGGACTAAGAAAATGAAGAAATATATTATCAGTATCGTTTGCGCCCTGTGCGCAATCAGCGGAACGGCATGGGCAGGTCCCGTGGACAGCCAGGATGCCAAACTGAAGGCTGCAGCCTTCCTGCAGAAGCAGGCCGCTCACACCAACAACGCACGTCGTGCCGCCGCCATGCGCGCACCTCAGCTCAACGAGGTGAAAGCCTTCGGCGAGGCCCTGCACGTGTTCAACGTAGGTGGCGACAATGGTTTCGTCATCGTCTCGGGTGACGACCGCACCGAAGATATTCTCGGCTACGTCGAGGGTGGCAAGTTCGATCCGAACAACATGCCCAGCAACATGCGCTTCTGGCTCCAGATGTATGCCGATCAGATTCGTTCGCTCGGCAACAGCGACGTTCAGCGTGGGCCGCGTCGTGCTCCTTATGCTAATATTGAGCCACTCGTTGAAACCAACTGGGACCAGCGTAACGACTACAACGACATGTTGTTCTTTGACTCAGCAGACATGCTTAAAGAATATGGCGCAGATGCCGACGATGTCTATACAGGTTGTGCCGCCACTTCCATGGCGCAGGCTCTGTATCAGGCTGCCCAGCAGTATAAGAAGAAGCATGGCGTATGGCCTTCGAATCCTACGGCTCAGATACCGAGCTACACCGTTACAGAAGCTTCAGGGAAAATCAACAACGGCAAGGCCATGAAGGCTCTCGATCCGATTGTTTTCGATTGGGAGCACATGCTGCCTAACTATGCCCGCAAATTTGCTCAGCCCACAGAGCAGGAAATAGAAGCTGTGGCTATGCTCATGGCCTACTGTGGCCGTGCTATGCACATGGAGTATGGCACCAGTTCTTCGGATGCCGCATTCGTATACATGCCGTTCCGTATGGCTGCCTACTTTGGCATTCAGCCCTATGTGAAGAACATGGACCGTACCTATTATACTACAGAGAAATGGGAAGACCTCATCTATAATGAGCTGCAGAATGGTCGTGCTGTTCCTTACACTGGTGTATCTGGTCCTTCAACCTCTGATGCTGGTCATGCTTTCATTCTCGATGGTTATAAGGATGGCCTTTGGCACATCAACTGGGGATGGGGCATGGCAGAAGCCATCAATGATGCCCATTATAATGGCTATTTCAGCCTGTCTGTGATGCAGCCTGATAAATCAGGTACTGCTCATGTAAGTGGTGGCGCTCTTGATTCTGAGTACAAGTATCTGCAGCAGGCCACGATTGGTGTTTCTTTCGATCCGGTTGATGATGTAGCCAATACCTGCTATACGCATATCGGAGGAAGTAGAGGATATTCTTCAAGTACGACCAAGGTTACTTATCTTAATTATAAGGTTAAGGGTGGTGACTATAGCTTAGATGGTGCATGGGCCATTGCAAATGAGGATGGCACCTTTACAATCCTCAAAAAGGACTACGAAAATCGAGAGTTTGTTATGTTTGGTGATCAGGCTAGCTACTCGCAGTACATTGATGAGCTTCCTGTTGACGGCGTTGCCGACGGCACCTATACCGTTCTGCACGTTTCAAGTCTTCCTGGTGAGAACAACTGGGTTGCTGACGATGGTACAGACCTCATGAACTTCACAGTTACGGTAGCTAATAATAAGATTACAAATGTTGTTTGTCATCCTGTCAGCATCACGACGTCTTCGCTGACGGTGACAAATGTTGAGTTCATCGGCAACATGAATGCCAACGAGGAGAACACCGTCCGCGTGACCGTCAACAATTCCGGCGACGACTTCTTCGGCAACCTGGCCCTGTATTATAACACGACCGCCACCCCCACGTCGTCAAAGCGATATGTGCAGCTGGCCACCCTCAAGCCCGGCGAGACCACTCACGACTTTGTGGTGAAGCTGCCGAAGGGCGAGTATAATCTGTGGTTCTATGCATGGGCTGCCGACGGCTATGCCGGTAGCTACTTCGATTCCGGCCGCAAGATGTTCATCGGCTACGGTGCCGACGCCAACAAGGTGCAGGTGGGCAACCTCCAGTTTGAAGGCCAGACGGGCACTGCGCTCGAAGTGAAGAGTGTCAACGGAGTGCTGTCAGAGGAGCTGAAGGGCTCGTTTGACATCACCAACAGCGCCGGCCACACGTTCAACAACACCTATTACGTCTGCGTGGAGTACGGCGTGACGAAGTATGCCAATGTCGAGGTTCCCGTTTCCGTGGAAGAAGGAACAACCACCATTCCGTTCAGCCTCGGCGTGGTGAGCGGTCTGACGTCGGGCACCACCTATAAGGTTCGTCTCTACACCAAAGACGGCTCCACAGAGACCAACATCGGCGATGCCAAGAACCTGACGCTCCAGCCGTACTTCCGCTACTGGTTGGCCGACGGCACCGTGAAGGAAGCCAAAGAGCCTACGAGCTATTACACTGAAGGCAAGATAATGGATCCCGACGCGAAGGCAAACGCTGTCGCCATTGACCTGCGCGGCATCAACGAGGACTACATCCGAATGACTACCAACACCAACTGCCTCTTCTACCTGGCCGCCGACCAGAGCCTCGACTCTGAGTTCTCAAGCGCCAACAAGGTGATAAATGGAACGGCAAGCAAGGTGACGCTGAACGGCAACTACGCCTTCTACGCTCCCGAGGCCTTCACGGCGCAGGAGATCACCTACACCCGCACCTTCGCCAATGGCAACAACGGCGACGGCAAGGGATGGGAGACCATCGTGCTGCCCTTCGAGGTGAACTCGGTGAAGCAGGGCACAAAGAACATCTCGTGGTTCCACTCTGCCACCGACAAGCGCAAGCACTTCTGGCTGATGGAGCTCACCGGAGCCGACGCCGACGTGCTGACATTCGACTATGCCACCGCCTTCGAGGCCAACAAGCCTTACATCATCTCGGTGCCGGGCGACAAGTGGGGCGCTAACTGGAACCTCACCGGCAAGCAGATCACCTTCCGCGGCTTGAACGTTGAGGTGCCTGCAACAGCGCTCGAGCCCGTCGTCTACGGCGGTAAGGAGTTCACGGGGGTCTTCGCCACGACCAACGTCACGGGCTACATCCTCAACGCCGATGGAACGAAGTTCGAGAACATGACTGCCGACGTGAAGCCCTTCAATGCCTACTTCGCTGCCGACGGTGCCGTAGCCAATGCGCTCCGCATCCAGATCAACGGCGAGGAGACCAATGGCATTGAGGCTCTCGACAATGAGCAGTCGTCGATTGGCAATGAGCCTATCTTCAACCTTAACGGTCAGCGCCTCGAGCAGAAGCAGCGCGGCGTGAACATCGTTGGCGGCCGCAAGATTGTGGTGAAGTAATACTTAAAACTCTCAGACACATGCGAAAGGCTGCCCCAGGCAGCATGAAATGTGAAAAGTGAAGAGTGAAATGTGAAAAGAGATTATTTTAATGTCTTTCACTTTTCACTTTTCACTTTTTTTCGTACCTTTGCAACGTTTCAAACGTGACAATGAGAAAAATGAAAGAAAAGATACTCAGAATGGCCGTGGTGGCGATGTTGCTGCTGGGCCATGTTCAGGTGACCATGGCGCAGGCTGAGGCAACGGGATTGCACCATGCACTGAAGCAGAAGTTCATCGACGGCAACGCAGGATTCATGTCGCTCGTGGCGCTGGCACTGGTGCTCGGACTGGCATTCTCCATCGAGCGCATCATCTACCTGACATTGGCAGAGATTGATACGCGCAAGTTCACCGGTGAGCTGAGCACGCTCGTCGGCGAAGGCAAGTTGGATGAGGCGAAGTCGCTCTGCCAGGGCACTCGCGGCCCGGTGGCAGCACTCTGCTATCAGGGGTTGCTGCGTGCCGACGAACCGCTGGAGTCGGTAGAGCGGGCGGTATCGTCCTATGGGTCGGTGCAGGCTGCCCAGTTGGAGAAGGGCTGCTCGTGGATTCGTCTGTTCATCGGCATGGCACCGTCGTTAGGATTCCTGGGTACCGTCATCGGTATGGTGATGGCATTTGAGGACATCCAGATGGCTGGCGACCTGAATGCCACGGTTGTGGCTGAAGGTATGAAGGTGGCGCTCATCACGACGGTATTCGGTATCATCGTGGCCCTCATCCTGCAGCTGTTCTACAACTTCATCATTACGAAGATAGACCGCATGGTGTCGCAGATGGAGGAGGCTTCCATCACGCTGATGGATGCGCTGGGACGCAGAAAGTGATAACCGGCTAAAAAGGAATCGAAGATGCAGAATACGGAGATACTTGCCAATGTGATGCTCTGCCTGATGGCTGTGGCGCTGCTGGTGGCAGTTGCTACTGTCGTATGGTCGTCGGCGATGGCCCTGCGCAAACGCAGGAATGCCTTCCGGCGCGGTGAGGACGGCGTGGAAAACGGCGTGCCTGTGCGTCGCATTGCATTGTTGACATCGGTGGGCACGGCCGTGCTGTTGCTGCTCACGTTTGCATTGGGGTCGTCGCAGTCGGTCATGACGAGTGGCAAGGCTTTCACGAATGCTTTCTGGCTGCGTGCTGCTGATATGTTCATTTTCACGTCGGCCGTGCTGATGCTGGTGGCCGGCATTGCCTACGCCGTTGCAGTCTGGAGGGAGAGGTGAGTTTTAGTTTAGAGTTTAGGGTTTAGAGTTTAGGGTTATGATAACGCGTCGTCGCAATCGCAGTGTACCGTCACTGAACACCACATCAACAGCCGACATTTCGTTCATGCTGCTGATTTTCTTTCTGGTGACCTCGTCGATGAATGTCGATAAGGGCTTGGCGCGCGTGCTCCCCCCTTCCGACAATCAGGAACAATCGGTGGAGACTTTGGTGGAGCGCGACCAGTTGCTGACCATCACCGTGACGGCCGACAATCGTTTCCTTGTGAACGACCAGCCTGCCGAACAGGCTACACTGCGACAACAGATGGCCGACTTCGTTGCTCAGCGTGGCGCCGACCATCTCATCATGATTGAAGCCTCGCCACAGGCCACTTATGATACTTATTTTGAAGTGCAGAATGCCCTCGTGGCGGCCTATCGTGACGTGCGTGAACGAATGGCAAGGCAGACCTACGGCCGCAGTTACGAACAACTGACCGAGCAGCAGCGCGACGCCATACGCGAGAAATGTCCCCAGCGAATAGCGGAGCAAAGTAGCAAAGTAACAAGGTAACAAAGGACCACGAACTCTGCTCGCTTTCATAGCGGAGCGGAGAAAGAACAAGGTAACAAAATCACAAGGTAACAAAATCACAAGGTAATAACGATAACCAACTATGATTAAGCGTAGAAGAAGGACAATGCCTGAGCTGAACATGGCTTCGATGCCGGACCTGATTTTCACGGTCCTGTTCTTCTTCATGATTTCTTCCCACATGCGGTCGTCGTCGCCTCAGATGACTCTGCAGACGCCTGAAGGCACCATGCTTGCAGAGCCCCAGTCGAAGTCGGCACTGGTCTATCTCTACGTGACGGCTGATACAACTCGCATTCAGGTGGGCAACAGGATGGTGAACATTGCCGACCTGCCGGCGGCTGTCAGCGCCGAGCGCCAGAAGATGACGTCGGCCGACCGCAAGCAGATGGTGGTCTGCATGAAGGCTGATCGTCGCACCCCGATGGCCGTCGTCAGCCGTGTGAAGCAGGCCCTGCGCGATGCCAATGCTACACGCATCATCTATGTCGCCAAAGAGAAGAAAACGAAAGAATAACGAAAAAAATGTTGGAATGATGTAAATTATTTTAACTTTACTTCATTTTTATGCAATTCTTCTTTCAAATTAGAAGAATTATTTGTATCTTTGCGAAAAATTTAAAGAAGATATGGCACATCAGTTAGATTCATTAGACAAGAAAATCCTCAAAATGATTTCTGAGGATGCGCGTATTCCGTTCCTGGAAGTGGCTCGAGCCTGCAACGTCAGCGGGGCAGCAATTCATCAGCGAATTCAGAAACTGAGCTCGTTGGGCGTCATCAAGGGTTCGCAGTTCATCATCGATCCTGAGAAGATAGGCTATGAGACATGCGCCTACATCGGCCTCTATCTGAAAGATCCTGGGACGTTCGATCGCGTAGTGGAAGAGTTGAAGAAGATTCCCGAGGTAGTGGAATGCCACTACACAACGGGCGGATACGACCTCTTCATCAAGCTTTTTGCCCGCAACAACCACGACCTGCTCACCATCATTCACGACAGGTTGCAGCCGCTCGGGTTGTCGCGCAGCGAGACCATCGTGGCATTTAATGCCGTCATCGACCGCCAGTTGCCGGTTCGGGATCTCTGACATAATCGACGAACGCGTAGTCAAAGCTATGGCGTTCGTCTTTTTTATGCTCTTCCCGCTTCTCTATGCTCCATCCTTCGTCGTAGGGCGGGAAGAACGCGTCTGCCTCTGCGGGAATATCGTCTATTTCCGTCAGGCAGAGGCGGGTTGCTACAGGCATCACCTGCTCGTAGATGCTGGCACCGCCAATCACAAACACTTCCTCTTCAGGCTGGCAACTGGCCAGTGCCTGCCGTAATGACGCATAGCAGTCGCACCCAGGGAAACGTGGGTCGCTGGCATGTGCAGCATCGGCAATGTTGCGGCTCAGTACCACGTTGCGGCGATTGGGCAGTGCTCCCTTTGGCAACGATTCGAAGGTGCGCCGTCCCATGATGATGGTATGACCCGTGGTGAGTTGCTTGAATCGCTTCAGGTCGTTTGGAAGCCAGTAGAGCAGTTTGTTGCGAAAACCTATGGCGCGGTTGCGTGCCACGGCTGCAATGACGTTTATATGCTGTTTCATGGAGCAAATATGCAAATAAAAAGTTGATACTTAACGGGATTCAGACGCTGACGTCGGCCTTGATGTGGGGCCAAGGGTCGTAGTTTTCCAGCTGGAAGTCCTCGTACTGGAAGTCGAAGAGCGACTTCACGTCGGGATTCAGCCGCATGCGGGGTAGCGGTCGCGGCTCACGCGTGAGCTGCAGGCGGGCCTGGTCGAGGTGGTTCAGGTAGAGGTGGGTGTCGCCGGTGGTGTGGATGAAGTCGCCAGGCTGCATGCCCACGACCTGAGCCATCATCTGCAGCAGCAGTGCGTAGCTGGCAATGTTGAACGGAACGCCGAGGAACGTGTCGGCCGAGCGCTGGTAGAGTTGCAGCGACAGACGGCGCGTAGGCTCGCCCTCAGGCGTGGTCGTAGGAGCTGTGTAGAATTGGAAAATGGTGTGGCAGGGCGGCAGAGCCATGCTGCCTACTTCGGCCACGTTCCATGCCGAGACGATCATGCGGCGCGAGTCAGGATTGTTGCGCAGCTGGTCGAGAACCTGCTGAATCTGGTCGATGGTGCCGCCTTGATAGTCGGGCCACGAACGCCACTGATGACCGTAGACAGGTCCGAGCTCACCGTCGGCATCGGCCCATTCGTTCCAGATGCGTACGCCATGTTCCTGCAGGTAGTGCACGTTGGTGTCGCCACGCAGGAACCACAGCAGTTCGTAGATGATTGACTTCAGGTGAAGCTTCTTCGTGGTGAGCAGGGGGAAACCATCGTCGAGGTTATAGCGGCTCTGCGTGCCGAAGATGCTTAAGGTGCCCGTTCCCGTGCGGTCGCCTTTCTGCGTTCCTTCTGTGAGGATGCGGTGGAGTATGTCGAGATACTGTTTCATTGGAGGATTTACGGATTTATGGATTCACTTTTCACTTTTCATTTGTGGCTTTGTCGCGGCTGCGCAGCACGACGGGCGGCTCTGCGGGCATGTAGGTGCTCTTGATGCGCCACTCCTTGGGGTATAGGTTGTTGGCGCGCGAACCGATGTTCTTCACCTGTCCGAGCACGTGCCCCCGATAGCTGACGTCGATGATGCCGCGCGGTGTGTCGGGAGGCAACACGAGGGCTTCGCGTCGCAGATAGCTGATGGCCTGAGGGTAGGTGAGGGGGAGAGGAGACCCACCCCCCTGCCCCTCCCTGTGAGGGAGGGGAGTAGATACTCTTTTTAGGGTGCTAGGAATCTTCAACTTACAAGGCATATTACTCCCCTCCCTCACAGGGAGGGGCAGGGGGGTGGGTCTTCTCACCACCGCCATAAACAATCCCTCGCCACGCGTCAAGCCGGGGATGAAACGATAGACGGGTGCCTCGAAGCCAGGGAGCAGCGAGCCGGTGATGTGCCAGTCGGCTTGCGTTGCTACGGGTAGCGGCTTGGCTCCCAGTTCTTCCATCATCCAGCGGATGTTCTCCTCGTTTTCCTGCGTGTTCAGCGTGCAGGTGCTGTAGACCATCAGTCCGCCATCACTGAGGCATTGCCAGGCATCGGCCACAATCTCCCGTTGCAGTTGCCAGCACTTCTCCACGTTCTCAGGACTCCACTCGCCGATGGTAGCTTCGTCTTTTCGGAACATGCCTTCGCCCGAGCAAGGTACGTCGCAGAGCACGAGGTCGAATTTCAGTTTCGCCTTTCTGTAGTCGCGCGGATAGTTATTGGTCACGATGCAACCGTCGGCGCACCATTTTGCCATGTTCTCAGCCAGGATGCTGGCTCGCTTCGGGTTGGGCTCGTTCGAGAAAAGCGTGCTGCCCACGGGCAGTGCGGCGCGCAGCAGCGTCGACTTGCCTCCAGGTGCGGCGCAGAGATCGAGAGCCATGAGCGGGCTGCCCTGCGGCATGTGCTGTCTGAGCACTTCGTCGAGGAACATCGACGACGCCTCCTGCACGTAGTAGCAGCCGGCATGCAGCAGCGGGTCGAACGTGAAGTTGGGACGCGTGGGCAGGTAGTAGCCGTTGCGGCACCAAGGCACGCGCTCGCCTGCCACTTCGTAGTTGTCTCCGCACTTCTGAGCATTCACCCGAATGCTCACGGGCGCTTCTTCCTCAAATGCGCTCATATAGCACAGGAAACGCTCCTCTCCAAGTAGCTGGCGCGTCTTTGTGATGAACTCAGCGGGCAGTTGCATAATGATTATTATTGTTTTGCACTTGCAAAAGTAAAAAAAAAATTGTTACTTTGCAACTTATTCGCCATCGATTGCGTCAAAAGGATGAAAAAAGCTCTGAAAGGAGAGCGGAAAAGTTGAAAAATAAAAAGAAAGAAATGAATATGAAACAGAAACTCATCACTCTTGCACTGATGTTCGCACTGAGCACCCTGTGCATCAACGCTCAACCTCGTCATCGTCATCACGCCGTAGCCACGAATGACACCGTGGCCGCAGCTGTCGCTGAAGCCGATGCCGACGACGAAGGCATTGAGGCTTTCTCCGACACGACGAGCACCGCCAACGAGGCACTCGACGAAGATCAGGCCGTGACCACGGTGACCACAGTCAGCCATAACCCCGACGACTACGATGACCCGTTTTCCTGGCTGCAGTCGTTCACGTTCGAATCGCTGGGCGTCATGGGAAGCATCTTTGCTGTGCTCGTAGCCCTTCTCGTCATAGCAGTCGTGCTGCTGGTGCTGTTTGCGCCGTTCATCATCGTCATACTGGTGCTGCGCTATCTGGTGCGCCAGCACAACGACCGTGTGACGTTGGCCGAAAAGGCCATGGAGACGGGGCAGCCCATTCCCGAGGAATTGATGTCGGTTGACAAGCAGAGCGACGAATATCTGCGCCGTCGCGGTATACGCAACATCTGGATTGGTATCGGCATGGCCATCATGTTCGGCATCTGGCAGTCGGATATGCTCATGGGACTTGGCTTCCTTGTGCTCTGCTATGGCATCGGCCAGGTGATGATAGCGCGCTCGTCGATGAAGAAAAACCAGCAGAATGACAGTCTGAAATAGTGAATAGTGAATAGTGAGTAGTGAATAGTTTATGATTACTCTTAGTGCCGATAATAGCAAGTAGGAAAGCAAATCACATTAGCTATTACTCATTATTCATTAATAATTAGAAAACGATGATCGACCCCAGCGACCTTTCTCTGCTGACGCAAGTGACGGTGTTTCACAACAGGCGAGCCTTCGACAAGCTTGTTGTGAAATACCAGGCGCCTATTCGTCGGTTCTTCCTGAACCAGACGGGCGGCGACAGTCAGCTGAGCGACGACCTGGCTCAGGACACCTTCGTGAAGGCTTACCTGAACATCAGCCAGTTTCGCGGGGCATCGAGCTTCTCCACATGGCTCTATCGCATAGCCTATAATGTGTTCTACGACTATACGCGCTCTCATCGCATCACCGAGCAGATTGATCAGACTGTGGCCTTGCGGCAGAGCAATGGCGGCGACGCCTCGCTGCGCATGGACCTGCAGGAGGCTCTGGCCATCCTCTCGCCTGCTGAGCGCACGTGTATCACGCTGCAACTGATGGAGGGACAACCTATCGATAAGATCAGCGAGATTACCGACATGGCGCAAGGCACAGTGAAGAGCCATCTCTCGCGGGGCAAACAGAAGCTGGCCATGTACTTGAAGAAGAATGGATATGGTTAGGGGGAGAGTTTAGAGTTGAGAGTTTAGAGTTTTGAGTCGCAAGAAACTTGAAACCAGAAACTAGAAACTATAATCGAGAATCTTGAAACCAGAAATGATAAAATCTGATTTGGCAATATGGAAAAAGATACGTTTGATAACAATAAGGTGCTGAGCGACGATGAACTTGTGGCCATGTTCTTCGCTGAGCAGAAACAGGAGCTGGAGGACGATGGCTTCTCGAAGCGCGTCATGCAGCAACTGCCGTCGCGGTCGCTGCGTCTCAGCCGCATCTGGACGCTGGTGTGCTCGCTGCTGGGCATCGGCCTTTTCTTCTGGGCCGACGGCTTCGTTCAGCTGAAGCGCTTGTTCCTCAACGCCTTTGGCAATCTGGGCGGCTTCCTCTCGTCGGTCGACCTGAGCAACATCTCGCCCATGATGGTCATCTTCGCCATTGCCACCTTCTATCTCATCATTGCATGGAATGTGCTGGTAGAGGTCAAAAGATAATTTTTATAACCAAATGGAAGTCTTCACCACGCGCGGTGAAGACTTCCATTTGGTTGTTATACAGTTTGTTTTCCAACAAAAATCATCAGCTATTGTCCGAGGCCGCGGGCTTTCAGCAAGCCGGAGGCATCGGGCTGCGCCATGCCGGTGAAGTCGGTGAACATCTGCATGAGGTCGCCGGTGTTGCCGCGGCTGAGCACCTTCTGGCAGAAGTCGCTGCCCGTGGCGGGGTCGAGGGCACCGCGGCGCGCAAAGACGTCGGCAATGTTCACGGCCAGCACCTCGGTCCACAGGTAGCTGTAGTAGCCGGCAGCATAGCCACTGCCCCAGACGTGGTTGAAATAGCTGGTGCGATAGCGTGGCGGAATCTGCGCGTCAAGCAGTCCCACCTGCTGCAGGGCACTGGCTTCGAAGGCCTCGGCCTGCTCGGGTGTGGGAATCTTGTCGGAGGGCAGCATGTGCCATGCCATGTCGAGGCAGGTGGCGGCGAGGTTCTCGCCCAGCGCATAGGCTGAGTGGAAGTTGATGCTCTTCAGCATGCGCTCCTTCAGCTCGGCGGGCATGGGCTCGCCGGTGTCGCAGTGGCGGGCGTAGTGGTCGAACACCTCAGGAATGGTGGCAAACGACTCGTTGAACTGCGAAGGCATCTCCACGAAGTCGCGGGCCACGGAGGTGCCGCTCAGTCGGTTGTAGTTGCAGTCGGAGAGTATGCCGTGCAGGGCGTGGCCGAACTCGTGGAAGAGCGTCGTCACCTCGTCCCACGTGAGCAGCGAGGGCTTCCCCTCGGGTGCTTTGGCATTGTTGCACACGTTGAAGATGATGGGCAGCTGCTCCCAGTGGCGGCTCTGCTTGGCGAAGCCGTCCATCCAGGCGCCGCCGCGCTTCGTAGGCCGGCGGAAATAGTCGCAATAGAAGAGCGCCTTTTGCTTGCCGTCCTTGTCGAACACCTCGAACACCTTCATGTCGGGGTGATAGGTCGGGATGTCGGTGCGCTGCTTGAAGGTGAGGCCGTAGGCGCGGTTGGCAGCATAGAACACGCCGTTGATCAAGACGCTGTCGACGGTGAAGTAAGCCTTCACCTCGTCCTCGTTGAAGCCGGCGCTCTGGCTCTTCATCTTGGCCGAATAGTAGAAGCGGTCGTAGGGCTGCAGCTGGAAGTCGGCGCCGGCGGTCTGGCGGGCAAACGCCTCGATGGCCTTCGTCTCGGCGTCGGCCTTAGGCTTATACTGGGCGATGAGACTCTTCAGGAACCGATAGACGTTGTCGGGCGTCTTGGCCATGGTCTGCTCGAGCGAGTAGGCGGCGTAGTTGGGATAGCCCATCAGCTCGGCCTGCTCGGCGCGCAGCTTGGCTATCTCGCAGACGATGGCATAGGTGTTGTGCTTGCCGGTGCCGTCGGTGCGGTGTACCGAGGCTTCGTATACCTGACGACGCAGGTCGCGGTTGTCGAGGCTGGCCAGCAGCGCCTGTTGCGTGGTGTTGGCGATGACGATGGCATAGGGAGCCTTGCCGCCACGACTCTCGGCATCTTTCTTGCACTGCTCGATGTCGGCATCGCTGAGGCCGGCGAGCTTCTCCTTGCTGTCCACCCACACCACGGCATCGTTGGTGGCCTCGAGTATCTTGTCGCCCCATTGCTGCTGCAGGTCGGTGATGCGCAGGTTGATGGCCTTCATGCGCTCCTTCTTCTCAGTGGGCAGCAGTGCTCCCTTGCGCACGAACTCCTTGTAGGTCTCCTCCAGAAGCTTCTGGTCCTCGCCCTTGAGCGTCTCATGCTCGCGGTCGTAGACCTGGCGGATGCGCTCGAAGAGCGAATCGTTGAACGAAATCTCGTTCTCCAGCTCAGTCAGCATCGGCTTCACCTTCTTCTCAATCTCGCCAAGTTCAGGCGTCTTGTCGGCCTCGGTGAGCGCGAAGAACACGCGCCCCACGTGGTCCACCGTGCGCCCACTCTCCTCGTAGGCCAGGATAGTGTTCTCGAAGGTAGCCGAGTCGGCGTTGCC
Organism: uncultured Prevotellaceae bacterium; assembly: GCA_902781315.1. GTDB lineage: Bacteria > Bacteroidota > Bacteroidia > Bacteroidales > Bacteroidaceae > Prevotella. Next base: position 15,510 of record CACZIT010000046.1, read on the forward strand.
CACGATGGCGGCTATCTTGTCGCGCTGCTCCTGGATGGCACTCTCGAAGGCCGGCAGATAGTCGGAGGTTTTGATCTTACTGAAGTCAGGTGCTCCGTAGGGCAGCTGACTCTTCACTAACAACGGGTTCTCACGCTGTGTCTGCTGGCAACTGCTGGCCACGCAACCCACGGCGGCGGAAATGGCGATAGTCATCACGATGTTTTTTAGTTTCATACGGCGTTTGTTTGGTAGTTATTATCTAATACTCTGCAAAAATAACACATTTGTTTGAGAAAAAGAAGAAATCAACGAAGAAAGTTTGACTTCGCGTTTTTAGGCCGACTGGCGAGTCTTCGCGTCTATAGCTTCTATCAGGCTGATGGCGGTGATCGCCTCGCCTGGTATGGCATAGTCCTGCCGACGCTGATGCAGCTTTTGCTTATAGACATAGGCCGCTTCAGCATCGCCACGGTAGAGCAGTTCGTAGGCATAGAGGACGGAACACTTGATGGGTGAATACTGGCTGTTCTGTTTCACATAACGCTCAAGCTGCTTGGTCCATAGCCCTTCAGCCACCTCGCGCCGGTTGGTGTTCATCAGTTCCAACATCACGGCGTCGCCACCTACCTCCAGCTGCAACAGCTGGGGCAGCTTCTTGCCCAACGACAGCAACTCCTCGGTCACCTCGCGCGCCCGTTCATACTCACCCAGGTCTTCAAGCAGCATCATGTATGAACCGCGATTGGAGAGCTGCAGATAGTCGCTCTGCTCGTCTACCGGGCAGTCGTCGATCCACTCTCTGGGCACATCGCTGATCCGCACGCCTCGGCTCAGCTGCCCTATCGTCTGCAGTGAATGAACAAAAAAACGGCGGCTTGACGGATGACGCCACAAGAGCAAGATGTTATGTCCGTCATTGCCTACGCCACCGACGAGCATGGGCACACCGTTCATCAGTGCCATAAACAGACCTACGAGCGCCATCATGGCCAGGAAGGCGAATCCCACCATTCCGGGGTTGAGCCACTTCAAGAGCAGAACGCTCAGCACGGTAAGCACAAGGTTCATCAGCACACCACCGGCATTGTACCAGAACCAGGGAGCCGTCTCGACGTCCTGATCCGCGGGCAGTTCCAGAAGGCACTGTCCGCCTGTGCCGGCAATGTGATAGCGTTTCCAGCGCAGTCCCTCGTCGGTCTTTACCAGCGTGTACTTAAACACGCGGAACGACAGGAAGCGGAAGCCCGTCAGCAATCCGGCTATCAGGTGGCCGGCTTCATGCAGAATGAGATGGATCACCACTGCCAACGCCCCGGAAACCATCGCGGCCCCAATAGCTACAGACAGTCTGACCCAGTCGATGCCCTCGCTGCCAGCAGAAGCCGACGGCTGACCTCCATCCACCAACCATACCAGCAGCATGACGCCGCCATAGCCCACAGCAGCTCCGATGAGCATGCCAAGAATTAGTTGCAGAATCTTTTTCATTCCTTCTGATTTACTTGATGTATGCAGATGTATCGTTACAAAATTCCTTTCATTTTCTCCTTGATGGCAACCACATTGCTGCGGGAGACGGGTATGGTATCGTGGCTGTGCTTCATGACAAGTTGCATGGAGCCGGCCTTCGAAACAAAATGCTCCACTTGCCCAAGGTTAACGATGAAAGCGCGATGACAGCGTACTATCATGGGATAGGTATGCAGCGTGTCTTCCATCTGTTTCGATGTGGCGCGGAGCATATCTGAACGAACCTGGCCATCAAGCCAGTGAACCACTTTGACATAATTGCCGACCGCCTCTATATATAATAAGTGGAAGACGGAAAGCATGACTTTCTCATTGGTAGAACCCGTGAGGGTGATGACGTCTGGCTGCTCTATGGGTGTGACTGGAGTGGCCTTTTCTTCCTCGTTTTTCTTCACACGATGTTCGGTCTCTTTCTGTAACAGCTGAAGCTGGCTGTTCAATTCTCGCGTCTCCTCCAACTCTAATGCCAGAAATCGGCTGCGAAACTTATATCGCCAATAGAGGCCTACAATAAAAGAGCAGAAGGCCAGCAGCAGGATAGCCTGAAGGATTCCTTTCCACGACAACGGATCGGCGGCACCTACGCTGCTCATGGGGAAATGGAGGTAGGCGCAGATAAAAAGAGCCTCCAAGGGAGTATTAATCAGCTGAAACCACAGATTGCGACGGATAACATACTCAACGCCCTTGTCAAGCGATGTCGGCATGCCCAGGATATGGGTGACGACTCCCTCTGTGAAATAACACACGCCGACCCCAAGTACCCAAATAGCCAAAAAGTGCAGATACAGCATCAGCCCTAACGCGTCTAAGCCCATAGGCTTGAACACGACAAAGGCAAGGCAGGTGATGCCGACGCTGATGATGCGCACCCTAAGTGTCTCTTTTTGTTTTCTGTTCATATCGGGTGCAAAAATACAAAAATAAATCGAGTTAGCACATACGTTTTGTAACAGATTGATTGCCATTCGTCACATAAACCTGCCATTGAGCTTCGCTCGATGGTGCCTACGCTCGGCAAAACTCGAATAAATTCGGTTCTGCTCTCGCTTAATCGCACCATTCGTCACATTTCCATGCAGAATATCCCAGAAAGTTGCGGGAAATGCCATACCAGTGTAATTTTGCAACCGCAATCATGCAACAAACATCAAATTTTAGGTTATGAAAAGAAGAACTGTTATTGGCGTTATTTTCATCGTGGCTGCTCTGTTGAAGTTGGCTACACTGTGGGGCATTCTCCATTGGAGATGGTTTGAAACCATGTCGGAAGGCCGATGGGCCATGTATTTCAGCATATTCGTTTTGCTATATGTCGGGGTACATTGGCTGCAGCGACCCATTCCACCTGCCGAAGAGGGAAAGCGCATCTGTTGTTCGGTTCACTATGGCGGCGACGAGTATATATATAAAGGAGAGCCGTTCCACGGAGCCCGACTTGACGCTTTCTGCGGGGGACTCCGCCTGGACTTGCGCGAAGCAGTCATCACGGAGGATGAGGAGATAGACATCCACACCTTCATGGGTGGTGTGGAACTGATCGTGCCCGATTCGTTGAATGTCGAGACGACGAGCCGCAGTTTCATCGGCGGTGTGGGCAATGAGACGAATCGTAACGTCAAGGACGGTGCGCCTTGCCTGCACATAGTTGCCAGTAATTTTCTTGGTGGTGTAAGTATAAAAAACAATTAGGAAGTATAATAATATGAGAAGTATTGGTTTTAAGATGGCAACATTGATGACTGCCTTGATGAGCACAATGACAGTGTATGCCAAGTCTCAAGACGTGGGTGGTAGAGTGATTAATGAGAATGGCCAGCCGCTGCCGTTTGTGAATGTAGTACTATTGTCGCTGCCCGACTCCGCTTTCGTACAGGGAGCAGTGACTGACGAGAACGGAATGTTCAATATTGTGACCAAGCAGAGTGAAGGTTTGCTGAAACTGACGAGCATCGGCTATGAAACGCTTTTCCTTCCCTATAAGGCAGCCAATGGTCTGACCATCCAGATGAAGGAGGAGGCACAGATGGTTGGCGAGGTGATTGTGAAGGGGCAACTACCCCAGACCCATGCCAAGGGCGATGCCATGCGAACCACAGTGGCAGGAACGATTCTGGAGAAGGCAGGCACGCTGAGCGATGCCCTCTCGAAGATTCCATCCTTGGAGGCAGAGCGCGACGGGGCCGTGAAGGTGATTGGGCGCGGCGATGCCGAAGTGTATATCAACGGGCGCCGGGTGCAGGACATGAAGGAACTCTCTCGCCTTCGTTCCGACCAGATTCAGCATGTGGACGTGGTGCAGAACCCCGGTGCCCGTTATGCTGCCTCCACCAAGGCCGTTGTCCGCATCACGCTGAAGAAGGCGCAGGGAGAGGGATTCTCGTTTCAGGACAATGCAGAAGGTATGTATCAGTACGGACTCTCTGCGACCAACAACTTCGACGTAAACTATCGCACGGGAGGACTCGACATCACCGCCTCATTCTGGGCAGGCCGTTACGGTCATAGTAAGTCATTCCAAGACAACACGCTGACCTACTATGCAGGGAAAGATAAAATTGAGGGCATCAGTACGCAGGAGGCCAAGAACACCTGGAAAGGCTGGTCGCCGCAGCTGCAGGTGAACTATATGGTGGACGAAAACCACAGTCTCGGCGCCTACTACAAATACGACCGCCATCCCAGCGGCAAGTACAGCGGCATGTTCTATACCGACAACTTTGAGAACGGAAACTATGTGGAACGCTCAGAGAGCGACATCACCCAGGAAGAAGAGTTCAAGAAGCACATCTTCAACGCCTACTACAACGGCAAGTTGGGCCAGCTGAGCATCGACCTGAACATAGACGGCCTCTTCGACGACACCCAGTCGACAGGCATCACGAAGGAAATCACGAATCCTGCCCCAGCACCAGGAACCCAGGGCGTATCGTTTGGAACGGTCCGCGCCATCAACAGCAACACACTCAGCTCGAACAACTTCTGGGCCACGAAACTCATCCTGGGCTATCCAGTGTGGAAGGGCAATCTCTCACTGGGCGGTGAGTACACGTACAACCACCGCACGGATGCCTACGACTTCACGGCTACCGATGCCGTACCCGTGAAGGCCACCGACACCGAAATCAACGAAAGATCCTCTGCCGCATTCCTGGAGTATGGCCGTCAGTTCGGCAAGGTCTTCGCCCAGTTAGGTATGCGCTATGAGCATCTGACGAACAGCCTCACCCCCGACCCCTCTCCGACGGGAGAGGGGAGTGATTACTCTCAAGGCGACAATCGGGCGGATAATCTATCTACTCCCCTCTCCCGTCGGAGAGGGGCCGGGGGTGAGGCTTCCTGGTTCCCCACAGCGGTCATCTCCGCCCCCATCGGCAAGGTGCAGCTATCACTGTCATACCGCCGCGACATCGAGCGTCCGCCATATGCCAATCTGACCAGTTCGACCATCTATATCAATCGCTACACCTACCAGAGCGGCAACCCCTATCTCCAGCCGACCTATAACCACAGCCTCGTGATGAATGCCGCCTATAAGTGGGCGAACCTTACGCTGAACTACGGCCGCATCAAGGATGCCATCACGATGTCCACCGAGCCCTATCCCGGTGCTGCTGATCCGCTTGTCAGCCTCGTGCGCCCCATCAACAGCCAAGACGAATACGACCGTCTCACCGTCATCGCCTCCGCCCGGCCAACCATCGGCTGCTGGCATCCCACATGGGCAGTTGTAGCCATGTTCCAGAACTACAAATCGCCCACAGCCACCGGCGAGGTCGTCACTCTCTCTCAGCCTTGGTTCAACGGCTCGTGGCGCAATACCATCGAACTGCCCCACGCCCTTCGTCTGAGCGCCGACCTGGAATGGGCCACGAAAGGTGAGTACAACAACTTCCGCATCACCAAGCCGCGTATCGTAGGCAGCCTTGGTGTTCAGAAAGATTTCAACCTGCGCCGCTTCGGCTCACTGACTGCCGATCTGCGCTGCATCGACCTCTTCAACACCAACAAGACCGAGGCCATCATCTTCGGCTATCGCGACCTCGCCACCAACAATCCCGCCCGCCGCACCTTCATCGACGTGGAAGTTCAACGAGGCACGTTCGAAGTATCGCGGACGAGGAGCCGGAGAGAAGCAGAAGGCAAGGATGTAAAGAGAAACCTGTATAATTCCACATACAGAGTTAATTAGTTAGAGTATGGAGCACTCAGTCGTGAGACAACCAGTGCTCCTTGATAAACAAATCCAATGATTAACCAAGTAAAAGAAACAAATAACAATGGAACAGAGATTTTGTCAGAGCTGCGGAATGCCGCTCACCAACGATGTCCTCGGCACTAATGCTGACGGGAGTAAGAACGAAGACTACTGCATGTACTGCTACAGAGACGGACACTTTCTGCAGGACTGCACCATGGACGAGATGATAGAGCATTGCGCTCAGTTTGTGGGTGCTGTGAATGAGGGATTGGAAAAGCCGATTACCAAAGAGGAGTACATCGGGCAGATGAAACAGTACTTCCCTCAGTTGAAACGATGGCGCAAGACTTTGACGATTGCTGACGATGAGGCCATGAAGGAAGACCCTGCCCTGGCTGATGTGAAAGGACTGATTGCGAAGATGGCCGACTCGCTGCCTGTTGCCTACATTTCATCGGTTGATTACGAGGGATTCCCTTGGACCAAAGCCATGCTGGCACCACGCAGGCGGGAGGGCATCAAGACATTCTACTTTACTACCAACACATTCTCGATACGTGTGGCTCACTACAAGGCCAACCCCAAGGCCAGCATCTATTTCTGCGATACAAAAGGTTTCAAGGGCATGATGCTGCGCGGCACAATGGAGGTGCTGACGGATGCTGCCTCGAAGGAGATGATCTGGCGCGACGGCGACGAGCAGTATTATCCCGGCGGTGTCACCGACCCGAACTACTGCGTCCTGAAGTTCACTGCCACCGATGGCCGTTTCTACAGCGATTTCTATCCCCGCAGTTTTGTGATAGAATAAATGATATGAAAAAAAGTATAAAGATTGTACTGCTGTGTGTGCTGGGACTGGTGATAGTCACAGGAGTGTGTGTGTGGCTGCAGTTTGGCTCGCTGGTTCAGGGAGTTATGTCATGCGAGAAATTGGACGACGGGATGTACTATATGGAGTACAAGGGCGATGACGGGTTCAAGGAGTTGATGGCCCGAGGCGGCTGCAACGATGTCAGCGTACTGGCCAGTTACGTGATGGAGTTCTTGTCGAAGGGTTATTTCAAGCCCGACAGCCTTGATGTGCCCCTGAAGCCTATAGCCTGTTCTACGCTGACAGTCAAGACGCAGGAGGGCGGCGTGATGATGGCCCGCAATTTCGACTATCCTTACGGAACGGCGCTGATTATGCACACCATTCCTGATGAGGGCTATGAGTCTATCACCACCTTCTCTACTGATTTCTTCGGCTTTGGAGATGACTACAAGCCTGAGGGATTCAGGAACCAGTATATGGCTCTGACAGGACTGTTCATGGCCTTGGACGGACTGAACGAGAAAGGACTGGCGATAGCTGTACTCGACGCTGGCGACAAGGTGGTGACGCACCAGAGCACCAGCAAACCAGACCTGACCACGACAACCGCCGTGCAGTATCTGCTGAAGAACGCGGCCAACATCGATGAGGCCCTGGCATTGCTTTGCGACATCGACATGAATTCCGACCCAGGTTCGGCCTATCACCTCTCGATGGCGGACGCCACGGGCAGAAGCGTGGCTGTGGAGTATGTAGATAATAATATGGTAGTGACTGAGTCGCCTTTCGTAACCAACCACTACTTGTGCGAAGCGAAGTTTCTGACGGGACTACATGAGGGCGACCACCGCCACGAGAAGTTGATGGAGCAATACGACGCGTCTAATGGCGTGATGAATGCCAAGAAACTGACTGAAACCATCGCATCAGTAACCCAACTTCCAGAGAAGGGTGCCATTGTCGGCGGCACACTCTGGACGATGGTAATGGATCTTTCGCACCCCTCCGTCACCTACTATTCCCGCCGTCACTTCGACAAGCCATTCCACTTTGAACTTTGTAAGCAGCGAGAGCCATGAAAGCATGCTTTCAAATGGCCGAGTCGCAAACAAAGTCAGCAAAGCTAACTTACGAACGCGAAATAATGACAATGAAACAGGCAGAAATAGAATTTATCCCCAACACCGAGGTGGTTTACATGCGCCGTGTCGGACAATATGGAGCGGAGAATTATGCGCTGATGGCGAGTATGAAATCATGGGCTGCTAAGCGCGGCTTGCTGACAGAGGATGCTGTAATCTATGGCATTGCACTTGACAATCCGCAGAGTGTTGCACCAGAAATGTGCAGATATGATATATGCTTGCATACTCCCAACATCAAGAATGTAGGAACTGACAATCAAGTTAAAAGGCGTGTCATCACGAGCGGAAAATATGTTGTCTTCAAGATTGAGCATACAGCAAAGGCAGTTGCTGATTTTTGGACATCGTTCCCTGCAGATATGGCCAAGTCGGAGTATAAGATGGATTTTTCCCGTCCTATCATGGAAAGGTATTCCATTGTGATGGTGAAACATGGCTGTTGCGAAATGTGTGTACCTATATTATGTTGATAAATTTTGTAATGAATACGAAAGAGATATTATATGTACTACTTGACAAGTACGCCGCACACGAGATGGTGTTTTTGTCACAAGCCATTAATGATGGTGAGATGGGACCTCGCGAGTGTCCTAAATATATAAATAAAGTGGTGGCACAGAGCATGGAACCTGTGACATCGATTAGCGGCACACGCACCTTGCCCGACTACACCTTCGAGACGGCGCCCAAGGACTATGCAGCCCTCGTGCTCATTGGTGGTCATGGATGGCAAAATGAGGTATTGGCTGACCAGGTACTCCCATTGGTCAAGGAAGCCATCTGCAAAGGTCGCATCGTTGGCGCTATCTGCAATGCTGCTTCATGGATGGCTAAGCAGGGTTTTCTCAACAACATCAAGCACACAGGCAATGGCATAGACCAGTTGAAACTATGGGCAGGCGAAAATTATACCAACGAGGCTGGTTATGTGAACGAGCAGGCCGTAGCTGATGGTCGTATCGTTACAGCCAATGGTTCGGGATATCTTGAGTTTACACGCGAGCTGCTTAAACTGCTTGAGAACGATACGCCAGAAATGATAAATCGCTGGTACACGTTTATGAGCGTCGGACTGGTAAAGTTGTACTCGCCACGTCCTCGATTCAAATTCAACACCATTGGCCTTTTTACCAGCAACAATAAGGCTACTGTTGATTTCTATACAAAAGCTTTTGGTTTTACCACCGATTGGGATGGCATTCAACCCAATGTAGAGATGATGCTGGACGACATGCGTATCATCCTCTATCCTCGTAGTGATTTCGAACAGATGGTATCTTACAAATTCCAATATACTGAAGGGCTCAATGGCACTGTTGAATTAGCATTCGATGTCCCTTCGTATGCCGATGTTGACAAGGAATATCAGCATGCACTCCGCCATGGAGCGATATCTGTTCTTCCTCCCACCACAGAGCCATGGGGGCAGCGCACTTGTTACGTTGCCGACCCTGATGGAAATCTGATAGAGATAGGCTCATTTACAATCGAGCAGAATAATCATTGATTAGTAGATAATGAAGTCTATCCGTATTTTTGCGATGGCGCTTGCAACAATGGGTGTCATCCATATCGTAGCTACTTTTACTCCATTAATTAATGGTGGTTTGGAGTTGCTAAGTCCGGCCAAGCAGCAGGCTATGATTTATATGAGCCTAATGTGTGGCATGCTACTAATAGTGTGCGGCTTGCTTATAGCAATGCTACATAAGAAAGTAAAAGAACATCCGTTTCTACGTAGGCCATATATGTTGATATATGGTGCACTGAGCGTTGATGGCATAGCGGCTGTCGCTTTCATGCCTCATAACCCGTTTGCGTGGCTGGTGTTTATACTTATTTGTTGTTTGGCTATTTCCCAAAAAGCATGGGAAGAGAAAACGATAATATCAAATGAATAGAATTACAATGGAAACAAATCGTATCATATTGCGCCCTTGGCGCGAATCGGATGCGGAGACACTGTATAAATGGGCTTCTGATCCTGATGTGGGGCCTCGTGCAGGATGGACACCCCACAAGAGTGTGGAGGAGAGCCACGAGATTATCCGCACCGTGTTTAATGATACCCTGCACACATGGGCTATCGTGCTAAAAGAGACAGACGAGCCGATTGGCGCCATAGGCTATGGCCCATCGTGCGACTGTGATTTGCCAGCCCGCGAGGGTGAACCACTCATCGGTTATTGGGTGGCCAAGCCCTATTGGAATCAGGGCATCTGTACGGAGGCTCTGCGGCTGATGTTAGACCACATCCGCCAAACGACGGACATCCAATCGCTCATCAGCGGCCACTTCGTAGATAATCCCGCCTCTGGCCGTGTGATGGGAAAGTGCGGCTTCGTACCCACAGGCGAAACCTGCATTGATGCGAACCAGTATCAGGGCGCGAATCGGCCTATCAGAGTTTTGAGATTGGAACTGTCCAAGTGTTAAATCCATGTTAAAGTCAGAATTTCCCTTGACTTGTCCCCTACTGGAGGCTGTAACTTTGCACCCGCTTAGCAAAAACATCGCGCGATATGAGTAAGAAAACAAGGTTAAAAATCGGAGAGTTCTCCCAGCACCATCACCATATCGGATTGCTGTTTGTTGACAAGAATTATCAGCGTAGGGGCATAGGCAAACAGTTGATTTTGCATATTCTGAAACAAAAGGACGATAAGCCTATCACCGTTAACGCCACTCCATATGGTCACGAATTCTATAAAAAGTTAGGCTTCAAGGACACTGATGTAGAGCAGGTGACGAATGGTGTACGATATTATCCGATGATAAACAATGATGATTATAAATTGATAGGAGAGCATTTGTAATATGAAACATCTGCCGAATATCCTGTCATTGCTCCGAATGGTGGGGGCTGTTGTCCTGCTGCTGTGTGATGTTGTAGGAACAACTTTGGTCTTGCCTTCGTCCGTCACGACTCGGCCATCTCCGAGCGAGCTCAGATGGCTCTCGCTGCTCCGTCCGTTTTGGGTGCTTTATGCGCTCTGCGGCTTCAGCGACATAGCCGACGGGTGGCTGGCCCGGAAACTGAAGTGCGTTACCAGGACTGGAGCATTGCTAGATAGCGTGGCAGACATCTGCTTCGTAGCATGTTGTGCCTGGAAGCTCCTGCCGATACTCG
>CACZIT010000047.1 GCA_902781315.1 uncultured Prevotellaceae bacterium
TAAATTCCAATTTATCGAACAGACAGATATGGCAAAACGAGAGTACATACAGGCCAACAAGGATTGGCTGGAGGCAAAAGCCCAGGAGGACGGCGTGAAGGCTCTTCCGAAGGGAATATACTATAAGGTGTTGGCAGAGGGTAACGCCCAAAGTGCGACACCCAGTGTAAGAAGTATCGTGACGGCTCACTACACAGGGAGGACAATCAACGGCAAGACATTTGACAGTAGTCGTGGCGGTGTGCCGTTAGCTTGCAGGCTATGTGACCTCATTGAGGGATGGATCATCGCCATGCAGCAGATGCACATCGGTGACAAATGGGAGGTATATATCCCAGCAGAAATGGGCTATGGCAAATTCTCTCAGCCAGGGATCCCCGGTGGCTCGACGCTGATATTTGAAATTGAGTTGTTAGGAATAGCATGAGTAAAGACAAAATTGCGAAAGGACATTGAGAATGGAGAAAAACAAAGCTTTGACGGCCCACCTGAGCATCTTTTCGGCCTGCGCCATCTGGGGACTGATGTCGCCGCTGGGCAAGGATGCAATGACACACGGACTGGACGGCATCACAATGGTGTCGTTTCGCGTGATGGGTGGAGCCATACTGTTCTGGCTGACCACACTGGTGATGATGCTCGTGAAGGGCCGTCGCAGACAGGCGGTGCAGCACGTGCCTTGGCGCGACAGGCTGACGTTTGCCGGCGCCGCCGTCTTCGGACTGGTGTGCAACCAGTGCTGCTTCACCATCGGACTAAGTCTCACCTCGCCGGTGAACGCGAGCATCGTGACGACATCGATGCCGATTTTTGCTATGATTCTGTCGTTCCTGATTTTGAGGGAGCCCATCACGTGGAAGAAAGCGGTGGGCGTGGCTGTGGGCTGCGCCGGTGCCCTGACGCTGGTGCTGACCAGCGTCAATGCTGCCGATGCGAAGGTCGGCGACGTGCGGGGCGACATTCTGGTGATGTGTGCGCAACTGTCGTACGCACTGTTCTTGTCGCTGTTCAACCGATTCATCAAGAAATACGACATTGTGACCGTGAACCGCTGGATGTTTCTTTGGGCCACGCTGCTGGTGTGGCCCTTCACGGCGAGCCACGTGATGCACACCGACTGGCAGGCCGTACCCCTGAGGTCGTGGCTCGAAGCAGGCTATGTGGTGGTGTTCGGCACGTTCGTTGGCTATCTGCTCATCGTCACGGCTCAGAAAGTGCTCAGACCCACGGTAGTATCTATCTACAACTACGTGCAGCCCGCCGTAGCAGTAGCCGTGACGGTGCTCACAGGCATGGGCGTATTCAAGCCCACACAGGCCTTGGCCGTACTGCTGGTGTTCGTGGGCGTATGGCTGGTCACGAAGTCGAAGAGCCGCCGCGACATGGAGAAGGGGTTGAAGTAAAATTCAACGTTTCTTTTGTTCTGCTCCCGATTTTTAGTACCTTTGACTGCCGTCGAAGGTACTTACGCTCGGAAATAAAAGCAAAAAATAGTCTTTTTGCTTTGTATTTCGCTCGCTTAATCGTACCTTTGCAGCAGGGTATGGGAAAACGACGCGTTTGCCCCACCCTACTGATCAGTAAAAACAAGGAGATAAACGTGATGAAGAAAACAGCGATAATCGTCTTGCTGCTGGTGGCAACACTCACAGCGGCCGCACAGGGTGACGGCAGCCAGTACAGCGTGCGTTATGTGAAGGAACACCTGCTCTATCAGCAGGGCGACGAGGTGAACGTGATTGACGTGGACATGGAATGGCCGGAGGTTGTCGACGGGGCCGACATGCGCCCACTTCAGACGTTCATCGTGAAGCATCTGCTGGGAGGAAACGGTTTCGACTTCGACACGTCGTACGCCTCGTTCAGGAGTGCTTTCGGACAGCCCGTCACCAAGCTGTTTCAGTCGACACCCGACGACAAGAAGACGTGCTATGTGGACATCAAACTGAAAATGGTGGCCCACAAGGCGGGTCGCTTCGTGTCGTACGCGCTGGAAGGCTACACCGAACCTGCTGCCCAGTCGCCGCACAAGGAGTCGCAGGTGTCGATGCTGGTCACCTACGACCTAATAGGGCTGACCATCCTGCTTCGCGACGACATTTTGCTGGCCAAGCGCATGAGAAACCAGTTTCACGAGCTGGAAATGCTCCTGCCCGTCGCACTGAGCAACGACTACGTGGCCAACTTGTCGGTGAACGACGCCTGCCTCACCGAGAAGCAGGTGATGCTGTTCAACAATGTCGTCGACATGGTCGGTGTCTCGTCGTCCTATGTGCTGCAGCTGAAGCCCAACCTGTTGAGTCGTTTCCTCTCGAAGGAGGCCAAGTCGCTGCTGAAATCGACAAAGGCCAAGATTTCGACTGTGAATTTTAAAGAACAGCAAGAGATTGACGGTGAGGCCATATGCCTGAAGCCCGACACACAGCCGCAGTTCCAAATTGCCGGCCGAACACTGAACGACTACCTGAGCGAGGGACTGGGCGAAGTGGACAGCGAGATTGACGGTAAGCGCCGCGGGCAGGTGCTAGCCCAACTAATCGTCGACAAAGAGGGCCTGACACGCGAGGTCAGGGTGACGAAACCGCTGGCTCCCGCCTACGACCGCGAAGTGGTCAGGGTGGTCAAAGGACTGCCGCGCTGGAAGCCTGCCACCAAGGACGGGCAGAACGTGGCGACGAAGGTGAACGTGCTTCTTGTATTCTGATTATCAACACAACAAACCAACTACCGCAAGACCCAATATGAAACGACTGCGACACTTCCTGTCGTACGTGCTCATCGCCGTGTTCCTGGCCGTGATGGGCGTGGCCGTGCACGACGTGTTTTTTGCCGACGAGGGCAGTTGGCTGACTGACCTGCTCTATCGATCGGCATCACAAGGGCGCCACAAAGGCGGGCCTTGCGACGGCATCGACGTGAGCCACCATCAGGGCTACATCGACTGGAATGCCGTGGCACGCGACACGATGGTGCAGTTTGTCTATCTGAAGGCCACCGAGGGCAGCACCCACGTTGACCGCTACTACGCCCGCAACATGGCGGGAGCACGCCGGGCGGGGCTGCCGGTGGGGTCCTACCACTTCCTGACGTCGAAGAGCAACATTGTCAGTCAGTTTCTGAACTTCTATGAGCACGCCCGTCCCGAGGAGCAGGACCTGCTGCCCGTCATCGACGTGGAATGGAGCGGCACCGCCGACTGGAGCGTTTCGCAACTGCAGGACAGTCTGTCGTTGTTTGCCCATCTGACGGAAGAGTACTACCACTGCAAGCCTATGATCTATGCCGACATGAAGTTCTACGAGCAGTATCTGAAAGGCCGCTTCGACGACTATCCACTCTTCATTGCACACTACAAAAAAAGCCAGCCTCAACTGAATGAAGCTGGCCGATATTATTTGTGGCAGCGCGACGACAATGGCCGCGTGCCCGGCATTGGCAAGGATGTTGACTTCGACGTCTTCACGACGGGCTCATCGCTGAGCGATATCCTGCTGAAATAATCCTTATTATTTCTTTACGAGTAACGGACGCGACTATAAGTCCAGATCGAGTTCCACGGGGCAATGGTCGCTGCCGAGGATGTCGGTGTGGATCTTGGCATCGTGCAGCCGGCTGCGCAGGCGCTCGGAGATGATGAAGTAGTCGATGCGCCAGCCCGCGTTCTTCTGGCGTGCCTGGAAGCGGTACGACCACCACGAATAAGTGACCTGCTCGGGATAGAGCGTGCGGAAAGTGTCGATGAACCCCGATGAGAGCAGCGTCGTCATCTGCTGGCGCTCCTCGTCGGTGAAGCCGGCATTCTTGCGATTGGTCTTCGGATTCTTCAGGTCTATCTCCTCGTGGGCCACGTTCAGGTCGCCACACAGCACGACGGGTTTCACGGCGTCGAGGCGCTTCAGATAGTCGCGGAAGTCGTCTTCCCACTTCATGCGATAGTCGAGCCGGCGAAGGCCGTCCTGCGAGTTGGGCGTGTAGCAGCACACAAGGAAGAACTCCTGCATCTCCATCGTGACGACACGTCCTTCGTGGTCGTGCTCGTCGATGCCGATGCCGCGGGTGACGTTGAGCGGCGTGTGGCGCGTGTAGATGGCCGTGCCCGAATAGCCTTTCTTGTCGGCATAGTTCCAGTAGGACTGGTAGCCCGGGAACTGCATGTCGAGCTGGCCTTCCTGCATCTTGGTCTCCTGCAGGCAGAAGAAGTCGGCGTCCAGCGCGGCGAAAGCGTCGGCGAAGCCTTTACCGGCACAGGCTCTGAGGCCGTTTACGTTCCAAGAGATAAACTTCATCACGGTCGGGTGTTATTTGGTTTTCTTTCCAACGAATCCCAGCAGCGTGTAGGCATCGCAGGTAGGTCCGTTCTCCACCTTGATCTGATTTAGGATGAGGTAGAACAGGAATGTCTCCTTACCGACGTATTCGCCCACGGAAGAGATATAGTTGCGATAGTCGGTGCCAAAGACGAACGTGGTGTTCTTCACCTCGCCGCCGTAGTCCAGAGGCACAACGACCTCCAGTTCCTTGCTGCCCTGCGGAATCACGTCGAAGTAGCAATTCTTGAGCGGGCCCGACGATCCCCAGGGACGATAGAGATAGAGGCGCGTCGTCAGCGAGTGGGTGCTGTCGTTCTTCAGCGCTTCCTGCACCTGAGTGTTGACGATGGATTTGGCAAAAGCCTTCATCGGGAAGTTTTCGATGACGAGGGTGGTGTCGGTGGCGTCGACGGTCCAACTGGCTTCCACAGAATCGGTGAACACCTGGAAGAAGTTGTCGGGAGCAAAGCGGCAGAGACCGGTGTATTGGCCCTTCATGTCGTTGATTTGCTGTGTCTTCTCAGCCTGCGTCAGATACTCATAGACGTAGGGTTCCACGTCGTCGTTCGTGTTACACGAAACAAAAGCCAGAGCTGCCACGAGCAGCATTGGCAAAAGCATTTTCATTGTTTTCATTTTCTTTCTTCTCTTTTAATATGAAATATGTTTATATAGAGAAAACTCCGGAATTGTCAAAACCTTGCACGAAGAACTGACTATTATTTCGCTAAATGCGCTTCGACTCGCCACGCAGCAGGTTCATAAACTCCTCTCGCGTCTTGGCTTGGTTGAAAGCGCCACTGAAGTCGCTCGTCGTGGTGATGGCGTTCTGCTTCTCGATGCCACGCATCTGCATGCACATGTGCTTGGCCTCGATGACCACCATGACGCCCAGGGGCTTCAGCGTCTGCTGGATGCAGTCCTTGATTTGCTGCGTCAGCCGCTCCTGCACCTGCAGGCGGTGGCTGTAGATATCGACCACGCGGGCTATCTTCGACAGTCCGGTGATGTAGCCGTTAGGGATGTAGGCCACGTGGGCCTTGCCATAGAAAGGCAGCATGTGGTGCTCGCAGAGCGAGAACACATCGATGTCCTTCACGATGACCATCTGATTGTACTTTTCGGCGAAAAGGGCATCGGTGAGCACCTTGTGGGGATCCTGCGAGTAGCCGCGCGTAAGCACCTGCATGGCCTTCGCCATGCGCATGGGCGTCTTCTGCAGGCCTTCGCGGTCAGGGTCTTCGCCCAGCAGTTGGATGGCAGCACGGTAGTGAGCCGCCAGTTCGTCGACGCCTTCGCGTACGTAGATTTCTGTTTCTATCATAGTTTAGTTTCAAAGGTTAATATTGCACGGTGATCTTTCCCTTTACGACCACCGCCTGTTTATAGCCCAGACGCTTCACGTTGACCAGCATGCGGTTGGCCTCCTCGAGCGTGCGATAGTTGCCCATGCGACATATCCAGCGCGGGGAATAGAAATGCACGTAGATGGGCTCAGAGGGATAGGCCCTCTTGACGGTGCGGCCAGCCTCTTCGGCCTTCAGCTTGGCGTCGCGCGAATTGCCACCGGCATACACCTGCACGCGATAGCCGTTCACCTTCTGGGCGCCGCGCAGCACCTTCTTGCTCATGTCTACCTCCACTTCACCCGTGCCTTCGGCATCAGTCTTGGGCATGTCAGGGCGCAATGCCTGACGCTCCTTGGGCTCTTCTTTCTTTTCTTCCTTTTCTTCCTTCTCTTCCTCCTTAGCCTTGGCAGCAGCGGTTGCCGCGGCATTCTTTGCCGCGTCGGCCTTAGGCTTGGCAACGGGTGCTGCAGGCAGCGTACCGTTCACCAGATCGCTGATTTCCTTGCTCTGCGTCACGCTGACCGTGCCCAGCCCCTGCACGTTCTGCTGCAGGTGCTCCAGATAGTTCTGGGCGCTGAGCGTCAAAGTAAAAAAGCAACAAAGTAACAAAGTAACGAAACACTTTGCCACATGTCCTTCAAAAAACTTCATTGTCGATGTCATGATTTCCATATCACACTAGTTATGATCAGTTACCTTGTCACTTTGTTACTTTTTTTTACCTTGTAATGTAATTATTTCCAAGCGTCGATGATGCCCTTGAAGTCGGCACACTTCAGCGAAGCTCCACCAATGAGACCACCGTCGATGTCGGGCTTGGCAAACAGCTCGGGAGCATTGCTGGCCTTGCACGAACCGCCATAGAGGATGGTAGTGTCGTCGGCAACAGCCTGACCATACTTCTCGGCAATGATCGAGCGGATGTAGGCGTGGATTTCCTCAGCCTGATCGGCGGTAGCGGTCTTGCCAGTGCCAATGGCCCAGATGGGCTCGTAGGCGATAACGATCTTGCGGAAGTCCTCCTCAGAGAGATTGAACACGCTGCCTTCGAGCTCGGCCTTCACCACCTCGTTCTGCTTGCCGGCCTCGCGCTCTTCCAGGCTCTCGCCGATGCAGAAGATCACCTTCAGGTCGTTCTTCTGAGCCAGCAGCACCTTCTCCTTCAGAATCTCGGGAGTCTCCTTGTAGTACTCGCGACGCTCCGAGTGGCCGAGGATGACGTACTGTGCACCCGTCGACTTCACCATCTCAGCGCTCACCTCACCGGTGAAGGCACCCTTCTCCTTGTCGGCGCAGTTCTCAGCACCCAGGCCGATGACGTCCTGATCCAGGAACTGGGCTATAGAAGCCAGATGGATGAACGGTGTGCAAATCACCACACCGCAGTTGGGCTTGTCAGCCTTCAGCACTTCGTTGAGCTCCTTAGCCAGAGCGATACCGTCTTGCAGGTTCATGTTCATTTTCCAGTTGCCTGCTACAATCTTTTTTCTCATTGTTTACTTTTTTGTTTTATAAATATTATTAATAACCTAATGATTTCTCTTGCGCTGCATAGTGCTGCATATTATCGTGCAAAGGTACGAAGAAAATTTGAGAAACGTGCAAATAAAAGTTTGAAAACGCGCATTTTCTGGATAAAATGGCATTTTCAAACTTCAAAAGCATTTATTCGGCGTTGCTATCCTCCGTTTTTTTTCACTTTCCTGCGCTTCCGGCGGAACCACTTCGTCCAGGCCCACGTGCGGTCGGCAAGGGTGAGAATGGTCAGCGGCAAGGCAAACCAGAGCAGGATGCTTCCTATCTTGCGGGCAGTGGCAGAGGTGAAGCGGGAGCCTTTCTGCCCATCGGGCAGCTGGGCAAACTGGAACTTCTCGAGCGGCAGCGACGATTGAGCGGGATTGATGTGGGGCAACCGGTTGTGGCTCCACTTGCCCACCACAACGCCATCCTTCAGCAACAGCAGTCCGGGATTGGAACGGACGACGGTCTTCAGCGTGATTTCATCGGTGGTGCAGAAGGGATATTCGGCTCCTGTGAGCTCTATCCAGTGGTCAATGGCCTCGTCGGTGCTGGCCGTGAGGCAATAGAAGGGGTACTGGTGCTCTTCGGCATATTCATAAATCTGGTCGATGTCGCCGAAATTGGCATCGTCGGCATGCTCCAGATGGGGCGATACGAGCAAGAAGGTATAGCCAGGATTGGAAAGCACCTGATCGGTGATGTCCTCATCGTGCAGCACGATGGCGAAATCGTGAATGGGCGGCACGTAGCCCTCTTCGGTCTGCACGGTCTTCGAATCAACGAATGTCCACGTGCTGTCGGGATAGTTGTCGAGCGTGAACTCCTGCTGCCGGCCATCCTTTTCCATGATAAAGGTGGTCTCGAACTTCGGCTGGGGAGCACCCTCGGGAATCTCCATCCCCTCGGGGATGCTGGCACCGATGTGATAGGGACGGAAATCGAACGGGGGCAACGTGTAGAGGCTCCACAGGCTGGAAATGACGATGAAAAGAATGGTGTAGTTGATGACAATCCACTGGTTCGACTCCGAGATGAACCTCACCATCTTCAGCGGCCACCAAGCCACGACCGTAGCGCAAGCCAGCAACACGAGGTTCTTCAGCAGCGTCTGTCCGTTGGTGAGTTTCAGCGCGTCGCCGAAGCATCCACAGTCCTGAATGGGGTTGGCCACGAAGAGCCACGTCGTGACAAGCGTCATCACCACCATCAGGGCCAACGTCAGCCGCGAAGCCAGTCGGCGTTGAATGGCGAAGAGCAGGAAAATGCCCAGGCAGAATTCCAGCGCCGACAGCGCCACCGAACCGCCCAACGTCAGCCAGTCGGGAGCAAGCGAAGCCACGCCAGCCGCCTGTGCGTAGTCGTGCAGCTTATACTGCGTGCCCAGCGGGTCGATGGCTTTCACGTAGCCCGAGAAGATAAACGTTGCCGCCAGCACCAGCCGGCACACATTCACGGCAATAGCCTTTATACTGATTCTCTTCACTTGTTACCTATTATTATTCGCCCAACTTGATGCAGCCGAACACGGCATAGTTGATAATGTCCATATAGTTAGAATCGATGCCCTCGCTGACGAGCGTCTGCCCGCCCAGGTCTTCAATCTCCTTGATGCGCTGCAACTTCGTGAGGATGAAATCGGTGTAGCTGCTCACACGCATCGAGCGCCAAGCCTCGTCGTAGTCGTGGTTCTTCTTCAGCATCAGCTCAAGAGCCTCTTGTGCGTGGCGGTCGTAGAGCACCATTGCCTCGCTGGGCGTCATGTCGACCTCGTCCACATAGCCGCGCTCCAACTGCACAAGGCCCACGATGCCATAGTTGATGAGCGCCATGAACTCGGGGCGGATGCCCTCCCCTACCTTCGACTCCTTCTTCACCTCCAGCGAACGTATGCGCTTGGCCTTGATAAAAAGCTGGTCTGTCAGCGACGACGGGCGCAAGATGCGCCACGAAGCACCGTAGTCGTGAAGCTTCTTTTCAAACAGCGCACGACACTCGGCCATCACGTCACGGAATTGTTGTTCTGTATTCATGTTTTCTTGTTCAAAGTCCTAAGATTAAAGTTCAAAGCTCAAAGTTCAAAGCTCAAAGTTCAAAGTTTAAAGTTTAAAGATTAAAACTTACTCTCTATTCACTTTTTTATTCGCTCGAAGCCATCCGCTTTCTGATCATTCTCACCACACCTATCAACGCCTCGTAGCGAGCCTGCAGCGAGTCCTTCTTTACGCCCAGCATGTTGCGCTCGTAGATGCGCTGCTCGTCCTGCATCTGCGCCGTTACGGCCTGCAGGGCAGAGTCAGTCACGGCTATGTCCTGCTGCGCCATCTTCAGCGACGCCTCCTGCCACAGCCTCAGCGCACGGCGACGCTCCTCCACGGCCTTCGGATAGTGCATGCGCAGCGACTCAATGGAGTCGAGCACCGTGCCATACTGACTATCCTCATAGAGTTTTTCTATTTCTGCCAGCAGCGTGGCGGCCCCATTGTCAGCCTTCGGTTTGCAGGCTGTCATCATGAGTGCCACGGCGACCAGCGCAAGTGTAAGTGTTTTCTTCATGTTGCAAAGGTACGAATAAGTGAGCGAAAAACCAAATAATAAAACTTGAAAACGTCATTCGATGCTCTCTATGCGAAGTTTCAGCAGACCGGCAGGCACGCGCACCTCCACCGCGTCGCCCACCTTCTTGCCAAGCAGAGCCTGGGCAATGGGCGACTTGATGGAAATCTTCCCTTCGTGAATATTAGCTTCGTGGGGGCTTGCTATCGTGTAAGTCACGCTGCGGCCGTTGCCAAGATTCGTAATCTCCACCTTGCTCAGCAACTGCACGCTGTCGCCATGCAGCCGCGACATATCGATGACGCGCGCATTGGCCAGCACCTTCTGCTTGAAACGTATTCGGCCCAACAGCCGCCCTTGCTCGCGCTTTGCAGCATGATATTCAAAGTTTTCGCTGAGGTCGCCCTTGTCGCGCGCCTCAGCAATGGCATCGCGCACTCGAGGCAATTCAACATTCTCCAATTGACGAAGTTCTGCCACGAGCTTGTCGTAGCCTTCCTGTGACATATATTCCATTCTGATTCTCTTTTTCAATTCCAACGGCTGCAAAATTACAGAATAAAAACGAATTAACAAAGAAAACCTGTCAATTTATCTGCCGACAGGGATGCTGCTGAGGATGGCTATCCGAATTCGGCATTTGCCTGTCATGTTGGCTACATACCGACTGTCCCACTCTTCTCCCACGGCCTGGTAATAGTTGTACCACGGCCTGGTAAACGGTTTACCACGGCGTGGTAAAGACATTACCAGGCCGTGGTACAAGTATTACCAAGTGGTGGTACAGAAACTGGTAAACTGTTCACTACGTCTTTCCCCCATTTTCTGCACCGCTCGCCGGCTGTCGCTCCCCAGTCTCATTCACCATCTTCGCGCCCCTTGCAGCTCTGCCACCACATCAGGTTCACGCCTGTAGTGTCCTGCATCATCAGAATCCCACACGGCGCGCCTCACGCTTGGTGCAGAGACGCTCGCTGTTGCAGTAGTCGCGCAGCACGGGCAGCAGGTCGGCCGTGTCGCCATGCAGGATGCTGTTGATGGCATGCTTGCGGGCCACGTTCTCAATCTGGCCGCCACTCAGCTCGTAGCTTTCGGCCAATGCGATGCTGTCGGTCTCGCTAAGTTCAGGAACCATGGCCTGCCAAATCTTTGCACGCACGGCTGCATCGGGCTTGTCGAACTTAATCTTGTAGAGGAAACGACGCTCGAAGGCCGTATCGAGGTTATCGGCCAAGTTGGTGGTAGCAATCATGATGCCATCGAGGGTCTCCATCTCCTGCAGGATGATGTTCTGAATCGAGTTCTCCATCTTGTCAACGGCACTCCGAGCCCCCTCCTTGCGAATACCTATGATAGCGTCGGCCTCATTGAAGAGCAAGATGGGCGCCGGCTTCTCGTCGCCAGCACGACTGACAAGTTCACGATAACGGTCGAAGAGTGCCTTGATGTTCTTCTCAGAGTCGCCCACCCACTTACTCTTGATTTTCGGCACGTCGACCACCATGATGTCGCGCCCCGTCTGTCGGGCCAGCTGGTAGACGGTTTCGGTCTTGCCCGTGCCAGGTCCACCGTAGAACAGGCAGGCAAAGCCGTTGCGGAAACCGCGCTGCTGCATGCGCTCACGAATCTGTCGGTACTGCTCGTCCTGGAAGAAGGAACTGAGCTCGGCCACCTGCTTCTCGTTCTGCCGGGTGTAAAACATGGGCTTCTCGGTGAGATCCTGGGCGCGCAACACGTCGGCCACCTTCTCTGAAGGCGTCGCGACGTTCATCTCGGCCAGCAGCGTGCGCTTGGCATGTTCGGTCATACGGTAGCGAGTTGGGTCGGCAATGCCGTCCTCGCAGCGATGCTCAATCAGATTGGCCTGTATCAGTTCGTGCTCGCCGCTGCGCAACAGACCACGAACGCGGTTGAAGCGCGCCTGATTGTCGAAGGCATCCTCCATCTGGCCGAAGCGCACGTCGTTGTCGTCTTCGTTCACCAGCAGATGGCAGAACAGTGTGAACAGCATCTTTGACTCCGATGAGTATGGCATCTCGAGCATTAGTCGCGCAAAGCTGACCTGCTTGTTATCCTCGAACAGGGCATGAATTTCGTCCCACAGGTCGCGAGGAGTGACGGCGCTGCTGTTGAGATCGTCAAACCACCCTCTGAGCAGCTCAAAGAGCTCAGCGCAGTCGAGGCCCGTGCGCTTCGGCAGCTGGTAGACCTCGTTGTGCTTCAGCGAACGGATGACGGGCACAGGCACGTCGAAATCGTCCTCTTCCTTCGCATCGCGATAGCGCAGCAGTCGTCGGTGCACCAGTGCATCGATGTCGCTGGCATAGCGGAGGATACGAATCTTGCTCAGGTCGAGATGACTGGCCAGGTCGTCGTAGTCGACACGGCGCGGCCCGCGCTCCATGCAGACGCAGAAGAGCACGGCCTGCACGTCGCTGATGCCATAGCTGTCGCTGATGAGCCCTATCTCGGGCGAGGCCTGCTGCATGAAGTCGTCGCTCAGCTGCGAGTCCTTCGACAGTTCCACCACGCGCTCGATGGCCTGAAGCAGCGTCGGCATGGCGGTGGGCAGCTTCTTCTGTGATTGTTTCTTACCCGTTGTTCTCTTCACTTTCGTTGTTGTTGCTTTCTTTTCCATATTTATTTCTGATTTTAGTTCCGATTTTGACTTACTTTTTAACGTCTTGTTTTTCACACAATGCATTTCCCAAGGGTCTCCAACTATGATGAAGAAACTCTCTAAGGAGACGATGCATAGCCACCAAAGCATTGCCCTCGCCCCACTACGCCGCTAGGGCGAGGTGGGAGGAATGGCGGGGAGCAAGATGAAAGTGACGAGTTAGATGTTGGATGAGGAGACTGGTCTCTTCGGAGGTGAGACCAAAGAGGGTGAGTGAGAACGACTGGTTCTCAGCGCAAGAGACGAAACTGACTCTGCGGTTCTTGAGATACTTCTGAATCTTTGTGAACTGGTTCTTGGAACTGGTACGAATAATGGTTGTGCTCATATTATTGTATGTTTTAATTGATTACATACATAATATAGAACACAACCATAAAAAATTTAATAAAAAGGGCAACTTTTTTCTTTTTCCTACGGATTTTTGCGTCGCTCGGCGACGTAAGGAGACGCTTTCGTAGCGCAGCGGAGAAAGAACTTTGCGACAGAATCAACTATAGGAGCCCACGATATGACAACAAATTGGATAGTTGTTTCACTTCTTATATTTCAGTCCATTACCGGCCCATTCCAGTTCCAATAGATAATGGCATCCTGCCCTATCTTGACCATCATGTCTTCTCCGTCATCGCGTGAGACATAGAAGAAGAGCTCTTGCGCTTGGTTCTGATGACATAATTCTATGGAGGCATCTGCAAAATGAGCATATTCCTTGAGGCCCTTCAGTTGCCCGCGCAGTATGCCGACAAGCTTCTTTTCAGTATAACTTGTACCGCCAATCGTGAATGTTTGTTCCATATCTGTATATTTGATAGGTAGAGTAGGTTTTTGCATTACCTTCCCGCCACCTGACGAATCAGCGGTATCAGCACATCATCGATCGTCGCCCCATCCAGGCGATGGTTTCATGAATCTATTCCTAAAGTACTCAATTCTCGTTCGATGCTTGCCGCCACACCGCGCTGGAACTTCACCTTGTCCATCAGCTCCTTGGCTTCTACGAAGAGGTCGTTCATCCGTTGGGATAGCAGCTTGCGCTCTTCTGCGTCCGTGATGCCCTGCAGCCGTCGCTGCAGTTCCTTCGCGACTCGTCGTGCTTCAGCGCTCTTCTGTCGCATTTGTTCTATGGTCATTTTCTCTTCCATATTCATAATATAGACATTCCGCGAGAAAAATTCAAATCATTCCCGCAACTTCTTTCAGTTTCTCCCACACCTTCACCATGGCCCAGGTGTCGAGCTCGCAATAGCGGAGAAGAGCTTTGCGTCATCTTCGAATGTAGAACTTATACCGGGGCAGCAATCTAAATGCTGCCCCGAAAATATTTCTATCTGTTTATCGTCAATGGAGAAGGGCGTTCAGCAGCTGCACCTGGGGGAGAACACCATTATCCACAATGGCAAGGGCGGCCTGATCCATCTGGGCAATGAATGCTGAGCAGGCATCAATGAGCTGATGATAGAACTCCTTGCGTGACTGCCGGTCGTTCACATCGCCACAGAGGATACCTCTTACCAAATTAGTCAAATCAAACCCAGCCGTCTTTCCATGATTGCTGAACTGAGGGAGGTTGGCAGACGTCGCAGTGACGTTATTCTTTGTGGCAGCAGGAAGATGATCCACCGCAGCCATGACTCTCTTGAAACATCCATTCTTCAGGAAGTTCTCCGTGGGAGTGCCTACCAGATAAAGTGAAGGGATAGCATACTTACGCTGGTCCACAGCAGCCCACGACTCCTTGTAGAGGATAACGAACGAGGGCGTGAAGTGAAGCTTCCAGTCACCATCCACATCGTCGCAGAAAATGCTTTCTGCACATTCATCCAACTGCCTACGCAAAGACTTTGTCACGTTTTCAGGCACGTCACGATGGTTTTCTTCGCTAAAGGCATTCATCAACTGCACATACTTCTCAACGTCTCCTCCGTCCAAACCTCTGACAAATGCGTCGACGACTTGCGAAGCATCCTTCGTCAGGAAGTGCTTCAGGAAAGCTATGTACTGGCGCACTCCGGCAATCATGATGCCATCTTCACAGCATGGAAGGTTTGGCAGCACATCTTCTTCAAGCCATGGCAGGATATCATCCTGGTAACTGACGGGATAATATTCAATCTTCTCGCGAAGTACTGCAGGCAGACTGTCCTCGGAAGGCTGCTTCATGCCATCCGCTGTCAGATAAACCACATGGATGTTCTTTGTTACAGATGGCTGTTTGTACCATGCAGAGAAGTCATCGCCTTGCACCCCTTCTACCGTTGCGACATATCGAGCTATCTGCTTTTCAGTGTCGGCAGCACCATAGATTTTGTTCTCTAAAATTACGTGTACCTCATCATACTTGACATACAGATCAATGAACCCAGTATCCTTTGGACCGATGGCCTTGCTCTGGTCGGAGATCACGGCATTACCGACTCTCTTGGGAAGTCCGATACGTTCGAGCAGGGAATTCAGGAATTTCTGCTCGCCAAACTGAAGCAGTAATTTCAGGACTTTGGTGTTAGCGTTCTCATTGGCATTGGCCAAATCGAAAAGGAGGAATTTCTCCTTCTCTGATTCATACTCTTTGCAGAATTCATCAAGCAGATTATCTGCAGTGATGTGATTACTTTTTTCCATTTTTTTTAATGTTTAAAGATTAATACTATGTTTGTCTGACTTGTTGTCGTTCGAAGAAGCGGCAGAGCAGAAGCGAGCTTCACTCTGCTCTCGCTAAATCGGAGCTTTCCATGACTGGTTCTTTGGTTGTCGTTGCGACAGCGCTACGTTGTCAATCTTCGTCGTCTTCATCCAGCTTGACCTTGTCGGCTTCTTCCTTCGTCGTGGCTTTGTCTAAGTTCTCTGCAACGAAACGGAAGAGCTCTGGATAGCACGAAGCTTCAATCTTATGCTCTGTGATGTCTTCCCAGTCTTTGGAGAATTCATCACCAGTATTGCCGTAGCCGACGTTCATGACACAGGCTTTGACGCAAATGTGCCCGTCGGAGTTCAGGCCTACAGCCCAAATTGCTATGGGCACGTCGTTCCAATCCCTGGTGTCCACTTCGTCATCCCATTCAGGGACGGCAATGTAGCTACCAGTCGAATTGTTCTTCAGAAGTGAAGTTGCCTCATTGAGAGCCACTTGGTAGAGTTCCTCAACCTGGTTGACAAACTTTTTCGGATCATTTTTCATTTCCATACGAGTTAAATTAAACAAACATTGATAATATAAACACTTCTCTTGAGGAATTCAAATCTCAAAGAAGATTTTTCATCTCGATGTTCAGGTCCCCGAAACACTGGCGGAGGGCATAGAGCAGGGGCTCATCGATGTCTTTACTCCGGTCTTGCATTGTGCCAATCTTTCCTTTATTACAGAAAACTTGCTTTATTCCTTTGGCTCAACCATGATGCCAAGTTTCAGGGCTTTGTCTACAAGTCGGTCGAAATCGTCCTTGCGCCACATTCTCACACTCCGGACTTGACCTTTCACGTTAGGCAGAATATGGTCGTTGTCCCAATAGAAGTCCCAGTCATCGCTTTCGGGGCAGAGGGCGTTACCAAAATGCTTGTTTCCCTCGACATCTACCGTGACGTCTTGGTCAAAGTCATAGAAAAGATATTTTAGAAAGCGATTGTGATAGTATGAATTCAGGCTACTGTCGAACTCACTACGCAAATCATCTATGGTGAGTTCCGCAGAGGGATTCATTTCGTGACTTGACAGGCAGTAGGCCTTGAAGATGAGGAACGAGGCTTCGCTCTTGGATGCAGCCTTTTTGTTCAGCCAAGGTTCGCCTTGTTTAACAGCAACGAAATAGCGGGTGTTGTCACGGTTATTTACCTTGACAATCTTTTGAACGATGGCCAACTTTTCTTTGTCGTTTTTGAAATGATTGTAAAGAACGATTTTAAAGAGACTCTCGTTGGTATTCCAGAACTGTTCCAGTAGAGGTATTTCGTCTGGCATCTCTATTGTGGTTTGTCCGAGCAGTGCTTGAGCTTCTTCGGGGAACACTGAACGAAGTGCCGCCTCGAAGGTTACCGATTTGAATAGCACTTCCAAGTCTTGACTCTCCGGTTCAGCTATAGCCAAAATAGAATAATCTCTCTCGTTCTCACCATCTTGGTTGGATGGATAACTCAGGTTGCGAATATATCCGTTTATCAGCACACCAACTTCCACGTCACTTTTTTCAGCTGAGGCACAGGGCTGAATGACATAGTCAAGCATATCTTGATAAGTGATATGGATAAATGAAGGTGCTGTCGGTCCCTTCTTTGTATCAGAAGGGGTGAGATAGACCTGCAGTGGCTGACAGTAATTGTCATCGCAGACAACATTCTGCAGAACGCCCATAGCCCTGTGATAACGCATTGTCTGGGCCTTTTCCTCATTGCCAGCATAGCCTTCCGGACTGTAGATCTTGTTTTCCACGATGATTGGCACAGTCCAGTTCTGTTCACAATCCTGCTCATCGGTAAATGCAATGTGGACAAGCATCCAGATGTCAAAGCGATTCTGACTGTCCTTCTTGAATTGACCGTTATCCGTCTTTTCAACGATACCGTCCAAATCTGAAAGTTTCTCGTTTGCCAAACCAACGATAGACTGTTCGGTCTTGACACAATCCACCTGGAGTCGGTAGTTACCCGACAAGAGATGCTGGCGCACTTGGTAGAAGTAGCATTTATCCTGATCATCTGCCTTGGCAGCAATCAGGGCGAGGAATTTCCTTAGTGGCATCTCCTTCAACGAGTGGGATGCGTCAGGATTAAGCAGCCAAGCCAGAAACGAACTATGTCTGTTCTCGCTACGCTGTATACCTAAAACACTGAAAACGGTGCTCTGCATGTAATATGCATTAAGTTTCTGGAATTCTGGTAATTTATAAAAATCCAGGATGAGTTTGGAATCCATCATTTATTGTTTTTAAAGTTTGAGAATAATATAGTCACATTACCAGTCTTGCATAGTGCCTATCTTTCCTTGACTACAGAAAGTTTGTCCTTGAACTCAGTCTTGCTCATAGAATATTTTATGAACTCCTCTGTATCATCTCTTCGCCACATTTTCAGAAGTGTCGCATATTTAAGTGGAATACTCATAGCAGGATAGGTCAGAAGAATATCATATTTGCCACCCCAGTCTATGTCCCAGCAGTCATCTGGTACCTTTTGCTTATTTCCGTTTTCTCCATCAAAAGTGCAATTGTCTTTTTCCACAAAAAGATGCTGATACCACTTCCCTGATTCATAGTAATGACTTATTCGCCTGGGGAAGACCTTATTTAATTCTTCAAGGCTTACCGTCCGTTGCCGGAGCTTTACCCACTGTTTTACTATGCACCATACTGTTTGTGCATTATTCAATGGTTGGTTGCAGATAGGTCGGTCATCGTAATAGACCATATACTTAGAAGTATCCCGCTTTGTCAAGGAATCTAATAAGCATTGTATATGTTTCTTGTCCTCCGGTTTTAAACTATGCATCAATGCGCTTAAGAAAAGCTTGTTTTCTTCCCAGAAAGATATTAAAAGTTCTTTTGTGCTTTCATCTGAAATATAGACTTGCCGGATATCTATACCTACCTGTTGTGCAAATTGTTCTATGCTGCTAAACCATGTCCTGGAAGAATAATAAGCAGTGCTTCTTTCAATCTTCTTATTAAACTTTTTGTCTTGTTTGTCAGACACCCACCCCTTCAGCTGTAATTGACTATACATATTACAAGCTATCATCTGGGCTAGCAATTCGCCTTTCGGCTGATAATTATAATATGTCTCAGAAAGACACCAGATGGGTTCCTGCACTGCCGAGATGGCTGAATCAATGATAAGAGTTTTTCACGGCAATGAATGATGTTCCTCCAGTCGCTTCAACATTTGGAAATGTCAGCTCATTCTTGAATTCTTCTAAGAAGAAACGTGAACGGCTTGACAAGGCAGTAGAATGGGTCAGTGGAACAATGACACCATCCAGTATGTCCTGATAATTGATTTGAATGAAATGCTCATTGTCTCGGAATTCTTCCGACAATCCCTCTTCCATATGATTGAAGTTGTCTAACTGAGCAGAGGGGAGTGGCGTGAGATAGACATATAATTGATAAACATCTCTGGCATTCTTGTCCGTACGATGTGTGCCAAGATAGTAGCGCCCTGTCTGTGAGGCGTCTAAATACTCT
>CACZIT010000048.1 GCA_902781315.1 uncultured Prevotellaceae bacterium
GCCTCGCTGACAACCCACAGCCGTGAGTCTGTGACGTCGTCTCGCCGCCGTCTTTACGAGAAAGCGATGAAGAAAAGCGGAAAACCAAGCGACTGGGACATCCTTGTAACTATCTTATAATCAGCCGATTATAAAATGCACATTTTTTGCACATTGATTTTCTTGCATTTTTTGATGTTTTTTCCTACTTTTGCAGCGCAAACTCTATTTCATAAAATAATAGCTAACTTTGCACGATCTACTCATAAAAGATAAGAATTTTCATGTTGAAGAAGAAAGTCATTCTGTCTATTTTGTGTCTGCTGTCGTCGGCTGGCATGGTGCTGGCTGACGGCGGCGACATCCATCGTCTGGCAGAGACGGTGAATCGGTTCAACCGCGTGTTTCCGCAGGAAAAGGTGTATCTGCATCTTGACAACACGGGCTACTTCATGGGCGAGACCATTTGGCTGAAGGCCTATATGGTGCGCACAGACAACGACAGCCTGGGAAGCCTGAGCCGCGTGCTCTATGTGGAACTGGTAGGCCCTTACGGTGATGTGGTGAAGACGCAGAAACTGAAGGTGGAGAACGGTACCGCCCACGGCGAGATAGTGCTTGACGGTCTGCTGGCCAGCGGTTACTATGAGGTGCGTGCCTACACGCGCTACATGCTGAACTGGGGAAAGGAGGCTATCTTCTCTCGGGTGATACCCGTCTTTGAGCGTCCCTCCACGGCAGGAGACTATTCGAAGCCCGTCATCAGGGAGAGCGTGGACGAGCGGCTGGTGCCCGTCGACCGTGAAGAATCGACGGAAAAGCTGCACCGCCTGAATGCCCACTTCTACCCGGAAGGCGGCCATCTGGTGAGAGGCCTGAGAAACCGTGTTGCCTTCTCGCTGAGCGACAAGCAGGGGCGGCCTGTAGTGGGCGAATGCAAACTGATGCACAACGGGCAGCTGGTGATGGAGACCAGCACGACGGCAGACGGTCGTGGTGTTGTGGAGTTGCCGTCAGGCGGAGGCAAATACCTCTTGCGGGTGACGAGTGCCGACGGCAAGCGCGAAGATTTTGAGTTGCCGGAAAGCGAGCCGACAGGCTGCGTGCTGCGTGCTGACGCGATAGAGGGCGACGTGGTCAACGTCGCGCTGGGGGCGTCGCCCGACCTGCAAGGTCAGACGGTGGGTGTTGCCTGGCTTCAGGGCGGCCACATGTACAAGTGTCAGGAGGTTGTGCTGGGGGCAGGAGAGACTGCTTGTCCGATGCCACGATCCAACATGCGTGAAGGAGTGAATCAGGTGACGGTAATCGACAATCAGGGACGCATCCTGGCCCATCGCATGGTGTTCGTCTATCCCCACAGTCCGATTGACACCATTCACGTGAAGCCGACCAACACCCGTACCCTGACAGGCGGGAAGGAGGTGATGGAGATACAGGCCAGGCCAAACACGACCTTCTCGATGGCCATCACCGATGCCACCACCCAGACAGGCGGTTGGAACCACAATGCTGCGACGTGGCTGCTGCTGACAAGCGACTTGCGCGGATACATCAAGAATGCGGAGTACTATCTGGAAGCCGACGACGAGGAGCATCGCCGTGCTGCCGACCTGCTGATGATGGTGCAGGGATGGAAACGATACGACTTCCAGATGATGGAGGGCAAGAAGACGTTCGAAATGAATCACTCGCTGGAAGACAAGCTTTACATCGACGGAAAACTGAACCAGTATAAGCGTAAGAAAACTGTAGACGGGGTGAAGATGGGCATGGTGCTGACAAACAATCTCGGCGACCAGTTGGCCGGTCAGACTGTGACAGGTGCCAAGGGTCACTATGCCTTTGCGCTGCCCGACTGCTATAGGAATTGGGACGTGACGCTGATGACCATGAAAGACGACAAGTTTGAACGCTACTACGTGGGCATCAACCGCCATTTCTCGCCCGAACGCCGCCAACTGGAGGCATTGGAGCTGGATCCCGTGGAAATGAAGGAGCCGATGCTGAAGATAACGACGACCGACACGGATGATCAGAAATGGAAGAGTGACGAAGTGCAGATACTACAGGAGGTGAAGGTGACGGGCAAGATGTGGAGGAATCCGCGTGACTTCTGGGAGCGCGAGAGCCGTGGTGCCAAGAATGCCACACTCTGGTACGACTGCGGACTTGAGGCCGACAATCTGCTCGACCAGGGCTTGTCTGTGCCCACGCTCATTGATTTCCTGAAGCAAAAGAATCCGTTGTTCTCTGGCAACGACAACCTGTCGGGAGGCATTTCGTATCAAGACTACAGATACAATTTGTATGACGACGGGCCTTCGTATGCACGGCGACCTATCATCTGGGTTGTGAACAATAATTTCTTCTGCGCAACGGGTATGCCCGCCAGCAATGTGAAACAGCCTAAGGAAGGCGAGCAGCCTATGGAAAAGACAATCTCGTTCCCTTCCCAACTGGATGAGGTGAAGAAGGTGTATATTTCGATGGAAAAGAACGACTTGCGACGTTTCGCCCCGTACCTGAACACAATAGGAAAAAACTGCGTGATTGTCTATGTGTACTCCTACAATTTGTTGCCCGTAAAGCCAGTCAAGGGTATTCGCATGACGCATTTCGAAGGATTCAACGTGCCCAAGGAATACGAGGAAGAAATGGTGACGGGATTGCTGCCGGCGGAAGACCATCGCCGAACGCTCTACTGGAATCCCGACGTGAGCACCAATGCTGAGGGCAAGGCGACCATAGAATTCTTGAACCGCCCTGGGTGCAAGATGATGAATGTCTCAGCCGAAGGCATCAGCAAGGATGGATCGCCAATGATTTGCAGATAGAATAGAGTATAAACAAAAAAAGAAGGGACACCTGCTCTGGCCGCGAGGCTGGGGTGGGTGTCCCTGTTTTTGGGGGGACGATGATAAATATTTGGAAAAAAATTTGGCTGAAAGGTAAAAAAAGTGTACCTTTGAACGGCATTAAGCGTTATAGCACCGAAATGGTGCTCGTTCGCCAGCGACTATCAATGATTTAAAAACCTAAATACCAAGAGCTAACATGAGTTATCTGAGATTTGAAAAAGCTCTGATGACAAACCTGCAGGATTCTCTGCCGAAGGAGTTGCTTCGCACCAACCGTTCGGGCGCTTACTCGTGCTCGACGATTGTGGATTGCAATATCCGCAAGTATCACGGCCTGCTCGTCGTACCTGTTCCTGAACTCGACGACGAGAACCACGTGTTGCTGTCGTCGCTCGACTGCACCGTCGTTCAGCATGGCGCCGAGTTCAACCTGGGTTTGCATAAGTATCAGGGCAACAACTACAGTCCGAAGGGTCACAAGTACATTCGCGAGTTTGACTGTGACAAGATTCCAACTACCATCTACCGTGTGGGCGGCGTGATTCTGAAGAAGGAGTTCCTTTTCCAGAACTACGAGGACCGCATCCTCATTCGCTACACGCTGGAAGATGCCCACTCGGCCACGACGCTGCGTTTCCGTCCGTTCCTGGCCTTCCGCTCGGTGCGCCAGTTCACGCACGAGAACTCCGTGGCCTCGCGCGAGTATCATCTGGTGGACAATGGTATCAAGACCTGCATGTATGCCGGCTATCCCGACCTCTACATGCAGTTCTCGAAGAAGAACGAGTTCCACTTCCAGCCCGACTGGTATCGCGGTGTGGAGTATCCGAAGGAACAGGAGCGCGGCTATGCCTCTAACGAGGACCTCTACGTGCCCGGCTATTTCGAGATGCCAATTAAGAAAGGTGAGAGCATCGTGTTTGCAGCATCGACGAGTGAGATCAAGACTTCGCGCCTGAAGAAACTCTTCGACGAGGAGGTGAGCTATCGTCCGCCGCGCGACAACTTCTTCCACTGTCTGGTGAATGCCGCCCATCAGTTCCACGTTCGCGTGAAGCGCGAGGACGGCGAGAAGGAAGTTTGGTCATCGACTCAGGCTCCCACGAAGGAGTACTATTCCAACGATGATCGCTACCTGCTGGCCGGCTATCCGTGGTTCAAGTGCCGCGCCCGCGACACCTTCATCGCCCTGCCTGGTCTGACGCTGAGCATCGCCGAAGACGAATACTTCGAGCTGGTGATGGCTACGGCAGAGCGTGCATTGCGCGAGTTCATGGAAGAGAAGCCTTCGACAACGAAGATTTATGAAATAGAGAAGCCCGACGTACCCCTGTGGGCAATATGGGCTATCCAGCAATATTGCAAGAAGTTGGGCAAGCAGCGCTGCAAGGAGATGTACGGCAAGCTGCTGCGCGACATCATCACCTTCATCGAGGAGAACAAGCACCCGAACATGACGCTGGAGGACAACGGTCTGCTGCGCATCGAAGGTCGCGACGTGGCTATGACGTGGATGAACTCTACGGCCAACGGTCGCCCCGTGGTGCCTCGTACGGGCTTCGTCGTCGAGTTCAATGCGTTGTGGTACAATGCTCTGCGCTTCGTGGCTTCGCTGGCTCGCGACGACGAGAACGAGAAGGATGCCGAGCACCTGGAGGCTCTGGCCGAGAAGTGCAAGGAGTCGTTTGTCGACACCTTCTTGAATGAATACGGCTATCTGCTTGACTATGTGGATGGTAACACGATGGACTGGAGCGTTCGTCCGAACATGATTTTCGCCGTTGCACTCGACTACTCGCCGCTCACTCAGCAGCAGATGAAGGGAGTGCTCGACGTCTGCACACGCGAACTGCTCACCCCGAAGGGACTGCGCTCGCTCTCGCCGAAGAGCGGTGGCTACAACCCCATCTACGTGGGTCCGCAGACGCAGCGCGACTATGCCTACCATCAGGGTACGGCTTGGCCTTGGCTGGGAGGTTTCTACATGGAAGCCTGCCTGAAACTCTATAAGCGCACCCGTCTGAGCTTCATCGAACGCCAGATGGTGGGTTATGAGGACGAAATGGCTTACCACTGCCTGGGCACCATCTCGGAGCTCTTCGACGGCAACCCGCCATTCCACGGACGCGGCGCTATGTCTTTCGCCATGAATGTGGCTGAGATTCTGCGCACGCTGGAACTGCTTGAACGTTATAAATATTAAAGAAAGGAGGACCTTGATATGAAAGTACTAATGTTTGGATGGGAGTATCCTCCTCACGTGTTCGGCGGACTTGCTACTGCCAACTATGGTATCTCGCAGGGCTTGCATGCCCAAGGCGATATTGACACTATCTTGTGCCTGCCCAAACCCTTCGGCGACGAGGACCGCTCGGCTTGCAAGATTGTGGCCATGAACGCTGTGCCCATAGCCTGGCGCGACGTCAACTTCGACTACGTGCAGCAGCGCGTAGGCGATATCATGTCGCCCGAGGACTATTTCCGCTATCGCGACCATATCTATGCCGATTTCAACTACATGCACGTGAACGACCTGGGAGCTATGGAGTTTGCCGGTGGCTATCCGTCGAACCTGCATGAGGAAATCAATAACTACTCAATCATCGCTGGAGTCGTGGCCCGCACGGAGGAGTTCGACATCATCCACGCCCACGACTGGCTGACCTATCCTGCCGGCATTCATGCCAAGCAGGTTTCAGGCAAGCCTCTGTGCATCCACGTGCATGCTACCGACTTCGACCGCTCGCGCGGTAAGGTGAATCCCACCGTCTACTCGATTGAGAAGAACGGTATGGACAATGCCGACTGCATCATGTGCGTGTCGGAACTCACGCGCCAGACGGTCATCAACCAGTATCATCAGGATCCGCGCAAGTGCTTCACCGTGCACAACGCCGTCTACCCCCTGAAGCAGGAGTTGCAGGACATTCCGCGTCCCGACCACACGGGCAAGGAGAAGGTAGTCACCTTCCTCGGACGTATCACCATGCAGAAGGGTCCCGAGTACTTCGTTGAGGCCGCCAACATGGTGCTCCACCGCACCCGCAACGTGCGCTTCTGCTTTGCCGGTTCGGGCGACATGATGGAGCAGATGATCTATCTGGCAGCCGAGCGCGGCATCGCCGACCGCTTCCACTTCCCGGGCTTCATGCGCGGCAAGCAGGTCTACGAGTGCCTGAAGGACAGCGATGTCTACGTGATGCCTTCCGTCTCCGAGCCGTTTGGTATCTCTCCGCTTGAGGCCATGCAATGCGGCACGCCGACCATCATTTCGAAGCAGTCGGGTTGCGCCGAGATTCTGCATAATTGCATCAAGGTGGACTACTGGGACATCCACGCTATGGCCGACGCCATCTACTCTATCTGCGTCAACGAGAGCCTCTTCAAGTATCTTCAGGAAGAAGGTAAGAAAGAGGTCGACCAGATCACTTGGGAGAAGGTGGGCACGTGGATCCGCACCCTCTATCTGCGCACACTCGGATGGGTGTAATAGCCCCCTTCCCATCCTCCCCCGAGGGGGAGGAGTAGTAACATAAGTTATTAACAAAAAAGACCCATTGCTCCCCGCATGGTCTTCCCCCCTCGGGGGGATAAGAGGGGGGGCTCCCATATGAAAACAATTTGTTTATATTTTGAGATACACCAGATTATTCATCTGAAGCGCTATCGTTTCTTCGACATCGGTACCGATCACTATTACTACGACGACTACGAGAACGAGCGCTCCATCAGCGATATTGCAGAACGTTCCTACATGCCTGCCCTGAACACGCTCCACGAGATGATCAAGGAGAACGGCAAGTACTTCAAGGTGGCCTTCTCGCTCTCGGGCGTGGGTATCGAGCAGCTGGAGATGCACGCTCCGCAGGTGCTGGAGAAGTTGCAGGAAATGAACGAGACGGGCTGCGTGGAGTTCCTGGCCGAGCCCTACAGTCACGGTCTGTCGTCGCTCATCAACGAGGAGACCTTCAAGGCCGACGTGAAGAAGCAGGTGGCCAAGATGAAGGAGTACTTCGGACAGACACCGAAGGTGCTGCGCAACTCGTCGCTCATCTACTCTGACGACATCGGTCTGATGGCTTCGCAGATGGGCTTCAAGGGCATGCTCACCGAGGGTGCCAAGCACGTGCTCGGATGGAAGTCGCCCCACTATGTGTACAACTGCGCTCTGGCTCCCAACCTGAAGCTGTTGCTTCGCGACGTGAAGCTGTCTGACGACATCTCGCTTCGCTTCAACAACCCCGAGTGGGAGGGCTATCCTCTCTTCGCCGACAACTACGTGAACGAGATTGCCTCGCACCCCGAGGAGAGCCAGATCATCAATATCTTCATGGAACTCTCGGCTCTGGGTATTGCTC
This sequence comes from uncultured Prevotellaceae bacterium, assembly GCA_902781315.1. GTDB lineage: Bacteria > Bacteroidota > Bacteroidia > Bacteroidales > Bacteroidaceae > Prevotella. The sequence continues at coordinate 7,199 of CACZIT010000048.1, forward strand.
AGCCGCTGTCGTCGAACATCCTCGACTTCCTGCGCGCCATTCCCGCTTGTGCTAAGGAAAAGGGCATCACTTTCTCGACGCCGACCGAAATCTGCATGAAGACCAAGAGCGTGGGTGCTCTCGACGTGCCCGACACGCTGTCGTGGGTTGACGAGGAGCGCGATGTGAGCTGCTGGCTGGGTAACCCCATGCAACGCGAAGCTTTCCATAAGCTCTATGGTGTGGCCGACCGCGTGCGCATTGCCAACGACCCGAAGATCAACCTCGACTGGGACTATCTGCAGGCCAGCAACAACTTCCGCTTCATGACCACCAAGCCCTCCAACGTAGGACTCGACCGCGGTATCTACTCGTCGCCCTTCGATGCGTTCACCAACTATATGAACATCCTCGGCGACTTCCTGAGCCGCGTGAACAGTCTCTATCCGGAGGATGTCGACAACGACCAGCTGGAATCGCTGCTCACCACCATCCGCAATCAGGGTGAGGAGATTGAGATGCAGGAGAAGGAAATCACCCGCCTGCAGGCCAAGATTGAAAAGCTTGAGGCAAAGGCTGAGGTGGAGGACGTGGAGAAGCCCGTCAAGAAGGCTCCTGCCAAGAAGGCAGCTCCGAAGAAGGCTCCTGCGAAGAAGGCAGCCGAAAAGCCTGCCGAGAAGAAGGCAGTCGAAAAGCCTGCTGAGAAGAAGCCTGCCGCCAAAAAGGCTCCTGCCAAGAAGGCTGAGAAGAAGTAGTATGTGACCTTCATGAGGATGCGTCAGAGAGGTTTTTCTGACGCATCCCTTCTTTTTTTGAGGAAACTATAACCTACCTCTTTTTTTATACATTTAACCAACAAAACTCGTTATGATTGAGCGTCAGATTATTCAGCATTTCACCGACGACGACCTCTATAAGTTGTCGATGTGTTGTGCCGTCATAGACAACTTCCCCCGGGCCCAGGTGAAGTATCAGTTTGTAGATCGCGACAACACGGTCTATCCGGAGGGCTTCGCCGAAGAGGTGCAACATCAGATAGAACTTCTTGAAAATGTCTTCATCACCGACGAAGAGGTGAACTTCATGCGTAGCCGTTGCTACTATATTCCCGGCTGGTTCTATCGCTACCTGCGCGGTTTCCGTTACAATCGGAAATGGGTGCGCGTGTGGCAAGACGAGGAGCGTCATTTGCATATTGAGTTTGAAGGCAATTGGAGCGACACCATCCTGCTGGAGGTGAAAGTGCTTGCGATCGTTTCAGAACTCTATTATGAAATCACTGGTCAAACGGACAAGCTTGACTATGAGGAGTGCTACCGAAAGTCGTATGAGAAGGCTGAGCGATTGCTGGAGGCAGGTTGTGTGTATAGCGATTTCGGAACGCGTCGTCGTGCGTCGTTCCAGGCCGAGGAGACCGTTGTGCGGGCCATGCGCGATTGCCAGAATTCCCGTCAGTGGCCGGGTCGTTTCGTGGGTACGAGCAATGTCTATCTGGCCATGAAATACAATTTGACTCCCGTTGGTACGATGGCTCATGAGTTTGTGTGTGCTATTGCAGGCATGTATGGTCCGCAGATGGCCAACCACATGGCAATGGATGCTTGGCGCCACACGTTCCGCGGAGCGCTCGGCACATTCCTCTACGACAGCTTCGGATGGGACATCTTCTCGATGAACTTCTCTGAGGACTTTGCGAATCTGTTCAAGGGGCTTCGTATTGATAGCGGCGACAACCACGAGCAGCTCATGAAGATTGCCGCCAAGTACGAGCAGCTCGGCATCGACCCGCGCTCGAAGCAGGTCATCTTCTCAAATGCTCTCGACACCGACCGGGCCATCGCCATACAGCGCTATGCCGTTGACTATTGCCAGCCGTCGTTCGGCATCGGAACCCATTTCACCAACGACTTCGAGGGCATCAAGCCTCGCAACATCGTCATCAAGCTGGTGGCGGTGAAGATTACTGAATCGTGGACGTTCTACAACGACACGTGCAAGTTGAGTGAAGACAAGGGCAAGCACACCGGCAAACCCGACGTGATAGAGCGCTTCAAGAAAGCGGTGAATTTCCCAGAGTAGGGGAGGGCCCCTTGGTGACGAAGGCCGAAGGCCTGAAAAGAACACTAAAAACAATTACGTATGATGCTCAGCGGGCCGAGAAGAGGAACTGCTGGGCATCATATTTCCATTGCGCCAAGTCGTAGCGAACGAAGCGTGCCAGCAGTTTTATAACCAATTGACGGGGCAGCCTCGTGCGCCGCGTCAGTTGGTTGAGGGTCTGAGGGGCATTGTTCTGCAAGGTTTCCAGCAAAAGCGAATGCTCGTCGGCAAACGTCGTGACGATGGGCTGAGGCGAGCGTTGCTCGTTCCACAGCCTCAGATGTACAGGCGAAGCCAGGATGTTCTCGTCGTCGATGCGGATGTAGGCATGACGCTCGTCCTTCTCTTTGTTTAATGCGTAGATGGGCTTTTGCTCGGAAGGAGGCACCGTAGCAATCACCACCGTCCGCCCGTTGACGATGTACGTGTCGAAACGGATGGATGGCTGAGGCCGGCAGAAGGTATAGGCCGCCGCATGCATCATGAAGATTTCTTCCTCGGAGCGTACTCCAGCCACTTCGCCGTCGTCTCTCACACCGATGAGCAGCCTGCCGCCGTCGGTGTTGGCAAAGGCCGATACCGACTTGGCCAGCTTCGGAGCATCCGTAATCTTGTATTTGAAATCCTGCTGCTGATGCTCGCCTTGCTCGATGAGGCGTTGAATGTAGTTGCTTTTCATACTTCCCTACATTTTTTTAATGCTTGAGCTTTCCTGGATTCAAGAACGCAATGCGGCGCGTTCCCCTACGTTCAATGCTTCATCCCTTTTATGCGCTCCAGCTCTTCCTTGAGGAAGCGAGGCGTGTAGCCCTTTCCCGACTGGGCAACTTCCTCGGGAGTGCCTGTGGTCAGGATGGTGCCGCCGCCGCGTCCGCCTTCCGGTCCCATATCGATGATGTAGTCGGCCTGTCGGATGACATCCAGATTGTGCTCGATGATGATGACCGTATTGCCACGATCCACCAGCCGTTGCAACACTTGCATCAGTATGCGGATGTCTTCGAAATGGAGTCCGGTGGTCGGTTCGTCTAAAATATATAATGTGCGTCCGGTGTCGCGTTTGGAAAGCTCCGTCGCCAGCTTCACGCGCTGGCTCTCTCCGCCGGAAAGGGTTGTCGACGATTGCCCCAGTTTGATATATCCCAAGCCTACATCCTGCAACGTCTTTATCTTCTGCAAGATGTTCGGGACGGCCTCAAAGAACTCCACCGCCTGATTGATGGTCATGTCCAGCACGTCGGCTATCGATTTACCCTTGTAGCGCACTTCAAGCGTCTCGCGGTTGTAGCGCTTCCCGTGACACGTCTCGCAAGGCACCTGAATGTCGGGCAGGAAGTTCATCTCGATGGTCTTGTAGCCGTTGCCGCCACACGTCTCGCATCGTCCGCCTCTCACGTTGAACGAGAAGCGCCCGGGCTTGTAGCCGCGAATCTTGGCCTCGGGGAGTCCTACGAACAAAGAGCGTATGTCGCTGAACACGCCCGTGTAGGTAGAGGGATTCGAGCGCGGAGTGCGGCCGATGGGGCTTTGGTCTACGCTCACTACCTTGTCGATGTTCTCCATTCCTTCGATGGAGTCGTAGGGCATAGGTCGCTGTAGTGAGCGGTAGAAGTGTTGTGATAGAATCGGCTTGAGCGTTTCATTGATGAGCGTTGACTTTCCCGAGCCGCTCACCCCCGTGACCACAATGAGTTTTCCCAGGGGAAACTCGGCGGTGATGTTCTTCAGGTTGTTGCCCCTTGCTCCTTTTATGACGATGCTCTTGCCGTTGCCCTCCCTGCGGGTGGGGCGGCTTTCAACGTTCTTCTTCCCGCAGAGGTATTGGGCTGTGATGGTGTCGGTCTTCAGCATGTCGGCAGGCTTGCCTTGAAACACCACCTCGCCCCCTTTTCGGCCGGCCATCGGGCCGATGTCGACGATGTAGTCGGCGGCCAGCATCATGTCGCGGTCGTGTTCTACCACGATGACCGAATTGCCGATGTCGCGCAACTGCTTCAGGGAGTCGATGAGCCGCTCGTTGTCGCGCTGATGCAGGCCAATGCTGGGCTCGTCCAATATGTAGAGCACGTTCACCAACTGCGAACCAATTTGCGTTGCCAGTCTGATGCGTTGGCTCTCGCCGCCGGAAAGACTTGCCGAAGGGCGGTTGAGTGCCAGATAGTCGAGCCCCACCTCCAGCAGGAAGTTGATGCGCGAGCGCAGTTCTTTGATGATTTCCTTCGCAATCTTTCGCTTCATCGGCACCATGTGTTCTTCCACATGCTCCATCCAGTCCTTCAGGTCGTTGATGTCGAGATTGGCCACCTCGCTGATGTTTTTATCCCAAATGCGGTAGGAGAGCGATTCCCGCTTGAGGCGTAGCCCTTTACATTCGGGACATTGGCAGGTGGCCAGGAATTGGTCGGCCCATTTCTGCCCGGCCGTAGAGTCATCGTTGTCCATCACTTGCTTCAGATACTTGATGATTCCGTCGAAAGGCAGGAAGTAGTCGCTGGAGGTGTGTACCAGTTCCTTGTCGATGCGCACATTCTCAAGTGATCCATACAAGATTTCGTCCAATGCTTCTTGCGGAATGTCGGCCACGGGCGTCTTCAAGTCCAACTCGTATTTATGTAGCAGGGCGTCTATCTGCCAGAAAATCATCTGGTTCTTGTATTTCCCTAAAGGAATGATAGCACCTTCGTGAATGCTCAGTTTCGGGTCGGGAATCACCTTCGTGAGGTCAATCTCGTTGACCACACCCAAGCCCTTGCATTTGGGGCAGGCGCCTTCCGGCGAGTTGAACGAGAAAATGTTGGGGGCGGCTTCACCGTATGACAGACCTGTTATCGGGTCCATCAGGCGTTTGGAGAAATTGCGCACGGCGCCCGTCGCCTTTTCCATTATCATCAGCGCCCCGTCGCCCTGCTTCATGGCCACTTCCACGCTTTGCTTCAGCCGTTGGTCGTCTTTTTCCTGAACGACCAGTTTGTCGATGACCACTTCAATGTTGTGGTTCTTGTAGCGGTCCACCTTCATGCCGCGGGTGATTTCCTGCACCTCGCCGTCGATGCGGATGTAGAGATACCCCTTGCGGCGCATCGATTCGAACAGCTCGCGGTAGTGGCCTTTGCGTTGGCGCACCAGCGGAGCCAGAATGAAGACGGCCTTTCCGGCATAGTCTTTTAGAATCATGTTGATCACCTGCTCCTCGGTGTACTTCACCATCTCTTCGCCCGTCATATAGCTGTAGGCGGTTCCGGCGCGCGCATACAGCAGTCGCAGGTAGTCGTAAATCTCGGTGGTCGTGCCCACGGTGGAGCGGGGATTCTTGTTGGTGGTCTTCTGCTCGATGCTGATCACGGGCGAGAGACCCGTAATCTTGTCAACATCGGGTCGCTCCATGTTGCCTAAGAAATTGCGGGCATAGGCCGAAAACGTTTCTATATATCGGCGTTGGCCCTCGGCGAAAATGGTGTCGAAGGCCAGCGATGATTTTCCTGAACCCGACAGGCCCGTGATGACAGTAAGGGCATTGCGCGGTATCTCCACGTCAATGTTTTTGAGGTTGTGCACGCGTGCACCCCAAACATTTATCTTTTCGTCTTCTCGTTGCATTTTTTGAACGGTAATCTCAACTCTCCACTCTCCGCTCGACCTGCAGGGTTGCTTTTCGTAGCAAAGCGGAGAAAGAACTCTCAACTCTTAACTATAAAACTGACTCTCAACTCTCAACTCTAAACTCTCAACTCTAAACTCTCAACTAAAATCACTCCATACTGTTCACCCCCGTATCCTCGGTGTAGCCACGAAGCAGGTTCACGTCGGTGCGTATCACAAACTTCCGTCCGTCGGCACCCTTGGCCTTCACCAGGCAGAAGTACACCCCCTGCTTCACCGGCTTGCCGTTATACGTGCCGTCCCATCCTCCCGCAGGGTCGGTCCATTCGTAGAGCTTCTGCCCCCAACGGTTGTAGATGGTAGCACGAAACTCCACCAGGCTCTGGTAGCCCTCCTTGGCTTTGTAGATAGGATTATGCTCGTCGCCGTTGGGCGAGAACGCGTTGGGCATCTCCAGCCGGCTCTCCGAGATGGAAACCGTCATCGGATTCCGTTCGTTCCAGAATTCCTCGGTATAGCGTATCGTGTCGTTGCCTTGCGTAAAAGTGGCAAAGCACATCACCTTGTGCAGTCCTGCCTTTGTGAAGGTATAGTCGGTGTCTTCGTCGTATCTCACCAGATAAGGCGTGTCGTGCTCACTTCCGTCCAATTCCGTCAGGTAGAAACGCCACTCGTAGTAGGCATCCCATCCGCCCACGTTCTGAGCGTTGGCATAAAACCGGACGGCCTTCGGCGCCGAACCCGTAAACGAAGTACCCGTTTCTTCTTCGCCCTCATCGTTCGTAGAGATGGCATACGGGTCAATCGTCGGCACCACGTCCTGCGCCTCGACCATAGTCCTGGAGCCCATCCATGCTAGGCAAATGAGGATATAAAGATTCTTTTTCATGTCATGAAAGTTTGAATTATCCTGCAAAGTTACAAAAAAAATGCTTATTTTAGGGTTCAGTTGAAAGATTTTTTGTACTTTTGTCGTCGTAAATCACAAAACAAGAGAAAATGAGAAAACATTTCAGGTATATTTTCGTTGTCGTGGCAAGCATTCTGAGCTTGTCGGTGTTTGCCCAAACAACACAATGGCGCGATATCTACACCGCAAAAAAGAAAGACACCATCTACGGCATCGCCAAGAAGTATAATCTTACGGTAGACGACCTCGTGGCAGCCAATCCGGCTATGAAGGCCGACGACTACAAGCTGAAGAAGGGCGAAACCGTCTTCATCCCGTTCGCCAAGACACCTGCCGACCTGGAGGCCGAGCGCCAGAAGGCCAAGCAGCCCCAGCGCACCGACGTCCGCCAGCGAGCCATTCGGGTGGGAGTGATGCTGCCCCTGCATGATGTCGACGGCGACGGCCGCCGCATGGTGGAATACTATCGCGGCATGCTCCTGGCCTGCGACAGCCTCCGACGTGCCGGCATCTCCACCGACATCCGGGCCTGGAACGTTTCCATCGACTCCGATATTCGCCAGACCCTCTTGCAAAACGGTGCCAGCGAGTGCGACATCATCTTCGGTCCGCTCTACACCAAGCAGGTGAAACCCCTGGCCGACTTCTGCCGCAACTACGACATCCGCATGGTCATTCCCTTCTCCATCAGCGGCGACGAGGTTGAGCACTACGAACAGATTTTCCAGGTCTATCAGTCGCAGAGCCAGCAGAACCAGGATGCCATCAACGCCTTCCTGGAGCGATTCCCCAACCATCATGCCGTCTTCATCGATTGCAACGACTCCACCTCGCGCAAGGGCCTCTTCACCATGAACCTCCGCAAGCAGCTCGAAGCCAAGGGACGTTCGTTCAACATCACCAATCTGAAAACCTCCGACGAAGCCTTCCAGAAAGCCTTCAGCCGCACCAAGCCCAATGTGGTAGTCCTGAACACGGGGCGCTCGCCAGAACTCAATCAGACCCTTGCCAAGCTCGACCAGCTGCGCCAGCGCGACGCAGGAGTTGCCGTAGCCCTCTTCGGCTATATCGACTGGCTCATGTACACAAAGGTCTATGCCGACTACTTCCACAAGTACGACACCTACATCCCCACCAACTTCTTCTATAATGCCCTTTCCCGTTCCACTCAGAATCTGGAGCAGAACTATAAGAAGTGGTTCCATCAGGACATGCAGTACGCCCTGCCGCGCTTCGCCATCACCGGCTACGACCAGGCACAGTTCTTCCTGCGCGGGCTCCATCAGTACGGCACCGGCTTCAAGGGCACAAAGCAGCAGCGCGTCTACAACTCCATGCAGACACCGCTCCATTTCAAGCCCGCGGCAAAGGGCGGCGGCATGCTCAACGCCCAGTTTATGCTTGTCCACTATAAGCCCAATAAAACCATCGAGGCGATTAACTATTAGGGTTCAAGGCGCTTCGCGCGTTCAAAGTTCAAGGTTCAATGAGAAAAATTCTGACTCTGCTACTTAGTTGCTTCCTCGCTCTCACGGCAACGGCCCAGGTGGGCGAGCATCGCAACGACTTCGCCCTGGGCGTCAATGGCGGCTATGCCCTTACGAACATCGGCTTCGTGCCCCGAGTCTCTCAGGGCATGCACGGCGGCATCACCGCAGGCCTCTCCGCACGCTATGTCTGCGAGAAGTATTTCTCCACCATCTGCTCCGTCCAGGCCGAGTTGAACTACACGCAGATGGGATGGAAGGAAAGCATCCTCGACGATGAAGACAATCCCGTCATCAACGAAGCAACAGGACTCCCCGAGCAATACAGCCGCACCATCAACTACGTCCAGTTGCCCGTTATGGCCCATCTCGCATGGGGACGCGAGCAACGCGGAGCGCAGTTCTTCTTCCAGCTCGGCCCCCAGTTCGGCTATTGGCTCAGCGAGAGCACGAAGACCAATTTTGACTTCGCAGAGCGAAACCGTACCGACCGCGTCAATCCCGTTTGTGCCCAGGACACGATGGCCGTAGAGCATAAGTTCGACTATGGCATCGCCGCCGGGCTGGGTATGGAATACAGCGTTCCCCGCGTGGGCCACTTCCAGTTGGAGGCCCGCTATTATTTCGGCCTCGGCAACATCTATGGCGATACGAAGCGCGATTTCTTCTCCAAGTCCAACATGAGCAGCATCATCGTCAAGCTTGCCTGGCTCTTCGACATCACAAGAACCAAGCGGTAATATCGCCCTCAACCGAAGGGGGTAAGGGGTAATTCCTATGATTTTTTATATCGGAAAGATTTAGAGCCCCTTGATAAGGGGCGGCTATCGCTCGGCGACGTAGGAGACGCTTTCAGAGCGAAGCGGGGAAAGAATACAGGGTTTCATATCCACAAATAATATGGTGATTATATACTTTTTGACCCTCAGAGTCAAACTCTATATGCTTTCCCCCAACTTTCCCTTCGAAAATTTTGCAGTCTCACGTTTTTTCCCTATCTTTGCCCCACAAACCAAAACAATTCGCCTATGAGTACCCAAGCGATGTCACAAGTTATAGCCGACTACTTCAAGACGCAGCCCGTCCTGAAGGCATGGCTCTTTGGCTCCTTTGCCCGAGGCGAGGAAACGGAGGAGAGCGACGTGGACATATTGGTTGTGCTTGATCATAGCCAGCCTGTTGGGCTGAAATTCTTTGGTATGTACGAGGACTTGAAAGACTTGTTGGGCAGGAATGTTGATTTGGTGACAGAGCCGTCCTTGGCCCCATTCGCCCGAAAGAGTGTTGAACAAGACAGAAAACTGGTGTATGAGAGAACAACTTAGAGATAAAGAACGCCTTGAGCATATTCTTGCTGCCATCGATCGAGTTGCTCGTTATACTAAGGACAAGACCTTCGACGACCTGTTGGCCGACGATATGATGTACTATGCAGTAGTGAAAAACATCGAAATGATGGGCGAAGCTGCAAACATGCTGACGAGTAAATTCCAAGAGTCTCATCCTGAAACCCCTTGGAAAATGGTCAAAGGAATGCGTAACTATATCGTTCACGAATATTTCCAGATTGACAATGTTGTGGTGTGGGATGTTGTGACGAACGAATTGTCAACTCTACGCGAACAAATCACCCGCTACCTCGCAGAAACCAACTGGGAGGAGTGGGAGAAACTATAAGTTTGAGTCAATGTGTAGGCTGGGTGTAGAGCTATGCTCTGTTCGATACAAAGCTATGCTCCATTCGATACAGAGACGTGCTCAGTTTGGAAAGGAGGCATGCTCTGTAGGATACAGAGACGTGCTCCTTTTGCACTGGAGGCATGCTCTGTAACTCCACCCAATCAACAGCACATCTTTATTTTGCCTGCGGCGCAAAGTGTAATTATCATTCGCTCGGCTTTCTTTCTCCGATAAACTACGCGCTCGAACTTGTTCGCTTTCGTAACGCAGTGGAGAAAGAAAGCGCCACCCTTCGGGATGTCGGGCGGCCGCTTTCTTTCTCCATTTCATTACGAAAGCGGCCCGTTGGTTCGATTACGTAGCGCAGTGGAGAAAGAATTAGGCATTAATTATTCATTAATTTTTGGGGGGATGATATAGGAGCTGGCACAAGGACCTCGAAGAGGTCACATGTGCATAACCGCGGGTCTTGACCCGCGGAATGTGTAAATATGCGAGGATATTTGTTTATGGCATCTTCCTTCCGCAGGTCAAGACCTGCGGTTAAGCATAGTGCGACCTCTCCGAGGTCGGGACGACAGGGGGGCTTTTGTATCAATAAGTCAAAGAACGCGTGTTATATATGGTTGTAAAGAATAGAGAGAAGAGGGTGACGGGCGGCGGGCGACTGTAGCTCGATGTGAAGGCAATTGGAGCGTTATGGGGTGACGAAAGTGTGGGAGTGGAGGCTGTTTTTCCGGTATTTGCTGTATTTCTTTTGCACTGCAAAGATACGAAAAAATTTTGAAACTTCCAAATCGTAAGCACGAAAAACAGCACTTTCGGGGACAAAAACTGCACTTTTGGGTCCTTTTGATGTTTTCTTGGAGAATGTAGAAGTACAAAGGTGTTTCAGGCGATTTGCAACCCCATGCAAACTACCATTTTAACCCCATTCTTATCACAGATGACAGATGACAGTTTATTTATGAGCCCA
>CACZIT010000049.1 GCA_902781315.1 uncultured Prevotellaceae bacterium
GAGGATTAAGGACAAGATAATCAAAAACCGAAATAATACCGAGATGATTAACCTTATCACTATCGACGGGAGCGGGCGCAAGGTTGCCCGACCCGTCACCAACCGAGAAGAATACCTCGCCCAGCGCAATGCGCCGGAGAACGTGAGGAACTTCCAGGCGGCTCGCGGGGGCGACAAGAAGGCGAAGGCGCGGCAGGTGCAGTACAACTACAACGACCTGCTGCCCGACGGCGTGCTGAAGGGCTGCCACCATGTGGCGTCGACCTTCGCTCACGACATCGACTGCCAGTCGGCCGAGGAGCAGGAGCGCATCAAGCAGGTGCTGCTCGAGAAGAAGGAGGAGATAGGTCTGCTGGAGCTGTCGGGCTCGGCCAACTACGGCCTGCATGCGGTGTGCCGCCGCGAGCGTGGGAAGACGATTCTGGAGAACCAGGTGCGCCTCTCGATGCTCACGGAGACGGAGATGGACACTTCGACGCACGACGAGCAGCGCATTCTCTACACCGGTCCTGCCACACCCGACAACCTGTTCTACCTGGACGATGCCATCTTCGAAGAGCAGCTATCGCCCGAGGAGGCTGCCGAGGAATTCGAACGTCTGCGGGAGCGCGAGAGGCAGGGACAGGAAGAGGTGCCGCCGGGCGCAAAGAAGGCCAACAAGCACTACCGCCCCTGGAAGGAGCGCGCTGCGCGCGAGGGAGCCCCCCATTCAGCCCCCGAGGGGGCTACTAATGCCTCGTCTGCTGATACCAATGCTATTGAAGCCCCCTCGGGGGCCGTAGGGGGGGCTTCGTACAACGGCATTCCCTTCAAGGACATCATCGCAAAGTACTGGGAGCTGTTCAACGACGGGAAGGAGCCTGTGGAGGGCGATCGCAACGTGCTGACCTTTGAGTTGGCTGTGACGCTGCGCAGCATCTGCGGATATTCGTTGGAGAAGATGTTGCAGGTGATTCCGAATTACTGGGATCCTGCTTCGTCTGAGAAGCAAGGCGAAGAGCAAGACGAAAGGCGCAAGGAGCCTGCGGCAGGCGCAGAGAGCGCAGCGTGGGAGGAATGGCGCAAGACGATAGAGAATGCGCTGAAGGAGCCACGAAAGGGGATGCCCTACCGGCTGCGACAAGTGCTGCAGGCGCTGAAGGCGAATGCTGGCGTGAAGGCCTGTGGCGGCACGCTCACCTCACCGCCGCCGATGCCGAAGCGACTTCCACCGCTCATCAGGCTGCTGACGAAGAACGTGCCGGCATTCTACAAGCCCGCTGTGGCCGCCGCCGTGTTTCCTGCTCTGGGAGCCCACCTGCACGGAGTGAAGTTTCGCTACTGGGACAACGTGGAACACGAGGCGACGTTCATGAACGTGCTCATCGGACGCCAGTCGATTGGCAAGGGCACCATCAAGAAGCCTATAGAGTTCATCATGGAGGACATCCGGCAGCGCGACATTCCCAACCGTCAGCGCGAGGCGGAATGGAAACAGAAAAACCCCAACGCGAAGCAGAAGAAAGACCCACGACCGACCGACATCTGCATACAGATGCTCATTGACAACCTGACGGATGCCGTCTTCAACCAGCGCATCGTAGATGCCCACAACAACGGCGAGCGATACATCTACACCATCGTCGACGAGATAGACGGCCTGAAGAAGGTGACGTCGCGCGGCACGACGGAAGAGGTTGGCCTGCTCATCCGAAAGGCTTTCGACAACTCGCTTGCTGGCCAGGAGCGTGTGGGAGCAGACTCTGTGAGCGGCATTGCACCGCTGCGCTGGAACTTCAATGCCTCGGCCACACCCCCCAACGCCCGAAGGTTCTTCTCGCGAATGGTGAACGACGGAACGGTGAGCCGTCTGGACATCTCGACCATCATCCGTACGGACGACGACGACACGGCACCCGTGCTGGGCATCTACGACAACGCCTTCGCCCAGGAGCTGAAGCCCTACATAGAGCGTCTGGAGGCTGCCAACGGGCTCATAGAGTGCCCACAGGCGCGGAAGCTGGCGCTCGAGATGAAGGAGGAGAACCGCGATGCAGCACGGCTCTACGACTCGGAGGCCTACCGCGTGCTCTCGTATCGGGCAAACGTCATTGCATGGCTGAAAGGAATGGTGCTCTACGTTGCGCAGGGATACCGCTGGGACAAGGCAATCGCCGACTTCGTGCGCTGGTCGGAGCGATACAACCTCTGGTGCAAGATGCTCTACTTCGGACAGCAGCTCGAGACTGAATTACGCGAGGAGGTGGAGATACAGCGCCAGTCGGGACCGCAGAACCTGCTGGAATTGTTGCCAGACGAGTTCACACGCGAACAATACCGACAGATGCGTGCGAGCCAGGGGCGTACGGGCGACGGCAGCAACACGCTGCGCAGTTGGGCAAATCGCGGCTACATCGTCTTCGACGAGACCAGCGGCCGTTACTGCAAGACGGAGAAGTATAAAGCGAAGTATTCCTCTCATCGATGACTTGTGCCTATGAACTTTGAAAACAACAAAGAATGCTTTGTGCGGCTCTGGCAACGACTGGAGCGCACAAGGCAGCTCCTCGCAAGCCGGCACAAGCGCTTCTGCATACGCCATATCCTGCAAGAGTGGTTTGGCAAGAACGACACCGACGACTTCATTTGGGAGGTGTGCAACCTCTTGTCGACTGATGGTGAGGACCCCGTCTGCGGTTATGATGAACTGCCGCCGCTCACGTCAGACCCTCGCAGGCATCGCGAACTGCTTCGTGCCATCGTGGCCGTCAGGCTGGACATCGGGATGCGCAAGGTAGACCTCAAGGCCCTCGATGCCGCCTACTCGGTGGTATTCCCCCACCGTCCACCTCTGAATGTGAACAAGAAAAAGGGGCTGATTCCATGAAAACGGGGGTGATTCCCCGTTTTTCAGGAAATCAGCTGCTAAAAGAGACGTTTTGAAGCAACTCACACCCCTTGCCTGCGCTGCCCCGTTGGGGCGTTTTGTGTGTGCCCGGCGACGCTCCTGACGTCGCCGAGCGCACGATGTGGCGCCGCCTACAGGCAACTGATAGTGAAATCCAAGCGTTTCTTATTTCGCAATGAATTTCTTTCCGTTCTTGATGTAGATGCCCTTCGTGACCTTATTCACCTGTTGGCCGGCGAGGTTGTAAATCTTGTTGTCTTCCACGACGACCTTTTCTGCATCAGCAGTCTCGATGCCCACGGTGGCACCCACCATATAAGCAGCAACCTGGAAGCCCACCTTTGTCTTCACGGCTTCCTCCATCACCGTAGGCGAGGTGACGACAACGCGCTTGTCGGCGGTCAGCATGCCGGTAATCTTGAGCAGGTTCAGACCCTGGTTCACCTGAGTGAACACAGGCTCATCGGAGAAGCCTTCGCCATCGCCGGGAGCATATTTCACCACGCAGTTGTCAAGACCGGTCACGGTCACCTCGTCGAGTGGACAGTTCCAGCCGAACAAGGTCGTGTAGAGCGTCACGGCATCGCCCTCTGCCTGTGCATCGAGGAGCAGCTCCAGGTTCGTATTCACGGCAGCGTTCGAGTTGGCAGCGACCTTCAGGTTTGTACCTTCCGACATGTCGGCTGCGGTGAAGGTGATGCCCGAGAACTCGTTCAGCTCGGCCAGTGCAGCCTCGTTGGTCCACGTGCCCATGACGGGCTGCGCATTCCAGTCGGGCAGCACGTCAGACTCCCATCCGTTCACACTGGCAAGAATGGTCTTTGCCACGAAGGCACGCTCGTCGGAGTCGTTTCCGAAAGCAATGGTGTAGACAGGCTTTACAGGAGCGCTGACCTTATAAGCAGCAATCTGGAAGCCCACCTTTGTCTTCACGGCTTCCTCCTTCACGGTAGGCGAAGTGACGACAACGCGCTTGTCGGCTGTCAGCGTGCCGGTAATGACAATCAGGTTCAGGCCCTGGTTCACCTGAGTGAACACAGGCTCATCGGAGAAGCCTTGGCCATCGCCGGGAGCATATTTCACCACGCAGTTGTCAAGACCGGTCACGGTCACCTCGTCGAGCGGACAGTTCCAGCCGAACAAAGTCGTGTAGAGCGTAACATTATCGCCCTCTGCCTGCGCATCGAGGAGCAGCTCCAGGTTGGCATTCACGGCAGCGTTAGAGTTGGCAGCGACATTGAGGGTCGTACCTGCAGACATGTCGGCTGCGGTGAAGGTGATGCCCGAGAACTCGTTCAGCTCGGCCAGTGCAGCCTCGTTGGTCCACGTGCCCATGACGGGCTGCGCATTCCAGAGCCACCCTGTTGCCGTCGGGCAGTACGTCCGATTCCCATCCGTTCACACTGGCAAGAATTGTTTGTGCCGTGAAGGCACGCTCGTCGGTGTTGGTGCCGAATGCCACTACGGCATCGGCCATTGCAGTTGCCGTACATGCAGCAAAAGCAATCATCAATAACATTTTCTTCATAATTCCAGGTTTTTAAAAGATTGTCAGTCGTTAGTCGCAATTGTAATTATAGTCAGCAGGACCGTCGGCATCGACAGGCCAGCCGGGATTCTGATAAAGCACGCTCATGCCAGCCGAGGTAGGCGTCACACCGTCGGCGCTGATGTTCAGCAGGAACTCCGAGATGGGCAGCGGGTCAAGATAGTGCTGCTTGGGGAACGTATAGCCCTGATAGGCAGCCGACGTCGAGCTGATTTGCAGAGGCCGGATGTATTCCGACACATTGCTCTGCGATACCACGGTGGCATCAATCTGCTTGCTGTCGTACATCTTCTCCAACGGCGTGTTCCAGAGATGCATGCCTTCAGGCTGATAGTTCTTCATCATGTCAAGCGCTCGCCAGCGGCGCAGGTCGTCATAGCGCAAGCCTTCGGCAATCAGCTCGCAGCGACGTTCGCGACGGATGTTATAAAGGGTGGCATCCACCTGCTTGCCATGCGAATAGATGGCAAGGTCGTTTTCCTTCGCGAGGTCCGTATTGCTGATGGTCTTCCTGTAGTCGGTGTCCACACCGGCACGCTGGCGCAACGCCTTCCAGTACTTGTCGCAGTTGCCTCCAAGATTGCCATGACGCTCGTAGTAAGCCTCAATGTAGTCGAGATAGCACTCGGCGGCGCGGAACAGCGGCACGGCCGTCGTCGTGTAGTACTGCTTCTGCTGAGTGCCGTCGCTGCTGAGCCACTTCTTCAGGTCGTAGCCCGTCGTCGACTTTTCGTTGCCTGCTATCCAGAGCTGCGGGCGATAGAAGTAAATCGTGTCGTTCACATACTTGCCTGTCGTCGGGTCCTTCTCGGTGTTAATGAAGCTGCCTGCAGCACGCACGGTGGCCGTCAGGCGCTCGTCGCGCCCCAGCAGTTCCTCGTAGGTGGTCTGGTCGCCCTGATAGCCACTGCCTTCCGCATAGATGGGCAGACCGTTCTTCATCAGGAACGTGTTCACGGCAGCACGCGTGACGCCGCAACCGCCGCCATTCTTCAGGAAAGCCGAGCAGCTATGGGCAGCGACGCCGTTCTTGTAATAACGTGCCAGAATGACCTCATCGTCGTCGGCAAACTGCGTCTCCCAATTCGTGAACATGCCTACGTAGTCGTTGTCGAGGCTGCGTTCGTCGGCCACCTTCGCTGCGTATTCTATCACCTTGTCAAGGAAGAAGTTAACCTCGTTTTCAGCACTGCCGGAGGGGAATTTGAAATCGGGCCAAGACTTTGCGCCCACCCACTTGCTGTTGCCTGGCACGAAGCAGGTACCAGCATGATACTTCTCCCAGGTGGCCTCAAACAATGCCACGCGCGATATCAGTGCGTAAGCCGCAGTCTTGCAGAGGCGGCCTGAAGCAGGAGCTTTCGGCAACATCAGTTCGGCTGCCTTCTCAAGGTCCTCGATGATGAAACGGGCCACCTCGTTGCGCGGATAGCGCTTGCTGGCAGCCGCGAGCGCAGCCTGGTCGTCGGAGAGCAACCCCGTCAGGATGGGGGCATCGCCGAACGTGCGGAGCAAGCGGAAGTGGTCGTAGGCCCTGAACCAGTAGCCCTCGCCTACGTAGTGATTGGCCAGAGCCTTGTCGTCGCTGATGCCGCCAATCGTCTCCTCGGCCTTTTTCAGGAAGAAGTTGATGGCGCGCAGATTCGAGAAGTACCATCCCGACGCACCTTGAGCCACGGTCTTGTAGTTACCGTCGCTCAGGAAGATCGACTGGTAGCCGTTGCCGGCCTGGTTGTCGCTCTTGATGTCCTGCGTGTACAGACCGCCCCACAAGGTGTTGTTCTTGGGCAGCATTTCGTAGAAGGCATTCACCGACAACTGGTAGTCATAGGCCGTCTTGAAGTAAGAAGCCTCACTGCCGTAAGACAATGGTTCGCGCTGCAGGAAGTCGTCACAAGATGCCAACATTCCCGTGAGCAGCAGCAAAACTATTCCTATATTCTTTTTCATATTCTTATGCTTTTATGTATTTTTACAAGATTAGAACCTGACATCAGCACCAACAGAGAACGTACGATAGTTCGGATAAGCCTTGCCGGCACCCCAGTCGCTACCGTTGAGAGCCTCGGGGTCGAATATCCTCAGACTGGTGAACGTGAGAAGATTCTCGCCCGACACGTAGAGCCGGCAGTGCTTGATAATCTTCTTGGCAGCGCCCCTGAAGGGAATGGTGAAGCCCAGCTGCACGTTCTTCAGGCGGCAGTAGGCAGCATTCTCCACGTAGCGGTCGCTCACCTTGATGTTGTTTCCGTCAATGCGCAGGCGACCATAGAAGGGATCCGTATTCGCACCCAGCTCGCTGCCGGCAAAGCGGAAGTAGTCGAGATGTTCTTTGTAGAGCGTGCGCTGCCATTCGGCGGCAATACCCCAGTAGGGAGCAGAATTCGTGAACACGAAGTCGCGCTTGCCGATGCCTTGAATGTAGACGCGGAAGTCAAACCACTTGTACTGACCGTCGAGCGTCACCGAATAAGCATAGTGAGGCGTGCTGTTGCCGATGCGCTTCAGGTCGCCGTGGTCATCCAGCGTGTAGCTGCCGCCATCCACCTTTCCGTCGCCATTGAGGTCGGCATACATGATGTCGCCGCCGCCCCATTTGCTGCCAAGTGCCGACTGGTCGGCCACTTCCAGATGGGCGTTCATCTCGTCATCACTCTTCGAGATGCCCTTCACCTCGTAACCCCAAATCTCGCCCACGGTCTTTCCTTCATACCAGTAGGTGCCGTTGCTGGCATTGGTGCACTGGCCGGTGGAGTTGTAGTACTTCGTGATGACCGAATTGTAGTCGGAGAGGCTGAATCCGATGCCATAGTTGAATTTGTTGATGTTGCCGTGCCACTTCATTTCCAACTCCCAACCACGCGTGCGCAGCGTGGCATTGTTCGTCTTGGGAGCCGCAGCTCCATAAAGAGCCGACAGGGCGGCAGCAGGTCCCACCATGTCCTTCGTCGTGCGCTGGAACAGGTCGAACGAACCCGACAGTCGGCTGCCAAACAGTGCGAAGTCTACACCGAAACCCGCATTCTCGATGGTCTCCCATGTGAGCGATGTGGAATAGGGCGAATAGACGGGCAGCATGTTCACCTGGTCGCCACCGATGACAACCGACGAGCCCACGTCCTTCATCTGCTGATAGTAGGGATAGCACGAAGTGGTGTTCTGGTTGCCCAGCGTTCCGTACGACCCACGCAGCTTCAGCATGTCGAGGAACGATTCCTTGACCGTCTTCATGAACGGCTCCTCAGCCACATTCCAACCTGCCGACACCGACGGGAAGTAGCCCCAGCGTTGGTCGGTGGGGAAACGGGAGGCACCGTCAGCGCGGAAGTTCAGCTCCAGCAGGTAGCGGTACTTATAGTCGTAGTTCAAGCGGGCAAAGAAGCCCATCGATGCCCAGTCCTCCTGGTAGTTGGTGGGTGTCATCTCGTGCTTGATGCCCTCGTCAACGTATTCCTTCGTTGCCTTGTCCACGTACTTTGAGTAATAGTAGCCCGTGCGGTCGGTCTCGCGCTTCCAGTACTCTGTCTGCTCGCCCAGCAGGAACGTGAAGTTATGAGCATCGTTGAGCGTGAGCTTATAGTCGGTATAGACATTGTTGCCGAAGAAGTTGACCTTCGTCTCGGCATCTTCCTGATAGGTCTCACCATAGTCGGGAATGACGGAATAGGTACCGTTGGCATTCACGGTGTGCTTCGGGTCCACACCCTCGTTCACCAGCATATAGCTAAGCCGGCCGGAAGGCATGTGGAAGGGCAGCGGGTTGAAATTACGGGAATATGGATTCCATTCCAGGCGACTGTTGACCTCTACATGAATCTTCCAGTTCTTGATGGGCTCAATGATCAGGCTACCCTGATTGTAGAGCTTCTGTGTGCGCTTGTTGAGTCTTCCGCCATCTTTGACGGCCGGAATCATTGAATCCTCAGAATACTCCCCACTCATCGAGTTGATGACAGGCACCACCGAGGCGCGGCGACCCAGATTGTGATAGAACAGTCCCTGATCGTCGATGGCCGACGGCTTGTCGTAGCCGTCAGTGGCATAACGCACGCTGTAGCCTATCGTCACTATCTTGTGTGGCTTGTACTGGAACTTACCGGCGATGTTGAAACGCTGATACAACTCATCTGCATAATTGTAGAGACCTGTCTGGCTCAGATAGTTTCCCGAGATGCGATAGGTCAGCTTGCCCACGCCGCCACTCACCGCGAGGTTGTGCTCGGTCGACACCGTCTTGTCCTTCACATACACGTCATACCAGTTCGTGTTGCCGAAGAGAGCCTGATTCTTATACCACGTGTCCAGTTCGCGGTAGTAGTCGGTGTTCTCCGTCGACGTACCGTCCATATAGGCCTTGATTCTTTCTATCTGCCTGGAACTGAAAGGAGCGTTGCCACCCGAGTTGATGTAGGCATCGTTCATCATGTAGGCAAACGTCAGACCGTCTACGGGATTCGGAATGTTCACCGGCTGATTGATTCTCACGTTACCCGAATACTGCACCTCGGGCACTGCGCTCTTGCCGGCAGAGCCACTCTTTGTTGTAACCAGAATGACGCCGAACGGCGCACGCGAACCATAGACGGCTGCGGCTGCGGCATCCTTCAGTACCGACACATTCTCGATGTCGGCAGGGTTCAGTGTGCTCAGGTCGCCTTCCATACCGTCGATCAGGACGAGCGGCGAAGAATTGGAACCATCGCCCAGGTTACCCACACCACGAATGTTGATATTCATGGCCGTACCAGGAGCGCCACCGGCATCGTTGGTGATGTTCAGACCGGCAATGGCACCCTGCAGCGACTGCACGGCGTTCACCGTAGGACGGTCTTTCATCATCTCGTCGCCAATGGTCTTGACGGCTCCCGTGGCATTGATTTTCTTCTGTGTGGCAAAACCCACGATCACGACATCGTCGAGCCCCACTGCCGAGGAATGCAGGGTGACGGTCACTTTGTTTCTGCCTCCCACCTGAACCTCCTGCGGCTCAAAGCCTACGTACGATACGACCAGCGTGGCCGATGACTTGGAAACCGTCAGGGCAAAGTTACCTTCAATGTCGGCAATAACACCATTCCGCGCATTTCCTTTCTCAACGATGGAAGCACCGACGGCTGGCTCACCTTCATTGTCGAGCACAACACCCGTTACCTTGTGCTGAGCCATCATTGCTACTGATACGAGCAAGCAGCTCAGAATCGTAAATAATCTTTGTCTCATAGCGTGTTCTCTTTACGTTTACTA
Organism: uncultured Prevotellaceae bacterium; assembly: GCA_902781315.1. GTDB lineage: Bacteria > Bacteroidota > Bacteroidia > Bacteroidales > Bacteroidaceae > Prevotella. The sequence goes on from CACZIT010000049.1 coordinate 9,681, forward strand.
GTCTTTTTCGCCTTTCTGACCAAATACGAAATGGTACATCACCGTTGAATCGGAAGTGAAGATGTACTGTTCGGCCTTTTCAGAACGCGACTTGTTCTTGTTGCGCGTAGTGCGGAAGTAGAAGTAGCCGTCGCCACCACCGTAGAGCGAAGTGCCGTCGGTCTTCAGGTTGTAGTTGAAGAACCACTGCGTCTTCTTGGGCTTGAACTGCGGAGCCTTCCACAGTGCGTTGCTCGTGATGTGCACGGTGAATGTGTCGGCATGAGATGGGAACGTAATCGTGTCCATCTCGTAGTAGCGAGCCACCTTACCTGTCTTGAAGTAGATGGTGTCGTAGTTGATGACAATCTTACCATCGGGGCCAATCACGGGTTCACCATTGGCATCGAAGGTTGTGTCATTCCTGGTGTAACTGCTTACAAAAGCAGTATCCTTCTCACTTAGCACTTTGAAATCGTAGGTGATACCATCTACTTTAGAAAGTGCACTCGCAGGACTGAAGCCTAATGTGGCTTTGACACTGAAATCGCCAGGATTCTCGAATTCCTCCTCACAAGCGACAATGCCACATAAGCATAATCCAATGATAGCGAAATAAAGAATTTTTTTCATGATTACGGATGATATTTGTTGTTAATATAGTTTATTCATTTTCTCGGAAACCCTTTTCCCCTGTGCGTTTCTGCCTTTTATGATGTAGAAACCACGAGGCAATTGGGCTATGGCCTCCTCCTTGGTTGCGGCCTTGCAGACCAGCACGCCAATCATGTTGTAGATGCTGACCTCACCTGCCATCACCGTCTCGTCGCCGGTCAGACGCATGTCCCTGACGCCTAAAGATGCATCATACGGCTTGACATCGACATGTGTGATGAGTGTGTCGACATTGGCATTCAGCGCATAGCTGCACCATTTTGCCAAATTATACTGATGCCTCACTGGCACATCGTTTCCCATATCCCAGTAGAAGATGCCGTGATACTGGTTGTCAACAACATGCTTGGCACGCCTGTAAGTTTGCAGAGGGCCAGTGAAATAATAGGTCAGACCCGTGGCGTCAGTCCATGAGTCCATTTCTTCGTTGGGCGTGAAGTCGCCCTCCATCATGCCGTTGCGCACACCTTTGATGATGGAGCTTGCCATCGTCCCACCCGTATAAGGCCCGGAGGTGGTTGTGCTGTACGAGGCATAGATTTTTTCTTTTGCGTAGCCGTAGTTTTCCATCGCCGCGAGCGTAGACCTGAAGTTGCTCATAGAGAACCACGTCTTTTGCGGGCCGTATTGTTGCACGGTGAAGGCATCCACAGCACCCATCTTTGCTGTGGGATATTTATAGTTGTAGGCATGAACAGAGACTTCAAAACTCTTTCCTTCGGGCAACGCTGCACGAATGGCTTCAGCAAGCAATCCGTAATTTTGCCAACTGCTCGCCCACTCAAGGTCGAGTTCCACGCCGTCGTAATGCTCGCTCAGCCGGGCAAGGTCAGCAGCAAAAATCTCACGCCGGCTTTTGTTGCTGATGGTGTTTTCCCATCCGTTATGGCTCTTCACGGAAATGCGGAACCTGGCACCACGATAGCCTTTATATGCTGATTTCATAATAGCAAGCCACTCGTCTTGGGAATAAAGGTCATAGCCTGGGTCATCCTCTTTGTCAAATCGCCACAAACTGTTGTAGCAGCGCATCTGTTCTGCAGTAACCTCCCCACCAACAGCCGGCATCCGGAATCGGCCTTCCATGTTCGCCTTGATCTCGCTGCTGTCGAAGGGGCGGTTGTTCCAGATCATGATATCGTCCATCTTACCCTTTAGTCCTTCGCCTATGTAAGCTTCGAACTGGCTGGTATTGGTAGGTCTGTTGTCGGCAACAGGGTCGCTCAGGCTGTTCTTTCCTAAACTCATGGTGCCGTTATATACAAAACCGAACTGTTGCGAGGAAGAAGTCGACGTACGGCTGACTATTGCAAAATGCATCCACTCTCCGACGGCCAATTTGCCTGCGTGTCCATAGTCGCGGCCATCGACACGCACAAAGACCTGTTGCCCCTCGGCGTCACCCAGGCGGATGCTTAAGCCCTGTGTGCCATCCTCATTTTCTTTGCGGAAAAGATAAGCTCCTTCCGTCCATTCGTCGAGGTATAGCCAGCATTCAAAAGCATAGGCATTGGTGGCCTTTCCATTGCTGTCTTCTGAAATGAGCATAGCATTTTTGCCAACACTCATCTTGCCATTTCCTTTCAACGACAGCACACCGTTGCGACCTTCAAACTCAGCCAGCCGTTCGCAGTTTTCTAACGTTCCATGATTACAGGGAGTGCTGAATCGCAGATGCCCGTCTTTGAAAGATTCAATTCCTAATATAATAAGATCGTTGCTAAGCAGATACTGCTCGCGAGGAATGCTGCGGTCATAGAAACGTTCGTTGTTCGTATATGCCCCGTGGACGAGATAAGGAAGTCCTGTGTTGTCAGTAACCTTTGCTTTTTTCGCGTCGCCATTGAGTATGCCATGATAGTTGTATCCGCTGTCAGGAGTGTACACCCCCTTGTAATCAACAAGGTTTTCACAGAGATCCTGATCCATCTTAAAATAAGCCACCAGGTTGTCCCAATCGGGATTGAACTGATTGATGGTGGTGTGACGGAAATAGTCGAATTCGTCGGAAAGCGCAATCTTCCAGAAGCGCATTTCATCAATGCGTCCATTGAAGCCCTCGCCTATGACGAGCCCCGTAGCAGTCTTGGGGATAGCCGCCAAAGTTCCTGAACCACATTTCACAGCGTTGGCATAGACCTTGGCTGCGCCCTCATTGCAGAGCAGGGTCACCTGAGCCCAATTACCTACCGAAAGTTGTTTCTTGGCAGTTGCTTTCAAGCTAGTCGTTCCAACAGTGAAAACGATACTGCCTTCTGTGCCTAAACAGGCTGAGAAGTTGTCGCCGCTTTTAAAGATGACAGCTCCCTCATTCCATTCTTGAGGACAAATCCAGAACTGAAAAGTGTAGGATTTTTGCTGCTCAATCTCCACCAGTTCACCGCAATGCACACTTCCTTTGCCTGAGAAACTTAAGGCAAAGTTATCTACCTGTGCATGCGCGCATAGGGTTGCGAACAACCCAATGACACATAGAACCAGCGACCTCTCCATATTCTGAAATAGCAAATAAGGTAGTAGGGACTCCCCCCTACTACCTTATCATCATGTAATCCTATTACTTAACAACGAACTTGACACTCACACCGTTAATCTTGGCGATGTAAGCACCAGCTGCAAGCTGTCCCTGAGTGCCATCGAGGACTCTCTTGCCATCAAGCGTGAACACTTCAGCTCTCTCAAGTGAGACAAACTTACCATTCTTCACATCGAACTTAGCGGCGGTCTGAACAGTCTTAATGGCATCAGTAACCTTGTTGGGATCCGGATTCCACACCTCATAAGTACGCTTATGGTTGGTCTGGCCCGTGAACTCCTCCGAATCTTTGGTGTAATCGGTTGTCTTGAACGTGAGTTCCTTAATGAAGAGCACCACATTGCCAAAAGAACCGCCAGTCCATAACTTTGCCTTCACAGCGTTTGAGTAGGGCCAATCCTCGGTATCCTTCGCCAATGTCTTGACAAGCGTTGTAAGACGCAGCCAACGAGTGGGATCGTAAATGGCATTCTCATCGTCATCGACTACGAGGTCGCCCTCTTCGTCATACTGGCAGAAGTCCGTGATCGTAAGCGTGTTGCCGTCCCAGCCATTAGCGTTCTGAGGAGTTACGTCATTGGCCGCTGTCATGTGGTAGTAGTTGGCCCAGATGACCTGGTCAGGAGCGGTGTTGTTGGCCCATGCATTCACGACAATGTCCGCCTGGACAATAGCTGCTTCCGGGGTTGTCGACGGGTCGGTGTACATGTTGATCTGCATTTGGCCGAGGCCTTGCTCAGGCTGGTTTTTCACAGCACCGAGGCCAGCGGCGGCATATGCCTCATTAAGACCTTCCATGCTTGCACCTGTGAGAGCGAGTACGTGACCTACATTACCGCCGAGGTCGACGATACAAGTAGCGTTCATTCCTGCATTCACATCCGAGTTGGCATTAATCGTCACAAAGCCTCCGTTAGGTGCTTCAGCTTCAATAGCTGCGGAGCTCATGGGAGGAGTGTTCCACGTAGCATCTGAGTGCTGCATGATAAGCTTCTCGCCAACTTGGCGCTGCGAGAACTTATAAGCATCAGGTGTGAAGTCCATCTGTGCATTCATTGTCACAGAGAATGCTGCCAAAGCAGTGAAAAGTAAAAATTTCTTCATAATGTTAATGTTTAAATTAGTAAAATAGTTAATAAGAAACTCTCCTTTTGAATAATGGTCATCATTTATTTGAGTCTACTGCCTGTCACAGTGTATTCTCTGCCATTGTGCAGAATGACGAGGCGGTTGTCTCTTACCACTTTCCTGACTGCTGACTCTCGACGCTGGTCATCCTTCGTCCAAAGCCCGCCATCTTCCTCGATAGAAGCTGCTTGAGCATCTTCGACGCTTATCAGCTTCCACCATGCGGAAGCCTTGCTGGTGCCTGAGGTAGAGACGATGTAGTCTTTCTTTTCATTGAGGATGAGGGCTCGGCTGCCATCGACAAAGGTGGCGGGATAGGTGTCCTTGGCATAGTCGAATGCCACACCTTTTTCTTCATCGCGAAGAATATAATAAGGTACACCTCCTTCACCCAACGGTATGGCCTTGTTGTTGACGGATTGGCTCATCACCCACTTCTGCGACTGCGTACGGATGTATTTCTTCGTTCCTGCATCCATCGAGGGGAAGCAGAACAGGGCATCCGGGTCGGGATTCTGGAAGTCGATGTCGGTCGTGCCGACCAACCCTTCTTCGGAAGCCGTCATGTAGTATGTTGGTTCTTCCACATTCTGGATGAAATAGTACTCGAGCTTTTCTTCCTCAGCAGGAGCTTGGAAGATGCGGACATAATCAACCGTCATCTCGTAGGTGAAAGAAGGGTCAGGGTCTTCGTTGCCCCATCCTGAGTTGCTGCCGAGTGCCTGGTCGAGGATGATGTAGTATGCCTCGTTATAGGGGAATTGGGCATGCTCGTATTCTGGATGCTTCTGAAGATCCAGACTGCCGTCTTTTTGGTATTTGAATACCTGTTTCCCATCGCAATAAAACGTGAGACTGCTCTTCGTCCAGAGAAGTGAATAGATGTGGTAGCCGGTATCGACCCATTTGCTGCCCGACCAAGAATAGTTCTTGCCCACCTTCTGATCGTAACGCGCTCCGAGATGCACTGTGCTATAAATCGTGCTGCTCGTACCCACCTGCTCCATGATGTCTATCTCTCCACAGTTGGGCCAGCCACCATAAGGGTTGGAAGGCATCATCCAGACGGCAGGGAAGTTCGACTTGTGGGGATTGCATTTGGCCTTTATCTCAAAGATACCGTATTTGTAGCCCTGCTTCATCTTGATGCCTGAGGTAATACAGTTGGTCTTGGTGCCATCAAGAGAGAGGGCGAGCAAACGGAGTTTTCCGTCTTCGCAGAGGTGAACCTTTGCACGGTCTTCATCGTTCTCTGCCATACGCATGTTCCACTTCGAAGTCTGGCGGGGACAGTAGAGCCAGTTGCGTTCGAAGTTCTCTGTGCTGAGGAAATCGCCAGTACAGCACTCCAGCTCTTCATCGGTGAGGTCCATTGCTGCGGAAGCGGCTTCCGGCGACTCCGATGAATAGACAAGATGGTAACCGAACTTGTCAATCTGCGCCAATGCAGTAGCACTGGAGAGAACAAAAAATAGTAGCGATGTCAATAAAAGGCGGCGTAGTAGTATATGCATAGGCTAGTTTTTTTATATTGTTTCGCAAATATAAATATTCTTTTTGAATGGAGCAAATTATCATTACATAATTGTATGTTATTTACGAAAAATTAACAATCTTGTTTTGAATTGTTACTTCAATGAACAAATATGGATGATCCAGCCAATGAATTGGCTGGCCGCTCGGCTTTGCCGCTTTCGTAGCGAAGCGGAGAAAGAACCCCTATCTCGTCCCTACGGGACTTTACACGGCGCGACAGCGCCCTTACACGCGGCAACGCCGCCTTACACGCCCCGCAGGGCCTTACACGGCGCAGCAGCGCCCAGCGCTGCCGCTATTGGCCCAGCTTCTCGGCGAGGACTCGCATCCAGTGGCCGCCGATGACGCTGCGGGCCTTGAAGCCTACCATCTGGGCGGTCTTCGTGTCGTACCAGTCGCTGGTGGGCACGCGGCTTTCGGTTTCGTTCATGTAGCGGTAGAGCGGCTCGACGAACTTCAGGAACGTCTTCTTGTCGGCACTCATGGCGGCGGTCCACATGATCCAGTCGCTCTTGGTGTAGTCGCGGCGGATGTCGAGCGGCAGTCCGTAGCGGTTCTGCCGGGTGAGGTAGTATTTCACCTCACGCTCCATAGCGCCATTGGGGAAGAGGTGGAGGCCCCACAGCTTGTCCCACACCATGTTGTACTTCTGGCTCCAGGTGTCGGGGCGGTCGAAGGCCAGCCGGTAGTGGTCGCCCTCGCGGGCATCCTGCTCCCACTGAACCGCCATCTCGCGTGCGCGGGTCATATAATGATTGTACACCTCGCCGAGTCCCTTCATCTGCGCCATGAGTGCATAGCCTGCCACACCCATGATGGCCTTCACCGAGAGGTTGGCGTTGTGGGCCCAATGGCCTGCGAAGTCGTCGGTGCAGAGCTGGTTGGTGGGGTCTTGTCCGTTGGAGGAGAGGTAGTCGGCCCAGGTGGTGATGACGTCCCAATACTTGTCTACATAGCCCGTGTTGCCGTCGATGAGGCAGAGCGTGGCGGCGAGCGTGAGCATGTTGCCGGCTTCCTCGAGCGGCATGTCGCCGCCATACACCTGGCCGTTGGCCTTGGGATATTGGCCGAGGTCGTGGGCGGCAAACGGCTTCGTCCAGCGGCCGCTGTAGCTGTATTCAAAGATGCTGGTCATCATGGCCTTCTGCAGTTCGGGGTTGTAGCAGAGGAAGAGCGGAGCCTCGGGATAGGTCAGGTCGACGGTGTTCACGCAGCCGTTGGAGTTGTTCTCCTTCGAGAAGAACAGCAGGTTGCCCTCATCGTCGCGGAAGAGCTTGTGGGCGGCGATGACGTGCCGATAGCTGGCCGAGAGAATGTCGGCATACTGCTTGTTGCCGGCAGCCAGCGCGTCGTCGTAGATGGTCTTGTCCAACTGTCGGCAGCGCTTCATGATGCCGCTGTACTCGCGGTTCAGGCGCTGCATGAGGTCGAAGATGCTGACGGCGCCGTCGTGGGCCCAATAGCCCTTGTAGCGCTTGTAGAAGTACTCGATGTCCTCAATCTCGTCGTAGCCGATGAGGGCGTAGGACGATGCCTGCGTCACCCGTCCGAAGTCGTGGCGATAGGCCAGCGTGGGCATCGCGTCGGCTTTCCTTGCCACCACGCGGCGCTCGCCCTCGGGCAGTCGGCCCGTCGAGGTGAAAGTCTGGCGGAGCTGCGTGTCGTGGGTGATGGCCACCTCGCCATTGATATTGGGCAGGTAGAGATAGCCCCAGTCGATGCAGATGCCGTCGCCGGTCTTGGCGAGGATGGGCTGCTCGATGGTGCCGGTCTTCAGGTAGGTGACGCCGCGATGTTCCTCCTGTGTGGTCACGGTGGGCTGTGCGGCCTTGTTGACGGCCAAGAGGGGCGAGGCCGTGAGCAGGAGCTGTGCGTCGTGGGCGCGGCCGTCGGCAGAGCGCACCTGATAGGAAATGTAGTTCGCGGGTGCCGACAGCAGGTCGTAGTCGTCGATGAGCATCGGTGCCGTGAAGACGAGGTCGAGCTCTACGGGTCCGCACACGAAGGTGTAATAGGTGCTGGTGGCGAGCACGTCGACGCTCTTCTGTTCGGCCAGCCGGATGCCGCAGTCGTCGGTCTTCACCTTACTGAAGAGGCCGAAGTCGGTGTAGGCACCACCCGTGGTGTTGTGGCAGTGGGCAGCGATGACGTTCTTGCCCGGACGGAGCAGCGCCTTCAGCTCGCCGTCAAGGGGCAGGCGGATGCCTTCGCGCCACGTCTCGCCCGTGTCGGCCACCTTCGTGCCGTTGATGAAGAGCTCGAACACGTCGTCGTGCGAGTAGATGAGCACGAGTTCCTTCTGCAGGTCGGCAGCCGTAACGTCGATGGTGCGGCGCACGTAGAGGTCGCTGTGCTCCTCGCTCCAACGGGTGCGCACGAAGCTCAGGTCGGGTGAGCCGAAGGCAGCCGTGCCCTCGCGCCAGGCTGTATCGTCGAAGTCGGGCTGCTGCCAGCCGTCGGGCTGCACGTCGCGCGTGTAGCGAGCCTGCCAGCCGCCCTCGTCGGCCATCGGGGCGATGGGCTTCAGCACGTCGCGGTCGGCGCCCATGAAGCAGTAGGTGGTGCCATCGACGCGCAGCCAGCCGCCGAGCGGCTTCTCGTCGTTCGTCCAGTGGCGGGTAGTGCCTTCGTTGAGCCGGTCGTAGGGCGACCAGATGGAGAAATAGGGGTCGTTGACGACGAGTGGCACCGACGGCACGCGCAGGTCGGTGGTCTGATAGGGCAGGAAGAATCCTGCGTTCTGTGCATTGGCGACGGCGCTCATGAGGAGCATGAGTGCGCCGAGGATGAGTTTCTTTTTCATATTTTGTATTGGTTGTTAGTTACTGGCTACCTTTTTTATCGCGCGTTCGTAAACGCCTCTGCAAAGATAAGCAAAAAAACGCCAACCCGTAACTTGTTTTCCGCATTTTTTTGGGGGATGGGATAGAAGACGGCCTAATTTAGCCCCAAAGGGGCGGCGAGAACACAGGCAGGCGGTGGAGTGCGTAGCAGAGCGGAGCACGGCGCTCGGCGACGAAGGAGACGCTTTCGTAGCAACGCGGAGAAAGAACCCCTGCTAAGTGATGTTAGTAATATAAGTCCCGAAGGGCCGACCGAATACAGGGAGGGGTGAAAACCCCTTCCCGAAGGGCCGACCGAATACAGGGAGGGGTGAAAACCCTTTCCCGAAGGACCAACCGAATTTCTGTCACCCCGTCGGGGTTTTTAATTTGTTGTTGACATACCTAGCAGGGGTTCCGTGCTCCGCTCTGCTACGCACTCCACCACCTGTCTGTAATCTTAACACCCCTTCGGGGTTTTACGCAAAAAAACTTGTATGCCAGGTCATCTGCTATATTATCTCCTTTTTTTTGTTTTGACTGCGTCGATGTTTTTTCGTTCGGAAAAACTCAAATATATTTGGGTTTTCGCTCACTTTTTCGTCGCTCGGCAACGTTAGGAGACGCTTTCGGAGCGAAGTGGGGAAAGAACAGGTATATCGTTCCCTAAAAAGTTTACCGATAACACGACATGCGGCTGAGTAAGAATTTCACGTTGGAGGAAATGGTGGCGACGAGCCACGGAAAGTTGCAGGACACGCCATCGGGGGAGGTCATACGGAACCTCACGTTCCTGTGCGAACGGGTGCTGCAACCGCTGAGAGATGCCGTCGGGCGACCCGTCTACGTCAATAGCGGATATCGCTCACGGCGACTGAACGCCCGGGTGGGAGGCGTACCCAACTCCTACCACCTGCGCGGCCTCGCTGCCGACATTCACGTCGACAACGAGGAACACGCAAAAGTGCTCTTTGACATATTGAAACAAAACAAATGGGTGGACCTCGTGATGAGGGAACCCTCAACACGGTCCTCGTCGGCAGCCCCACTGCGGTCCTCGTCCGAAGGGAGGGGGACTACAGGCTGGCTGCACGTGCAGACACGCACCGACGGACGGCAGCGCAGAAGGGCGGTGTGGTAGCAAACCGCCACCCATCATGCCGGCGCGGCGAAAAGAGCGTCAACAGCAAACATTCCCTTAAAAAAAGGCAGACTATTGCCGTTTTTTTATTACCTTTGCACCGGAAACTGCCATGCAGCGGCAACCATCGGCAAGAGAACTGCCCGTGGGGCATGAATCAACCACGACCTTGACCCAGCCAAGTTGATTAAAAAGAAAGAAGTGTGAACAGACAAATTAGGAATTAGATGATGATTGAGATAAAGAATGCACGGAAGGAGCAATCTCCTGACATTGCGCGGCTGATTATGACGGCAATGACCGACGACTGCTGCCTGCATTTTTGTGGAGAGGGGTATGGGCTGGAGGACTTCCGGGGGATGATGACCATGCTCGTGGAGCGTGAAGACTCACAATATAGTTATCGTAATACGCTGGTGGGCATGGATGGAGACCGGTTGGTCGGGATTGCCGTCAGTTATGATGGAGGCCGCTTACACGAACTTCGACAGGCTTTCGTCGTAGCTGCAAAGGCGTGCATCGGCAAGGATCATTCTGGAATGGACGATGAGACGCAGGCAGGCGAACTCTATCTCGACTCGTTGGCCGTGCTGCCCGACTATCGTCGTCAAGGCATTGCCCGGCGACTGCTGAAAGCCACTAAGGAGAAAGCAGACCGTATGGGGCTGCCCTGTGTGGGATTGCTGGTTGACAAGGGTAATCCGGCTGGGAAACATTGGGTGATGTAATGATTGATGGAGAATGAAGCTTGCTTGAGCTATGCCGAGGCGAAGCCGGAAATCGAATGTAATTCTATTTAGCAAACAATAAGAATGAGAAAGATTCTGTTTCTCCACGGTTTCTTTGCCAGCGGCCAATGTGTGCCAGCTGTGGCATTGCGCGATGCTTTCAAGGGGCGTGCGGAAGTGCTGACACCCGACCTGCCGATGCACCCGAAGGAGGCCGCCGGCTTCATTCGTGGGTTGATTGAGAAAGAGAAGCACGCCCTCTTGGTGGGCAATAGCTGCGGGTCGTTCTATGCGCAGATGCTGGCTTCTGAAATGGGCATTCCGGCTTTGCTCGGCAATCCGTATTTCAAGATGACGGAGTTTCTGCGTGAGCGCATCGGAAAGCATCAATACAAGTCACCTCGTAAAGACGGCAAACAAGACTTCACGATCGACGAGGCTTTGATTGAGGAATTTGCTGACGTGGAGGCCACGCAATTCGAGTCTTGCCATCCGCTCAGCAAAGACCGCATCTGGGGTTTGTTTGGCGAGCAGGACACGCTGGCTCACTTCGAGCCGCTCTTCCTGGAGCACTACAAGAGGAGTTTCCATTTTCCGGGCGGCCATACACCCACGGCAGAGGAAGTCCGCACGTGGTATGTGCCGCTGGTGGAGAAGATGTTGTCGGAATTTAAATAGCAACCGGATAGCCTTTGATGTCGGGTATCTGCGGAATAAAGAGGAAATTCTTGTTGCTGTGTTTATACGCAGCAAAAGAGGGAGCAACACGTGTGCTGCTCCCTCCTTGTTGATATCGAAGCCGGATGCCTTACGACACCTCGATGGCCTTGGTCATCTTCTTCTCTTCCTTCTCGATCTTCGGAAGGACAACCGTCAGGATGCCATTATCAACCTTGGCCGAGATCTTGTCGCGCTCTACGTCCTCCGGCAGCGTGTAGCTCTGCTCGTAGTTCGAGTACGAGAACTCGCGGCGCAGGTAGTGGTGCTTCTTGTTCCCCTCCTTGTGCTCCATCTTGTTTTCGATGGCAATGGTGAGGTTGCCGTCTTCGTTGATACCTACTCGGCAATATTCTTTCTTAATGCCCGGGGCGGCCAACTCCATCGTGTAGGCCTTTTCATCCTCCCTGACATTGACTGCGGGTGCCGTTGTGTTGGCGCGAGGCATAAAATCAGTGTTCAGGAAATCGTCAAATACTGTTGGGAACCAACTGTTTTTAAACATTACTGGTAACATAATTAATACCTCCTAATTTTATTTTAAAAGTTAAACGAATGTCGCTGATTGCCTTTGCTTTCGCTCCGGCTCTCACCCTACCCTATGCAACATTCGTGCCTGAAGGCATGGGGTGACAAAATGGCTCCCTGAAGGGGGACAAAATGGCATCGATTTTAAACCTTGATAAACTTTACTGACAATTCCTTAAACTTCATTAAACTTACGGGCCTTGCCAGGATGGTTGATGGCGATGCGTAAAGTTATTGTTCTTTTTTTTATGAATTCTGAGGATTTTTGGCTAACTTTGCACCTAAAATTCATAGAGATATGCAGAAAGTAAAGATTCAGACTATGTTGGGCGACATTGTTGTCAGCCTGTACGACGAGACTCCCATTCATCGTGACAACTTCCTGAAGCTGGCGAAGGAGGGCTATTATGATGGGACGCTGTTCCATCGAGTGATTAAGGACTTCATGATTCAGGGCGGCGATCCTGACTCGAAGGGAGCACCAGCCGGAAAGATGCTTGGCGTGGGCGGGCCCGACTACACCCTGGAAGCTGAAATCAAGGAGGGGCTGTTTCACAAGCGCGGAGCATTGGCCGCTGCCCGTCAGGGCGACGAGGTGAATCCTGAGCGCCGTAGCAGCGGTTCGCAGTTTTACATTGTCTGGGGACAGAAGTATAACGAAGGACAGCTTCGCCAGTTCTCCAAGCAGCTGAAGATGCAGAAGATGCAGTCGATATTCAACGAACTTGCCGCAGAACATCGGGCCGAGATTATGCAGATGCGACGTGACAGGAATCGCGCCGGCCTGCAAGAACTGCAAGACAAGCTGGCAGCTGAAGCCCAGAAGCAGGCTGCGGGCTTTGCCGGACTCTCCGAGGAGCAAATGAAGATTTACTCCACAGTGGGAGGCACGCCTCATCTCGACGGCCAGTACACGGTGTTCGGCGAGGTTGTGGAAGGTCTCGACGTGGTGGAGATGATTCAGGCCACTGCCACAGGCCGCGGCGACAGACCTGTGGACGACTTGGAAATGAGGATGGTCGTCTGTGACTGAAAAGGCCGACCTGCACAGTTCTACTACTACGAATTCAACAACATCCCTTCCATGATGATGAACTATATAAATAAAACGGCTAACAGATAAATCGGAAGTTACATGGCAAGTAGTATCGATTTCGTACAGTATATTGTTGACCAATGCTCAGAAGCGGGCGAAGTTGTCGCAAAGAAAATGTTTGGCGACTATGGAATCTATTGTAATGGAAAGATATTTGGTCTAATATGTGATGACAAGTTCTATCTGAAACCTACTGATGAAGTTCGCTCGTTGCTTAGGACAGTAGAATTTCGTCCGCCCTATGATGGAGCAAAAGACTATTTCTACATTGCAGATGTGGATAATCGTGACTATCTTTCAAGGTTGGTTAGGGAAACATGCAAGGTTCTTCCCGAACCAAAATCCAAGAGAAAGAAGTAACTTCCAATTTAGGTAATGACTGAGTATTTGAAGCTAATTAAATTCGTCGAAATAACACTAAACTAAAAGACTTACTTTCTGCTGCCCTCTATCTTGGGCAGTTCGTGTCGCCTATCGTCGTTACCCCAGCTTCTCGCATATTGTTTGGCCAAGCCGACCTGACAGGGCCGTATCAGAGCTTGCCTCCAAGTAAATAAAAAGAACAGGAAACAAAATAAAGAGCAGCATCAGCGTCTTTCCCTTTTTTGAACTTGCTCTTATTCTGGGCGCAAGACTACGATGTTTTTCATGCGGAAGTGGAGATACCCTATATGTTTCTGCATGATTTCAACAAAAAATGAGTACCTTTGCAGACAGATAAATCGGAATTTAGTAGAATAAACATAAAGTATATTCAGCGAATTTAAAAAAATGAATCACTATCAATTATCTTTTACTTTAGAAAAAAGTATAAGAAGAAATTATGAAATGCCTCATACGATTAGTATAGAGTCAAAGGAATTTCTA
>CACZIT010000050.1 GCA_902781315.1 uncultured Prevotellaceae bacterium
GGCACGCTTGAAAGCGCGTGCAAAACGTTGACCTTTTCTCATAACTTTTTTTAACTCTTGAGAGGCTTGGCAGGAGTCAACGTATTTCAGGCTAAGACAGAGGATTGCTTTTGCCTGATGGGATGCGGCATGTGGCGTTGCTGGACAGGGCTTTACCAGCAGCAATGCTGCAGGGCGGCATCTGCACAACATGCAAAAAAAAGGACCCGGCCTTATGAAAAGACCAGGTCCTGAGCGGAGGCCTCTCCCCTGCCCTCCCCAAGGGGGGAGGGGGAAGGGATAGAGGTAAGGATTGTGTAGCGTTTACTTCACGATGAACTTCTTGCCGTTCTTCACGACGATGCCCTTGTAGCTGTTGGACACGCGCTGACCAGCGAGGTTGTAAGCAGCGGTGGAAACGTTGCTGTCAACCACTGTGTTGTTGATGCCAGTAGGATCGACATAGACGTGCGGCTCGGTGCCTGCACCTTCCTTCACGATGAAGTTCTCGACACCCGTCTCGTTGATGAGGGTCTCGGTGTTGTCCTCGAGCTTCCAGACTACATTGGTGATGGTGTAGTCGCAAGCAGCCTTGATCTCAGCCATGTTGAAGGCGATGGACTGCATGCCGTTGGCCTCGCTGGGCACGGTGAAGGTGGTGGAGAAGTGCTGCATCTCGGGAGTGAAGTTCACGTCGCCAATGCAGTTCCAGTGCATGTAGGCACCTGGTGCGCCGTGGCACTGAGTGGTGGTCTTGGCCTCAATGGTTGACTGGTAGTCGAACTCCAGAACGGTCACCTCACCTGCCTCGAGTGTGCGGTTGGCGAGGATGAAGAACTGGTTGTCCCAAGGCTGGCCAGAGCCACCTTCCTCTTCGCGGACTTCGGTATCGGTGTCAGCGAGGTCGTCGCGCTCCTGTCCGTGAACGACAACAACAGAGGTGTTGGGCTTGATGTCGAGAGGCTCCTGATCCTTCTCACCTTCGAGCTTCACGAAGTTGATCTGCTTGCCCACAGTGTCGATAGAGATGGTCCACACACCCGCTGCGGGCAGCTTGATCTTAGCGTTGGAACCCTCGGTGTAGTCGAGCCATGTGTCGGGATCGTTGACAACGGTGCCGGTGGGCTTCAGGGTAGCGCTCTTGAAGGCACGGTCGTTACCGCGAACGGTAGAGATCATCACCTCGTTCACCCAAGTGTCCTGCTTGCCCTTCGTACCGACGGTGGCCACGAGGAGGTCGTCGTCGACGGTGAACTCAGTAGCGTTGTCGAAGTCGTACTCAATACCGGTGGAGGTGTTGGAAGAAGCCACGAAGTAGCCCTCGTCGAGCTTCATGAGCGACAGCGAGAGGTCGTCGAAGTAGAAGTTGACGGCATTCTTGTTCTGCGGGTTCAGGTTGAAAGCAATCGACCAAGCGTCGGTAGCAGCATCGGGAACGGTCACGACGCCGTCGTACTCCTGCCACTCAGTGGTGAAGTTGATGTCGCCAATAGCCTGCCAGTGAACGTAGTCAGAGGGATTCTGGTGGTGGAACTGGGTGTTGGTGGTAGCAGCCTCAGAAGCCTTGTAGCGGAAGTGGAGCTTGAACTGCGAGCCGACCTTCAGCATCTTCGGCGACTGAATCCAGAACTGGTTGTCCCATGCAGAGGGATCGCCCTCGGTGTCGGCCACCTGACCGTGAACGACGAAGACGTGAGAGCCGTCAACCTCCTCGATGTCGGCAGGGAAGGGATCCCAACCGTCGTTCTCGTTCATATTGCGGCCTTTCTCCTTAGCCCATGCGCAAATCTTGAAGTTGTTCTCCTGGTCGTTGAAGCGGACGTTGGGATCAGCCCAAGGCTTCTCGGCGTCACCATTCTCGAGCTGCTCGATCCACTCTACGGGGCGCTCCTCCTTGCCTTCGTGGGTGATCTTCAGGTAAGCGATGTCGAAGTCGCCAACATAGTCACCGCACTGCATGAGGAGGTTGCCTTCGCTGTTGGCTGCCTCGTAGTCGACAGTGCCCTCGACCCAGTCGGTCGTGATGGGGAACTGGCCATAAGGAGTCAGGCCAAAGCCGAGCATGGAAACGTTCTGAGCAACAGAACCCTTGATCTTGTAGTGGAGCGTGTAGACAACGCCTACCTCAGCATCGACACCACCGATGGGGAAGAACTGGCAGTCCCAAGAGGGATCGGTAGCTTCCTCGCTGTGGAAGTGCAGGCAGCCATTCTGGATGGAAAGGCGTGCACGAGCTGACTCGCTGGCACCCCAGCCATAGAACTTAATCTCACTGCCATCGGCCATTTTAGAGAAGTCGACTTCTACATCGACGATCTCTTTCGCATTAGCTCCCAGGGCAAGAACCAAGAGAGCAAACAATGTAAACAGTTTCTTCATAATTGAAAAATTTTAGTTAATAATTAGGAATGAATAAATAGGGTTTCGTTTAAATATAATGTGAGTGGAAGAACTTTTCCCCGGAGCCCCCACCCTGCTGGGGAGGGGGTTGGGGTTAGGTTTCCTTATTTTCCGCTGAGGGCATCGCAGAAGGCCTTGTAGGTGGCAGTGCGCACCCAGTCCTTGCTCTTGCTGTCGATGGACCAGAGACCGACGGGATCGGAGGTGTCGGCGAGGTTGCCCTTGCAGATGCCTGCCTGCTTGTCGTGCGGAATCTTGTTCATGTAGCTCTTGATGACATGACCGTAGAAGTCGGCCAGTTGCTGGCGCTGAGCCTCGGAGATGTCCTTGGCTGCGACGTTGGCACCGCTGGCGTCCTGATACTTGATGTCGAAGTTGGAGAGGCGGATGAGCTTACCCGTGGAAGCGAGGTTCTCGAGGAGCGTGTTGAGCGATGCCTCGGTGGCAGCCTGTGTCTGCGGATTCTCGCTATAGGTGAGGTTGAGTTTGGCATTGATGCCGTCGATCTTGGCACCTCGGTTGTCCCAGACGCCGATCCAGTACTTCAGGCTCTCGAAGCGTTTCTGGGTCTCGAGGCCCGTCTCGCTGATGAAGAAGCGCAGCTGGGCAGGATCACCACCGTACTCCTCATAGTTCTCGCGTGCCACGCGGGAGACAGCGGGTGCATAGTTCTCGCTGCCGAGCACGTCCTGCCAGAAGATCTTGTCGGTGGAGTGCTTCAGGTCGAGCATGCCGTTTTCGAGTTCAGCCTTGGCGTCGAGGGGCTCGTCGATGAGGTCGAAGGACGTGATGCGGCCTTCGTTGATCTTCATGAGTCCGTCGCACCATGCGTCGAGGGCGTAGTTGATGGTGTCGGTGCGCTCCTGAACGGTCTGTGGACGGTGGTTGTCGGGATAGTAGCCCACTTCTACCTTTTGGATGTAGATGGGAGCGTTACGTCCGTTCTCAATTCTCAGGTAACCTTCGGTCACGCCTTCTGCGCTCCGGCCTTCCACAACAACCTTAGTCCATTTGCCGGGCTTCAGGGTCCACTTTCCGTCGGTACCACTTCCGGTAATCTTGTTGCCAGAGAAGGTGATCGTAAAGGATGCGTCCTTGTCGACCTTTGCCCAGAACGTGGTGGTATAGGTAGCGAGTGGATCGACTTCAAAGCCTTCGATGATGCGCACCTGGCCAGCTTTTGAGCCGCTGGCAATCTGAAGAACGTTCTGGCCGTCGTAGCTGACGATTTCAGCATTTCCCTTGTCTATGGTTCCACTATATGGGCCTACAGGCTGCTCATTGAAGTTGACGGCCTTGCCCTCGACATATTCTACCTGCACCTCGATGGGGGCGGTGAGCGTGTTGAGCCAGTCGTCGGCCTGGTTGGCATTAGCCACGATGGGGCTGCCGAACACCTCGCCGCCAATCTCGTCCATGTGGTCGAGCAGGTCCTTCATGTCAAGGAAGTTCATGACGCCCTTGGAATTGATGATGGTTCCAGACATGAGAGAGGTGCCGAAGGCAATATCGTCGAAGTTAGTGACTGCAGCGGCGTGGGCCAGTTCCTGTTTGTTGAAGTCGGCCACCTTGAGCGTTGCGCCAAGCGACAAGTTGGGATACTTGGCACGGTCGATGTACGTCTTCACAGGAGCCAAGTCCTTATAGGGCTCGACAAATGTCGGATCGGGCTCCGCCCTGAAATCGTCGGTCACGTTATAGTCGGCACAGGAAGCCACGAGTGCTCCTGCAGCCAACATAAAGGTGATGTTTCTAATTAATCGTTTCATATCCTTAGCCTCCTATTATTTTACATATTTGGGTGAGAAGAATACTTTCTGGTTGGACTCACGAGTCTGGACAACGAGCGTGTCGGCAGAAGAGATGTGGACATCGTTCTCGAGAATCCAGTCGACCTCCTTGCCCAGTTTCGGATCGTACTTCTTACCGATGACGCGGCCCTTCTTGAAGGTGACGTTGTAGGACAGACGGAGAATGTCGCGCTGAACGGGCTTGCCGTCGTTGCTGCCCCACTGGTAGTCCTTGTACTCGGGACGCTCGGTGCCCTTCACGATGAATTCGCCAGCGCCCTCGCCGGGCACGTCCTCATCCTCGGAAACGATGGTGCACTTGTCGCCGCTGAACGAGAGTACGAGGTTGCACTTCTGAGTAGGACGAACAGAGCCGTCGGGATCCATACCGATGTACATAGACACGGGGAAGACGGCCTGCGTCATGTTCCTGGTGGAGATGCCGCACACCTCATCGTTCTGGTTGACGGGGTTCTCGGTGTAGTGCTCGGTGTCGGAGTTTACCAGCGAGAAGTCCTTGCGGACGTTGGTCGTCGTGACCTCGTTCTCGGTGATGTTATCGACGCCGCGGCGGATGTACTTACCCTGCCAGGGGTTCATGTACTTCACGCAGTAGAGCACGTAGTCCTTGGCCAGCACACGCCAGTACTCGGTGTTGGTGCGTGAAGGCACGAAGTCGATGTCATCGCGCGGTGTGCCAGTCAGGATGTGGTCAATGCCTTTCACGCTGGTCATGCGGAGAGGAATGACGTAGGTGTTCTCAACGGCCTTGGCATCGGCGAAGAAAGCATCCGTGAACTGCACTTCCACATAGCCGCGCGGTTCGCCGTTGTAAGGAATCTGGTTGGACGCAAGCTTGTAGTAGGCCGTCGGCATGGGCAGCACGGGAGCTGCTGCGTTGCCACCTTCGTCGGTGAAGTAGAGGTTGTCGCAAAGCGACTCGTCGACGACAAAATCAACAAATGCGTTGCGGCCGCCGTAGGCACCACCCATAGTTGACCATATCTGGCACTTGTGCTCGTTGTCGAGCGTGTTGTCGTAGATGTCGTTGCCGAGCACGAGCGTGCGCACCGGGAACTGATAGGCGAAGTAGGCAGTGGTGCCGCCTTCAAAGTCAGGGAACTCATGGTCAGCATTGTAGCAAGACGCACAGTTGAGAGCAAGTGCTCCCAGGACTACCCCGTAGATATATTTCTTGAGTTTCATAATTTTCAATTTTCAATTATCAATTTTCAATTATTACTGCCAGCCCTTGTTCTGCTTGAGCTTGCTCCACTTGAGAATCTCACTCTTGGGAATGGGGCCGTAGCACTGATAGGAGTTGTCGTACTTGCGGTCTTCCACCTCGATGACGGTATAGGTGAGTTCGCCAGTGGCTTCGTTGCGGTCGACTTTCATGCCCTTCACTGTTTCGTTGAGAGGCATCATCCAGCGACGGAGGTCCCAGAAGCGCTTGTTCTCGAAGCAGAGCTCGATGCGGCGCTCGTTGTGGATGAGGTCGGTCATCTTGGCCTGGTCGGCGGCACAGGCTTCCAGATAGGCATCGCCTTCAGCGAGGGGCAGTCCCATCTCGTTGGTGCCCAGGCCGGCACGCTCGCGGATGGCCTTGATGACGTCGTAGGCCGTGAAGCCGACGTTGGTAGGATCGCCCTTGGGGCCCCAGGCATCGTTGGCAGCCTCGGCATAGGCGAGGAAGATTTCCGTGTAGCGGATGCGGGGATAGATGTGCTGCTGCTCAATGAGCGAACTCGACAGCGGGCTGACGTCCTCACGGAGGAGCTTCTTCAGGTAGTAGCCCGTACGGGTAGAGGTGCTGATGCTGTTGATGTTGTCGTCAGTCTCTGCCTTTTCGCCGTGAATGGCAGGATAGGTACCCGTGATGATTTCCGACTTCCTGAAGGTCTGGCCATTATAGATGACCATGTCAGCCAGACGCAAGTCGCGGTTGGCATAGGGATCCTGCGGATTGTAGCCGGAGTTCGGATCGGTGATGGGCAGTCCGCTGCGCATGGGGAATGCGTCGACGAGGTTCTGCGAGGGATTCACGCGGCCCTGTCCGTAGAGTGTCGGCGGGAAATTCTCGCGCTCCTGAGAGGCATTCTTGCTGCGGTCTGCACGCCAAAGAATCTCAGGAATCTCCGAACCTTCAATCATGGTCTTATAGGAAGACTTGAACCAGTCCTTGTTGCCAATCGGATCGAAGCCTTGCAGTCCACCAATGCGCTTCAGCACGTTGGCAGCGAGCGTGGCAGCCTCAGCCGAAGTCACACCACTCTGTTCGCGGAAGGCAGGACTTGCAGCGAGCAGAGCCACCTGAGCCTTGATGGCCTCGGCCACCTTGCCAGACAGCAGGTTGCGGGCCTTGTTGCCAAACACGAGGTTGTAGTTGGAGGCGTTGGCACCGAGAGCCTGATACTTGGCAGGAATCTCGTCGGCGCTGGCAATTTCTGTATAGTCCATGGGGAGGAGAGCCATTGCGCTGTCGCAGTCGGCATAGCACTGCTTCACACATTCAGCGAACGTGGCGCGCGGCTGGTTGAAGTCGGAGCTACCGTCTTCGGGTTTCAGGAGCAGAGGAATGCCATAGAGCACACCATCGTCGGCATAGCCGCCATGAGCCATCAGCAGGTAGTAATTGAATAGTGCGCGAAGACCGAAGGCTTCACCCTTCAGGCGGTCGACGAACATCTGCTGCTTGGAGGCTGCACTGGGTGCCCACTTCACCTTCTCAACGATGGTGAGGAAGAGGTTGACATACTGGATGCCATCCCTGCACCGATCCCACTCCGAGACGGGGTTGTTGTCAGAAGCCCAGGTACCGGTAGCCATGTTCAGATAGGCGCTGTTGGTCACGTTGGTCACAGCATCGTCGGTGGCAACGTCGGTCTGGCTGGTTGTCTGATAGGGAAGGCGGTCGTAGGCATAGATGAGCAGGCCATGGGCATACTTCGACTCCTCGGTCATATCTTCGGCCTGTCGATAGTTTTCGTCTGCCGGTTCGAACATGTCGTCGCATGAGCAGAGGAGCCCCGTGCCCATTCCCATCAAGGGAAGGGCCGTTGCCAGATACAGACCATATTTAATAATACTACGTTTCATATTTTTCAATTTTCTGTTATCAATTATCAATACTCTTACAGGGTTACCTTGACACCGAGATTATAGAAACGAGTCTGTGGTGCATAGCCGACGCTGGTCTCCATCATCTTGCGATGCTTGGAGATGGTGAGGAGGTCGTTGGCGTTCAGATAAACAGAGAGAGCCTTCACCCACTTTCCGAAGAACATATCCTCGGGGAAGTCGTAGGTGAGCTGCACCTTGCGGAGGTTGATGCGGTCGGTGCTGTAGAGCCAGAACGTAGAGGCGGCTCCATTGTGGTTAGAGCTCAACGAGGTGAGGCGCGGATGGGTGGCCACAGAGGCCGTTTCCGGTGTCCAGCGTCCGCGAGCATTCACGGAGTACTTGGCATCGCCGCTCATGTAGTAGTAGCTGCCGTTGCGCATGGCCTTGGCACCAAACTGGCCATTGCCGAGCATGAAGAGCGTGAAGTTCTTATACTTCAGCGTGAGGTTCATGCCGAAGAACCAAGGTGTGCCGATGCTACCCAGCGGATTGTTGTTGCTGGGATTGGTGGTAGGATTGCCATTCTTGTCGATGACAGTAATCGTGCCCGACCGGCCGAGAACGACCAGGTCCTTATTGTTGATGGAGCCATCGCCATTCACATCCTCGTACTTCAGGTCGCCTGGCTGGATGGTGCCACCGAGTCCCGACACGGGAAGCCCGGCCTTCAGCGTGTACTTGGTCTTTCCCTCCTTGGTGGTGCTCACGTCGAAGTCGTCAAGGCTGTAGAAACCCAGGCACTTGTAGCCCCAGAGAGCATCGAGAGCCTGGCCCTCGACAAACTTCTGAGGTGCGTTGGCATCACGGGTCTCATCGTAGGTGCTCCACTTAGACGTGAAATAGGTACCTACGAGGCCAAGCTGTGCGTGCACCTTGCCGAACTGCTTCTGGGCCGTGACGCTGAAGTCGAAGCCCTTGCGGTTCTGGATGTCGTTGTTGATGGCGGGCTTGAACGTACTGCCCTGAAGGCCATCCTGCAGGTAGGAGGGAAGGTTCGACGGGTTCTCTGGAATGAAGCCCGACATGTTGGTGTTGAAGAACGTCATCTCGGCAGAGAGCAGCTTGTTGAAGAACGAGCCACGCAGGCTGGCCGAGAATTCCTTCCTATGAACGAAGCCCAACGAGGGGTTGGAGCCCATCGTCGAGTAGGTGCGGTCGGTGGTGGAGCCTTCGTTCCAGGAGAAGCCGCTGCCAACCGTCGTCCACAACGCGTCATAGAGATAGAAGTATTTGTTGCCCGAGAAGATGTCGATGTCCTCGCTCAGGTCGCTGTAGGAAGCGCTGAGCAGCAGGTCGTCGACGAAACTGCCCTTCAAGAACTTCTCCTTGGCGATGTTCCAACCGAGGGTGAACGAGGGCGAGATGGCTTCGCGGTGGCCTTCGGAAAGGCGTGCCGAGTGAACACCTGCGAACGATGCGTCGGCAAAGTAGCGACCCATGAAGTCGTAGCCCAACTGCAGGCCAAGATTGGCATTGGCATAGCGGTGGTAGGTGCCGCTGCCCGTTGTTGTGAACATATTGGCCAGGAGCATGCCCGTCACATGGTGCTTGCCAGCGAAGGTGTGGTCGTAGTCGAAGTGGCCGTTCCAGCTGATGGTCTGGCGATACTTCGTGTCCGACATGGCCATGTGGCCTGTCACGATTTCGTCGTTCTGCTGGGTGAGGCCGACGATGATGTCCTGCGAGTTATAGTTACTCCACGTAGGAATGAACACTGCGTACTTGTTGTCGTACGACAGGCTGTAGTTGGCTGCATAGTCAATCGAGAAGAGCGTGTTGAACGTCAGTCCCTTCAGGAACTTGTTCATGTCGTAGTTGATGCCGGCATCGAACTGGAACTGACGGCTCACAGCACGTGTACGGCCACCGAAGTAGCAGTCGGCGATGACGTTGGTCTGCGTGGCCTTCGTGCCGCCGGGGAAGTACTTGCCGTCGAGCAGGTTCAGCGACTTGCCGAGGATGGCAAGTGCCTTGCTGGCATTCGGGTCGACCATGTCGATAGGAATCAGCGGTGCTGCGTTCTCCGGGAAGTTGGGGCGCATCATGGCTGCCTCGCTCCAGAAGTTGCCCTTGTTCTGGTTGGCGTTGTAGAACGTGGCGCTCACGTTGGCATAACCCTTGATGAGTTTGTTGACGACGAGGTCCACATTACCGCGCACGCTGAAGCGGTCGGTGTAGTTGTCCTTGGCCGGGCCGAAGTTCAGCAGGTCCTCGAAGCGATAATAATTAATGTTCGTGTAGAAGTGGGCACGTGTGCCGCCACCCTGAATCTCCAGCGTACCTTCCGAGCGGTTGTAAACCTTGCGCAGGTATTCGTCGGAGTAGTAGTTCACGTTGGGATAGCGATAAGGATTCACGCCTGAGGCATGGTTGTAGATGTCCATCTGCGTGTAGCGGGCGTCGAGGCCGTCGTTGGCACGTGCCTCGTTGTAGAGCGTCATATACTCTGCCGAGCCCAGATACTCGGGGAATGCCTTGGCCACGTGGAAGCCGGTGTTGGCGTTGGCCTTGATCTGCAGTCCGTCAACCTTTCCGCGCTTCGTCGTGATGAGGATGGCACCCTTAGCACCCTTGGAGCCGTAGAGAACCACTGCCTGTGCACCCTTGAGGAAGGTGATCTGCTCAATCTCGGAAGGCAACACGTTGTTCGACGGGCGCTTCACGCCATCGATGATCACGAGCGGCAGGTTGCTGTTGTCGTTGTTGTCGAGACGCTCGTTGTCCATACCCCAGAGGTTGTTGCCGTTCCATCCGCCAACAAGTCCGTAGAGGTCTTCGAGGCTGCCCATCGTGTAGTCCTTCTTCTGCAACTCCTCCATGTCGACCCAAGAGACGCCGCCGAGAATGTGGTCGGCATCCTTGTCGCGGAAAGCAACATGTACTTTCTTTTCCACCACGGCAGAATCAGCCTCGTCTGCTGTCTGAGCGCTGGCAGAAAGCGGTGCTGCCGCCAACATGGCAAGGAGGAATATGTTTGTTTTTATCTTTTCCATAAAATTGTCCATTTTCAATTTTCAATTTTCCTTTTTGAATTCTCCTTACCATCCGGGATTCTGTGGGAATCCTTCGTAGAGATAGATGTCCTCGTCGGGAAGCGGGAACCAGTAGTGCTTCGAGTCGAAGCGACGGCTGATGAGTACCTTCTTCGTGAAGTTACCGACTCTGGCATCCTTCGGATCGTGATCCTTGAACCAGGCATCCGTCTCCAGGCGCTCGAACTCGTGAGAGTACTTCACGGTATAGGGAGGCTCGGTCAGCAGCAGCCAGCGCTGCAGGTCGCACCAGCGGAAGCCTTCGAAGGCCAGCTCGACGGCGCGCTCGCGGCGCACCTCGTCGATGAAGTGTTCGCGGGTGTCGCGCAGGTTAGGCTGCACGTGCTCCATGGGGTAGTCGGCCGAGTTCACACGGTCGCGGAGAGCGTTGATGGCGTCGACAGCCGAGAGCGACATGCAGTAGAGCGGACGCTCGGTCAGCTGGCTCACACCTGTTGCGATGGCAGCCCTGGCCTCGGCATACATCAGGTAGACGTCGGCCAGACGCATGTAGGGCAGGTAGCACTGGAAAGCATAGTCCCAGTCGTACCAGCGGTCGCCCTGATTACACTGGTGGGGCACCAGTTTCTGAATATAGTAGCCCGTGCTGCTTCCGTGGTCGATGTCGCGCATGGCACCGCCAGTGAAGAGGTCGCAGTACTCGAGTTTCTTCTGACTTTCGTTCAAGGCATCGGTGCTGAGCACGTAGTGGAAGCCGTCGAACACGATGTCGTGGTAGAATCGCGGGTCGCGATCCTTGTAAGGATGGTTGGGATCCCACCCAGAGAGCGGATTCAGCACATACTCACCGTTCTGCACCAGATAGATGGGCTGGCCGTTGGCCATGCCGTACTGGTCGATGAGGTTGGCTGTGGGATGATGGATGATGTTGTCGTGGTCAACCAGACCAGCCACCTTCGGACCGAAGATCTTGGCGCAGTTCCAGTTGGCGCTGTTCGTGCCAGGATAGGCGCCACGCATGATGGCCTCCTTGGCACCCGGCATCTTCCATTGCTTCTTCACGGTGTAGAAGATGTCGCTGTAGAAGTTGTCCTCATCGCCATTCTCGTCGCGCTCGTGATCGTAGAGGTTGGAATACTTAAATTCGGCGAGCTTATACTTCACCTGGCCCTTGTTCACCATGTCGAGCGCTCTGCCGAGAGCCTCAGCAGCCTTCTCGCAGTATTTCACGTCGTAGTCGTAGGTCTTGCCGTTCGAGCTGGCACCCAAGAGCTGGGGTGTGCCGCCGTTCTTGGCCTTCTCCATCTCCTTCATCAGCGGAGAGCCGGCCCAGAGGTAGCACTTGCCAAGATAGCAGAGCGCCGTGAACTTGTCGACGCGCAGGTCGTTGTTGCCCGAGGTCTGCATACCGGCCAGCGTCTCGTCCCAGTCGAGGGGCAGCAGGTCGTAGGCGCGCTCGAAGTCCTCGGCGCAGCGGTCGGCACACTCCTGGAAGCTCAGTCGGGGCAGTTCGGGAATCTGTGTGGCCTCGAAAGCCTCGTCGATGTAGGGCATGCCGCCGAAGTAGCATATCAGCTCGAAGTGCCACCATGCACGGAAGAAGTACATCTGTCCGAGCAGCAGGTCGCGCTCCTCGTCGGTGCCTACGAGCGACTTGATATTCTGGATGCCCAGGTTGCACTTGCGGATGCAGTACCAGGAGTTTCTCCAGAGCGACTGGTCGCGGCCGTTGAAGTTGTTACCCAGCAGCCAGCACTGGTTGTTGTGCAACCAGTTACGATAGTTGCCAAGGTCCACCTGATGGTCCATGTGGGCAAAGCCTTCGGGGTTGTGAACAGCGTCGTCGCCGAAGTTCCATGCCGTACAATAATTCACCTTCTCCTTATCAGGAATCAGAAAGTAGATTTCCTCTATATATCCCTGGAAGTTGCGGTAGTTCTTGAATGCCTCGTCCTCAGCCACGATTGACTCCGGGTCCTTGTCGAGCCAGTCGGTGCAGGACACGAAGGAGGCTCCGCCGGCCAGCAGGAGCAGGCATCCACACGCAAGGGATTTGATGTTACTGTAGTATTTCATAATAGATATAGCGATTAAATGTAAAGCTTGAATCCTAAGTTGTAACGTCTGACTGTGGGGTAAGCACCGCCACCGCCGCTCCATCCGTAGTTGCTCTCGCGGTCGTCAGGCATCTTGGTGATGAGGAAGAGGTTGTTGCCGTTCAGGTATATCTTCAGGCTCGTGAAGCCAAGCTTCTTGATCCAGCCCTTCGTCCATGTGTAGGCCACTTCCACGTTCTTCAGGCGGAAATAGGAACCGTCGTAGAGATACTGCGTACCGTCGTTGTAGGACACCTGCGAGGTGAAGCGAGGCACGACGACCTCACCCGCTCCCGTGGATGCATTCCACCAGGCACCGTTATCGTAGACGGTGAGCAGTTTGTTGTTGAAGGAGGCCAAGCCTACGTCGCGCGTCACGCCTGTCACGCCATACAGCTGGGCAAACATGCTGAAGCCTTTCCACTCCCAGCCGATGGTGGCATTGTAGGTGTGCTCCGGACTGCCGGTGTAGCCGTAAGGAGCCTGGTCGTTGGTCTCGTCCACCTTACCGTCGCCGTTGAAGTCAACGATGTAGTGGTCGCCAATGAGCACGTTTTCATCGTTGGCATCGCGCTCCGGCGTGCTGTAGAGCTCGTCGTAAGTGCCGATGAAGCCGTTGTCGATGAACGAGTGGTACTGTCCGTGGGGATAACCCTGAGCCTTGCGGTAGGCGGGGAACAGCGCGGGGTCGTCCTTCAGTTTGATGACGTTCCTTGCGAACGTGTAGTTGGTGTTTGCCCAGAAGCGCATGCCGTTCTTCAACACCTTATTAAATCTAAGCTCAAACTCGAAACCGTGGTTCTTGATCTTACCCTTGTTGATGTCAGGAGTCTTTGCGGCACCGTAGTAGGAAGGCACCGAACGGTCGGCACCATAGATGAAGATGTCATAGCGGTCGTCGCGGAACCAGTCGAAGCTACCGGCAAACGTACCGTTCAGGAATGCGTAGTCGAAACCGATGTTCTTCTTCGACACCGTTGCCCAGCGCAGGTCGGGGTTGGCAATCGAGGATTCCTTATAAGCCGTGAACGGGCTGGCGGAACCGTCGAGTGCCATCGGGAAGTTCTGCTGCTGGTTGTTGACGGTCACGATGGACCAGTTGGTCAGATAAGCCCAGCGGTCACCGGCACTGTCGTCACCAATCTCACCGTAGGAACCACGAATCTTGAACATGTCGACGATGCCCTTGTCCTTCAGCGGTTTCATGAACTTCTCTTCCGAAACCATCCATCCGAGAGCACCCGAGCAGAAGAAAGCGAAACGATTGTCGGGCGAGAACTTCTGCGAACCGTTGTAGGCACCGTTGAACTCAGCAAAATACTTGCTCTTCAGGTCGTAAGTGGTACGGAACACCCAGTCCTCACGGCGGTTCTCGAGGTCGGCGTTGCCGGCGTTGTTGCGGCGCTTCCAGTTACCCATGAGCGACACGTTGTGGTCGCCGAACTGGCGGCTCCAGAACAACTGCAGCGACATTTCCGTGGCACGGCTGGTGTAGCTCACGTTACCGGCTTCCACCGTCCAGTCGCGGCTCTCATAGAAGTCGAAGCCCGTTGTGGCGTTGATCTCGTCGGCCCAGATCATCTGGCCGTCCTCAGGCAGGATGTAGGCCTTCTTCGTGGTGTGAAGGTCGGAAATACCGCGCGTACCCTCGTTGAACTGGTTATCCCACGAGATGGTACCACGGGCAATCAGGCCCTTCGTGACGAAGTCGAGGTTCTGCTCCAGCGCGAAGTCGGTGAAGACACGGGTGATGGTTCCCAGCTCATAGCCCGAAGTGGCCACGTTGGCGGGAGAGTTGGCAATGTTCGACACCATCTTCGAATAACCCCATGAGCCGTCGGAGAACTGCACGGGGAAGAGGTTGGGCGCCATGCCGTAGGCACCGGCCCAGTTCTGCTGCTGGAAGAATTCGCCGCTATTACCATAATAATAACGGGGAGTCTTCTGCTGGGCATTCGAACCGGCCAGGTTCACCTTGAACTGCGTGGTCTTCGTGATCTGGAAGTCCAGGTTCGAACGCACGTTCAGTCGGTTGTAGGCGTAACCGCCCTTGTAGCCCTGGTGGTTGTCCCAGATGCGGGTCATGTCGCCCTCGTTCTGGAAGTCGAACGACACGAAGTATTTCACGAACTTCGTACCACCCGAGAGGTTCAGGTTGGTGTTGTACGACAGGGCGGTTGACTTGAACATTTCGTCCTGCCAGTCGATGTTCGGATAGCGCTCGGCCTGGCTGTAGTCGCCGAGGTAGATGCCGTCGGCAGTGTAGTTAGGCCGCACGGTATAGTCCTGATTGCGGAACAGATTGATGAACGTCTGCGGACGATAGTAGGCCCACGAGTCGGCGCCGCCGATGGCAAGCTCGTGCTCGATGGCCTGGTTGCGCAGCATGTAGCCGTCGTAGGAGTCGTACTTGCGCGGCAGCTTCGACACGGCCTTCAGCGTGGCGTTGAAGCCTACGTCGATGCGGGCCTTGCCTTCCACACCGCGCTTGGTGGTGATCAGGATGACGCCGTTGGCACCCTCCACACCGTAGACGGCCGTGGCCGATGCGTCCTTCAGCACCGAGATGGTGGCCACGGAGGTGATGTCGACCGACTTGATCTCACGCTTCACACCGTCGACGAGGATCAGCGGCTGGGCATCAACGTTCCAGGCTGCTGCACCACGAATGTAGATGCGCGGATCCTCCTCACCCGGCTGACCGGTAGAGGCGATGGTGGCGATACCGGGCAGGTTACCCGTCAGGGCTGCACCCACACTACCGATACCGGCCGAGCGTTCCAGTACTTCACCTGTTGTCTGGGTGATGGCACCTACCACAGAAGCCTTCTTCTGCTGGCCATAACCGACAACCACTACTTCTTCGAGACTGGTGTCGTCGTCTTCCAGCGTCACGCGGACGTCTTGATTAGCCGTGACCTTCACTTCTTTCTCCTTCATACCGATGTAGGACACGACAATCGTACCCTTGCCACCGGGAAGCTTCAGAGAGAAGTTACCGTCGATGTCGGTAATGGCTGCATTCTTGCGGTCTTCCTTCTGAACCACTGTTGCACCGATTATCGGCTCGCCGCTGCTGTCGATGACGACACCCTTGACTAGTCCTTGTGCATACGACGGTATTGCGAATACCATCATCAGCACTGCCAGAACCGATGTCCTTGACAATTTCTTGCTCATGACAAGACAAATCATCACTTTCAGTTTTTCTGTCATTTGGGTTTTGGTTAATATTTATTTGAATTTTATGTTTTCAGCTATGGTGTATCAGGTAATCTTCGCCTCTGTTAGTAATTTACTGACTGCAAATATAATGCTTTTTTAACCCACATTGCAGCTATATTTCAGCTAACCCCCTGATTCCCAGGACTCGTTTTTTTGATATCCGCATTTTGGGTCCACACAAATTTTCTTGCCT
>CACZIT010000051.1 GCA_902781315.1 uncultured Prevotellaceae bacterium
TCGGTATTTTACTTTGGTCAAAGGATCTTTTTACTATGGTCAAAATCTCTTTTTACTATAGTGAAAAGATCTTTTTGCTATAGTGAAATTCCGAGAACCCATTGCTTTCGTCCCGACGAACACATTGTTTCTTCCCGATAAACGCCTGCTCCATTCCCAACAAACGCCTGCTCCATTCATGCCAGAAGCCTGCTCCATTCATGGAGAAGCCTACTCCATTCACGGAGAAGGCCAACTCTGGTCCTCATAAACACGTACACCCGTTCACATGCTGTCAATCATAACGATTGCCATAGAGATAGCTTTCTATGTGTATTTCCACTGGATCCAATAATATAACCACGAAGAATACCCTCCTGTAACGAGCAGCCCCGTCACGTCATCACGACGCGGCGGGGCTTAGGTGCCTATAGGACTTAAACAAAAAATTACTTTGTTTACTAACTAATCTTCTTTACTTAATCTTTACTGCTTTCTTCCTTTCTTTTATCTCATATTTGGGGGGATTACCCTTGTGGATGAGGTTCATGATTTCGTGGATGTCCTCGTCGGTGAGGTCTTCTTCGCCAAAGCAGGAGTCATTAGCGAGCGTTAAATAGTTCGGGGTGAACAGACTGCGGATGATGCGGCGACGTTTCAGCCAGTGCCATGCATCCTCGAAGAACCAGCCGATGCGGGTCCAGAAGAGGGTGGTGATGCTGACGTAGATAATTGTGGCGATGAGCAGGATGATGGCTACTCCGAGGAGGATGAGTTCTGTGGTCATGCTGCTGTTTTCCTCGTATGCGGCTTCCTTGTCTTTCGCTGCCATGAAGGCTTCAACTTCTTGCTGCATGACAACGCCTAGGGTGTCTAAGACTGCTTTGTGGAGGTCGAAATAATACCGAACCTGTGCAGTGTCGAGCAGCGCACTGTACTTTTCGAGCGAGTCATTGTAGGCTTTCTCTTGCCGCTCCAACTCCATTGCGTGCTCACTCAGCGGCACCTTGTAGATGGTCTTCTCCGTTTTCTGACAACCGCACACAGCGGCGAGGGCGAGGATGAGGGTGATGATGTTTCGTTTCATATTTTATTCCAATTCTAACGGCTCGTAGGGATAGACTTTTGAGAGGGCGTTGCCATCCATATCTTTCCATCCCAGTGTCTTTGCGGGGTTCTCGTTGATTTTTCGCTCCAGCTTCAGCACGGTCTCGCGCTTGATGGGTTTGCGGCGGGCGTATTTGCTCCTGACCATTGGCCTGCGGACACGCTCCACGCCGGTACACTCGAAGGTGTAAAGGTGGTCGGTGTCATAGACCTTGACGATGAGACCGGGCAGTCCGCCGAACTTCCACGGCCCGAACTTCACGGGAACCTCCGCCGTGAACCACGCCTCGAAATCGCGCCCGTGGTAGTGGCATGTGGCTTTCTGACAGTGGTAGCCGCTGACGGTGGCGGTGTCCTGCGTCAGCGTCCACTGCTGGCCGGGGTAAGGCTCATCGTAATAGCCCTCATATTGCGGCAGACGCTCACGGTTGTATGTCCTTATCTTTCCGTCCTCGGCTATCAGCACATGGTATTGCAGTTCGTTCCAGTTGCCATATCCGTTGCGCCCACGTGGCAGCAGTTTCTTGGAGAAATTGCCCGCGCGGTTAGTCCTGCGGTCAACAGTGCGCAGCGAGTCCGACTCCCACACGAAATAGCTGTAATACTTGTTGCAATGGCTGCCAACCTCCAGTATCTGCCAGTCGATGTAGGTGTTCTCGTCCTTGATGTCGAGTGCATTGAGAGCATACCACACGCGGACGGTGGCCGTGTCGATGGTGATGTAGTTGTCGATGTTCGACATGGCCACATAGCCAATCTTGCTTTGTTTCTCCTGCGCCCATGCCGTCATGGCGGCGAGGGCGATGATGAGGGTGATGATTTTCTTGTTCATGATGCGATGTGTTTATTATTCCAGTTCCAGCGGTTCATAAGGATGGGGATTGGACTTCAGTTGGCCTGTGCGGCGGTCGATGGCTCCACCGGCTTTCAGGTGGTCGCGGTTGGCGGCTACCTGTAGTTTATGGACGTGGGCGCGGCTGTCATGGTGGAAACTGTCGTATTTACGCTTGGTGATTGGGAACGTGCCGGAGCGGAGGCTGACGGCCTCCCAGGTGTAGAGCCGCTGCGTGTCGTAGAGTTTCAGTATCAGTCCAGGCAGACCACCGAACGACCACGGGCCGAGGCGCACGGGGATGTCGGCGGCAAACCATGCCTCGAAGTCGCGGCCCCGCCAGTGGCATGTAGCTTTTTGGCACTCATGGCCGAGGATGGTCTTTCGCTCGTTGGCCAGCGTCCATTTCTGCTGTGCGGCAGGCTCCGTGTAGTAGGCGTTGTAGCGCTCCATGGCCCACGGCATCCAGGCGTAGAAAGTCTGCTGTCCCTGCTCGGTGAATATCTCTGTGGACTGGTATTCGCTCCAGTACTGCCCCTCGCGACCTATCGTATAAAAGGTGCTGGGCACGCCCTCGGCATTCGGGTTGGCCTTCATATAGGCATCGTAGAGCGAGTCGCCCCGCTCTAAGAAGCGGCTGTAGTGCTTGCTCAGTTGCTTGCCCGCCCGAAGGATGTGCAGGTCGAGGTACGTGTCAGGGTTGCGCAGGTCTCTAGCGTTCAGTGCATACTCCACTTCGAGTTGTGCCTGTCCTACTACGGTGGTCTTTCCCACACCTCTCGGCTTCGGCCGCATGACGTGGCCTTGCTTCTGTTGCGCACTTGCCCCGCCGCACAGGGCGGCGAGGGCGAGGATGATGATAAAATGTCTTGCGGGCATGGTGCTATTTCCTTTTGATGATCTCCAGTGCTTTATTCAAAATTACGTCTTCGGTGGATGAAAATACCTCTTCACGTGTCAATGGCACTTCGTAGTCGGGAAGCAGTCCGCGACCATAGGGAAAACGTTCTGATATATCGGTGGCAGTGACGGCTTTTACGAGTGGCAATTGGTATTCAATGTGGCTGTTAGGCAGAAACAAGCGTGCAAATTTCAGCGCTGTCATGTAATGGTAGGCCGTGGCGGTTTCGCGTCCGATGGTGACGGCACGGCTGGCTCGCACAAGATGAGCAGGAAAGTCAGTAGCGGCACTGGCGGAGTTCTCATTAGTCAGGATATAGAGGTGCCCCTTGTAGATGGCGTCGTGATGCTGATGATGCATGGTTGGCGATGTTGTGAGATTTTGTGTCGCCTGTAGCTCGCCACTGATGTCACGGCTGTAGAATCCCTCCATCCCCTCCACCTTCACATATCCTTCAAAGGGTTGCATGTCTGCCGTCCAGTTATAGCTGTGGGCAAAGCAGGGATACGTAGTGTTACTCATCACTTTCTGGTAGGTGAAGTTCGATGGCTCGGGCTCGCTCAGGAACCATCTGACCATTTTCTCCTCACAGTCAGCATCGCCGCCAGGGTTGTCGCGAACATCGATAATCAGATGAGGTATGTGAGCGTGCGAGCGTAGGCTGTCAGCTATGGCATCCATCTGTACGGCATTGAGGTGGAAGTGGGCGAGTGTCAGCAGAGCGATGCTGTCGGTGGGCAGGCTGAAGCTCCAGTCTTCGCTTCGGTTCTTTCGCTGGTGCGTATAGTAGGCCGTGGGCGCAGTTGTCCTTGGCGTATAGGCTTTCACCTGGCTGGGCTTCAGAAACGGTGCTTCCACGCTGGTGCCGTCAGTGAAAGTGAGCCGTACGGGCTTGTTCCAGTAGCTGCCGCGATACTGCATCCACCAATTCGTGAGCATCTGGATAGCACCAGTAGATTGCACCTGCGCATCGAAGAGCGAGGTGCGTGACCGAACGTAAGCCGCCTGTTCATTGGCGGTGACGCCATTAATGGTAGCCACCTCCTTGCCGATGTGCGCTTCATAGCCAGGTTGCACAAGGCGTACGAACATGCGGTCGCCCAGCGTACAGAGCATCACAGAGGGGTATTGCACGTCGGTACGTGCGTTGAAGAAGGGGTTGGAGGATTGCAGCCAGGCATGGCTGTCGTGGAGGAAGTCGGCACGGAATGCATCTTCGATGAGGCCGAAGAGCGTGGTATAGTGCACTTGGGCTGAGTCAAGGCGTGCCTTCCCCTCTCTGATGAATTCAGCCTCACGCTCAGGCGTGATGATATCGCGCAGCGAAGGATAGCACTCGCGGATGCTCTGGATGAAGCTGTCGAAGTCTTCGTTGGCTTGCTCGCGGGTGAGTATTGCCGGTGGAGTGAAAGGTTCAGCTTCCTTGAATGTGGTGGGCAGTCCAAAGGGTGCCATCGGGTCGATGCTCTTGCCGTTCTTGCTCATGGATAGCGCGATATGTGGCTGACCAATCTTTTGGAACACGTAGCTCACCGTTCCGAGCAAGGTGCCTGCTTCAACTCGCTGGCCGGAGCGAAACGAAATATCACCACGCAACCCACTGATGTCTATCTTACGTCCGTCTTTCAGCTTCAGACTGATGTTGCCATTGATGTACTTCTTTGGTTCGCGTATGCTGGAATCAGCTTCCAACTTCCTGCGTAGACCGTCGGCTGTCGTCTCGCCATCATACCCGTATGTCTGACAGCTGAAAAGACCAGGGTAATAGATGAGTGAGACGCTGCTTACTTCACCGTCAGCTGGGGCAATAATTTCAGCACCTTCCTCAGCGCCGATGACCAATGAGGCGAAGTTGGACTCGTGGGCCAGCAGGTCCTGAGGCCGCAGCAGGATATTTTCCCCAGCTTTCTGTCCTCTGATGGGCCAGAGGAGGTCGTTCTGTGTCTGTGCGTGGCAGACGGTGGTGCCAACCGTCAGCGCTGCTGCGGCAATGGCGATAATCTTGTTTTTCTTCATAACGATCATTGATTTTTGTGAGTGACACAATATGGCTTATTCTAACTCCATCGGACTATAGGGCTTGTCGGGGAAAGTGTTTCCTTCCAGTGAAGTTACCCTGCCACCATAGAGGACGGTAAGCCAGTTAATGTTGATTTTCTTTTGCAGTTTCAGCATGTCCTGGCGCTTTACTTTCTTGAACCGCGAGAAGTTCCACTGCATGATGGGCCGTGGTGTGCGCTCTAGTTTTACCAACTCGAAGTTGTACTCTTGCTTGGCATCCGAAATCTTCACTATGAGTCCGGGCAGACCACCGAACTTCCACGGGCCGCGCTGGATGGGTATCTCCGTCGTGAACCATGCTACATAGTCGCGCCCCCGCCAATGGCACGTCGCTTTCTGGCAGCGGTAGCCGTGTATGGTCTGCTGCTCGTCCTTCAGCGTCCATTGCTGCTTCGGCACTGGCTCTGTGTACTGGCAACATTCGCGTTCAAGATTCATCGGCATGATGGCGTATTCCGTCAGTTGGCCATCCTTGATGTAAATCTCGTCGAACTGATATTCCGACCAGCGGCTGGGATATTTGCCGCCGAACTTCCGTCCGGGGTATACGCTCTCACCGTTACTGTTCTTTATCAATACAGGTTTGTATGTCGAGTCGCTGTGAGCCACGAAATAGCTGGCATACTTCGTGTACTGCTTGCCCACTTGCAACCATCCGAGGTCGATGTAGGTATTTTCGTCTTTGATGTCGTCGGCATTGAAGGCGTAGTACACGGTTACTTCCGCCTTGTCAATCTCTGTCGGCGGGATTTTTCCTCTTCTTGAAGAAGGCGGTACGTCGCCCTGTTTCCACTGGGCTCTCGCCCCACCACACACAGCGGCGAGGGCGATGATGATGGTGATGATTTTCTTGTTCATATTACTATGCGTTTTGTTATTCCAACTCTAAAGGGTCGTATGGATAGCGGGTGGTTACTCGTGTCTCTGTTCCTACAATCATTGCACCTGCAAGTTCATGAAACTTTACATTCCAGTCGCGCTGCATCTTCAGTACTTTCTTACGGTTGGAATCCTTGAAGAAGCGCTCCTCCAACTGAAGGATGGGGAAAGAACCGTTTTCCACGCTGACGGTCTCCCACGTGTAGAGGTGCTTGGTGTCGTAAATCTTCATAATGAGTCCCGGCAGTCCGCCGAACTTCCACGGCCCAGACTTCAGGGGAATGGCCGACGTAAACCATGCCTCGTAGTCGCGTCCGCGCCAGTGGCAGGTAGCCTTCTGGCATTGGTAGCCGCAAATGGTCTGCTTCTCGCTTTCGAGCGTCCACTGCATCGACGGCCAAGGCTCCGTGTAGCGGTATTGGTTAAAATCTGCCGAGGGCATCACCGCCCAGTCGGTCAGTTGACGGTCACGGACGTAGATTTGTGAGTATTGGTATTCCGACCAATAATCCTTCATGCGGCCTTTCAGTTTGGCACTGCCTGGATAGTAGCTTTTGTTGGGGTTATCTTTCTGCCATTTGCGGATGTACGCATTATTTTCAGAAACGAAGTAACTGGAGTATTGCGTTATGCCCTTGTCGGTAAGCAGTTGTCCGCAGTCAATCCACGTCTCTTCGTCCTTCAAGTCCTGTGCTTGGAAAGCATAGAGGATGCGAATCTTGCTCCTGCCTATCTCTGTCACATTAGCTGCACCGTATTGCTTAAATCGTGGACGGAATGCCTTGCCCTGCTTCTGTTGCGCCTTCGCCCCGCCACACACGGCAGCGAGAGCGATGATGATCGTGATGATGCGTTTGTTCATGAAGGTTTACTCCTTTTCTAATGGTTTAAATGGCACTTTCTCATTATCTTTAGTCCAGCCTATTGCCCTCCAATAGTCCTCATTGTACAATTTCTGACGCTGCCAGACACTCTTGCGGGTTGATTTGGGGTAGAGTTTGTCGGGATACTGTGTGACGAGGAACTTGCCACGCTCGATGGCTACGGCCTCCCAGACGTAAATCTTCTGTACGTCATAGACTTTGAGGATGCAGCCGGGCAGTCCGCCGAACTTCCACGGGCCGCCCTTGATGGGGACATCGGCGGCAAACCAGGCCACGAAGTCGCGGCCACGGAAATGGCAGGTGGCCTTCTGGCAGCGGTGGCTGAGAATAGTCTGTTGCTCGTCGGCCAGTGTCCATTGCATCAGCGGCCACGGCTCGGTGTAGCTGCTGTTCTCGCGCTCGGCAACTAATGGGAAACTGGCATATTCCTTCAATTCGTTACCACGAATGATATAGTCAGAATACACCAGTTCGCTCCAATTCTCCCGGAGGTCCTTTCTGCCGCCAATCCAAAAGCTCTTGGGTGCATAGCCCTTATATCCTTTCTCTTTCTTCCACTTGATGGCTTCCTGGTCGGAAAGGTAAATGAACTCGCTGCTGTACTTCCTGACGCGCCTGCCCACTTCCAGCTTTCCGAGGTCAATGTAGGTGTCCTCGTCCTTGATGTCCTTGGCATTGAGGGCATAGAGCACGCGCACGCTGGCCGTGTCAATGACAAAACGTTGGTCGTAACCGCGCTTCTCACGGATAGGTGCTCTACCGTTTACTTTGGGTTGCGCACTTGCACTCGCCGACACAGCGGCGAGGGCGATGATGATGGTGATGATGAGTTTGTTCATGATGGCTTACTCCTTCTCTAATGGTTCATAGGGCGTAAATTTCGACACGGCTTCGCCCATCACTACATTTCCTGCGGCATCGACGGAGGCTTTGTGATAGTCTGCGGCCTTGAACCAGTTTTCGTTGAATGTCTTCTGCATCTTCCACACCTTTTCGCGAGTGGAGGCGCGGTATGCCTTGAAGTCGTATTTGTAGATGGGGGATGGCTTGGAGGATATTTGCACGGCCTCGAAACGATAAATGCCCGCCGTGTCCTGCAACTTCAGGATAAGGCCGGGCAGACCGCCGAACTTCCACGGGCCTGCCTTTACGGGGATGTCGGGCGCAAACCACGCCACGAAGTCACGGCCCCGCCAGTGGCAGGTGGCTTTCTGGCAGCGATGGCCGAGAATGTCCTGTGTCTCTGTGCCCATAGTCCACTGCTGCAAGGGGTATGGCTCCGTATAGTAGGCATTGTACTTGCCCAGCCACATAGGCATAGTGGCATACTCTGTCAGTTTCCCGTTTGAGATGAAGAGGTCGGAGTATTCGTACTCGCTCCACTTGTCCTGTTTTTTTCCTCCGTTACCGAGGAAGCCAGGGACGGCCTCTGCTCCGGGATGGGCTTTCTTCCACTCGACAATCAGCGAGTCGGAACGGAAGAGAAATTCGCTGTAGTACTTCGTCACGCGCTTTCCGATGTCCAGACGCTGATGGTCGATGTACGTGTTCTCGTCCTTCACGTCATCGGCGTTGAAGGCATACCAAACCCGGATGCGCGTCGTGTCAACGACGGCCATCTTACCTGCGCCTCGATTGAACGGTGAGGGACAATAGGCGTTCTTGGGTTGTGCACTTGCCCCGCTGCAAATGGCGGCGAGGGCGATGATGATGGTGATGATACGTTTGTTCATGATGATAAGTATTATTCTAATTCCAATTGGTCATAGGGGTAGCGTTCCGTGCGCACCTGCATGGTGCCGTTATACATACGTCCAGAGAGTTCGTTGTACTTCACGTTCCAGTCGCGCTGCATCTTCAGGACTTTCTTGCGGTCGCTGTCCTTGAAGAAACGTTCCTCCAACTGGTAGATGGGGAATGAGCCGTTCTCCACGCTGACGGCCTCCCATGTGTAGAGGCGCCTGGTGTCGTAAATCTTCATAATGAGTCCCGGCAGTCCGCCGAACTTCCACGGCCCAGACTTCAGGGGGATGGCCGACGTAAACCATGCCTCGTAGTCGCGTCCGCGCCAGTGGCAGGTAGCCTTCTGGCATTGGTAGCCGCAAATGGTCTGTTTCTCCGTGCCAAGCGTCCACTGCATCGACGGCCATGGCTCCGTGTAGCGGTATTGGATGAACTCGGCCGCCGGCATCACTGCCCATTCGGTTAGCTCATTGCCACGGACGAAGATTTGCGAGTACTGATACTCCGACCATGTGTCTTTTCTGAAGCCTTTCAATTTAAGGGCATTAGGATAGTGCGGTTTGCGCGGATTGGCTTTTAGCCACTGCCGCAGAGCCTCGTCGTTCTCGGCCAGAAAGTGGCTGGCATACTGCGTCATGCCTTTGTCGGTGAGCAGTTGTCCGCAGTCAATCCATGTGTCCTCGTCTTTCAGGTCTTTGGCATTGAAGGCATAGAGGATGCGGATGTTGCTTGTGCCAATCACTGTGGCTTTCACCACACCGTAGTCCACCTGTCGCGGACGGGTAGCCGTGCTTTGTTTCTGCTGCGCACTTGCCCCACCGCATACAGCGGCGAGTGCGAGGATGATGGTGATGATACGTTTGTTCATGATGGCTTACTCCTTCTCTAATGGTTCAAAGAGTATCTTTGGAGGGGTGGGCCTTCCTTCGAGGCTTGTCCAGCCGATGGCGTTCTTGTAGTCTTCGTTATACATTATCTGTCGCTGCCAGACGCTCTTGCGCGTGGATTTCGGATAGAGCTTGTCGGGATATTGTGTAATGAGGAAAGTTCCGCGTTCTATGGCTACGGCCTCCCAGACGTAAATCTTTTGCACGTCATAGACTTTGAGGATGCAGCCGGGCAGTCCGCCGAACTTCCACGGTCCGCCCTTGATGGGTACATCGGTAGCGAACCATGCCACGAAGTCGCGGCCACGGAAATGGCAGGTGGCCTTCTGGCAGCGGTGGCCGAGGATGGTCTGCTGTTCGTCAGCCAGCGTCCATTGCATCAACGGCCATGCCTCTGTGTAACTGCTGTTCTCGCGCTCGGCCCACAGGGGGAAACATGCGTACTCCTTCAGTTTGCCCGCACGGATGATGTAGTCGGAGAATACCAACTCGCTCCAATTGTCTGAGAATTCTTTCCGGCCCCCCATCTTGTAGCCTTTTGGCACTCGTCCTTTCCAGTCTTTCTCCCTTTTCCATTTGAGGACTTCCTGGTCTGAAAGGTTCAGGAACTCGCTGCTGTATTTCCTGACGCGGTTGCCCACCTCCAGTTTGCCGAGGTCGATGTAGGTGTCCTCGTCCTTGATGTCCTTGGCATTAAGGGCATATAGCACACGTACATGAGCGGTGTCGATGACGATGCGCTGGTCGTAGCCTCGTTTCTCACAGACTGGCGAGGCTCCGCTTACTTTGGGTTGCGCCATCGCCCCACCGCACACGGCGGCAAGGGCGAGGATGAGGGTGATGATACGTTTGTTCATGACGCTTTACTCCTTCTCTAACGGTTCAAAAACAACTTTGTTGGGTACTCGCCTGCCTTCGAGACTTGTCCAGCCGATGGCCTCCCAATAATCCGCGTTGTACTTCTTCTGCCGCTGCCAGACGCTCTTGCGGCTCGATTTTGGATAGAGTTTGTCGGGGTATTGCGAGATAAGGAACTTTCCGCGCTCGATGGCCACGGCCTCCCAGACGTAAATCTTCTGCACGTCATAGACTTTGAGGATGCAGCCGGGCAGTCCGCCGAACTTCCACGGGCCGCCCTTAATGGGGACATCGGCGGCAAACCACGCCACGAAGTCGCGGCCACGGAAATGGCAGGTGGCCTTCTGGCAACGGTGGCCGAGAATGGTTTGCGAGTCATTCGCCAGTGTCCATTGCATCAGCGGCCAAGGCTCTGTGTAGCTACCGTTTTCACGTTCAGCCCAGAATGGGAAACATGCATATTCCTTCAACTCTTTGCCACGAATGATGTAGTCGGAGAAGACCAGTTCACTCCAATGCTCCTGATGCTCTTTCTGACCACCCATCCAGAAACTCTTTGGCACATTGCCCTTGTGTCCCTGTTCTTTCTTCCACTTGATGGCTTCTTGGTCAGATACGGCAAGAAACTCGCTGCTGTACTTCTTCACGCGCTTGCCCACCTCCAGTTTCCCGAGGTCGATGTAAGTGCTTTCGTCCTTGATGTCCTTGGCGTTGAGGGCATAGAGCACGCGGACACTGGCCGTGTCGATGACTAAACGTTGGTCGTAGCCGCGCTTTTCGCGGGTTGGCACACGTCCGCTTACTTTGGGCTGTGCACTTGCCGTGCCGCACACGGCGGCGAGGGCGATGATGGTGGTGATGATTTTCTTGTTCATATTACTATGCGTTTTGTTATTCCAACTCTAACGGGTCGTATGGATAGCGCTGCGTCTTGGGACGGAAATTGAAGTCGAGCATGCCGGAGATTTCGTTGAAGCGGCGGTTCCACTCACCCTGCATCTTCCACACCTTCTCGCGTGTGCTCTTCTTGTAGTACCGTTCCTCTGGCTGGTAGATGGGGAACGAGCCGTTTTCCACAGCCACAGCCTCCCACGTATAGACATGCCGGGTG
This sequence comes from uncultured Prevotellaceae bacterium, assembly GCA_902781315.1. Lineage (GTDB taxonomy): Bacteria > Bacteroidota > Bacteroidia > Bacteroidales > Bacteroidaceae > Prevotella. The sequence goes on from CACZIT010000051.1 coordinate 11,243, forward strand.
TCATAGGCCTTCATGATGAGGCCTGGCAGCCCGCCGAACTTCCACGGCCCGGACTTCAGGGGAATCTGCGACGTGAACCACGCCACGAAGTCGCGGCCCCGCCAGTGGCACGTTGCTTTCTGGCACTGGTAGCCGCAGACGGTCTGTTTCTCGCTTCCGAGCGTCCAGTGCATCGACGGCCACGGCTCCGTGTAGCGGTAGTGTGCCGTTTCGGGGCTGGGCATGATGGCCCACTCCGTCAGCGCATTCCCACGAACATAGAAATAGCCATACTGATATTCCGTCCAGGAGGCAGACTCGCGCCCATGCAGACACAAGCCATTAGGGTAATAACTCTTGTTTCGATTCGTTTTCAGCCACGTCCGCAGTGCCGAGTCGTTCTGCGCCACGAAGTAACTGGTGTAGAGCGTCAGCCCCTTGTCGGCAAGCAGTTGTCCGCAGTCTATCCACGACTCTGGGTCGTGAATGTCCTTCGGCTGGAAGGCATACTTGATCCGAATCTTGCTGGTGCCTACTACGGTGGGCTTCTTCATCCCGTAGTCGGCGGGCATCGGCCTCACTGCCTTCCCCTGTTTCTGCTGCGCCGTCGCCCCACCGCACACAGCGGCGAGGGCGAGGATGAGGGTGATGATTCTTCTGTTCATAGTTTTTATTCTAACTCTAATTGGTCAAAAGGGTAGCGAGTGGTGACGGGAGTGTTCGAGCCGACACGCATCACACCGGCAAGTTCACGGTATTTCATATTCCAGTCGCGCTGCATCTTCAAGACCTTCTTGCGTTCACTGTCCTTGAACCTACGCTCGTCCAGCTGGTAGATGGGGAACGAACCATTCTCCACGCTGATGGCCTCCCATGTGTAGAGGTGCTTCGTATCGTAAATCTTCATAATAAGTCCTGGCAATCCGCCGAACTTCCACGGGCCTGACTTCAGAGGGATAGCCGACGTGAACCATGCCACATAGTCACGTCCCCGCCAGTGGCAGGTGGCTTTCTGGCACTGGTAGCCGCAAATGGTCTGCTTCTCGTCTTTGAGTGTCCACTGCATTGATGGCCACGGCTCCGTATAGCGGTACTGGGTAAACTCTGCCGATGGCATCACCGCCCATTCTGTCAGTTCACGACCATGCACATAAATTTGCGAATATTGATATTCCGACCAATAATCCTTCAAGCGGCCTTTCATCTTGGCACTGCCCGGGTAGTAGCCCTTGCTGGGGTTGTCCTTCAGCCACTGTCGTATGTAGGCATTGTTCTCGGAGACGTAGTAACTGGCGTATTGTGTCATGCCTTTGTCGGTGAGCAGTTGTCCGCAGTCAATCCACGTCTCTTCGTCCTTCAAGTCCTGCGCCTGAAAGGCATAGAGGATGCGAATCTTACTTCTACCTATCTCTGTCACGTTGTTTGCTCCGTAGTCCGCAAACCTTGGCGGGAATGGCTTTCCCTGCTTCTGCTGCGCCATAACCCAGCCACACACAGCGACGAGGGCGATGATGAGGGTGATGATACGTTTGTTCATGGGCTTATTCCTTCTCTAATGGTTCAAAGTGTATCTTGGGAGGGGTAGGCTTTCCTTCGAGGCTTGTCCAGCCGATGGCGTTCAAGTAGTCTTCGGTGTACTTTTTCTGTCGTTGCCACACGCTCTTGCGCTTTGATTTCGGGTAGAGTTTGTCGGGGTACTGCATGATTTGGTATGTGCCACGCTCTATGGCTACGGCCTCCCAGACGTAAATCTTCTGCACGTCATAGACCTTCAAGATGCAGCCGGGCAGACCGCCGAACTTCCACGGTCCGCCCTTGATGGGTACGTCGGCAGCGAACCAAGCCACGAAGTTGCGGCCACGGAAACGGCAGGTGGCCTTCTGGCAGCGGTGCCCGAGGATGGTTTGCTGCTCGTCGGCTAGCGTCCATTGCATCAATGGCCATGCCTCTGTGTAACTGCCGTTCTCCCGTTCTGCCCACAAGGGGAAACAGGCGTACTCCTTCAACTGATTGTCTCGAATGATGTAGTCAGAGAAGACCAACTCACTCCAGTTCTCGCGTAGTTCTGGCCTGCCACCCATCCAAAAACTCTTCGGCACATAGCCCTGATGCCCTGTCTCTTTCTTCCACTTGACGGCCTCCACATCGGACAGGTCGACAAATTCGCTGCTGTACTTCTTCACACACTTGCCCACCTCCAGCTTTCCGAGGTCGATGTAAGTATTCTCGTCCTTGATGTCCTTGGCGTTGAGGGCATAGAGCACACGCACGTTTGCCGTGTCTATGACAATCTGCTGGTCATAGCCACGCTTTTCGCGGACTGGCACACGCCCGCTTATTTTGGGCTGCGCCATCGCCCCACCGCACACAGCGGCAAGGGCGATGATGAGGGTTATGATACGAATGTTCATACAGGTGTGCTGCTATTTCAGTCTGAAGGGAATGGCAAGCATCATCTTCGAGCGGACGGCCTTGCCTTTGAGTTGGGCGGGCTGCCACTTCGGCATGGCCTTGACCATGCGGATGCCCTCGGCATCAAGGGCGGGGTGAACGCTGTCGGGCACCTTGACATCGGTCAGCGTGCCGTCCTTCTCCACGATGAAGTGGACGCGCACGGTGCCGCTGGCCCCGGCCTTCTCGGCCTCCTTCGGGAACATCAGGTTCTGCATCATGAACTGCAACTGCTTCTCCATGCCGCCCGTGAACTCGGCCCGCTTGTCCACTTTGTCCTGCTCATAGACAGGCTCCTGCTGCTGTTCGGTCTGTTGTTTCTGCTGGGTCTGTGCGTGGCAGACTGTGGTGCCAGCCGTCAGCATGGCTGCGGCGATGGCGATGAGGATGTTTTTCTTCATAACGTTGATTTGTTTTTGAGGGTTATACATTATATATATTATAGGAGTTTGAAGTTGCGAGGTGTTGGTGTAGATGTCGAGGCCGCTGTAGTTGACGCGGGTGTACTGCCGCTGGTCGAAGAGGTTGTTGAGTTGCAGTTCGAGGTCGATGTGCTTCAACTTGAGCTTGGCGGTGGCATCGCCGAACCAGGCATGGCGGTTCTTGTCGGTCAGGTTGTTGTAGTTGTCCTCGGCGGCGAGGGTCAGCGTGAGGGTCTTGGTGGGATAGACGCTCATGCTGAGGCGCTGGGTGTTGCTGCGCACGGTGGTCGCCTGTTCGCGGCGGCCCTCGGTGTAGCTGCGGCTCTGGGCGAAGCCGCTGCTATAGACGATGCCTATCCACTCGAAGGGGCTGAACGAGAGGCTGCCGCCGAAACTGAGTCCCTGGGCGTGGTACTGGTAGAGGCTTTGGCTGATGAGACGCTCACTCTCGGAGAGGCTGTAACTGCCGAAGACGCGGATGGTAGAGCGGAGGAAGTCGAAGCCCTTGCTGGCCTCGCCGCTGACGCTGTAGTTGCTGGCGGTGGTGGGCTGGTTGACAGCCTGAACGACGCTGGTGGCTCCCTCGTAGTTGTAGCCGTAGATCTGGTTGTCGTGGGTGCGGCGGTAGTTGAAACCGATGTTGGCGAAGAGGGCTCGGATGGCACTGCGGTAGCGCAGGCCGACGTTGGCCCCGTAGTTCTTGGTCTCGGAGAGTTGTTCGACGTAGCTGCGCTGGAAGGCACGGTAGTTCGACATGATGTAGCCGCTGTAGATGCCGCCCGGGTCGCCCACGGTCTTCGAGTAGCTGGCACCGCCATTGAGCCAGAGGTCGCGGGTAATGGTCCAGTTCACGGAGAGCGAGGGGAAGAAGAGCAGGTGGGTGTAGCCGTGCTTGTCCTTCCTGATCTTATCGTCGAGGGTCTGAGTGTAGAGTTCGAGGGGCAGACCGAGGGTGATGTCGAGGTCGGGCGTCTCGTACTTATAACTCTGGCCGAGGGCGAGACAGTAGGTGTTGTACCAAAGGTCGTTGCTGAGCTGGTTGTTTCCGGCTGGCGGCGTGAAACCATCAAGGTCGGTGACAATGCCGTGGAGGTTGGCCGAGGCACTGATGCCGTAGCTGAAGCGGAACACGTCGGCCACGCGGATGCCGTAGCTGGTGTTGAAGCGGCCCGCAATGTGGTGGGAGTTCACGTCCTGCGAATAAGACCCACCCCCAACCCTCCCTGTGAGGGAGGGAGTGGTTACCTGAGTCTTTAATGGATTACTGCTTTCTATAGATTCTACGCCCTCCCTCACAGGGAGGGTGAGGGGTGGGTCTTCTTCTATGCCCACGGTGAGGGTGTTGGGACGATGGGAATAGCCAGCGGAGAAGTGGAGGTCGAAGGTGTTCTTGCCGATGTTGCGGATGGTGTTGAAGGTGTTGGAGACGGTGAGCTGCGGGCGGTCGAAGTGCTGGCGGACGCGGTTGTTTCCGTAATTCATGGGGGCAGTGCCTGTGCGTTCGGATGAGAGCTGTCCGTCCACGCGGTCGCTGTTCCAGTTGGTGTCGAACTTCAGCACATTGGCAATGAAACCGTTTGTGGCGTTCCAGTTGTAGCGGCCCTGAATGTTCAGGTTGTTCACCTTCGTCTCGCTGGTCATGGTCTCGGAGGTGAGCAGGCGGCTGTCGTCACTCAGGAAGCGGTCGCCCACGCTGCTGCCCTCACGACGGATGCGGTCGTTGTGGTAGGCGATGTTCAGACCCAGTTCGGTGTCCTTGTTGGGTTTCTCCAGATGGTTCATGGTCAGGATGTGGCTGTGGTTGTCGAAGGTGCGCTTCTGCGGCAGGCCGGAACCGCTGGGCATGACGGTGCCTGTGGGGCAGAAGGGATAGAGGCTGACGCTGTTGATACTGGAGTAGTGCTGCGTGAGTTCCTTCGACACGTCGTCGCCCGTGTTATTACCTTTATATAATGTCATGTTCTGGCGACGCTTGGCGAAGTACATGCCCACGACCTCGGCAGTCCAGAGCGGGTTTTGGCCGATAACGGTCTGGCCGTCGTCCAACGGTCGGCTACCGATGTGCCAGCCGCCAGCCCACTGGATGCCGCCGCCCAGCATGGTGTTGACGGCGACCGTTCCCTTGGCCGAGTCTTTCAACTTTAGGTTGATGGCCACGTCGTCTGTGAGTTCCTTGCCTTGAAGCATCTTCACGGGCTGGTGGTTCTCCAGGACTTGCACGGTGGCCACGTCCGAGGCGTTGATGTTGTTGGTGGCGAGTCCGTAGCGGCCTTGCAGCAGGTCCATCTCCTCGACGTAGAATTTCTTGATGCTCTTGCCGTTGTACTTGATGCCGCCGCTCTGCGACACCTCGATGCCGGGCATGCGCTTCAGCACGTCGCCAATGACGCGGTCGCCCTGCTGCTGGTAGGCACCGACGAGGTAGTTGAGCGTGTCGCCGTTCTGACGTATCTTCTGCGCCCGCACGCTGACCTCCTTCAGTTGCACGGCCTGTTCGCGGACGCGGAAGTTGAGCCGCTGCGAGCGGTTGGCCACGACCTTCACTTGGTTGCCGATGGCGAGGCCAGAGGCGGTGACGGTGACGGAGTCGGCCTGTGTGGTGAATTCTAATTTGTAGTGTCCTTTAGCGTCGGTGTCGGCAAAGCTGAGGATGTTGCCCGTTCCCTTTGGGGCCACGGTGACGTAAGCGTCCACCGACTTGCCCTGCGCGTCGAGCACGGTGCCCTCGATGACGGTCTGAGCCTTTACCGTCAGGGCAGCGAGGGCAAGGATGGCTGTGATGAAGTGTCTGTACATATTTTTATTATGGGTGTTAATAGGTTACAGAAAATCTCCGCCGCATCTCCCGACGAAGCGGAGGGTGTCTATAGGTCTTGTCTTTTACTAACTTACTTAATGCTGTATGAAATCTGCTTTTACTTCAGTCGGAACGTAACTGGCACAACGTACCTGCTACGCACCGGACGGCCGTTGTTTTTCGCAGGCTGCCAGCGTGGCATCATGCGCAGGACGCGCAGTGCTTCGTCGGTGAGACGGTCGTCGGGCGAGTGAAGTATTTCGTAGTTGGTCAGACTGCCGTCTTTCTCTACAACGAATCGAACGATGACCCGACCTTGAATGCTGTCGGCCTCGGCACCCTCGGGATAGTGCAGGTTCTTCATGAGGAAAGTCCAGAAGGTTTCCATGTCGCCAGGGTAAGAGGCGACCTCTTCGGGAATGTCGTAAATGGTATTGTCCACAGGTATTCCCCAAACGCGCTCTATGGCACCGCGCACAACACCATTCGGATTGAGAGCGGAAGCCACGGCAAGACCAAGGGCAAGGGTGAATATAATGATGGACATGAGTTGACGAGGCGTGAAGAAACGGCGGCGCAAGGCGGTGCGCAGGGTGTTGCGGACGCTGGAGATGGTGTTGCGGACGGTGGCCACGGAGATATTGCGTGCCTCGGCAATCTCCTCGACCGTCAGCCCCTCGTCGTAGAAGAGCTGCCACACCTCGCGCTCGGCCTTGGGCAGACGCTGGAGGCGGGACGCGAGCCACTCGGAGTTTTCGCGCTCTTCCAACTCTTCCTGCGGCGTGACTTCGGTGACGGCGGCACCCGACTCGTCGGCCAGTTCCACCTCCGCACGCTGTCCGCGCCACATCGAGACGCAGCAGTTGCGGGCAATGCGCATGACGTAGGCATCGGTGAGCGTCACCCGCTCACGCACGTTCCATGCCCTGAGCCATGTCTCCTGTACCACTTCCTCGGCCTCGGTGTCGGAGCCGAAGAACTCGCGTCCCATCTGCATCAGCCGGGGGCGCATCCGTTCAACCATCTGCTTGAACTCTTGTCCTGTCATAACGTCTGTTTCCATCATGTCCATTGTTTGGGGTTTCTGCCCGTTTAACGCAAAAAGCCCCAAATATTCACCCATAATAAATGTTAAAAATCTTTTTGGACTTGTTTATTCGTCCTCGGACTGATGGGTGAAATAATACTGGCGACGGTGCTGATGGAGCTGGGCGAAGCGGTAATTCAGGAACTGCAGCGCCACCTGGGCGGCCTTCTTGCTCTGAAGGAAATGCTGGTTGAGCTGCTGACCATCGACGACATAGACGGTGCAGGGCTTGTCGGCACGGATGGTGACGGGAGCAGCATCGCCGTCGAGACAGTAGGGATAGCAGCCCACAAGGTCGCCAGCAGCTACGGTCTCGACCGTGCTCTCGCCACCTTCGTAGTTACGGACAAGGTAATGGAAACTGCCGCTCTCAATGTAACCGAAGAGGCGGACGGCGGCTCCCTCGGCCTCAAAGATGTCGCCATGCGAGAAGTGCATGAGCCTGCCATGGCGCAGACAGTAGTCGCGCAGATAGGCCAAGGCCTCAGAATAATGTGTTTTTTGTTTCATACGCTCATGATTTTGCAGTTTTTTGCCTACAAAATAACAAAAAAAGGCGTAAAAAACGACTCGGCGAAGCCCGAAAACGGGTCGCCGAGGGTGCAACTCTAAAACTAGTTAAAGAAAAATCTAAAAAAAATGGCTCAAACCGTGATGATTTGAGCCAAAAAGGTGTGTTATTTCTCTTTGCCGAAGGTGAGTTGACTTCGTCTTATTCCTTCTTACGAGGCATAGTGCAAGCACGCTTGCCCTCTGCTCTCGTTTCGTACGTCATTTCCTTGCGGAGTGTGCTCAGATAACTGGGCGTGATGTTGAGGAACGAGGCGATGTCCTTCAGCGAGAGCATCTGCACCACCTGCGGACAGCGGTCGATGAGCCGACGGTAGCGGCTGCGGGCGGTGTAGCGGTAGTGGTCGAGGTCGCGTCCATAGACCATCTTGAACAGGTTCTTGAGTATCTTCACGTCCATCTTCGCCATCTTCGGGTCGTTGTCGAACAGTGCCTGTAGCTCGCGTCCGCTGATGATGCGCACCTCGCAGGGCATGTCCGCCTCGATGCTCACCTCCGACACGTCGCCGTCGAGACAATAGGGGAAGTCGGCCACAAACTCGCCCTCGAAGGCGAAGCCCGTGCAGTAGTCCTTGCCCTCCTCGTCGTTGTGCACCATGTACTTGAAGCAGCCCCGCTCCACGAACGCCACCCACTGTGCCGGCTCGCCCGCCTCCTCCAGCGTCTCGCCGCGAAGAAATGTCCGCACCTCCCCATGCTCCATGCAGTACTCCCGCAGGAACTCCAAATCAAGTCCCTCCTTGTAGGTATTGAAGTGCTTGTTTGATTGGTGTATCATATTTCGTCATCCGTGTATTTACATTCTCCATTTTTTTATAACCTCATCAAACTTATCTGCAGACTGAAAAGTAAATGAAGGAGGGTCAGAAGGAAAATTCTTGATATTGTAGGTTGTTGTTGATATAATGTGATTATGTGGAATAACGCTTCTTATAAGTCCATTTTCATAGAAGTGATGTCCTGCGTGTAGAAATAATGCTGGATTCAACGGGATTTCGGCAAATGGATTGTGAAATATTTGAATGCCGTCAGCCCATGTTTCATGACAACTTTCATTAACAATTGATCCAAAAAAATTTGGCAAGATGGCATTGGGTAAGACGTTATAGCACATCTTTATTTGAAACAGTTTATTCTTCATACTTCCATAGCCAGCTTGAACTCCCATCCTATTAAACTTTGACAAGGTGCCGCAAGGTGAAAACAAGACAGCGCTCACATGTTTGAATTGTTCATCAAGAAATAGAGGCTTTATCCTTAATTCACCTTTCTGAAATACTATACCAGACTCGCTCTCTAATGATATTGTACCATCATCATGATGGATTGCTTTCTGATCTATACCATATAAGATGCTTATAATACCAGGAAAAGACCATGTCATAGACATGTCTGCGTGGAAATCGGCTATAGCATAAACTAATGGTTTACCTTTTACATGATTTAATTCCCAATATGGTTGGTTATGATAAGTATGTTTCAGCTTAGAATATAATGGGGAACCAAACATAAGGGGAATTTCATCCTCCATCTTCCGTTGTATCTCTTCGAGAGTAGGAATGTTAGCAGGTTCTTCTATACTTTGTTTACGGTTGACATGAACAGCCTCTATTGCGACCTCATATCCCATTTTCTCAATCATGAAGTCTGGTGCATCATAATCATAACTGAAATGGAAATTCTCTTCTCTGAAATAGCACCATAAGTACAGCTCCCATATTCGAGCATCAAAGCCATTTTTAGATTGAAATTGATCAACAAAATTACCGTCTCTATCCTCAAAGTGGAAAGACAATTCCTCAATAACTGATTTTGCTGCAGTAAAAAAACCTTCTTTATCCAATAGTTTGTCAAAGAATGGATGTCGTTGCTCTTGCTTAGTTACAGGGATGAAGAAATCATTCGCAGGAATATCTTTTCTTAACGCAATTTCATTTCTCACATATGTGTCCATTAGTTTTTCAAGACCTAATCTTGCTTCCTCTATTGAGCAATAATCTAATTTCATAGAAACAAGACAATATTTGTTTCTTGAATCTCTATCAAATAGCATAGCGTGAAATGTATAGTCTTCTCTATCAAGAGATACAAAGCCTATCAGTGAATCATCGTCTGAAGAATAGTACTCTAACTCCTTGTTCACAAGTTTGACAAAAGGATCTCTGGTAAAAAGCAACAGCAGATTAGCCCTATTGGAATTCAGTGGTTTCATATTTCACAATTTAATAAGCAGTTTGTCATTGAGGTTTATAATTGAGTACTGTTCTGTACCGATACTTTCACTTCGCATAAAGGCATCGATGGAGGCTTTATTCTCACCATTGAAGTCGTTCACTTCTATTTGAACATTCTTTTTGTTTACTACTGAGAGAATCTTTCTGAAATAAGGAAGATCTACCTCACCAAAGGAATGCCCATAGAAATATAAGTTCGTCACATCTTTGAGTGAAGAAAACCATTCTTCATGTTTCTTAATGATTTCATCAACTTTCTTTCGCTGGTTATATACTCCGCTAATTGCTGCACTTTTTGCTCTTTGCGTGACATAGTCATCCCCTTCCTCTTCGTCTATGGGATAGTCTCTTTCGAGCATTTTTTCAATATCATCTTCGGAAACTCCATGGCCTAAAACCAATTCGTCGTCAGTACCAGCTTTCCCATGAATATGAAGTACTTTATCTTCGTCTATGCCATAAAGTGTCTGTAAAGAAGATGTATAATTAAAAGTGAGGAATACAGTATCATCGGTTTTAACCCACATTGCAGCTATATTTCAGCTAACCCCCTGATTCCCAGGACTCGTTTTTTTGATATCCGCATTTTGGGTCCACACAAATTTTCTTGCC
>CACZIT010000052.1 GCA_902781315.1 uncultured Prevotellaceae bacterium
CCCAAAAACGGGCCCTTTTCATGTGCCGGATGTCTGAATTTAAGAAAATTTACACATAATAGCATGGGTGAGCCGAGGGTCTGCTGCAATGTGGGTTAATATTTATTGAAGATCTTTGCAGCAAAGAGCGGCACGGACTGCAGTGATGCACTCCGTGCCTTTTGGTTGCTTTAAGCCCTTTCACTCCTTATAAGCTGAGCGAAGGCGAAACTTGAGATGGCGTTTACTCGTCCTCCTGGAACAGCGGATCCTCGGGCATCACCATCACGGGCTTCTGCTCGTACTGCTTCAGCGTCTCGGCCGGCACGTACTGCTTGTCCACTACCAAGCGGAACAGGTACTCCTCGAACCAGCGGTTGGTCATGATGAGGCAGCCTGCAACGCCGTTGGCCGGTCCCCAGGAGTTCTCTACCTTCCACTTCACGGGATTGCCGTCCTTGTCGAGGTCGACGGCCGTGAGCGTCATGGCATGCGTTGAGCCGCTGTCGAAGGTGGCGATGCGCTGCGCCTTATCCATCTTGAACTCCGTGCCGAAGAGGGCGCCGTAGTCATAATTCTCAGTGTCCAGATAGCCACGCTTGCGGTCGAACTGCTTGCCCACGTCGTAGCTGGAATAGAGCTTGCGGCCGTCCTTCAGCTGGGCGATGGCCAGCTGCTCGATGTCCTTCATCGGCAGGTTCAGGTATTTCCAGTTGGTGCCGTCGTAGGTGTGGCGGTCGTACTCCACCTCGTAGGTCTTGTAGTAGGGGCGGCGCGGGTCGTTCATGACCATGATGAAGGTGCCGTTGAGCTGGCGGCCTACGGTCTCCTCGTAGAACTGGCGCGGCGTGTACTTGCGCGGTTCGCCCACCTGGCGCCCATCCTTATTCTTATGCGCGTAGGTGAACTCCTTCACGGGCTCGCCCAGCGTCATGCAGAGCATGCGGTAGATGTCGGCGAGCATCTCGGTCTTGCGGGCCTGCACGGCCTTCTTCGAAGTCTTCGAGTTCACCATGTCGCGCAACTCCAGTCCGTACTCGCGCAGCTTCGACGAGACGATGCGGGCCATGCGCGAGGTGTTGTCGGCCGAGTAGGTCTCGGGCTGCACGCCCTTCGGCACCAGTCCGTACTTCGGAGCCAGGTCGGCCACGCCGCAGAACGTTCCGCCGTCGTTGATGGGGTGGTGGAAGAAGAACTGCACGCGCGTGTCGTCCATCGGCTTGCTGGCGTGGTCGATGACGCCCTGCAGCATCAGGTTAGCCTTCTCCAGCTGGTCGTAGAAGAACAGGTAGTCGTGGGAGAACTCCACGGCGAGCGTGTCCTGATGGCGCTTGGCGAAGTCGGCGCGCAGCACGTTCAGACCCGAGAACATCCAGCAGCGGCCACTCGACTTCTGGTCGTGTATCGACTGCTTCGGCGTCTCGATGCTGAAGTGGGTGTCGATGTCGCCCTGGTTCTGGAAGTTCTTCGCCAGGTCGTCGATGTTGTTTTGCGCAATGGCGTTGAAGAGGCCGCGGCTCAGTGGCTGCTGGGCCTGCTGTTTCTCCATCTGCTGCAACATCTGCGAGGAGATGCCGCCGTCGTTGGTCTGTGCCTGGGCTATGCCTGCAATGGCGAGGCAGAGGCCCACAAGAATAGTCTTTTGTTTCATCTTTGTCATGCTATGTTTGGTTTTCTGCCTACAAAATTACGAAAAAAAAGATGCAGGTCAAAATATTATGCACTAAAAATAGCGTTTCATCAGTTTGTCGATGGCATGGTCGAGCGATTCTGAGGGTTCGATGATGTTGTAGTTTTCCCAGAAGTCAGGGTCCTGGAAGTAGTCCACCCGGTCGTAGAACGAGTCGCGCGAGTCGAAGGACGAACGGCCTGTGATGGGCCGCACGTCGGTGTCGGTGTGGTCGGTGACCACCATCTCGCAGAAAGCTGCGAACGACGTGGCAAAGAGCCGGCGTCGCCAGTCGCAGTTGAAGCGGAACGTGTTTCGGATATAGCTGATGCGCGTCACGCCGTTTTCGGTGCGGTAGTCGATGAGTGTTGTCAGTTCCTTCGGGCGGAAGCGCACCCCTCGGGGCCGGCGGATGAGCATGTAGGCCGTGGCCTTCTCCTTGTTGCTCATGTCGAGCGACAGCTCGGCACGCGTGAAGGCCAGTGTCTCGCGGTCGATATAGAGTTTTCCGGTGTAGAGGGCATAGGGCTGAATGGCGTTCGGCCATAGGCTGACAACGTATTGCAGTCGGTCGTTGATGGTGGTTGTCGGCTCCATGCGGAAGGTGTAGTTGGCCAGTTCTTCGGCATTGAGCAGGAAGTCGAGGTTCTTTGCGATGTCGAGCTGTATGGGCTGCACCGGTCCGCCCATCACCTTCACGCTGAGCGTGTCGCCCCGTTTTGGACTGAGCAGTCGGCGTCCCTTCACGATGGCCACGCGGTCGCGGTCGGCGGTGCGGTTGTAGGCCGTCTTGTACATGTCGACAACCCCCTCGGCCACGTAGATGTAGTGCTGGCGTTTCATGGCCGTCTCGCGGTAGAAACACTTGTAGAGTTCGGGCTTGCGGGCATAGTTTTCAGGAATCTTTCGGATGGCGATGTCCACCAGCTGGCGAGGGTTGTCGGTCCATACCACCAGCTCCTGCAGCGCGATGGCCGTGGGCTTCAGCCGTATCTTGATGGTTTCTGCCGTCTTTCCCTTCAGGCTGATGCGCCGGCTCTGGTAGCCCAGGTGCGACACGGTGATGGCATTGGGCTGTGACTCGGTCTTCAGCGTGAAGTAGCCGTCGTCGTTGGTGACGACAGCCACGCCGAGACCTTCGGCAACAATCGTGGCATGGGCAATGCGTTCACCCGTTCTGTCGCTGCTGACTGTGCCGCTCAGCACCGCGTTTTGCGCCCTCATGCCGATGCTTACGGCGAGAAGCAATATGAAAGTGACGAGTTGTTGCATAGTGCTAAGTAGTATTGATGATTGCAAAGATAACACTTTTCTTTGATACTCAGCACTTTTTGTTCGTTTTTTTTTGCTATTTTGTGTCAGGTGTTTTATCCCACTCCTTCAGGATCTTCTTGGCGCGTTCCAGATGTTTCTTGTCGCGACGTCCGCGGCGGTCGAGCACGCTGGCAAAGTCGAACGTAACGACCCCGCGGGGTGCCTCGGCGGCACCGATGGCGGCACCGGCCATTGCCCAGCCTTTGAACATGGCCAGCAACTCGGGGCTGGCAGCACTGACGTTCACCTCGGGCAGCATGTGCTCCACGGGCAGCATGTACATCGTGTCGGGCACCTCGGTCAGGGCGATGCGCTCGGGCTCGTAGCGCACGTGGCGGAACGAGATGCTGTCGAAGACCACTGGCACGCTGACGCGTCCCATGTGGTCGGTCGTGACCGACCGTTCTTTGTCAACCTTCACCGACACGCCGCTCACGGGCAAGTCGGTGTCCATATCGATGACCACGATGCGGCGTTGTGCCTGCGCGCAGACTGCCCAGAGCATGGCCAGAAGTATGATGAAAACCTGTTTCATAAGGAACGAGTAAAATGCTTTTTTCGTTGCAAAAGTAAATCAAAAAAGTGGTTTCCCCGTTTTTAGCCGAGCAGAATTAAAATCAATTAATGAAATACAACGTTCATTTTTTCTATACCTTAAAATATGTGTTTAAAAATAAATTTGTACCTTTGCAGCGGTAAATCTTTAAATAAGAGATTGTGAGTGAAGAAAAATATGGCTTGCTGAGCCAGATCACATATCCCGAAGACCTGCGACGGCTGGAGGTAAAACAGTTGCCGCAGGTGTGCAGCGAACTGCGCGAGGACATCGTGCAGGAGCTTTCGGTCAACCCTGGTCACCTGGCCTCGTCGCTTGGCGTGGTCGAACTGACGGTGGCCCTGCATTACGTATTCAATACGCCCGACGACAGGCTGGTGTGGGACGTGGGCCATCAGGCCTATGGCCACAAGATTCTGACAGGTCGGCGCGAAAGCTTTTCCACCAATCGCAAGCTGGGCGGCATCCGTCCTTTTCCCTCGCCAGAGGAGAGTCAGTACGACACGTTCACGTGCGGTCATGCTTCCAACAGCATCTCGGCCGCGCTGGGCATGGCGGTGGCTGCCCGTGCCGAGCATCTGGAGCGCAAGGTGGTGGCTATCATCGGCGATGGTGCCATGAGCGGCGGACTGGCCTTTGAGGGACTCAACAACGTCTCGTCGACCGACAACGACCTGCTCATCATCCTGAACGACAACGACATGTCCATCGACCGCGCAGTGGGGGGCATGGAGAAATACCTGTTGCAACTCGACACCAATGCCACCTACAACCGGCTGCGCTTCAAGGCGTCGCAGTGGCTGAAGGCCCGCGGCATGATGAACGACGACCGCCGCAAGGGACTCATCCGACTGAACAACGCGCTGAAGTCGGCCCTGGCCCATCAGCAGAACATCTTCGAGGGCATGAACATTCGCTACTTCGGACCCTTCGACGGCCACAACGTCGAGGACCTGGTGCGCATCCTGCGCCAGCTGAAGGACATGCGCGGTCCGAAACTGCTCCACCTGCACACCACGAAAGGCAAGGGCTACAAGCCTGCCGAGGAGCAGGCCACCATCTGGCACGCTCCCGGAAAGTTTGACGCCCAGACGGGCGAGCGCCTCGTCAGCGACACGTCGAACGAACCGCCGAGGTTTCAGGACGTGTTCGGCGAAACACTGCTCGAACTGGCCCGCCGGAACGACCGCATCGTCGGTGTGACGCCAGCCATGCCCACAGGCTGTTCGATGAACATCATGATGAAGGCCATGCCCGATCGCACCTTCGACGTGGGCATTGCCGAGGGCCACGCCGTCACCTTCTCGGCAGGCATGGCCAAAGAGGGGTTGCAGCCTTTCTGCAACATCTATTCGGCCTTTGCCCAAAGGGCCTACGACAACATTATCCACGACGCCGCCATTCAGAACCTGCCGGTGGTGTTGTGTCTCGACCGTGCAGGACTCGTAGGCCAGGACGGCCCCACCCATCATGGCGCTTTCGACATGGCCTACCTCCGACCCATCCCGAATCTTACTATCGCCTCGCCTATGGACGAGCACGAACTGCGCCGGCTTATGTTCACGGCGCAGCAGCCCGACCGTGGCACCTTCGTCATACGCTATCCCCGTGGGCGCGGCGTGCTGCTCGACTGGCGTTGCCCGCTGGAACCCGTCGGCGTGGGCACGGGGCGCAAGCTGCGCGACGGCAACGACGTGGCTGTGCTCACCATCGGCCCCATCGGCAACGACGTGGCCGACGTCATCTCTCAACTGCCGCAACTCTCTGTGGCCCACTACGACATGCGCTTCCTCAAACCGCTCGACGAGCAACTGCTGCATGAGGTGGGCCGCCGCTTCCGTCGCATCGTCACCGTCGAAGACGGCGTGCGCAACGGCGGACTGGGTTCGGCCGTGCTCGAATGGATGAGCGACCACGGCTACCAGCCCCGCATCACCCGCCTCGGACTGCCCGACCACTTCGTGGAGCATGGCACCGTGAGCGAGCTGCGCCAGCTTGTGGGTCTCGACAACGAGAGCATCAGGCGGAGCATCGTCGAGGGGTGTTGATTGCCATTCGTGACATCTGTGGTTGCACGTTCAGTGTAATCTGTTGGCAAAACAAAATCGTAAATCAGTAAACCGTAAATAAAGTGAAGATCATCATTGTAGGCGCCTACGCCATCGGAACCCATCTGGCCAAGTTGCTGTCGCGCAACGACCACGACACGGTGCTCATCGACTCCGACGCTGAGCGGCTCTCCAACGTCAGCAGCGATTACGACCTCATGACCATCCAGGCCCTGCCGTCGCGCATCAAGACGCTGAAGGAGGCTGGTGTGAGCTCGGCCGACCTGTTCATTGCCGTCACGCCCGACGAGAACCTGAACATGAATGCCTGCATGCTGGCCAAGGCACTCGGTGCCCATCGCACCGTGGCTAAGGTCGACAACAGCGAGTATCTGGATCCGAAGATGAAGTCGTTCTTCGACAATGCGGGCATCACCTCGCTCATCTATCCCGAAAACCTGGCCGCCATCGACATTGCCAACGGACTGAAAATGTCGTGGGTGCGCCAGCGCTGGGACGTCCACGACGGTGCCCTCATCATGCTCGGCATCAAGTTGCGCGAAACCTGCGAGATTCTGAACCAACCGCTGAAGGACCTCTGCAAGCCCGAGTCGCCCTACCACATCGTGGCCATCAAGCGCAGCAACGAGACCATCATCCCGCGTGGCGACGACGTGCTCATGCTCAACGACATCGCCTACTTCATGACCACGCGCCAGTACATCCCCTACATCCGCAGCATCGTGGGCAAGGAACGCTATGCCGACGTGAAGAACGTCATGATCATGGGTGGCGGAGCCACGGCCGTGCGTGCCACGAAACTCATGCCCGAGTACATGAAGGTGAAGATCTTCGAAGCCGATGAGGCCCGCTGCGACAAGCTCAACGAACTCATCGACACCAGTCGCGTCATGGTGATCCACGGCGACGGACGCGACCTCGGTCTGCTCAACGAGGAAGGCATCAAGAATACGCAAGCCTTCGTGGCCCTCACCGGCAATGCCGAGACCAACATCCTGGCCTGCCTCACGGCCAAGCGCCTCGGCGTGCGCAAGACCGTGGCAATGGTCGAGAACTTCGACTACGTGTCGATGGCCGAGAGCCTCGACATCGGTACCATCATCAACAAGAAGGCACTGGCTGCCAGCTACATCTATCAGATGATGCTCGACGCCGACGTCCACAACATCCACTTCCTCATGTCGGCCAATGCCGACGTGGCCGAGTTCACTGCCGAGCCCGGTTCGAAGGTCACCCGCAAGAAGGTCTTCGAGCTCGGACTGCCCAAGGGCACCACCATCGGCGGTCTCGTGCGCGACGGCGAGGGCATGCTCGTCAGCGGTGGCACGCAGATAGAGGCTGGAGATTCCGTCGTGGTGTTCTGCCACGAGGTCGACATGTCGCGACTGGAAAAATTCTTCCGCTAACCCTCTCAACCGCACTGCAGGTGCTCTCTAAACTCTAAACTCTCAACTCTCAACTCCCAACTTCGCCCCCCTGATGCTGAACTACAATATTATATATAAGGTCATCGGCACGCTGCTCTTCATCGAGGCAGCGATGATGGCTTGGTGTATGGGCCTGTCGGTCTATCTGGGCGAAGACGATTCGCTCGCCTTCCTCGTGTCGGTAGCGCTCACCGTGCTGGGCGGCATCGGTTTCAAGTTTCTGGGGCGCGACTCCGAAAACTCCCTCGGCCGCCGCGAGGCCTACCTGCTGGTCACGCTCACGTGGATCATCTTCAGCCTCTTCGGTTCGCTGCCGTTCCTCATCAGTGGCTACATCACCAACTTCACCGACGCCTTCTTCGAAACCATATCCGGCTTCACCACCACGGGCTGCAGCATCCTCGACGATGTCGAGATACTGCCTCACGGACTGCTCTTCTGGCGCACCATGACGCAGTGGATAGGCGGCTTGGGAATCGTTTTCTTCACCATTGCCATCATCCCCTCGCTTGTGGGCGGAACGGTGAAAGTGTTCTCCGCCGAGGCCACGGGCCCCATCCGTGCGAAGATGCACCCGCGACTCAGCACCACCGCCAAGTGGATTTGGAGCATCTACTTCCTCCTTACCATTGGCTGTGCCGCCTGCTACTACATCGCCGGCATGGGACTCTTCGACTGCCTCAACTACGCCATGACCACCACCGCCACAGGTGGCTTCTCCACCCACAACGCCAGCACGGGCTATTTCCACAACCCCTACATCGACTATACGGCCATCGTCTTCATGTTCCTCTCGGGAACCAGTTTCACGCTTCTCTATGCCACCATCTTCAAAGGCCGTTTCCGCCAGTTCTACAAGAACTCCGAGTTCCGACTCTACTTCTTTGCCGTGCTCGTGGCCACGGCGCTCATCACCTTCTTCCTCATTCGCGACAACCACTATCAGGTGTTCGACGCCATCCGCGTCAGCCTCTTCCAGGTCACGTCGTTCATCACCACCACCGGCATCTTCAACGACGACGCTGCCCAGTGGCACCACATCACCTGGGTCATCCTCAGCATCTGCATGTTCTTCGGAGCCTGCTCCGGCTCCACAAGCGGCGGCTTCAAGTGCATCCGCATGGTCATGGTGTTCAACATCCTGCGCAACGAGATACGCCGCATCCTCCACCCCCGTGCCGTGCTGCCCGTGCGCGTCAATGAAAACATCATCCCCTATTCCTCGCAGGTGACGCTCCTGGCCTTCCTGGCTGCCTACATGGCCCTCTGCCTCTTCACCTATTTCTGCATGATCCTGCTCGGTGTCGACAGCACCAATGCCATTACCATCTCGCTGAGCTGCGCCGGCAACGTGGGTCCCACGCTCGGCCTCGATATAGGCCCCACCATGTCGTGGGCAGTCTTACCCGCTGGTGTGAAGTGGCTCCTCTCCGGCCTCATGCTCATGGGCCGTCTTGAAATCTTCACCGTCCTCGTCCTCTTCACCCGTGCTTTCTGGAAAGAAAACTAAAAGCCCTCTAAAATAGGGGAGCTGAGTATGATCTCTGTCCCCTCACATGATTAGATATAGAGTTTATTCACATATTGTATAACAAGCCCCACGCCCCTTCTGTAAGAGGCATGGGTATAATGAGACCTCCATCCCCCTATGTTAGGGGGCAGAAAAATGTACAAATTCACTCCCATCCTTAAGAACACCATCTGGGGCGGCACGAAGATTGCCCCGTTCAAAAACATCCAGACCAACCTTCGCAAAGTAGGCGAGAGCTGGGAAATCAGCGGCGTGCAAGGCAACGAAACCGTCGTCAGCGAAGGGCCCGATGCAGGCCGTAGTCTCAACGAACTCGTCGCCGAGCAGAAGGAAGCGCTGGTGGGCAAAGCCAACTACGAGCGCTTCGGCAACGAGTTCCCGCTGCTCATCAAGTTCATCGATGCACGCGACGACCTCTCCATACAGGTGCACCCCACCGACGAGATTGCCCACCGACAGGGGCGCGAGCGCGGCAAGACCGAGATGTGGTACCTCATGCCCTCCGAGCCCGAGGCCACCCTGCTCTGCGGACTCCGCAAGCACATCACCCCCGACGAGTACAAGCAGATGGTGGAGCAAAAGACCATCGTCGATGCCATCGCACGCTATCCCGTCCATGAGGGCGACTGCTTCTTCTTGCCCGCAGGACGCATCCACGCCATCGGCTCAGGTTGCTTCCTTGCCGAGATTCAGCAGACCTCGGACGTCACCTACCGCATCTACGACTTCGACCGCCACGACGACCTCGGACGGCCACGCGAACTGCATACCGAACTGGCTGCCGAGAGCATCAACTACGACGTGCTGCCCGACTACCAGACCCACTACACCCCCGTGAAGAACCAGCGCGTGCAACTCGTGCAGTGCCCCTACTTCACCACCTCCGTCTACGACCTCAACCAGGCTGTCGACCTCGACTACACCGCGCTCGACTCCTTCGTTGTCCTCATCGGACTCAGCGGTGCCGCCATCGTCAGCGAGGAAGGGGGCACGCAGTTCGTGCTGAAGGCTGGCGAAACCATCCTCCTGCCCGCCACCACGGGTCGCCTCCGCGTGGAAGGCACGGTGAAGTTCCTCGAGACCTACGTCTGATTTTGTCAGGAAAAATTGCCTGCGAACCCCCTCGTAGAATTAAAAATTCCCGACCGCAAAATATTTTTTCCGAAATACGCCCGTATTTCCGCAAAGTCTCTAACCCGTTGCCCGTCAGCCGGTTAGAGGCTTTTTCGTTTCTCCACGCTTCTTCCCTCCCCTCTAAACCATAGGTTTGATGTCTCTAACTCATAGGTTTAGTC
>CACZIT010000053.1 GCA_902781315.1 uncultured Prevotellaceae bacterium
GTGCGCTTCATTGGAGTCTTCATAACTTGATAGATTTATAAAGTTTGTCGATTTCTGATTTTGGAGCGTAAACATAGTTACCTATCTGTCGGGTAGGGATAGAGAACTTGCGGATGTGGGCCCATACGGATGAATCATGAATTCTGAACTTCTTTGAGATTTCACCGATGGTATAGCAATTCTCGGGTTCGAGATTGTATGTCTTGGGAATAGGCTTCTTAGCAGCCTTCCGCACTTTCTTCCTCAGTTCGTAACGCTCATCCAAATCAGAACGTTTCAGTCTTAGCTGACGTTGGCCGAGATTAACGGACGGAAGTTTCTTTAACCGAATGTCACGATACAATGTACTACGTTCAACGCAGTACATTGCTATTGCCTCTGCTGCTGTTAGATACTCCTTGATGTCTGGAATTTCCTTCGCCATCTGCTCATACTTCTTTTCCTTCTCTTCCTGAGCCTTTTTCCTCTTAGAGGCTACAGCGGAACAGTTGTGAGAACAATACACAGCATCAATGGTGCGAATCTCAAAGATGGTTCCGCATATAGGGCACTTCCTTCGGATATGATAATTTGCCTTTGCCATTTCTTATATATAATAAGGTATATGTCTTTAAGTTTAACTTCGTCAACCTTTAAGTCGCGTGAACGATTTGGTGCAAATTTACGATAAATATCCGAAATCAGAGCCAAATATACAAAGTTTAACTAAAACAAAAATCGGTGCAACTCAATGAGTTACACCGATTCGTTTATTGTTGCTTATTGCTGTTTATCAGCCTTACTTCACCTCCTCGAAGTCGGCGTCCTGGACGGTGTCATCGGGACCATTCTGGGGACCCTGCTGGGCACCGCCGTTGAAGCCCTGACCACCCTGGAAGCCGGCACCGGCACCAGGCTGGGCACCGCCTGCCTGCTGGTACATCTGGGCAGAGGCGGCCTGCATGACCTGGTTGAGGTTGTTGATGGCGCTGTCGATGGCAGTTACGTCGCCCGACTTGTGGGCATCCTTCAGCTGCTGGAGTGCGCTGTCGATGGCGGGACGCTGGTCGGCAGGAATCTTGTCGCCGTTCTCGTTGAGGAAGGTCTCGGTGGAGAAGATCATCGAGTCGGCCTGATTCATCTTGTCGATGCGCTCGCGCTCCTTCTTGTCGGCCTCAGCGAACTGCTCGGCCTCAGCCTTCATGCGGTTGATCTCGTCCTCGCTCAGGCCAGAGGAAGCCTCGATGCGGATGGCCTGCTCCTTGCCTGTGGCCTTATCCTTAGCCGACACGTTCAGGATACCGTTGGCATCGATGTCGAAGGTCACCTCGATCTGAGGAACACCACGACGTGCAGGAGCGATACCCTCGAGGTTGAACTGACCGATGGACTTGTTCTGGGCTGCCATGGGGCGCTCGCCCTGCAGCACGTGGATGGTCACTGCGGTCTGGTTGTCGACAGCCGTCGAGAAGGTCTCGGACTTCTTGCAGGGGATGGTAGAGTTGGCGTCGATGAGCTTCGTCATCACACCGCCGAGGGTCTCGATGCCCAGTGTCAGCGGCGTCACGTCGAGCAGCACGATGTCGCCTACGCCACCCTCCTTGTTCAGGATAGCACCCTGGATGCTGGCACCCACGGCCACGACCTCATCGGGGTTCACACCCTTCGAAGGCTCCTTGCCGAAGTAGTTCTTCACCAGCGTCTGCACGGCGGGGATACGGCTCGAGCCACCCACGAGGATCACCTCATCGATGTCGCTCGTCGAGAGCTTGGCATCGCGGATAGCGTTCTGGCAGGGCACGAGGCAAGCCTGGATGAGCGAGTGGGCCAGCTGCTCGAACTGAGCACGCGTGAGCGTCTTCACCAGGTGCTTAGGCACGCCGCCCTCAGCAGAGATGTAGGGCAGGTTGATCTCGGTGGTCGTGGTCGACGAGAGTTCAATCTTAGCCTTCTCGGCAGCCTCCTTCAGACGCTGCATGGCCATCGGGTCCTTCGAGAGGTCGATGCCCTCGTCGGCCTTGAAGCCGTTCACCAGCCAATCGATGATGACCTGGTCGAAGTCGTCGCCGCCGAGGTGAGTGTCGCCATTGGTGGAGAGCACCTCGAACACGCCGCCGCCGAACTCCAGGATAGAGATATCGAACGTACCGCCACCGAGGTCGAACACGGCAATCTTCATGTCCTTGTTAGCCTTGTCGACGCCATAGGCCAGTGCGGCTGCAGTAGGCTCATTGACAATACGCTGCACGTTCAGTCCGGCAATCTGACCAGCCTCCTTCGTGGCCTGACGCTGAGAGTCGGAGAAGTAGGCAGGCACGGTGATGACGGCGTCGGTGACCTCCTGTCCGAGGTAGTCCTCAGCGGTCTTCTTCATCTTCTGCAGCACCATGGCCGAGATTTCCTGCGGCGTGTACTTGCGGCCCTCGATGTCGACGCGCGGATAGCCGTTCTCATTCACCACGGTGTAAGGCACGCGCTCGGCCTCCTTGCGGGCCTGCTCATAGGTCTCACCCATGAAGCGCTTGATCGAATAGACCGTGTTCTTCGGGTTGGTAATGGCCTGACGCTTGGCGGGGTCGCCCACCTTGCGCTCGCCGTCCTTCACAAAGCCAACGACGGAAGGCGTTGTGCGCTTACCCTCGCTGTTGGCGATTACTACTGGCTCGTTGCCCTCGAAAACGGCAACGCAGCTGTTGGTAGTTCCTAAGTCGATTCCAATAATCTTTCCCATAATTGTACTATTTTTTATTTTTGTTTTTAATTTTTCTTTATTCAAGCCCACACACTTCGCAGACTTACACCCAATTCATAACAAATGGCGTGCCAACTGACACGCCACTGCTGAAATCATGACAGATTTATGACAAATTGTCACGAAAAACGTCTGATACTGACTACTTCACCTTCACCGTGAGGCGCTGTAGCTGACTGTCGGCGCTGCTGCCGCCCACCATCACCTCATGGCGACCGGGCACGACGCGCATGGTGTTGGTCGCGGCATCCCATCCCTCGAAGCACTCGCGGGGCAGCGGGATTTCAACCTGTCGCTGCTCGCCCGGAGCCAACTCGACGCGCTGGAAGGCGCGCAGACTCTTCAGCGGTCCGTCCTGGTCGGCCAGGTTGCGCACGTAGACCTGCACCACCTCCGTGCCAGCCAGTTTTCCGGTGTTGGTCAGCATGACGCTGAGCTTGCCGTTGCGGTACTTCGGGCGGCCATAGCTGAACGTGGTGTAGGAGAGTCCGTGGCCGAAGGGATACTGCGCCTCGCCCGTGAAGTAACGATAGGTACGCCCGCGCATGCGATAGTCGAGGAAGTCGGGCAACTGGCTGACACTCTTGTAGAACGTCACCGGCAGTCGGCCCGAGGGGTTGTAGTCGCCGAAGAGCACATCGGCCAAGGCCGTGCCGCCCTGTTCGCCGGGATACCATGCCTGAAGGATGGCATCGGCCCACTGGCTCTCGCGCTCCAGCCCGATGGCCGAGCCCGAACAGTTGACGAACACCACGCGTCGGCCAGCCTCATGGAGCGCCTCGAGTACCTCGCGCTGCGCCCGCGGCAGGTCGATGCTGGTGCGGTCGCCACCACGGAAGCCCTCCTCGCTGACGCGCATCTCCTCGCCTTCGAGTCGCGGCGAGATGCCACCCACGAACACCACCACGTCGGCATCCTCGGTCTGCTTCAGCACGTCGTCGACGGAGAGCGGACTGCGTCGCACGATGTCGAAGTCGAGATGAGCCACGCCGCGGAACTGCACATAATCAATCTGTACCTTATAGGCACGACCTGCCTCCAGCTGCAGTTCGTGGGTGAAGGTGGTCAGGTGGTGGCACAAGTCCCAGCGCTTCGTGAGCGTGTCGCCATCGATGATGACGCGGTAGCCGTCGTCGCCCGAGAGCGTGAGGATGGCCTTGCCGCTCTCACGCGGCGTGAGCGTAGCCTCGTAGCGCGCGCTGAAGTTCTCGAGTGCCACACCCGGGGCGAATACCGTGGCACCGCCGTTGTCCTTCACGACGCCCTGCGTGTGGTAGCCGTTCGTCGCGGGTGCGCCTTCCTGCGTGGTGTTGTTCCAGTAGGTGACGCGCATGCCCTGCAGTCCGTCGGGCGTCGTCATCTCGCCGAAGAGGCTCTCCTCGGCAATGTTGCGGGTCAGTCCGCATCCCTTCACGAAGCGCGTCAGCGGAGCCTTCTGGCGGATGCCCTCAAGAATCGTGACGGTGTGGGTGGGGTAGCCGTTGTAGTTGCCCCACATCATCGTGGAGTCGGCGGCATTGGCACCGAGCACCACCACGCGCATGTCCTTCCTCAGCGGCAGGATGCCTTGCTGCTCTCCCCTCTCCTTCGGGGAGGGGTTGGGGGTGGGGTCGTTCTTCAGCAGCACCACGCCCTCGCGCGCCAGCTGCAGGGCGGTCTGCTTGTGCTCCCGGCAGCCGATGACGCTCTCGGGAATCGAGGTCCAGGACACAAGGTCGTCGCCGTCGAAGTCGCCGAGGTCGAAGCGAGCCTTGAGCAGGCGTCGCACGCTCACGTCGATCTGCTCCTCGGTGATTTCGCCTGCTGCCACCGCCTCGGGCAGCGTCTTGTAGTTAGGTCCGCACTCCACGTCGGTGCCGGCGCGCACAGCCTGTGCCGAAGCCTGGTGGGCATTGGCCGAGAAGCCGTGGCGTCCCTGCTCCCAGAAGTCGTTGATGGCCCAGC
Source organism: uncultured Prevotellaceae bacterium (assembly GCA_902781315.1). Taxonomy (GTDB): domain Bacteria; phylum Bacteroidota; class Bacteroidia; order Bacteroidales; family Bacteroidaceae; genus Prevotella. The sequence goes on from CACZIT010000053.1 coordinate 4,676, forward strand.
AATCGCTCACCACCAGTCCCTGGTAGCCCCACTCGTCGCGCAAAATCTGCTGCAGCAGTCGGTTGTTGCCACAGCAGGGCTCGCCGTCCCATCGCTGGTAGGCACACATCACCTCGGCCACGTGACCTTCCTGCACGAGTGCCTTGAAAGCAGGCAGATAGGTCTCCCAGAGGTCGCGAGCGGGCAGGTCCTCCACGTTGAACTGATGGCGGTTCCACTCCGGTCCGCTATGGATGGCGAAGTGCTTGGCACAGGCCAGCGTCTTCATGTACTTGCTGCTGCCGATGCCGTGCTGCGAGAAGTAGTCGGAGGCGTCGCCCTCCTGCAGTCCGCGCACCACGGCCAGCCCCATGCGGGCAGTGAGGAAAGGATCCTCGCCGTAGGTCTCCTGTCCGCGTCCCCAGCGCGGGTCGCGGAAGATGTTAATGTTGGGCGTCCAGAACGACAGTCCCTGATAGCGCTGCATCTGTCCGGCGCGTCGGGCCACCATGTTCTTGGCGCGAGCCTCGTCGCTGGCGATGCTGAACGCGCGGCGCACCAGTGCCTCGTCCCACGACGCTGCCATGCCCATGGTGATGGGAAACACCGTGGCCGTGCCGTTGCGCGCCACGCCGTGCAGCGTCTCGTTCCACCACTGGAAGGCCGGTATGCCCAGCCGCTCGATGGCCGGCGACACGTCCATCATGATTTTCGCCTTCTCCTCGAGCGTGAGCCGCTGACAGAGGTCGCGGGCACGTTCTTCGCTCGAGAGCGCCGGGTTCTGATAAGGCAGCCTTTGCTGCGCCACGGCCTGCAGGCTCAGCACGAGAAGGGCCGCAAGCAAATAAGATTTTCTCTTCATAGTCTTCATTCGATTGGTTGTTATTTTGTTGCAAAGATACGAATTAGTGGGCGGAATACCAAATTTATTTGAGCATTTCCGAGCGGCCGGCTAATTTTGGCTGGTAATGGATGCGTAAGGAATCGGGCGTGCTTTTAAGTACGCGATAGCAGCTGCGATTCTTAGAATGTCGATGTACCTACGGCACACCCGCATTTAATTACGACCTCTTATACCAGCCGTTGAAACGGCTGGCTATCCCTATCTCGTGCCTACGGCACTTTACCAACCCTTTTATTCCCTTTCACTCCCCTTTACGCCCCTTACGCCCTTTCACTCCCCTTTACGCCCTTTCTTTGAATTTTTCCGACAAAACGACCGCGGCGTGAAACAACGTTCTAGAGCGTGAAACAATCAAAAAGAAGGCTTTGGGGCACATGAAACATTGCTCGAGACCCCCAACCCCCTATGTTAGGGGGCTACAAACCTATGGTT
>CACZIT010000054.1 GCA_902781315.1 uncultured Prevotellaceae bacterium
GAGGATGTCCTGCACGTCGGCCTTCTCGATGTGATCTAAAAGCTCGCTGACCTGCTTGCCGAGGAACGAGGAGATGATGGCTGGCGGCGCCTCGTTGGCACCGAGACGATGGGCATTGGTGGCCGACATGATGCTGGCCTTCAGTAATCCGTTGTGCCTGTAGACGCCCATCAGCGTCTCCACGATGAAGGTGGCGAAACGAAGGTTCTGTTCCGCCGTCTTGCCTGGTGCATGGAGCAACACGCCGTTGTCAGTGCTCAGCGACCAGTTGTTGTGCTTGCCGCTGCCGTTGATGCCAGCAAAGGGTTTTTCATGCAGCAGAGCACGGAAGCCATGCTTGCGGGCCACACGCTTCATGAGCGACATGAGCAGCATGTTGTGGTCAACGGCCAGATTCGTGTCCTCGAAGATAGGAGCCACCTCAAACTGGTTGGGAGCGACCTCGTTGTGACGTGTCTTCACAGGGATGCCGAGCATCAGGGCTTGTATCTCGAGGTCTCGCATGAAGGCTGCCACACGCTCGGGAATGGAACCGAAGTAGTGGTCGTCCATCTGCTGGTTCTTTGCAGAGTCGTGCCCCATGAGCGTGCGGCCTGTCAGCAGCAGGTCGGGACGTGCGGCATAGAGTCCTTCGTCCACGAGGAAGTACTCCTGCTCCCAGCCGAGATTGCTTGTCACCTTCTTCACAGCCGGGTCGAAGTAATGGCAGACCTCAGTTGCAGCCATGTTGACGGCTTTCAAGGCACGCAGGAGGGGCGCCTTGTAGTCGAGCGACTCGCCGCTATAACTGATGAACACTGTGGGGATGATGAGCGTGTCGTCGATAATGAAGACGGGGCTTGTGGGATCCCATGCCGAGTAGCCACGAGCCTCGAAGGTGCTTCTTATGCCTCCTGAAGGGAACGAGGAGGCGTCGGGTTCCTGCTGAACGAGGAGCTTGCCGCTGAACTCCTCAATCATGCCTCCTTTACCATCATGCTCGATGAACGAGTCGTGCTTCTCGGCTGTGCCTTCCGTAAGGGGCTGGAACCAATGCGTATAGTGCGTCACGCCGTTCTCCTTGGCCCACGCCATCATGCCGGTAGCCACAGCATCGGCCACCTTGCGGTCGAGGCGGGCACCATTGTCGATGACATCTACCATTTTATCATAAACGTCCTTCGGCAGGTATTTATACATCTTCTCACGATTGAAGACGTGCTTGCCAAAGTACTCGCAAGGTCTCTCCGCTGGTGCTTTTACGTCAAGAGGCTTCTTCTTGAATGCCTCACCGACAACCTGAAATCTCAAATCGTTTGCCATAATTGTGTTTTGTTAATGGGTGAATAATTATTGTTTACTTATGTATTCGTTAACTCTTTTAGCCGTCTGGAGCCCTGAAGAAATAGCTTTCACCACGAGCGAAGCGCCATTGGCGGCATCGCCACAGACGAAGACATTCTCGGGGTACTCTGGATGCTCAGGCTTAAGGAAGCCCATAGCCAGCAGGACAAGGTCGGCCTTGATGATGAAAGGTTCGCCTTTTACGACCATGATGGGACGGGCGGTAGCACCCGCTGGTGACCCGGCGGGCACAGTGGCTGGCTTCCAATCTATCTCCTGCACCTTGACACCTGTCACCTTTCCGTTCTCTCCGAGGAACTCCAGGGTGTTGATGTTCCACCTGCGAATGCAACCTTCTTCGTGGCTGCTTGTCGTCTTGAGGATAACCGGCCAGTTGGGCCAAGGCGTGGAGGGATTGTGACCGACAGGCGGCTTGGGCATAATCTCTATCTGCGTGACACTCTTGCAGCCCTGACGATGAGCGGTGCCGATGCAATCGCTTCCCGTGTCGCCGCCACCGATGACGAGGACATCCTTGCCCTTTGCCGTGATGCGTTCATCCCCTGTGAACTCCATGCCGGCAAGGACACGGTTCTGCCGAGCGAGCAGCTCGAGGGCAAGATGCACGCCTTTCAGCTCTCGGCCAGGGACCTTCAAATCTCTTGCGACAGGTGTGCCTGTGGCGAGGACGGTGGCCGAGAATTGTTGCTGCGACAGAATCGCAGCGGAAGAAACGGGACAATTATACCTGAACTCAATGCCTTCCTGTTCCATTACGCTGATGCGGCGGTCGATGATTTCCTTGTTCAGCTTGAAGTTGGGGATGCCATAGCGCAGGAGGCCGCCGGCGGCTTCGTTCTTCTCGAAGACTGTCACATCGTAACCCATATAGTTGAGGGCAGTGGCAGCGGCGAGACCTGCCGGACCGCTACCCACGACAGCCACACGATGTCCGATACGCTTGGGATGCTCGACAGTCACATATCCTTCCAGGAAGGCTCGCTCGGCAATGGCACATTCATTCTCGCGATTGGTGACAGCCTCGCCCGTCATATGATAGAGCACACAAGCCTTCTCGCAGAGAGCCGGACAGATGCGACCCGTGAACTCGGGGAAAGGATTGGTCTTCTCCAGCAACTTGTATGCCGTTTCCCATTCGCCGCGATAGAGTGCGTCGTTCCATTCGGGGTCTTTGTTGCCAAGAGGACAAGCCCAGTGGCAGAAGGGCACGCCGCAATCCATGCAACGGCTGGCCTGTTCCTGCCGGTCGCGCATGTTGAGCGTCTGCTCCACTTCGCCGAAGTCGTGTATGCGGTCGTGAATTGGTCTATATCCAGCCTCTTTGCGAGGCACAGTCAGAAATGCTTTCGGATTTCCCATCTTATTCTGTTGTTTGGTTGTTTTTACGTTTAATTATTAGGGGATACTGAAGTCGTCTTAAAACTATTAGTGAGTAAACGGCAATTTACTAATGAGTAAATGACGATTTACTAACGAGTAGTTTGAATTATCTTCATTTAATAGTCCCTCTGCACCTCCGCAATCTTCTGCGAAAGTCTGGCCATCTGCTCTTCCTGCAAGACGCGTTTGTACTCGATGGGCACAATCTGGATGAAGTCCTCGATGTAGCGTTGCCAGTCATCGAGCATTCGTCCTGCGAGGGCAGAACCCGTATGGAGGTAATGCTGACGGATGAGCTCGAGCAGTTCTTTGCGACTGACCGTATCTTCCACAAGGTTTATCTCCACCATATCCATGTTGCAGAAGTAGTCGAAGGTGTGGTCTGGATCATAGACATAAGCCACGCCGCCACTCATGCCTGCTGCGAAGTTCCTGCCCGTCTTTCCGAGGACAACGACACGCCCGCCGGTCATGTATTCGCAACAATGGTCGCCTGCTCCTTCGATGACAGCAATGGCTCCACTGTTTCTCACTGCAAAACGTTCTCCCACACGACCGTTGACATAAAGTTCGCCGCTCGTAGCGCCATAAAGACCAGTGTTGCCGGCGATGATGTTATCCTTGGCGACAAAACCGCCTTGTACCGTGGCGTAAGGAGGCAAGATGCTGATGCGTCCTCCACTCAGTCCTTTGCCGAAGTAATCGTTGGCCTCGCCTTCGAGCCTCAGACTCAGTCCTTTCACGGCAAACGCCCCAAACGACTGCCCTGCCGAGCCCTTGAACTTGATGTTGATGGTTCCGTCAGGCAGCCCAGCCTCACCATACTTCTTGGCAATAACGCCGGAAAGCATCGTACACACAGCTCGGTCCGTGTTCTTGATGGTAAAGTCGAGTGTCAGACCCTCCTGTTCGTTGATGCTCTTCTGCACCTCCTTTATTATCTCTTCATCTTTGACACCACAGACTTTCGTGAACTCGCTTCTGTCCCAATAGAGGGGGGTGTCTGTGACGGGTTTATAGAGCAGTCGGCTGAAGTCGATGGTCTTCTGTTTTTCTGTCGCATTTGCCGATTGTATCTCTATCAGCTCCGTGTGGCCGATGATGTCCTTCAGCTTGTGTACTCCTATCTCGCTAAGGTACTCGCGTACTTGCTGAGCAAGGAAGGTGAAGAAGTTGACCACATACTCCGACTTGCCCATGAAACGGGCACGAAGACGCTCGTCTTGCGTTGCCACGCCCACAGGACAGATGTTGGTATTGCACTTGCGCATCATCACACAGCCCAGAACGATGAGCGGCAACGTGCCAAAAGAGAACTCATCGGCACCAAGCATCGCCATGATGATGACGTCCTTGGCAGTCTTCAACTGGCCGTCAGTCTGCAAGCGAACCTGCCCGCGAAGGCCATTCTTCACAAGCGTCTGCTGTGTCTCAGCAAGGCCAATCTCAGGCGATATGCCTGCAAAGCGCATCGAGCTTGCAGGGCTTGCGCCCGTGCCACCTTCGGCACCACTAATAACGATGAGGTCGGCCTTTGCCTTCGCCACACCAGCAGCAATAGTTCCAACACCGCTTTCGGCAACCAGCTTCACGCTGACGGCAGTGATGAGGAGGTGGCGAAATAAGGCTGATGCCAGGAATGGCATTACGTGTCTTGGCAATAATCTCGTTCACCTTAAAACCTGGCAACTGTCCGCCTTCGCCAGGCTTTGCACCCTGAGCCACCTTGATCTGAATCTCCTCGGCATTGACAAGGTACTCTGCCGTCACACCAAAGCGACCTGATGCAATCTGCTTTGTCTTGCTGCTCAGACTTACGCCATCCACTTCCGCATGGTAGCGGGCATTGTCCTCGCCACCTTCGCCCGTGTTGCTTCGCGTGCCAAGTTTGTTCATAGCAAGGGCAAGGGCTTCGTGCGCCTCGATGCTCAAAGCGCCGAAAGACATGGCTCCCGTCACGAAGTGCCGCACAATGCTTTCCACTGGCTCTACCTCTTCGATGGGAATTGGCGTTGCAGCTTTCTTGAATCCGAAGAAGTCACGGATGAAGATAGGCTTCTCTTTCTCATCCACCATCGCCGACCATTCCTTGAACTTCTTGTAAGAGCCAAGTCTTGTTGCAATCTGCAAGTTAGCAATTGTATCGGGGTTCCAAGCATGTAGGATGCCATCTTTGCGCCAGGAGAACTGACCGTTGTTTTTGAGAGTAAACGAGTTGACATCAAATGCCTCATCGTGCAGACGGATCGCGTCACGGGCAATCTCCTTCAGCCCAATGCCGCCAATGGTGCTTACCTCCGTGCCAAAGTACCTTCTGAGCAAATCCTCGCCGAGTCCGATGCTCTCGAATATCTTTGCGCCTCGATATGAGCGTATTGTTGAAATGCCCATCTTGGACATAATCTTCTTCAAGCCCTTATCGACCGCCTTGATATAGTTTGCCTCGGCTGTAGCATATTCTTCCTGAATCTTATGTTTCTTCACGAGGTCGTCCAGAACGGCGAAAGTCATGTAAGGACAAATGGCACTTGCACCATACCCTAACAACAAAGCGGCGTGCATCACTTCGCGAATCTCTCCACTCTCCACGATGAGAGCCGTCTGCACACGCTTGCCGACGGAAATCAAATAGTGATGGACAGCCGAAACAGCCAGTAGCGATGGGATAGCTGCATGTGTCTCATCAATGTCTCTATCAGAAAGAACGATGTAGTTCACGCCTTCATCTACACTCTGCTCGGCGTCTCTGCATAGGCCTTCAATGGCTGCACGAAGTCCGCTTGCTCCCTTCTGTATCTCGAACAGTAATGCAAGTTTCTTCGTTTTGAAGCCTTTATACCTTATATTACATAATATGTCGAGCTGCGTGTTCGTGAGTACAGGTTGTGGCAAGCGCACCATCTTGCAGTTCGATGCATCGGGCGTGAGGATGTTCGTGCCAACGGCTCCGATGTACTCCGTCAACGACATCACCAGTTCCTCTCGGATAGGGTCGATGGCGGGGTTCGTGACTTGTGCAAACTGCTGACGAAAGTAGTTGAAGAGAATCTGAGGACGGTCGCTGATGACTGCCAGCGGAGTGTCGTTGCCCATCGCTGCCACAGGTTCCTGTCCAGCCGTTGCCATCGGAATGATGATGCGGTCAATGTCTTCCTGTCCGAAGCCGAAGGTGATGAGCTTACGTTCGTAGTTCGGGACTGAGTTCTCTACATGCCGACCGCTCTTGAGATTCTCCAACTGAATGCGGTTTGCCTGAAGCCATTCGCGATAAGGATGAGCCTTTGCCAACTGTTCCTTTATCTCGCCGTCATAGTAAATTTTGCCATCCTGCGTGTCAATAAGCAGTATCTTACCCGGTTGCAAGCGTCCCTTGCTAACCACGTCGCTTGGCTCGAAGTCCATCACACCTACTTCCGAAGCCACGACCATCAGGCCTTGCTTCGTAATGGTGTAACGGCTGGGGCGCAGACCATTACGGTCGAGCATTCCGCCTGCATAGCGTCCGTCCGAAAAGAGAAGAGCGGCAGGGCCGTCCCACGGTTCCATCAATATAGAATGATATTCGTAGAAGGCCTTGAGGTCCTCGCTTATCGGGTTCTTATCGTTGAAGCTTTCGGGCACGAGTATTGCCATTGCCTGCGGCAAAGAGAGTCCGCTCATCATAAGGAACTCGAAGACATTGTCGAGGCTTGCCGAGTCGCTCATGCCTTCCTGCACGATGGGTCGCAAGTCCTTAATGTCGCCCAATGCCTCGCTACCCAGCACGCTTTCCCTTGCCCTCATCCATCCGCGGTTGCCGCGAATGGTGTTGATCTCGCCGTTGTGGGCGAGCAGTCTGAAAGGCTGTGCCAGCGACCACGTAGGGAATGTGTTGGTGGAGAATCGCGAATGCACCAGGGCCAGACCGCTCGTAAAGTAAGGGTTGGTCAGGTCGGGGAAGTACTGTCGCACCTGCATCGACGACAACATGCCCTTGTAGACGATGCTGGTGTTGCTCAGCGAGCAGATGTAGAAGTCCTTGTTGTCGATGCGTTTCTCGATTCGTTTTCTTATTATATATAATGTACGAGCGAACGACTCCAGCTTATCGTCAGACACACCCGTGACAAACATCTGCTTGATGGCAGGTTCGGTCGCGAGGGCCCGCTCGCCCAGGCAGTCTCCTTTGGTGGGCACCGTGCGCAGGTGCATCAGTTGCAAGCCCTCGCGCTCCGTCTCCTCTATCATCACCGAAAGAATCTCCTGCTGCGCCTTCACGTCCTTGGGCAGGAATACCAGCCCCGTGCCATATTTACCCTTTTCGGGCACGGGGATGCCCTGCAGCAGGATGAACTCGTGGGGAATCTGCAGCATGATGCCGGCACCGTCGCCGTCGCGGCCCACCTCAGCCCCCCGATGGCGCATATTTTCCAGCACGCGCAGTGCGTCGTCCACCAACTGGTGGCTTTTGTTTCCGTGAATATTGACAATCATGCCCACGCCGCACGCGTCGTGCTCGTAAGCCTCCTGATAGAGCCCTCGTGTTGGCTGGCAAGGCTCATCGTCTGTTCTTTTTACCTTATTCATATTATCCCAAATTATGGGGCGACTGCCCGTTCACTCTTTTTAGGATGTAAAGTTAGTGCATTTTGTCGATTGGCCTTCCGATATTGTGTCAGTTTTAATCAGAAACACCAATCAAACTGTCAATTAGAAACTAATTCGATGTTAATACTTACAAATTATAATTAATAAGCATCAAAATATTCTGTTTTGCTACAACCCTCCATTCCAATAGATTAAAAAGAAAACAATATTCAGCCGTTTCCGACAAATTGTCGTACCTTTGCCGCCGAAAGCTTTCAGAATGTAACGACAGTGTATTAATTAAGGTAAAAAGGTATGAAAAGGATAGAAGCCATCATCCGCAAGACCAAGTTCGAGGATGTGAAGGAAGCCTTGCTGCAATCGGACATCAACTGGTTTGAGTATCACAACGTCCACGGCATCGGACAGAGCCGCGAGGAGCGCATCTACCGTGGCGTGCAGTATTCCACCGACGTTATTGAACGCGTGGCGCTGACCATCGTTTGCCGCGACCAGTTCGTCGACCCGACAGTGAAGGTCATTCTGGAAGTGGCCCGAACAGGCGAGATTGGCGACGGACGCATATTTGTGAGCGACATCATCGACACATGGTCCATCCGAACCGGTGAGCATGGTGACATTGTTTTAAGAGATAAAAAATAAAAAGATTTTTCGGTATGGATAACTTATCACTTGATACCGTATGGATGCTATTGGCAGCCATGCTCGTTTTCTGGATGCAGCCCGGTTTTGCGCTCTGTGAAGCAGGATTTACGCGGTCGAAGAACACGGCCAACATCCTGATGAAGAACCTCGTCGACTTCATGTTCGGCTCCCTGCTGTTCTTCTTTATTGGTTTTGGATTCATGTTCGGCTCCGGCGGGGCCGGCTTCATCGGGGCACCCAACTGGGGCGACCTGAGCTTCTACAGCGGCGACCTGCCCGTTGAGGGCTTCCTGATGTTCGAGACGGTCTTCTGTGCCACATCGGCCACGATTGTCAGTGGTGCCATGGCCGAGCGCACAAAGTTCTCAATGTATCTCGTCTACAGTGCGGCCATCTCGCTGTTTATCTACCCCATTGAGGGCCATTGGACGTGGGGCGGCGGCTGGCTCTGCGACGATGCTGCCGACGGGGTCATGATGCAGACGTTCGGCGACGTGTTCCACGACTTTGCCGGTTCGGCCATCGTCCACAGCGTGGGCGGCGTGCTGGCCCTCATCGGTGCCCTGGCCCTCGGGCCACGCATCGGCAAGTACAGCAGCGAGGGCAAGAGCCGGGCTATTCCCGGCCACAATCTGATGCTGGCCTCGCTGGGTGTGTTCATCCTCTGGCTCGGCTGGTTCGGCTTCAACCCCGGTTCACAGCTGGCAGCCTCGGGCGAGGTGAATCGCTCAGCCATTTCGCACGTCTTCCTGACCACCAACCTCGCCGCTGCAAGCGGAGGCGTGGCCACGCTGTTCCTCACGTGGATGAAGTACGGCAAGCCGTCGCTCTCGCTGACCCTCAACGGCGTGCTGGCCGGTCTGGTGGGCATCACCGCCGGCTGCGACCTCGTGTCGCCCCTCGGGGCGGTCGTCATCGGACTGGTCTGCGGCGTGGCGCTCGTCTATAGCATCGAGTTCATCGACCATCGCCTGCATATCGACGACCCGGTCGGTGCCAGCAGCGTTCATGGTGTCTGCGGCATCCTCGGCACACTCATGACGGGTCTGTTCGCGGTCGACAACGGAGTCTTCTACGGCCACGGCTGGGGCTTCTTCGGAGCCGAGCTGTTCGGCATCCTCGTCATCGACCTCTGGGCTGCCGCCTGCGGTTTTGCCCTGTTCTTCGGCATCAAGCGACTGCATGGGCTGCGCGTCGGAGCCCGCATCGAGGAGGAAGGTCTCGACATTTATGAGCACGGAGAGAGCTGCTATAATTAAAATGTAAGAATGTAAAAATGCAAGAATGCAAGAATGTAAGAATGCAATGATGAAAAAGACAGTATTGTTTGCCATGGGTCTGGTCGCCGTCGCGACCACCCATGCACAGAACACCATAGAATCCACCGTCAGCGCCGACGTCGTGAGCAAATACGTCTGGCGCGGCCTGGAGTTGACTGAGCCTGACCGCTTGGGGCTCGTATGGACTGTCGAACAAGGATGACGTGAAGGAGTTCGACCTGACGCTTGGCTACACCATCGGCGGTCTGAATATCGGCATCACCGACTACTGGTTCTCAGAGGGACTCGACCCCGACGCACGTTACTTCAAGTTCGATGCCCACGGCACCAACCATCTGTTCGAAGCCAACATCGGTTACGACTTCGGTTCCGTGGCCCTGCAGTGGTACACCAACTTCGCCGGCAACGACGGAACCAACAAAAGCAGCAAGCGGGCCTACAGCAGCTACATGGAGGCCAGCGTCCCCTTCCGCCTCGCCACGGTAGACTGGACTGCCACGGTCGGTGCCGTCCCCTACGCGACGACCACATATGGCACCAATGGCTTCGCCGTCACCAACCTCTCGTTGCGGGCGACGAAGGACATACGGGTGACCGACTCGTTCTCCATCCCCATCTTCGGACAGATGACGGGCAACCCTTGTTCACAGAAGGCATACCTGGTTTTCGGTTTCACGCTGCAGCCTTAATCTTCGCCAGGTATCCCCCTCTCCGCCCTCGGACGATGGCGGAGAGGGATTATGCCCAGAATAACATTTATTACAATATATATATGATGCAGACAAAGTATATTTTCGTCACTGGCGGCGTGGTTTCCTCTCTCGGGAAGGGAATCATCTCCGCCAGCATCGGCAAACTGCTGCAGGCGCGCGGCTACAAGGTCACCATCCAGAAGTTCGACCCGTACATCAACATCGACCCCGGAACGCTCAATCCCTACGAGCACGGCGAATGTTATGTGACGGAGGACGGCATGGAGACAGATCTTGACCTCGGGCACTACGAACGGTTCACAGGCATACGCACTACCCGCCACAACAGCATCACGACGGGACGCATCTACCAAACAGTCATCGACCGCGAGCGTCATGGCGACTACCTGGGCAAGACCATTCAGGTGGTGCCGCACATCACGGACGAGATAAAGCGGCGAATGCTTCGCGAAAATGTAGAGGAAGAGGAGTTAGACTTCGTCATCACAGAGGTCGGCGGCACCATCGGCGACATAGAGAGCGCGCCGTTCATGGAAGCCATCCGTCAGCTTCCGTACACCTCACATACGTTCCCTATCTGAAAGCTGCCGACGAACTGAAGACGAAGCCCACCCAACATTCCGTCAAGGAACTGCAAGGCATGGGCATCCAGCCCGACATCCTTGTGCTGCGAACCGAACGCCACCTCGATGACGCATTGCGTCTGAAGGTGGCTTCGTTCTGCAATGTCAGCCTGGAATGCGTAGTGCAGAGCGAAGACATGGCAAGCATCTACGAAGTACCTGTGAGTATGCAGAGGCAAGGACTCGATGCTGCCATCCTGCGAAAGATAGGCATACCCGTCGGCGAGACTCCTGCCATGAAACCTTGGTGCAGCTTTCTCAACAATTGGCGTCGTGCTACACGTGAAATCAACATCGGCTTGGTCGGCAAGTACGACCTGCAAGATGCCTACAAGAGCATCCGCGAGAGTCTGAACCTGGCAGGCATCTACGATGGCGTGAAGACAAAGATTCACTTCATTAACAGCGAAGGTGTCACCGATGAGAACGTAGCGGAGAAGCTGGAAGGCCTGGCAGGCATCATCATCTGTCCGGGCTTCGGACAGCGTGGCATCGAAGGAAAGATTGTCGCCGCCAAATACACCCGAACACACGACATCCCAACCATCGGCATCTGTCTGGGCATGCAGATGATGGTGATTGAGTTTGCGAGGAATGTGCTGGGCTACGAGGATGCCAACAGCAGTGAGATGGACAATCAGACCGAACACAACGTCATCGACATGATGGAAGAACAGAAGTCTGTCACGCAGATGGGCGGCACCATGCGACTTGGCGCTTACGATTGCGAACTCACCGAAGGCAGCCGTGCCTGTGAAGCATACGGAGGCACGACAAAGATTAGCGAAAGGCATCGGCATCGCTATGAGTTCAACAATCGGTATAAAGAGGAATACGAGAAGGGGGGCATGAAGTGCGTTGGCATCAACCCTGGCACAAACCTTGTCGAGATTGTGGAAATACCGTCCCTACGTTGGTACATCGGAACGCAGTTCCACCCTGAATACTCCTCAACGGTGCTACATCCGCATCCCTTGTTCATGTCGTTTATAAAAGCTTGCATCTGATATGGAACAGTTAAAACATGAATGCGGTGTGGCATTGATAAGACTGTTGAAGCCGCAAGACTATTATAGAGAAAAGTATGGCACAGCGTCCTATGCCCTTGGCAAGCTCTATCTGATGATGGAGAAGCAGCATAACCGCGGACAGGAGGGTGCAGGCATTGCCTGCGTTGACATGAATGCACCCGTTGGCTCGGAGTTCATGTTTCGTGAGAAGGCAATGGGCAAAGATGCCATCACAGAAGTGTTCGAAAGCCTCCCCCAAGGGGGAGGTTGGGAGGGGGCTTCTCTTTATATGGGACACCTGCGCTACAGCACGACAGGCAAGAGCGGCTTGCAGTACGTTCATCCTTTCCTGCGCCGCAACAACTGGCGGGCAAAGAATCTCTGTCTTTGCGGCAACTTCAACATGACGAACATCGACGAGATATTCACGAAGATGGTCAGGCAGGGACAGTCGCCGCGCATCTACAGCGACTCCTACATCACACTCGAACTGATGGGGCATCGCCTGGACCGAGAAGTGGAACGTCTCTTTGTCGAAGCTAAAACAAAAGGACTGGAAGGCACAGACATTACCCATTACATCGAAGACAACGTTCAGATGGCAAATGTATTGCGCACCACGATGGCCGACTACGACGGAGGCTACGTGATGTGCGGCATGACAGGCAGCGGCGAGATGTTTGCTATGCGCGACCCTTGGGGCATACGGCCTGCCTTCTTCTATAGGGACGATGAGGTTGTGGCCGTTGCCAGTGAGCGTGCCGTATTGCAGACGACCTTCGACCTCGCCTGCGATGACGTTCAGGAGTTGCCAGCAGGCCAGGCGCTCATCGTGCATAAGAACGGCGCCTCTGCTTTGGAAACAATCCTGGAGTCCAAGAAGCAGACGAGATGTTCGTTCGAACGCATCTACTTCAGTCGTGGTTCCGACCGCGACATCTACCGTGAGCGCAAACAACTTGGGCAGCAGCTCACAGCACCCATTCTCAAGGCCATCGACGGTGACACCGAGCATACTGTCTTTTCCTTCATTCCTAACACAGCCGAGGTTGCATTTTATGGAATGATGGAGGGCTTGCGAAGCCAGGGCCTGAACGTACGGAGCGAAAAGGTGGCATGGAAGGACATCAAACTGCGAACCTTCATCACGGAAGCAGGCTCGCGCAACGACCTTGCCTCGCATGTCTATGACATCACCTACGGCTCCCTGCGGCCATACGAAGACAACCTTGTCATCATTGACGACAGCATTGTTCGGGGCACCACTTTGAAGGAAAGCATCTTCAAGATACTCGACCGCTTGCATCCTCGGAAGATAGTAATGGTGAGCAGTTCGCCACAGATTCGCTACCCCGACTACTATGGCATCGACATGGCGCGCCTGGAGGAGTTCTGTGCTTTTCGTGCCGCCATCGCCCTCATCGAAGAGCGTGGTATGTGGCAACTAATCACAGACACTTACGAGTCATGTCTTACTGAGCTCCGTAAGCCAGCAGCAGAGCAACGTAACTGCGTCAGTGCCATCTACGAACCGTTCTGCATTGAAGACATCAACGGGAAGATGGCCGAAATGCTTCGTCCCGCAGGAATGCAAGCACCGGTGGAGTTCGTCTTTCAGACAATCGAAGGCTTGCACGCCGCTTGCCCTGAGCACCAAGGCGACTGGTACTTCACAGGGGAAACCGACTCGTCAACCAGGCATTTGTGAAATATAGCCCCCCTCTAACTCCCCCTTTAGGGGGAATAAATAATGAAATGACTAAATCATACATAAATTGTAAATTGTCAAATAGTAAATAATGTTATGTGTGGAATTGTAGGTTACATCGGAACGAAGGAAGCCTATCCGATACTGATTAAAGGCCTGAAGCGTCTGGAGTATCGTGGCTACGACAGTGCCGGAGTAGCAATGATAAGCGACTGCGGCGAGCTCAACGTGTACAAGACCAAAGGAAAGGTTGACAACCTGACCGACTATTGCAGCGACAAGGACGTGACGGGCTGCGTGGGCATTGCCCATACGCGTTGGGCGACGCATGGCGAGCCGTCGGCACGCAACGCTCACCCTCATTACTCCCGGAGCCAGAACCTTGCCATCATCCATAATGGCATAATAGAGAACTATGCCGACATCAAGATGCAGCTCCAGACGAAAGGCGTGGAGTTCAAGAGCGACACAGACACCGAGGTGCTGGTGCAGTTCGTGGAGTATATCATGGTCAGGAAGAACATCACGTTGCTCGAAGCCGTGCAGGTGGCACTCCATCAAGTGATAGGAGCCTATGCCATCGCCATCGTCGACAAGCGCGAGCCCCAGCAAATTATAGCAGCACGCAAGCAGAGCCCACTCGTAGTGGGCATCGGCAAGGACGAGTTCTTCCTGGGCTCCGACGCCAGTCCCATCATCGACTACACAGATAAGGTGGTCTATCTGGAGGACGGCAACATCGCCGTCATTCGCTTGGGCGAGGAGCTGAAGGTCTTGAGCATCCTCGGCAAAGAGCAGCATCTGAAGGTGAGCACCGTGGACATCAACCTCGGACAGATAGAGAAGAGCGGCTACGAGCACTTCATGCTGAAGGAAATCTTCGAGCAGCCCGAGTGTCTGAAGAACTGTATGCGAGGGCGCATCAACGTGGAGAGTGACCATGTGACGCTGTCGGCCATGATTGACCATCGCAGGCAGTTGGTTGGCGCGAAGCGTATCGTCATCGTGGCTTGCGGCACGTCTTGGCACGCCGGACTCATTGCAGGGCAGCTCTTCGAAAGCTTGTGTCACATCCCATGCGAAGTGGAGTATGCCTCGGAGTTCCGCTACCGTAACCCCGTCGTGACGAAGGACGATGTGGTGATAGCCATTTCGCAGAGCGGCGAGACTGCCGACACGTTGGCTGCCATCCAGCTTGCCAAGCAGAAAGGAGCCTTCATCTACGGCATCTGC
This sequence comes from uncultured Prevotellaceae bacterium, assembly GCA_902781315.1. GTDB lineage: Bacteria > Bacteroidota > Bacteroidia > Bacteroidales > Bacteroidaceae > Prevotella. Next base: position 14,524 of record CACZIT010000054.1, read on the forward strand.
AACGCCATAGGCTCCAGCATCCCCCGAGCCACAGACACGGGGACGTACATCCATGTCGGCCCGGAAATCGGTGTTGCCTCCACCAAGGCCTTCACCGGCCAGCTGACCGTGCTCATAATGCTGGCGCTATGTCTGGCAGCAGAACGGAAGACCATCTCCGGGGAGCTGTATCGGCAGATGGTGAAGGAACTGACACTGATTCCTGCCAAGATGAAGCAAGCCCTCAAGACAAATGAGCAGATAGCGCACCTTGCTCCCATCTTCACCTATGCCCGGAATTGCCTCTACTTAGGGCGCGGCTACAACTATCCCCTGGCTCTGGAAGGCGCATTGAAGCTGAAGGAAATTTCCTACATCCATGCCGAAGGCTATCCTGCTGCCGAGATGAAGCACGGCCCCATCGCCCTCATCGACAGCGAAATGCCCGTCTTCGTCATTGCCACCCGCGACCGTCTCTACGAGAAGGTCATCTCGAACATCCAAGAGGTGCGGGCGCGAGGCGGACGAATCACGGCAATCGTCACTGAAGGCGACACGCAGATACAGAGGTTTGCCGACCACATCATCACCCTTCCCGACACGCTCGAGTGCTTCCAGCCACTCATCGCCAGCATACCCCTCCAGTTGCTGGCCTACCATATCGCAGTCTGTAAGGGCAAAGACGTTGACCGCCCGAGGAACCTTGCCAAGAGCGTAACGGTGGAATAAAAAGCCTTTGAGCCACAGAGACATGAATGGAATGAAGAAAAGCGAACCTCGGCATCTCGAATTTCCGCGTGCGACGAAGTTAATCGCCGCACGAGAAAATCGGCATCGCCGCACGCTGAGAATGTCCTCACCCCTTACCCCTCTCCCGTGGGAGAGGGAGAAATGGTAAATGGGAAATGATTAAATAGTAAATAACATTATGTGTGGAATAGTATCAATCTTCAACATCAAGAAGCAGACGCACGAGCTTCGCGAGAAAGCACTGCGCATGAGTCAGAAAATCAGGCACCGTGGCCCGGACTGGAGCGGCATTTATTGTGGCGGCTCAGCCATCCTTGCCCACGAACGCCTCTCTATCGTCGACCCCGAGAGCGGTGGTCAGCCTTTGTTCTCGCCCGACAGGAAGGTGGTGCTGGCCGTCAACGGCGAGATTTACAATCATCAGGAGATTCGTCGCCAATATGCCGGACGTTACGACTTCCAGACGGGCAGCGACTGCGAAGTCATCCTTGCGCTCTATCACGACAAAGGCATCGACTTCCTGGAGGACATCTCCGGCATCTTTGCCTTCGCCCTTTACGACGAAGAGAAGGATGCCTTCCTGATAGCCCGCGACCCCATCGGCGTGATACCTCTGTATATAGGCTATGACAGCGACGGCACCGTGTATGTTGCCTCCGAACTGAAGGCACTCGAAGGGCAGTGTGAGCGATACGAACCCTTCCTGCCAGGGCATTACTATTGGAGCAGAGAGCCTGGTATGAAACGCTACTACCATCGTGACTGGTTTGAATATGATGCTGTGAAGAATAACGAAGCAAACGTCGACACTATTCGTGATGCTCTCAAGGACTCGGTGAGGCGTCAGTTGATGTCCGACGTTCCCTATGGCGTACTGCTCAGCGGCGGACTTGACTCTTCTGTCATCTCTGCTATTGCCGAGAAGTTCAGCGAGCATCGCATAGAGGACAACTCGCAGACACGCGCCTATTGGCCTCGTCTACATTCCTTCGCGGTAGGCTTGAAGGGGGCTCCCGACTTGGCAAAAGCAAAGCTGGTGGCCGACCATATCGGCACCGTACATCACGAAATCAACTACACCATACAGGAGGGGCTTGATGCCATACGCGATGTCATCTACTTCATTGAGACATACGACGTGACGACTGTCCGTGCTTCCACTCCGATGTATCTCCTTGCCCGTGTCATCAAATCGATGGGCATCAAGATGGTACTCAGTGGCGAAGGAGCAGACGAGGTGTTTGGCGGCTATCTCTACTTCCACAAAGCACCGAGCGCAAAGGCATTCCACGAGGAGACCGTCCGCAAGCTCAGCAAACTCCATTACTACGATTGCCTCCGTGCCAACAAGAGCCTCTCGGCATGGGGCGTGGAGGGACGTGTGCCTTTCCTCGACAAAGAGTTCCTCGACGTGGCCATGCGCACCAACCCCGAGGCAAAGATGTGCCTTGGCTCAACGATTGAGAAGAAAATAGTCCGCGAAGCTTTTGCCGATATGTTGCCGGCAGAGATTGCTTGGCGGCAGAAGGAACAATTCAGCGACGGCGTGGGCTATTCATGGATTGACACATTGAAGAAGATTACCTCCGAAGCTGTCAGCGACGAACAAATGGCACATGCGGCAGAACGTTTCCCCATCAATCCGCCGCTCAACAAGGAGGAGTACTACTATCGCAGCATCTTCGCCGAGCATTTCCCAAGCGAGTCTGCTGCGCGAAGCGTAAACCAAGAGGCAAGCGTGGCGTGCTCGACAGCCATCGCCCTTGAATGGGATGCTGCTTTCAAGAACATGAACGACCCAAGTGGAAGAGCTGTCACAGAGTTCTGCGGCTGGTCGTTTGGTTACGAAGCAAATGCCGTGGGCGAAGTGGTGTTCAACACAGCAATGACAGGCTATCCAGAAAGCCTCACCGACCCGAGCTATGCAGGCCAGATACTTGTGACAACTTATCCTTTGATAGGAAACTACGGCGTGCCTGAAACAGGAGGCGAGCCTTTGCCCAAGCTCATGGAAAGCGAGCGGATTCACGTCAAGGGCCTCGTTGTGGCAGATTTCAGCGAGAAGTACAGCCATTGGAATGCCAAGGAGTCGCTTGCCGAATGGCTAAAGCGAGAAAAGATTCCTGCCATTACGGGCATCGACACGCGAAGGCTCACCCAACAGCTCAGGGAGTCTGGCGTGATGCGAGGTCGTATCATCATCTCTGAGAACTCTGATTACTCAGAACACTCTGACTATGGTAGCATCAATTGGGTGGAGCAAGTGAGCTGCAAGGAGGTCATCACGTACAAGCCAGGCCCTACGGCGGCAGCAAATTCTTCATTATTCACTCTTCATTCTTCATTTCCAAGAGTCGTTCTTGTTGACTGTGGTGTAAAGGCAAACATCATCCGTTGCTTGGTGAATAGAGGCGTTGAAGTCATCAGGGTTCCATGGGACTATGACTTCAACCAACTTGACTTCGATGGATTGTTCCTGGCGAATGGCCCTGGCGACCCTGAGCAATGCAATAAGACCGTGGAGCACATCCGCACCTTCCTCAACAATCCGAATGTACGGCCCCTCATGGGCATCTGTCTCGGCAACCAACTCTTGGCAAGGGCTGCAGGTGCAAAGACATACAAGCTGAAGTATGGTCATCGCAGTCATAACCAGCCGGTGCAGCTTGTGGGCACCACCCGTTGCTTCATCACGAGCCAGAATCATGGCTATGCCGTTGATGCCTCGACGTTGCCTGCTGACTGGGAACCTATCTTCGTCAATATGAACGACGGCTCAAACGAAGGCATACGCCACAAGACAATGCCATGGTTCTCTGCACAGTTCCATCCCGAAGCCTGTTCAGGACCGACAGATACGGAGTGGATGTTTGATGAGTTTGTCCGTCAAGTTTCAGGTTATGAGATCGCTTCGCTTCCGGGTTATAAGGTATATTCACCTAAAAACCTCAAAAAACCAAAACCTCAAAACCTCAATAAAGTTCTCCTTCTTGGCTCCGGTGCTCTCAAGATCGGTCAGGCGGGAGAGTTTGACTACAGCGGTGCTCAGGCTCTGAAAGCCTTGAAAGAGGAAGGTGTCAGGTCGGTGCTCATCAATCCTAACATTGCAACTGTCCAAACTTCGAAGGACGTGGCGGACACTATCTATTTTCAGCCCGTCACGCCTGATTTCGTGGAGCATGTCATAGAAAAGGAGCGGCCGGACGGCATCCTGCTGAGCTTCGGCGGACAGACAGCTTTGAACTGTGGCGTGGAGCTTTACAGGAAAGGTGTATTCGAGAAATATGGTGTCAAAGTCCTTGGCACACCCGTTCAGGCAATCATCGATACCGAAGACCGCGACCTC
>CACZIT010000055.1 GCA_902781315.1 uncultured Prevotellaceae bacterium
AGATTTGCTCAGTAGGGAACTCCTTGTCCAGTTGCATATCGACATTGGTGGTCAGGATGAAATATTGTTTGTCCTTCAGCAGCTGATGCAAGTCTTTGTCGGGTTTTCCAACTGGAGTATCATACATCAGCTTGACATAATGTGCCAGGTAAGCCCATTCCTCTTCCGGACTGGAGTAGAGGTAGGTCAGCCCTTGGAACAGTGAGCGGAAACCGTACTTCTCGATGAATGGCTGCATGTTGTCCGTGAAGAACGGCACGGTATTGTAGTGGCTGTAACCACAGGCTGATGAAAGTCCAGAGCCAGCACCTACCACTATGGCATCGGCCTCGTTAATCCATTGCTGTATATGATATATAGTATTGTTCATGCTCCTGAGAATGGTTTGCTTTCAATATCCGGGATTCTGCGCCAGGTTGAGGTTGAGGGCCATGACGTCCGCAGGTATGGGATAGAGCGTGGTATGGCCGTCGCTTTCGTCCGGACGATCAACACCATCGTAGAGTGTCTGGTATTGGACGAAACGGATAAGGTCCTGACGACGCCAGCCCTCCCAGCAGAGTTCCAGCAGACGCTCGTCGAGCAGCCGCTGCAGCGTGACGGTCTGTGTGGGCATTCCTGCCCGATGGCGAACGGCATCGTAGTCGGTCTGCGACTCAGTGTCGTTGCCCAGTCTGAGGTTGGCCTCTGCCCGCATGAGCAGCACGTCGGCGAAGCGGAAGAGCACGATGTCGTTGTCCATCAGTTTTCCGTCCTTTATGGCATTCTTGTCCACCTCGAATTTCTTCATCCTTGCGCCTGCCGTCTCCACGTATGGGCTGCCACTGAGGTCGAGCGAAACCTCGCGCGGCTCATAGATGAGGGGCTGCCCAGTGCGGTCGGTAACAGTAGTGCCGTTGAGGTCTGTGACGGTGCCAGCCCAGTAGCAGAGGGCAAAGCGGTTGTCCACCTGACTGGTGCCATAGCCGAAAATGTCGAGTGTGCGCTGGGTGGCGCAGGAGCCGTTCTCAGCCGTGAAGCCGTAGGCTGCGGCATGTCGGTAGTGATAGGAACGGTAGAGGTTCTGCTGCTGGTTGGCATAGAGATTCTTGTCCATGGGAATGACCCAGATGTTTTCCACAGAGTTTTCGTTATGTACAGAGAAGTTTGTGGCGTAAGAGGGTTCAAGGGCAAAGCCCAGTGCCTCGATGCGGTTGCAATAGTCGATGCAGGCGGTGTAGGCTGCGGCAACATCCGTCGTACTGCTATACACGCTGCTGTTCAGCATGAGCTTGGCCAGGACGAAGAGTGCCACAGGCTGGGTGATGCGACCATAATAGTCGCCGGGCCTGATGCTGTTTTCGGCTGACAACAGGGGCAGGGCTTCCTTCAGTTCAGCAACACAGAAGTCGAACACCTTGCCGCGCTCCGACTGCCGCACCTCGTTCATCGACACATCGGTGGATGTGACCAGCGGCACACGGCCAAAAAGGTCCATAAGATACCAGTAGTAGATGGCACGTAGGGCGCGAACCTCTGCCTTGTAGGCCGACAACTGCTGGCTGCCAAGCAGGCCCTGGTGGGCATCAAGCTGCTTGAGCGAACGGTTGCAGAGTGCGATGACCTTGTAGAGATAGAGCCAGGCGTTTTTGGGCAGGTCGTGGCCGGCAGTCCATGTGTGACGATACATGTCCTGCCAGAGCCCGCCGTCGTACCAGTCGCCGCCGCGTGTGGGCAGCATGGCTTCGTCGGAGCCGAAGGTCTGCAGGTCGTAGACACCACGGCAGGTGCCTTGCAGTCCCTGACCATCGGCTGAGCCTCCTATATAATTATATAATGTGGCGACACAGTTCTGATAGAGGGCTGTGGCCGTGGTGTAAGCCTCTTCCTCGGGTATCTGGTCGCGAGGCGACTCGTCGAGCGAACAAGACGTTAACGTGAAGAGCAGAAATGCAGAGCATAGTATTTTATTTCTTTCCATTGTAAGTCATCCTTAAAATTGTATACTGACTGCCAACGTATAACTCCGATACGGTGGCAGCGTGTTCTTGTCGTCGATGCCGAGCGTACTGTTGACGACACTGCTGTTAATCATCGGTGTCAGTCCGCTGTAGCCGGTGATGGTAGCGAGGTTGTTGACCGATGCCGACAGCCGCAGACCCTGTATGTAGCGGCTGCGAAGGGGAACAGTCCAGCCCAGCGTCAGGTAGTCGATGTTCACGTAATCACCCCGTTCCAGCCAGTAGTCGCTGATGGTCTGGTCCTGAATGTTGGCCTCGGGTGCGCCCTGCATCACGTTGTAGTTGGGCAGCGAGAGCATGTTCATGTAGGTGAGTGCCGTGCCGTTGTATATCTTGTGGCCGAAGGCACCGTTCATCTGCATAGTCAGGTCCCACTGCCGGTAGCGGAAGGCGATGTTCGAGCCCATCATGGCTTTTGGCGTGGCCTGTCCGCAGATGTACTTCTCGCCCGTCACGTCGTAGCTCTTCGAACCGTCGGCATTGGTCGTGAGTCCGTTGCAGTGGGGCAGATAGAACACGCCGAGGGGCTCTCCCACGATTTGCATCACCACGTCGCTCGCTCCATGGAAACCGGCACCCCAGAGGGCCGAGATGCCCTTCATGTCGGGAGCCGTGAGGTATTGCCCGTCGTAGTAGCCGTTGAGTGAGACGAGGCGGTTGCGTTCGAAGGTCCAGTTCATGTTGATGGTCAGTTCGGCGTCGCGGGTTCGCAGCGGCGTAATGCCGAAGCCTATCTCCAGACCGCTGTTCTTCATCTCGCCCAGGTTGGCCAGCAGCTTGTCGTAGGTGAAGATGGGCACGGGCACGTCGTAGACGTAGAGCATGTCGGTGGTGCGCGAGCGGTAGTAGTCGATGGTCAGTGCGATGCGCCGCTGCCACAACGACAGGTCAAGGCCCACGTTGAACGTACGTTTCACTTCCCACTTCAGGTTGGGATTGGCATTTCGGATGATGCCGAGTGTGGTGACCGTCGTGCCTCCCATTGGCACCACACCGTTGGGCTGCATCATCTGCATGGAGTTGTAGGAGTCAATGCCTCCGAGATTACCCGACAGGCCATAGCCCATACGCAACTTGGCATTCGAGATGAAGCTGAACTGCTGCATCCAGCACTCACGGCTGATGACCCACGCGGCACTGACAGAAGGAAAGAAGCCCCAGCGGTTGTTGCGCCCCACTTTTGACGAGGCATCGGCACGGGCATTGGCGGTGAGGGTGTACTTATCTAATAAGGTGTACTGTCCACGTAGCAGGAACGACTCCATGTGGGCATCGGTGGCGTAGGAGTCGGTGCCGTCCCACAGTCGTGAGGCTCCTGCCGACAGCTTGTCGTAGCCGAAGGCATCGGTAGAGAAGCCCGTCGTGGTGGCAAAGAATCCCGTTCCCTTCTGGCTCTCAGCCTCGGCCAAAGCCATCAGGTTTAGCGTTGAGTGTTGAGTGTGCAGCGTGTAATCGAGTGACAGGTTACCCAGCAGTTCCTCACTCTTGTCGTGTCCCCGATAGGCCTCGCCGTGGCTCCACACAAAGGTGGGATAGTAGTGCGCATTGCCAATGGTGTTATACGAATAGGAGGCGAAACCGCGCAACTGCAGACTGGGGAGCAATGAGGCGGTAGCATTCAGATGCACGTTGAAGTGGCTGTTGTCCTCGTCCTGTGACATGCGAAGCAGCGAGTTGGGGTTGTTGATCCACAGGGCTTCCGTCACCTGACTATAGCTGCCGTCGGCATTTTGTCCGTCGCGCAGTGTGGGATTAAAGGTCTGTGCCGAGTAGAGCAGTTTCTGGCGGAAGGGCAGGTAGGCATTCTTCTGCAGTGAGCCAAAGATGCCGAGGTCAACAGTCAGACGGTTCTCGAAAGCCTTCTGGCTGATGTCGAGCTTGGCGATGTAGTTGCGGTAGCGGTTGGTCTGGATGACCGTGCGGTGCTCCATCACGCCGAGTGAGGCCCGGTAGTTCGACTGGTCGCTGCCACCGCCAAAAGCGATGTGGTGGTTCTGCACGAATCCCGTACGCTCTATGCTCCGCTGGAAGTCGGTATTGGCTCCGCCGTCGATGTAGCTCATGCCGAGAGCACTTGCTGCACTACGGAACTGTGTGCCGCTGAGCATCCCCAGTCTCTTATAGATGCTCTCGAAGCCGATGGTGCCGTCGTAGGAGATATGGAACGCCCGTCCGGAACCTCCTTTCTTCGTGGCCACCTCGATGACACCCGCCGCACCGCGGCTGCCGTACTGTGCCGTCTCGGAGGCATCCTTCAGGATGGTGAAGCTCTCGATGTCGGCAGGATAAATGGTGGAGAGGGTTGTCAGGTCGGAGGTCACCCCATCGATGATGACTAGCGGGTCGTTGCCACCCGTCAGCGACGTGGTGCCGCGGACACGCACAGCCGACACCATTGCCTCCTGATTGCCGCTGCTGGTCACCTGCACACCGGCAGCCTGACCGCTCAGTGCGTCGAGCGACGAAATCTTCAGACCCTTGTTCATCCTTTCCTCCGTCACCTTGTCAACGGCTCCTGCCAGTGTATTCGCTCCAGCATTAGAGTAGCCCACACGGAGGCTCGACACCGCCGTTGAGTCCTGCCCTGCAGTCTGCGCCCTGAGCCCGGAAGGAATTACCAATACCCCTATGGCGGCCAACAGATATTTCTTTTTCATCATCTGTCCTGTTTACTTTATTAGAATATCTGCTGCAAAATTACGATTTTTTCCTGATAATTCCCGTATATCCCTGTTTATTCTACACAATTCTCATTGAAATAATATAAAAAGGTGGCAAATCCTTCCATCGCCCA
>CACZIT010000056.1 GCA_902781315.1 uncultured Prevotellaceae bacterium
CGACGTGAAGAAGGTTTCTATCACTGGAAAGAACGGTGATGAACAGGTAGTGATGAGTCAGGAACTCGATGAGGAAGATCTCGACCAGGTTGCAGGAGGCTATAATCCAAGGTTACCCTATTACGAATATGTTTGTCCTCCCAATAAATGTCCTTCCAATACTTGTACTTCCTTTTATGTTTGAAGACAATTATTGAACCAGCGAAGCCCTTCATGAATGCTGTACTGTCCGAACTACAAGGAGTGTTATGCCGAGATGCCTGAGATGTATGAGCACATGTTGCAGCAGGACATGAAAGCCATGTATCAGGACTATTTAGAGAAAGGAGTAACGAACAGATGATGGTGATGAGTTTTATTGACAGCGTGGTAGAGAGTTTCATGAACAACCTGATAGCAGAGGACCGCTACAGGATGATACTTGACGGTCTGCAGGTAACGCTGCTCATCACGCTCTTCGCCGTGCTGTTAGGCACGCTGCTGGGAGGACTGGTATGCTGGATGCGCATGAGCCGGCGGGCGTGGCTGCGACGCACGGCCAGCGTGTATATCGACCTGATGCGCGGTACGCCCGTGCTGGTGCTACTCATGCTGATGTACTATGTGATTATGGCACCGATGGAAGCCACGGGCATCGTGGTGGCCATCGTGACCTTCGCCATGAATACGGCAGCCTATATCAGCGAGATGTTGCGCACCACGATACAGGGCATCGACCGCGGACAGACCGAGGCTGGTCTCGCCTTAGGCTATTCGCAGCGGCAGACCTTCTTCAGGATTGTGATGCCACAAGTCATCAGAGCGGTGATGCCCGTCTATCAGGGCGAGGTGGTGAGCCTGCTGAAGGGCACGAGCATCGTGGGCTATGTGGCAGTCATGGACATGACGCGTGCCTCTGATCTGATTCGTGCGCGCACGTTCGACGCTTTCTTCCCGCTCCTCGTCACGGCCATCATCTATTTCCTCGTGGCTTGGCTCATCGGACTGCTGCTGAAGGCCTTGGTGCAGCGAAAGCGCATGAAGGCTGGCGTGGTGGCGATGTTGCTGGTATTGCTGGGACTGGCAGGCTATCAGCCGTCGCAGCATGCCGATGCGGCATCGGATATGTCGGAGGCATCTGCAGCCGATACTATTTTGCCGATCAACCAGTTGAACAATCTGCGGATTGCCGTGATTCTCGGTGCTATCCAGGACCTGGCTGTCAGCAAGAATGCTCCCCATGCCGAGATACTACGCCTCAGCACGACGACCGACATCATGGCTGCCCTTGACAAGGGCAAGGTGGATGCTGCTGTCGACGAGAGCCTGACCTTCATGTTTGACAAGAAGCTGTCGTCGAAATACAACTTTGTGAATGCCGGCCTGCCGTCGATACCCCTTGCAGCCTGCTTCCGTCTGGACAATACGGAGTTGCAGCAGGACTTCAACAGCTATCTGGCCGAGATTCGTGCAGACGGTACTTATCAGGAGATACTTGACCGCTGGCGCAATGCCGACGAGCCATCGGCTGTCCCCGTGCCACAGCAGACGGGCAAGGGACGGTTGTTGCACGTGGCCGTCTTCCCGTCGATTCCGCCGTTTAACTTCATCAGCTACGGCAAGCCGTCAGGCTTGGAGATCAACTACCTGACAGAATGGGCCAACTGGCGCGGCTGGCGCATAGAATACCTGACGATGGACTTTGCCTCGCAGATTCCCGCCGTGCAGACGGGCAAGGCCGATATGGCCATGGGAGGCATCAGCGCCACGGAGGAGCGCCGGAAACAGGTACTCTTCTCCGACGGATACGTCGACTCCCACTCAGTGGTCATCACCAGGAAGGGAGAGACACTTGCCGACCTCATATCTTCTCCCAAGCCTCAAGAGCACTCGCCATGGTTCTGGGTTGCCCTACTGGTTATCGTGTCTGGCGCTGGCGCATGGCTGGCCTATCGTCGGCAGTCAGGTCGCCATTCTGCCATACAGACAGCGGACTCGCATCAGGATACTCCCGACGACACCCCCATCATCCGCATATTCCACCTGAAAAAGAGCTACGGCACACTTGACGTGCTGCAGGATATCAACCTCGACGTACACCGCGGCGAGGTCATCTCCATCATCGGACCTTCGGGCACGGGCAAGAGCACCTTCCTGCGCTGTCTGAACCGATTGGAACAGCCGACAGCTGGAAGCATCATCATTGGCGGACAGGATATGCTGGCACCTGATGCCGACGTGTCCCTGCTTCGCCAGAAGATGGGCATGGTGTTCCAGTCGTTTAACCTCTTCAATGGTAGGTCCGTGCTTGATAACATCACCATGGCGCCTATCGAGCTGCTGGGTATGAGTCGCCAGGAGGCTGAACGGCAGGGGCTCGAACTGCTTGCGATGGTAGGACTGGCAGAACGTGCCGACGCCATGCCCGACCAACTCTCGGGCGGCCAAAAACAGCGTGTGGCCATTGCCCGCGCGCTGGCCATGAAGCCCGAGATACTGCTCTTCGACGAGCCTACCTCTGCCCTCGACCCCACGATGGTGAGCGAAGTGCTCGGCGTGATGACACGGCTGGCCCGTGATGGAATGACGATGATTGTGGTCACCCATGAGATGCGCTTTGCTCAGCAGGTGAGCAGTCGCGTGCTGTTCTTTGCCGAGGGTGTGGTCTATGAGGACGGCACGCCCGAACAGCTCTTCGACCATCCGCAGCGTGAGCTGACGCGCAAGTTCATACGGCAGATACACGAAACGACGTTCCTCGTCGAGAGCGAGCACGCTGACTTGTATGCCATGGTGGCACAGATGGAACAGTTCTGCCAGCGTTATAACTTGACGCACAAGCAGACCCAGCGCGTGATGCACGTCATCGACGAGCTGCTGATTATCATAGGCACAGCACCAGGCACCAGCCTCACCCTGTCGTACACCGAGCAGAACGAAGAGCTGAATGTCACAGCTATTTGTCCGCAGCCTATCGATCCTGCCGTACTGTCGAATGCAGAAAACGAGCTATCCGTTTCCTTCCTGCGTCACTTCAGTCGCCATATCAGCATTGAAGGCAACACCCTACGTCTGTTAATATGAACGATAAAAAAAAGAGATCACCGATGATAAAGAATTTTCATACCCTAAAGTACGCTGCCATCGCCCTCATGGCGATGGTGGCACTCACATTCGCCTTCTCCTCGTGCGAGAAGAGCAGTCCGTCGGCACAAAAGGAATCGGAGGCCGACAGCCTGATTGATGCAGCTCGTAATACTATGGATTTTAAACGT
>CACZIT010000057.1:0-1687 GCA_902781315.1 uncultured Prevotellaceae bacterium
CGCTCGTCGAAGAGGAACTTGCGGGCCGGCTCATTCAAGAAAGGGTGGTCGAAGTATCGAGCGTAGCGACTGGCGTCGAACGATGTCTGATGGCTGATGGCTGATGTCTGAGGTTTCCACTCTTCCAGGATGATGTTGTTCTCATCTGCAAGCCATCTTGTGGCATCAAGAAAAGGTTTGTTCAGAAAGCGCATCACCAAGTCGATAGGTCCGCCAGAGGCCCCACAGACAAAGCAGCGGAAGGTATTCTTGCTGACGCGGAACGAGAGGCTTGGGTGTCGGTCGTCATGAAACGGGCACAGGGCTTTGTGCATGCGGACGCGGAGTCCAAGTCGCTCTGCGACCTTCATACTTTTCCATCCTGTTTCAAATATTTGTCAGTCTTGGTATATAATCCCGTCTGATTAGAGAAAGTGATGAAGCCACGAGCAGTCCATACACTCAACTGGCGCTTAGTGCCCTCCTTGGGCTTATCGACGCTTAATCGGAGTACCTCCAGCTGTGCCTCGTTGAATGGGTTCGGCAGGTCTTCCAGCATGTTCTTGGGGCCTTTCTTGACAGCATCTAATGTGCTTATGTCGTCACCTTTCAGCATGTCGCTGAATATTTGCATCTTGCTCCAAAGGTCGTGATAGACCAGCCACTCCACAAGGTCGCTCATGGCGCGCGTCCAGCATTGGTCGTTGAGGATATAGAGGATGCAGCCGTTCTTCCACGCCGAAACGATGGCACGCTTGCCCATATCCCAGAGCACGTCGTCGTCAGCCAGGTCGGCAATAGTGGCCATATCTTGCGCCAGCTTCTCAGCCAACTTGTTCAGTTGGGGAATGACAAAGCGACCCTTGCAAGCCTCCAGACGGACAATGAACTTGTCGAGCTTCTGAAGGAAAGATTCTTCGTAGGTGCCCTGACGGGGAATACGGCCGCTACGATTCTGACGTGCCTTATAGGAGAATACTACACGTCCCAGTACGCCGTTGAACAACTCGTACTTATAGAACTTGCGAGCAGAGAAAGGCGTGGACGAGAAGGTGATGTTGGCACGGAGCGTAGGATTGCCCGTCACGCCGTCTGCTGTGGCACGGAGAGCTCCGGCGCGCTCCTTGTCATAGATATTGCGGATGGTCTGGCTTACCTGCCTGTGACCGCCACACAAGCGGTCGGCCATCTCAATCTCCGTCATATTGTAGTACTGCGTGTGATTGCCGCAAGTCTCACATGCCATCGCGTTCTGGAGGAAAGCCGGATTGGTGACGTCAGAGGGAGGGAAGAAAAAGGCCACATCAGGACGAGCTGGTTTTTCCTTATTGGCGCCCTTGGTCTTGACGGCCTTCTGCCAGACGACGAGCTTCTGCAATTCGTCCTCGTCGTGTTGACGGAACTTGCGCATGATTGCTTCAATACTGGCCGTCAATTGGCCCTTACCCATGCCCGAATCGGCTATCAGATGTGCCATTTGACCACAAATCTCCTTCCAAGTGAGGTCTGCATATTGAAATTCAGAACCACTAACATAGGCTCCCAGAGCAGGGAAAAGCATAGGAACGACGGCCTCACGCATGTCTGGAGTAATTTGAGAGGCCAAAAGTTTGATGCATTCAACCCCTTTTCCGAGGTTTGGCATCGTTGGTGCTGTTGGTTTTGTAATGTCGTAAGTCATTGATATTCTGCTTTTTAGATGATAATT
>CACZIT010000057.1:1702-5267 GCA_902781315.1 uncultured Prevotellaceae bacterium
ATTATATATAGGGGATTTGATACATAACAACCCCTCGAAATACTTACTGAATACTGAAGTAACTGAAGAAGTTCTGTTTTACTCTTCCTCTACCAGGCCACCCAGTGCCATGCATAGTTCGTTATACACGCCGAGGGCATAGCGCTCCAGGCTGAAATCGTCGCCCATCTTCATCGGTTTGAAGTTCGGTCTGAGGTTGCCGTTGTCCTGTCGGGTTACGGAGATGTAGCGGCCGTTATAGACGCGCGGGTTGCGCTTCATGCTCCAAGGCAGCGTCTCCACGAAGGTGAAGTGCTCGTCGTAGAGGAACTCGTCAATCTCCACGTCGCGGCGCAGCACGCCCTGATAGTCCTTACCCGTCTTCATTACGCGGTCGTTGTTCAACACTGTTTTTACGTTCACGCCCAGATGCGTGTTCTGGTTAAATACCTTTTTCATTTGTTTACTGCTTTCGGGAATGCCTCGGTCGCGAGTGCAATGATGCTTCTCTGACCTGAAGGTACAGAGTGTGGCGTTGCAATGCATCTTTTGCCGAGCACAAGCAGGCTCGCAAGCTTTACGTTTGCAAAGGTACACAATGAGGCAAAGAAAAAGGTCTTATATAAGACCTACTATAAGACTTATATAAGACCCTAACACACTGTCTTTCAGTTTATTTCGTCAGCTTGTCAATTTCGCTGCTTCTGGGCGGCAACTTGCCCGTTTGCTGCCACGTGCCAGCCAGCTGAGCCAGATTGGGAATGCCCCATAGTTGCTGAAACAGCTTCCACTTCTTCTTAATCTGCAACTTCTCGGCCATGCGGTCGGCTATGTATGCAGCCTGGTTTGCCGACACACCCTCCGCCAAAGCATAGCCGTCGGCCATGATGAAACCAGCATCCCGCAACCGCTGCCACAACACCTGCGTCTCGGCACTAAACAGAACAGACATGTCCTCGGTCACATTGCCCGTCGTCGTCACTGGCGAGGGCTCCACAATCTGTTCGTCGTCCAGGCTGTCGATGCTTGCAGCCAAATCCTGTGGCAATATCAGACCGTTGGCGTTGGCCAATTCCAGCACCATCTCCTTCACCGCTATGCGCTTCTCCATCTTCTTGCGCTTCGACTTGTTGACAAACACGCGCAGCGCCTTCTGCAACTCGTCCTGCGAAGCCTTTCCAGCCACGCTCGCCGTCATCTTGCTCATCTCGTTCAGTTGCATCTCCAGCTTCGTATTACGCTCCTTCTCCTCCTGCCATTGCGAGCGTAGTTGTTCTATCTCCCCCTGCAGTCGCTCGTTCTCCTGTAGCACCTCTTCGGTGGACTCCATCGTGAACATAAAACTCTTCAGCCGCTCAGCCTCCTCCGTTATCCTCTCCTGTTCACGCTCCAACTGGCGGCACACCTCACGCGCCGCCTCCCTCAGTTCTTCTTTTATATCATCCTTCATAGTTTTGTAGTATGGTTTTTAATTTGCGAATGAACTGCAAAGATAAGAAAAATCCCGCTCATTTCCAGCAGCCCTCAGGAACTATTTTTCATTAAAAAAAACTAATGTCAAATCATTTCAGAAACTCCACAGCAGTCCCCGCCGTGAGCCAACAATCCTCTTACGATTTCCATTGTCAAGAAACAGAAAAAAGGGCTATCCTACTGTTACTTCTTTACCGTCCTCCCTGATATTATCGTAAAAAATCCTCAGGGGAGTCAGTTCCTTCTGTGGTATAGGCTCGGCCATCATAGCACGTGCCTTCTCCAAAGCCTCTACTAAGTCCTCTGCCTCGATGGTAAGTTCCCTGCCCATCACGATGTTTGCTCTTACTTTGTATTCCATAATCATTTTATTTTTAGTTTAATAATCAGTCATCGGGTGCAAGGACAGTGCCAGTGAGAGCAGAACCAAGCTTGCTTAGGTTATGCCGAGCGCAGCCTGTCTTCGCAATCTTGGTTGCAAAGATAAAACAAGGGTGTATCAAAAGTCGATACACCCCCATAAATTTTAAGTTCTTTTAAGAAATTATTTCACCACGACCTTTTTACCGTTTAGGATATTAATCCCTTTCTTGGGCTCGGACTGGCGAACACCATTCAGATCGTAATATGTACCTCGTATATCTGATATTTTGCATCTTACATCATCTATTCCTGTTGGCTTCGAGTCGCTATCAGTTAGGGGTACAACTTCCTTGAAGGCTCCCCATATATATGATGCCTTATAATTGTCGACTGAGACTGCGGGTACATGCAGAATACATTCACCAATAGAAGAACGGTTGAAAGCCTCGTTATCTGTTTCTGGAACAGTTTCTACATAGCAGTATACATCTCTTAAACCGTAGCACCCTCTAAAAGCATAGTGTTCAACATTCGTTACACCATTGCCAATTATGACGGTAGTCAGATTGCTGCAATCGCGGAAAGCTGCTAATCCAATAGTTGTTACACTGTTTGGAATAGTGATGGAGGTTAGACCACTACCACCAAAAGTATCATCTTCAATAATCGTCACGCTATTGGGAATAGTTATAGTTGTCAGAGCCGTGCATTTATAAAAAGAATAGCCTTTTATGCTTGTCACGCTATTGGGAATCGTGATGGAAGTCAGGCTCGTACAGTGTTTAAAGGTAGAGTTCTTAATACTCGTCACACTATTCGGAATAATGATGGAGGTCAGACTTGTACAATATTCGAAAGCCGAGAGTCCTATACTCGTCACGCTATTGGGAATCGTGATGGAAGTCAGTTCCTTGCATTCTCCGAACGCATAATTTCCAATGCTCGTAACGCTATTGGGGATTATCGTATTTTTACAGCCCAATATTAAATTATTGGTTGCCTTCTCTATAATGGCATTGCAATTATCACGTGAATCGTATATGGAATTACCTTCTTCAACAGTAATAGAGGTAAGGCCATAGCATCCCCTGAACGCAAAATCTCCAATGCTCGTTACACTGTTGGGGATGGTGACAGAAGTAAAGCCTTCGCAACTTTCGAACGCAGATTGTCCAATGCTCTTCACACCACTACCGATGGTGACGGAGGTAAGGCCAGTGCACTTCACGAAAGCAGAACCACCAATGCTTGTCACACTATTGGGAATGGTGATGGAAGTCAGGCCTTTGCAACCACCGAACGCAGCCTCTCCAATGCTCGTGACACTGTTTGGGATGGTAATGGAGGGCAGGTCGAAACACCCAGAGAACGCCCCCCATCCAATGCTCGTTACACTGTTGGGGATAGTGATAGAGGTAAGGCCAGAGCAGCCATTGAATGCCCACTCTCCAATGCTTGTCACACTGTTGCCGATGGCAACTGAGGTAAGACATGAACAACCATAGAAAGCATAATTACCAATACTCGCCACACCGTTAGGAATAACTAAGTCCTTAATCTCTGTATTTTCATCACTATAGAGATGCTGGGCATAAGTAAGAGGATTTGAATACGCACCATCAAAAATAATAGAACACCATGCTGCAATGTCAGAAACTATCACTTTTTCGAGGCCAGAGCAATTATAGAATGCCCCCCATCCAATGCTCGTCACACTATTTGGGATGGTAATGGAGGTCAGCCCAGAACA
>CACZIT010000058.1 GCA_902781315.1 uncultured Prevotellaceae bacterium
GGAAAAACTGGCATATTTTTCGTATATTGAACGTTAAATAATTTAAGAGTTATTGAGAACTCTTATTACAGACTGCAAAGTTAAAGAAGGGGCAGCACCGCATAGCCCAGGGCGTTCTGTGCCTCCTGCTTTTTTTCTCACTTTTTTTCTCTCGAATGCAATGTTTTTCCGTTTTGTGTGTATATAATATTGTAAGGACATCAAAATGGAACAAACCTCAGACCTGTTCATCGACCAACTGCGAAAGCGGAACCACGCTGCCTGCCAACGACTCGTCGGCGACTACGGTGCTGCCGTGTTCCAGTTGGTGAGGCGCATCGTCGGGCGGCAGGAGGACGCCGAGGAGGTCTGTCAGGACGTGTTCGTCAAGGCATTGCAAGGCATCGACGGCTACGACAGCCGCAAAGCATCGTTCGCCACATGGCTCAGCCGCATCGCTTACCACGAGTCGCTGAACTTCCTGCGTGTGCGTCGCCCCGACATTGTGTTCATGGACGATCGCGACATGCATTCCGACCTCACCCTCGACCCGCCCGAAGAAGGGCCTCACGACATCCAGACCATCCAACTGCTGGAGCAGGCGCTGACGATGCTTCCCCCAAACGAGCAGGCCGTCATCACGATGTTCTACTACGACAACATGAGCCTCGCCGACATTGCCTACGTCACAGGCTCCATCCCCTCTACCGTCGGCTCGCAACTGTGCCGAATCCGTAAGAAACTCTACAAAATGATGAAAACCTTGCACGTATGAACGAGAACGATATCTACACCATGCTACGAGGCGACGACAACCTGCGCGAAGCCATCCGCCGCCATGAGCAGGCGCAGCCGCCCCTGCCTGCCGACCTGAGCGAACGGCTCATGCAGCGATTGGAAGAGCCCACCCCCAGCCTCTCCCAAAGAGAGGGGAGAACAAAGTACCTGCGCTGGATGGCTGCTGCCGCTTGCCTGCTCCTCATCGTTGGTGTGGGCGTGACGTTGATGGTGCCTGAAGAAAAGAGTAATGAGGTAGTATTGACAAAGCCAACAATTACTGTGGCAACGAGCAAGAGTGAAACTGCTGCACAGGAGATAGAAGCAAGGGATGCGTCAAAGGTTGTAGCTGCCATCGAAAGCAAACCAAAAGCAAGGGCCAAGAGTGAAACGACTCCGCGAAAGCATGTCCCCCTGCCACAAGATGCACCTCAAACGCAAACAGCAGTACCTGCCACAACGGAAGTGGCAGTCATGGAAGCACTTAATCATGTAGACGGGGTTGTCAGCGCCCAACTCTCCACGTGCTCACAACCAGAACCGACACCCGCTGTGCTGACCGAGCGCGACATTCCCATCACTCGCCCTGAGAACTATCGCTATACGCCAGAAGAAATCGCACTCCTGAAGAAGCAGGCCAACGAAGCCTACGTGAAGTGGGTGCAATTGGAACTGGAGATTGCAAAACACAACTTGGAACAAACGGCAAACAATTATAAAGAACAATGAAACGTCTTATCATCATGTTGCTCATCTTGGGCAACGCAGCCGCACCAGCATTGGCACAGTCGAAGTCGAAAGAGCAGAAGAAGTACGACCTTACCATCATGACGAACAAGGAGCAACAGTATCCGCTCCGCGTGTTCCGTCTGCTCAAGTCCATCCGAGACAAGTTTGGTATGAAGGAGGGCCAGACCTATTCCGTGCTGAAGAATCCTGACACCGGCCTCATCGAGTCGGCCGAGCGCATCACGCACTTCATTTGCAACATCAAGGAACTGAAGACCATCGACGAGGACTTCATGGCCGACGAGCCGTTCAGTTACCAGATTCTGCACCTGCTGCCTGGCAACACCCAGCAGTTCGACATCAAGGTTGTCTCTGCCGACGGGCAGCGCAGTTCGACACTACCTATCCGGACGAAGAGTACGCAGGAGATGTGGTATCTGGCTACGAAGAACCTGGAGAACCCCCAGTTGCGCGATGTTTACGCCATCGTGTGGGAGACTGACGCTTTCGACACGAAAGCCGAAGGCACTATCTATGGCATTTCATCGCTGCGCCCCGACCTCTATACCAAGAATCAGGAAACTGCAAAGAATACCTTCAGGATTGACGGACGCGTGGGTTACGACCTGACAGACTCCCTCTACGTGGTCTATATGGCCGACACCAGCGAAGAACTGGACAAACAGGCCGACGATGCTTTTATAGCGTATATGCCTGTAAAGAACAAGCGCTTTAGTTTCAGCGTGGAAATTGACAAACCTAAGGTGGGACGTATTCGTACGGTCATGCCCGACGGTTCACTCTGTCACTTGTGGACCAACCTCGACTTTGTGCCAGGTGAAACCTATCACATCACAACTCACAACGGCTACTACGAAGAAGATCGCGACTATGAGCAACGTGTGGGCCGATTCTCTGGAAAGAGTCTGATAGCACCCCGGCAAGAGAGCGTCACGATAACAGGCGACTTCAAATTCGAGGATTCGGAAGACGATAAGGTGGCAGATACCTCAGATGTGGAAACCGTAGAGTCGTATTTAGGGCGAAAATTACCGCCAGAGGAGGCAGCAAAAGTGAATGCCAGAGTCAAAGCCATCGAAGCCGATGCGAAAATGATTGACGAAACCTTCGATGCGATAAAAAATATGCGAAACACATCGTACCTCCAATTGGAGCCGCACTTCAAGCAGATTCTCACTTTGAGCAAGTCAATTGATACTCGCTTCCAAGGATTAGCGAATTCGGCGAAAGACAACTGCTTGTCGCCAAATGAGCAGATGGAGATGTATAAGTTCATCATAGATATGTACCGCTACCAGAACAAGAAGCTCAACGAAGTGCGGACCATTCGGCATACCAAGAGTGCACAAAAGTTACAGAAATACATCACCAGCCAGATAGAGAAGTATCTGGACGAGATGTCGAAGCTATAACGTGTGAAACAAGATAGTTTCTATACAGCCCATCAAATGATAGGCAATAACGAAGAATTATTCAAAATGGTTAACCCACATTGCAGCTATATTTCAGCTAACCCCCTGATTCCCAGGACTCGTTTTTTTGATATCCGCATTTTGGGTCCACACAAATTTTCTTGCCTT
>CACZIT010000059.1 GCA_902781315.1 uncultured Prevotellaceae bacterium
GGTGGCCGAGAGGAAGGGACGGACGCGTCCCATGCCTAAATAGGCCGTAGCCTGATAGACGATTTCCTTCACCTCAACAGGTGTCACGCCTTTGGCGAGAGCTTCGGACAGCAGTTCGCGGTATTCGCTGATGCCCTGACAGCCAAGGAGCGTGGCGAGATAGCATATATAGCGGGTACGATCGTCGAGACGTGTCTTCACCTGTTCCACCACCTCGCCGAAAGCAAAGGCCTTGAAGCGTTGGTTGTATTCAGCGTCGGCGACGCCGAGTATCGCTGAACTTGCAGGCAGCTTGTCGTACTCTGCATCCGTGACAGGCTCCAGCCACTCGTTGGAGGCGCCTTCTTCTACCTTAGTCATATAGGTGATGTGTTGCATCCACGAGTCTTTAGCGGCCCCATGCCAGTGCTTAGCCTCGGCAGGGATGGCCACGACCACACCCGGGCGCAGGACGACAGGTTCCTTGCCTTCCTCGACATACCAGCCACAGCCAGAGACGCAGATGAGTACCTGCACCGACTTGTGGTGGATGTGCCAGTTGTTGCGGCAACGGAGCTCGAAGGTGACGTTCACGGGACCTCCATTCTCGGCATCGAGGGGAGCCAGATAGCTATTGCCTGTGAAATACTGGGCATAGGCACTGTTCAACTCTCCTTTCGGCCATACACTGAAATCAACATTTTCTTTCATATTCTTTTGCGCATTTACAGTTGCCACTGCCAAGAGCAGTGCGATGACGGTGGTAATGATTTTCATTCTTTATTTTTGTTTCTCGAATATCAGTTTCATTGTATTTGAGTCGAGCGGCTTCATCGTGGGCAGTTTCAAACTCTTCACCATGTGCAGCGTACCCTGCTTATACTTCTGGAAGTGCTCGGTCTTCAGGTGCTGCTGATAGGCTTCCTCTGAGGCATAGATTTCGAGGATGCGAATCCGTGTCGAGTCTTCGGCACTCTGCATCGGGAAGAGACAGACGACCCCCGGCTCACGCTCCACACTCAATCGGTCTACCTCGTTGGCATACGACAAGTATTCCGTAAGATACTTGGGATAGACTTCAATTTCAGCCAGCCGGCAAATCATCTTACCGTTATAGTTGTCTGCGACTGGCTTTGTCTGCGACAAGCCCTGCAGCCACTCTGCGTTTTTATGAAGGATCATCTCACGGAAAGGCCGAAGGTCAGGCTCCGTCGTGAGATACTGCTTCATACGTTGGAGACTCTGGGTGAGCATCTGCGGAGCCACGTAGGGATAATCAGAACCATAGAGCAGATGGTCGGGTGTGGTGATAGTAAGCAGCATGCGGATCACCTCCGGAGAGTGCGCACCAGCAAGATCGTAGTAAAGGGCTGCAAGGTTCGCCTCCCAGTCTATTTCGCCAACCATCTTGTTTTTCTGCATCACGGGAGTCAATGATTTCATGCGAGGAATGCTCAGTGGCAGGTAGGCACCGCAATGTGGCACTACCACTTTGATATTCTTATAGCGGGCCAGTACATTGTGGCTGATCATGTTCGAAACGGCACGGGTGGTTTCTGAGAGATATTCCTGCATGGCGAGCGGTGTCTGCTGCATTACCTGCTTGTTTACAGGCTCAGGCCGATGGGGATGCAGGATGATGACAGCCTTCCGCTCGTTGAGGAACGAGAAGAGTGTGTCAAGCTCTGGCGCACCGAGATACTGCCCGTTGGCATTGGTGGCCAACTTAATGCCGTCAGCTTTCAACGTATCGAGTGCATAGACGGCCTCACGGATAGCAGCATCGACATCGGGAAGGGGAAGAGCTGCAAAGAATAGAAACCTCCCGGGATGTTTCCGCTTAAGTTCTGCAGCGACTTCGTTTGTCCTACGTACTACTTTTGCCGATGTCGGCTGGGGTGCCGCCAATGTCAGCACAGAAGTCTGAACACCTGCTTCGTCCATCCACTTCAGATGGGCATCCGCATCATATTTCGGCAAGGGGAAACCTTCGTCCATCAGCCGGCCTTCGCTTTCAAGAGCCGACAGAAACTCAGAAGTGATGATGTGGCTATGCACATCTATTACACCCTGAGCCATTACCGTTATGGCCATTGCCAATAATGCTATGATTAACTTGATTCTCATATTTGTTTGTTTCCGGTTGCAAAGTTACGAGTTTCCTGTCAACAAGCTGTTACCCCGATTAAGGCTGCTATAACCCTTTTTGCTGAAATTGCAGCTAATACAGACAGATATGAGTGACACAACGATCATCCCCATTGACAGTATTGATAACTATAATAAGATGTATGGCTTCGAGACCCTGCATCCCTTAGTGAGCGTGGTAGACTTGGCGGAAGCCACGAAAATTCCCAACCACGTCACCTTCCGTTATGGCGTCTATGCGCTGTGGCTGAAGGACGGTATACAGTGTGCGCTGCATTATGGGCGCCAGCAATACGACTAT
>CACZIT010000060.1 GCA_902781315.1 uncultured Prevotellaceae bacterium
GCCCTCTTCATGACCACCGTCTGCAGCACCTACGTATTCATCTCCCGTCAGATGCTCCACCTGCCCGAGCCATTGGCCTACGGCCTGGGCATCGCCTGCCTCGTGGTGGCTGCCGTGTGGTTCACAATATGGTATAATAAACAAGAAAGGAATCAACAATGAAACAACAGAAAAAACTCTGGGTGATGGCCGCCACCCTCTGTATCTGCGGCGCAAGTGCATTCACACCGCGCACTTGAAGAAAGTAGAATGACAAAATAAAAAAGTTGAAAAGCGTTATGGATATGTTTAGCAATGTGACTGAGAGCTTCAGCAACAACCTGATAGTGGAGGATCGCTACCGCATGATTCTCGACGGTCTGCAGGTGACGCTGCTTATCACGCTCTTTGCCGCCGTGCTGGGTACGATACTGGGCGGACTGGACGTGGCTACAGCAAGTGGCCAAGGTGTATATCGAACTGATGCGCGGCACACCCGTGCTGGTGCTGCTCATGCTGATGTACTATGTGGTGATGGCTCCGCTGGATGCTACGGGCGTCATGGTGGCTATTGTTACCTTCGCGATGAACACGTCGGCCTACATCAGCGAAATGCTGCGAACCACCATTCAGAGCATTGACCGTGGGCAGACCGAGGCGGGACTGGCCTTAGGTTTCACGCAGCGGCAGACGTTCTTTAAGATTGTGCTGCCACAGGTGGTTAAGGCGGTGATGCCCGTCTATCAGGGCGAGGTGGTGAGTCTGCTGAAGGGCACAAGCATCGTTGGCTACATCGCTGTGGCCGACATGACACGAGCCTCCGACCTGATACGCTCGCGAACGTTCGATGCCTTCTTCCCTCTAATCGTGACGGCCATCATCTATTTCCTCATGGCATGGCTCATCGGGATGATGCTCCAGAGCCTCGTTCAGCAAAAGCGCACGAAGGCTATCGTTGCTGCTATGATGCTGACATTGTTTGGCATGATGGGTTACATATCAACGATGCTGACGGCCACTGATACAGACACTGCTGCAGATGTTGCGGACCAGTCAAGCGTTCCGCCTGTCTTCCAGGCGCTTAACGGCAAGAATGTGGCAGTGATTATCGGCAGCATACAGGACATTGCTGTCACCGACATGGCTCCCGATGCCAACATACTACGTATGACCAGTCAGACCGACCTGCTGGCAGCCTTAGAGAACGGCAAGGTAGATGCGGCAGGCGGTGAAAGCCTGACGCTGATGTTCAACAAGGAGTTGCTTGAAAAGGTGGATTCTGTGGGCGCAGGACTTACGCCGATTCCGATAGGAGCCTGTTACCGTCTGGATAATACCGAATTGCAGCAGGACTTCAACAGTTTTCTGGCCGAAATCCGCAGTGACGGCACCTACCAGCAGATTCTGGATCGCTGGAGCAATGCCGACGACCCCGAGGCCATGGACATTCCCCAACAACGCGGCACGGGGCGCATCCTGCGCATAGCCACCTATCCGGCCATGCCTCCATTCAATTTCATTAATTATGGAAAGCCGTCGGGTCTGGAGCCGGAACTGCTGACGGAATGGGCCAACCGGCGTAACTGGCAACTGGAGTACCTCATTATGGACTTCGCCGCGCAAATTCCTGCCGTGCAGACGGGCAAGGCCGATATGGCCATGGGGGCTATCAGCATCACCGAAGAGCGACAGAAACAGGTGCTCTTTTCCGACGGCTATCTCGATTCGCACATCGTGCTGATGACGCGAAAGGGCGAGGCTGCCATACTCAGCAACCCCATTCAGCCGACCACCATAGAGAATGAGGAAATCCAATGGATGTGGGCTGTAGCTCTCCTTATGATCATAATAGGTGGCGGTGCATGGCTCTTTATACGCCATCAGCACGGCACTTGCCCGAAACCTCTTACGCCAGACAACAGTTCTCGGACATCCGACCTCCTCCGCATCTCGCACCTGAAGAAAAGCTATGGCAATCTCGACGTCTTGCGCGACATCAATACTGAAGTGCATCGCGGCGAGGTCATCTCCATCATCGGACCTTCTGGTACAGGTAAGAGTACATTCCTGCGCTGTCTAAACCTGCTGGAGCAACCTACCGGCGGCAGTATCGTCGTCGATGGGAAGGACATTCTCGCCAAAGGCTATCCAGTCAACAGGCTGCGGCAGAAGATGGGCATGGTGTTCCAGTCGTTCAACCTCTTCGAGCATAAGACGGTGCTGG